>JAGFIS010000002.1 GCA_024103425.1 Chitinophagaceae bacterium
CTTTTATCGGTTCGTGGTTTGTAGTTCGTAGTTCGTGGTTCGGAGTTGAAGGTTTAAGATTGAAGATTGAAGGTTGAAGATTGAAGATTACGCTTGCAGTGCGTTCGTAGTTCGTCTCGGCTCAGCCGAGAGTGGTTCGGAGTTCGGAGTTGAAGGTTTAAGATTGAAGATTGGTTTCGCCTGGGGGGAAGTATCAAAGAAAAGGCTTTTCTAAGATTCCTTGTCAAGCAAGGAATGACAGTACACCATATGTCATGCTGAACTCGATTCAGTATCTCAATTGTATACTAATAGATTCCGTGTCATCCCGAACGTTCGGGACGGAATGACAGTCAGTGTGGAAGTACGGAAGGGCAATAATAAATGGTCATTGCGGGCCCGATCCGCAATCTCTCCTCTCAATCACTCGCGCGAGTTTGTAACTCGTGCGGAGAAAAATGAAGTGGCTCGCTGAGGCCCCCGAAGTGAAGCCTTGAAATATCGTACCGCCTCATTTCGGCACTTCGGCAGGCTCAGTGAGCACTCAATGGGCGGTGGCATTTGCACGAGTTTCCGTCCCGAACATTCGGGACGGAATGACAGTACCCCATATGTCATGTTGTCCCGATACCTATCGGGATTGATTCAGCATCTCCGGTAAACAATTCCTGAGATTCCTTGTCAAGCAAGGAATGACATTTATGTTTATTAGTCAGACCTCCTGCCAAGGATTAACAAAAAAGTCCCGTAGGGACGATCTTTAGGTAGATATAGAATTTACAATTCAAAAAGCCCTGTAGGGGCGGCCTTATTCTTACCCACGAACCACCAACCTTGAATCCCGAACCCGAAAACCAAATTTAAACTCCATCAAAAAGAAAATCCTCATAACTATCCCCTGGTTTTTGCCTGCTTACAGAGCGGGAGGGCCGATCCGTTCGATAGCGAACTTAGTGGAGCATTTCAAGGATGCTGAGTTCTATATCTTTACCGGAAGTACGGATATCAACAAAACACCGCTTGAAAATATCACCCCAGGGCAGTGGACGCGCTTCAATGAAAATACGCAAATCTGGTATGCATCAAAGGGCAATGCTATTGACGAATTCATCCGGCAAACTGAAAAAATACAGCCTGATGTTCTCTTTACAACAGGTTTATACTCATTATATTACACCTTAGTACCGCTTATTTATTCTAAGGTGCCGAGGAAGATCGTTTCCGTCAGAGGTATGCTACATCCGGGGGCACTCGGACAGAAACCTCTCAAGAAGAAAATCTTCATAAAAGTCTTTAAACTCATGGGCTTCCCTAAGAGGGTAGCTTTCCACGCGACGGACGAAGAAGAGGCCTCATTCATCAGGCATCACTTCGGTAAAGACGCAAAAATCTATGTGGCCGGAAACCTTCCTTCTTTCATAGGTAAAATCCATTCTCCGGCCAAAGAGACGGGCTCTCTGAAAATGATGTCTATCGGGCTGATCAGTCCGATGAAAAACTACCTACTGGTGCTTCACGCCCTGCGCAACATCACTTCTACCATCACCTATAATATCTACGGATCGGTCAAAGATGCCGCCTATGCAGAGCAATGCCGGGAGGCAGCCGAAGAATTACCCGATAACGTCACGGTGACCTTCCATGGCGGATTGGATCCGGCAAAAATCAAGGATGTACTACAGGAGCATCACGTATTCATCCTCCCCAGTGAGAGCGAAAACTTCGGACATGCCCTCTTTGAGGCTCTCTCAGCCGGCAGGCCGGTGATTACCAGCCATAACACACCATGGAAACGACTTATTGATTATCAGTCAGGTATCAATATTCATCCCGAACGGGAGGGAGAAATCATCGAAGCAATAGAATCATTCCTCAGAATGACCGGCGAAGAGTACAACACATTCTGCAATGGTGCTTATAATTTTGCTTTAAAGAATTATGATTCCGGCGAAATTCTTGCAAAATATAAAACCATGTTTGACGTTAATTGAAATGAGAGTTGGTGACATGGTGTTTATAGAATCATTAAAAGGGAATCTCATATGACAAGTAGCTTTACCTAAAATTCCCTGAAACAGGGGAGATAACATAGTAAACTTTTATATTTGCAGCATCCCCCTAATGAAAACGAAAATACCATTCAATTACATTCTTAAGTTTCTTGGAATTTTCTGTGTGCTCTATTTTGGTACACAGGCAATGATAGCCTTTTCAGCCCCGGGAGGGAAGATGCATATCCCGTTTGTGGAGAAGTATCTCGACTACGTCAGCTGGATTAAATTATCGCTGATTCGGGTGCCGGCCTTCATTTTAGGATTATTCGGCATAGCCACACATGAGGAGCCGGGTTTTCTTCTAAGAATAAATGGCGGACGTGGAGTGATTGTGGCTTATTCGTGTGTAGGGTATGGTGTATATAGTTTCTGGACAGCCTTTGTGGCAGCTAACAAAGGCACACTCCGGAAAAAAATATTGTGGATTGTGGGAGGCGTTCTGGCACTGTGGTTCATCAACATGATCAGAATTATGCTCTTCCTCGTGGCAATCAACAAGGGGTGGCCGATGCCACTCGGACTTGATCACCACACATGGTTCAACATCGTCGCTTATCTGTTGATATTTTTGATGATTATCTGGTACGACAGAAGCGAGAAAAACAAAAAAGCAGCTGCAATAATTAATCCGGTAACCCCGAAATAAAAGAAAGACCCGATGAAGATTATAGGAATCAATGCCTGGCATGCAGACGCTTCAGCAGCACTTATCATTG
Organism: Chitinophagaceae bacterium; assembly: GCA_024103425.1. Classification (GTDB taxonomy): domain Bacteria; phylum Bacteroidota; class Bacteroidia; order Chitinophagales; family Chitinophagaceae; genus Ginsengibacter. The sequence continues at coordinate 2,750 of JAGFIS010000002.1, forward strand.
ACGGCAAAGTGATAGTGGCTATTGAGGAGGAGCGTTTCACGCGTGTGAAACACTGGGCAGGATTTCCGGCAAAAGCTATTGAGTTCTGTCTGAAGGAAGCAGGTCTTACCTACAACGATATCAACTTTTTCGTGATCGGCCGCGACCCGAAAGCTAAGTTCATCAATAAACTGGCGTACCTGGCAAAGCATCCCGGAGGAAGTATGGCAGCCATTAAATCCAGATGGGGCAACAGCAAGAAAGTGCACAAGCTTTCTGAGTCGCTTTCAAAAGTTTCCGGACTGCCTGTAAGTGATTTCGCAGGAAAAATTGTTCACGTAGAACATCACCGCAGTCACCTGGCATCTGCATATTACACATCACCTTTCTCTGAAGCAGCCTGCCTGTCTATAGACGGATCAGGAGACTTCTCCACCACGATGACGGCTTATGCTTCCAACAACAAGATAGAGGTGCTGGATTCTATAGATTTTCCTCATTCACTCGGATTATTCTATACAGCTTTCACTCAGCTGCTCGGTTTCCCGCATTACGGAGATGAGTATAAGATGATGGGTATGGCACCATACGGAAGGCCGGTATTCAAAGAGGAGATCAGCAAATTGATTCATCTGACATCCGACGGACAATTCCGTCTCGATCTGAATTATTTCAGAAAAGGAACGGAAGGCATCATTACATACGACGAACAAAACATTCCGCGTATAGAGCCCCTTTACAGTCCGGTTTTGGCAAGAGATTTCGGTCCGGTTCGCAAGCCTGAAGACCCGGTTTTGCAAAGCCATAAAGACCTGGCTGCATCGGTACAGGCAGTAACAGAGGAGACGATCTTCCACATCCTTCGTCACCTGCATCGCAAGACAGGAAGTGAGAACCTTTGTATAGCCGGAGGTGTGGCACAGAACAGTGTCGCCAATGGAAAGATCAGAGCGAATACTCCGTTTAAGAATGTGTATGTACCATCGGCAGGACATGATGCCGGTATATCGATGGGTGCTGCACTGTATCACTATTTCAAGATCAATCCTGAAGCGCCAATTATCCCTACAAAACACGCCTATCTCGGCAGCCGGTTTACAAACGAAGAGATCAAAAACTATCTGCAGGAGAAAGGATTGTATTATGAGGAGTTGGGGGACGAAGAAGTTTTCAATACTGTTACCGATCAGCTGATCAATGGGGGAGTGGTAGGATGGTTCAATGGCAGAAGCGAATTTGGTCCGCGTGCTTTGGGAGCTAGATCAATCCTTGCCGATCCGCGCAGACATGATGCCAAGAAGATTCTCAACGAAAAAATAAAACGCAGGGAAAATTTCCGTCCGTTCGCGCCGTCGATACTAAAGGAATATGCAAGTGAGTTTTTTGAAGATGTGGAAGAAGTGCCTTTTATGGAGAAAGTATTGGTCATCCGTCCTGAAAAACGAACCATTATTCCGGCAGTGACGCACATCGATGGCACCGGCAGGCTGCAGACAGTTGAAGAGGAATACACCCCGCGCTATTACAAGCTGATAGACACTTTCCGAAAAAAGACGGGAGTGCCGATCTTACTGAACACTTCATTTAATGAAAACGAACCCATTGTAAACTCTCCCGAGGAAGCAGTGAATTGTTTTTTACGTACAAGGATGGATATGCTGGTGCTCGAAAACTGTGTGCTGGAGCGGAAAAAATTAGAGGCTTGGCTGAATAAAAAAGAGAATGCGCTCACGGCTCTGGGAATTGTTTAAAAATAAAATTGGCATATATAGAGGAAATACCTTTACTTTACCATCCGTTATACCCCATGAAAGTATCCATTATTACCGTATGCCTCAATTCTGAGAAGACGCTGGCGGATTGTATCCGCTCCGTACGCCGGCAGACCCATGACGATATTGAATATATCGTTATCGATGGGAAGTCTGACGATGCAACTACTACGATTATTCATGAAAATCTCGATTTTATAAAACACTTTGTCAGCGAAACAGACCGCGGCATGTATGATGCCATCAATAAAGGCCTGAAGATAGCCACGGGAGACATTGTCGGGATTCTCAACAGCGATGATGTCTTTGCTGCCGATGATGCGGTAGAAAAAATCGTTGCCTGTTTTAATGAGCGCCAGACGGATGCGGTATATGGCGACTTAGTCTATACGGATGCTACAGAGCCGGATAAGATTGTACGGTACTGGAAGAGCAAACCATACAATCGGAATAACTTCTGCTGGGGATGGATGCCTGCCCACCCGACGTTTTACATCAGACGCGAGCTGGTAAAAAAATACGGATACTACGAGAATCATTTCTATACAGCTGCCGATTACGAGTTTATGGCGAGGTATCTCTATAAATACAAATGCACTGCAGCGTATCTGGATGAGATTTTAATCAACATGCATACCGGCGGAATGAGCAACGGCAGTCTGAAACGCAGGCTGAGAGCCAACCGTCGCGACTACCTGGCAATGAAGAGAAACAAAATTCCGTTTGCCTTTATTGTCAGCATTCTTAAACCACTGAGCAAACTGCACCAGTATAAGAACTCTTTGCTGATGCAGGCAAGCCGCTCGCTCACAAGAAAACCTGTTGTACGATACCTGCAGTTAGACCGCAGGCAACAGCTGGAAAATGTGGAAATTATTTCGTAAGGAAAGAGACTCCGGAGTTCCTTTCTTCGCTCAGATGAAGAAGGATATCCATTCTCATTTGCTGCCGGGAATCGATGACGGTTCTCCCGATGCGGAAACGTCTGTCAGCTTCATTCGCCGCTTATCTGATGCCGGGCTTAAAGAATTTATCTGCACGCCGCACATCTTCGGCGATATGTTCAGAAACAATCCGGAGACAATTAATAGAGCTCTTTCCAAACTGAAAAAAGCGACAGCTGATGCGGGGCTCGATGTTAAGCTGTCTGCTGCAGCAGAGTACATGCTCGACGACTATTTCATGGAATTACTGCGCAGTGGCGAAAGGCTGCTGACGCTGAATGACACTTATTTGCTGACTGAATTTCCCTTCAGCATCCCGCCTTCTAATCTGGAAGAAATCACTTTTGAAATTAACACGCAGAATTACCAACCCGTACTGGCACACCCGGAGCGTTATGGTTATTTTCATAAGAATCCGAAAGTGTATTCCCGCCTTAAAGACTTCGGATTTCTCTTCCAGATAAACCTTCTCTCGCTCACGGGTTATTACGGAAAACCCGTCAGGAAAGCAGCCGACTACCTCATAAAAAACAATCTCGTCGATCTCGTCGGGACAGATCTCCATCACGAGGGTCATTTGTCGGTATTGCTCGATTCCCGGTCACAAGCACTTTTTAAAAAGAAGTTAGGGGATAAGATTTATAATGAGTTTTAGTACCCGGTTCATTCTCCCTAAAGTGCCCCGGTTTGAGATCACTGCGCTCATCTTCGCTTCTCTAGCAATGACGTAATAGTTAAGAGGACACTAAGAAGGATTGAATAAACGAATAAACGAATAAACCTATAAACGCATAAACAAACCAAATCTCAGCCGAGGGTTATAGAGATTCCGTGTCATCCCGAACGTTCGGGACGGAATGACAATAAGAAGGAATTGTATAGTCCTGAAATAGGTTGACTCCAAAAATGTGGATAAGTCAACTTAAATCAGGATTAAAATGAGTAAAGAAAAGCAGATTCACTACAGTGAGTCCTTCAAATGGAAGGTCGTTCAAGAGGTCATCAGCGGTAAGTTTACCAAAGAAGAAGCCCGGAGAGTTTACGGTATTAGGAGTAACTGCTCCATCCTTTATTGGATGCGG
>JAGFIS010000044.1 GCA_024103425.1 Chitinophagaceae bacterium
GGAAAATGCAGCCGAAAATATTCAGGAACTGGTGAGGGATTTCACGGCGAAGGTCGAAAAGGCAATAACAGCCAAGGAAAAGGAAGTAATGACCGTCTGAATTCCCTTCGGACTGAAGGTCTGCTAATACCGGTGGATAATCCCGCCTTTACGGGAATAATATCCATCACTGAAACCCACATGTATCAAATACACAAACACTTATGCATATAATTCTCAAACATGTGGGTTCCCCCGCTTGAGCGGGGACCTTTAAAATAAAATTATATACGGCAATAGTTCGTTAAAGTTTTAAGCGGCCATAGTGCCGTATAATATAAGTTCTCTGACATGTTTGTTATTTTTTGCAGAGTGTGGGTAAATCCCGAACACGTCAAAAAATCGGTTTAGCATTAAAATATTGTGATTCATTGTTTTAATATCAGCCATGGAAAAAGTACCTCTTTCTTCTTTAGGTATGCTCAACCAATGTATTGCCTTAGCAATATTGATTGAAGTTAAAGAAGCATTGAATTGAAAATGGAGTTTGTTTTCACTTCTGGCTTGTGAGTCATTGAGTCCGGTATGTTGTTTTCCATCGCGATAAAGAAATTCGATCTGAAAGCGGCTATGATAATAAAGCAGCACATCATTGGGATCCATTGAGATGTCTGTAGAGAAATATAGCTTTCGGGCATTTTTCCCATTTGTTTTGGAGTATGTGACATGAACCAGCATGATATTACGTTTTAGAGCTTTGCAATAGACTTCTCCCGCGTATATTGTTGTCTCATCATCCCCTGATATAAAAGTAAAGTAGTCTCTGTCAATTTCGCTAATGTCGATCTTCCCGGTGTATTTTCTTGGTCTGCCTCTTTTCCCGGTAGGAGTATTAGTGCAAAGATATTTCATGTCTGCATCATCTCTGAGCCTGCTGACAAGATGCAAGCCTGATGAGATTACCTGATCCGCGAAGGACTTTTTGGAGAACCATGCATCGGCAACCAGGTACTTTGATATAGATTTTAAGATATCTTTTCTTTCAGATATAACCCCTGCATACCAATCAGAAAGGTTTTGATCACCACGGTTAAGTGTTTGAACAGCTTCAAGGTGAAAAGCAGTATGGTTATCAATATCAATGGCGGCTAAGCCACCAATTTCCAGGCCCCATTTAGCCCTATTGGCACAACCTGACCAATACCAGCCGACACCGGGAGTATGTTTACCGGATTTTGATACATAGCTCGGATCAAAGGCAATAGCATATCTGCCGCTCCCTTGTGATAAGGTGAGCTCCTTGTTGAAAGTTAAAAAATCAAAGCGTTTTTCAAACTGCTGCCGGTATCGTTGTTCTTTATATTTTCCATACCTTGCAAGCTGTAAGAAATTTATTCGACCACGGATGGACAAAAACAGGATAAAAGTCTCCAGGAGAAACATCCTTCTCCATTTATTAATATTTGGCAACTTGTCCATCATGTTAAGAATGAGTGTGTTATAAGGTTTTTGTTCCCTGATAATCATAACTTTTGCAGATTTGGTTAATCTATTAAGTT
>JAGFIS010000048.1 GCA_024103425.1 Chitinophagaceae bacterium
AAATGTATGCCACCTGCAAATCGGATATGTTGCTAAAAGGCGAAGACCCCGACAAAATCAAGTTTGGTTCTACGCTGAGTGAATACGGTTTTGACCCTGATTTGAAATTCAACTTTATGCTCACCAATCCGCCTTATGGAACCACTTGGAAGCAGGATATTGACAACCTAAATGTAGGCACAGGCAAAAAAGTGGAGATAAAAGACAGACGATTTAACCTAAAGATTAAAAACTTCAAAGGCGAATTGGAAGAAACGTGCCTGACTTCCCGAAGCAATGACGGACAGTTGATGTTTATGCTCCATATGCTTTCTAAAATGAAAGACCCCAAAGACGGAGGTAGCCGTATTGCTTCCGTTCACAATGGTTCGGCTTTGTTTACAGGAGATGCAGGCAGCAGCGAAAGCGGTATCCGCCAATACATATTGGAAAATGATTTGTTGGAATGTATCATTCAGTTGCCCAACGATATTTTTTACAATACAGGTATTGCTACCTATGTTTGGTTAATTACCAATGTGAAAGAAGAACGCAGAAAAGGCAAAGTACAATTGATTAATGCTTCTTCTAATATGTTTTATTCTAAGATGCGTAAGCCCTTAGGAAGTAAAAGATTAGAACTGGGTTCTGAACACATTCAGAAAATTCAAGAACTATACTTTGCTTTTGAAGAAAACGAATACAGCAAAATTTTTGACAATGAAGATTTTGGCTTTTATCAAATCACCGTACACCAACCCGAAAGAGATGATAAAGGCAACATCCTAACAGACAGCAAAGGCAAACCCAAAAGCGACAGCAGTTTAAAAGACACGGAAAATGTGCCAATGAAAGAAAGCATTGCCGATTATTTCAAAAGAGAAGTGCTGCCCTTTGCTCCTGATGCTTGGTATGATAAGTCGAAGATGAAAGTGGGGTTTGAAATAGCCTTCAATAAATATTTCTATCAATATGAACCATTGCGTTCCTTATCTGAAATTGCTTTAGATATTATTGATTTAGAGCAAGAAACAGATGGATTGTTAAAAGAAATTATTGAACTGTGAGACAAAATAAACCATATTCCACATATAAAAAGACTGAGGTTTCTTGGCTCGGGGAATTACCAAAGCATTGGGAGGTGAAAAAGGTGAAATATCTTTTCACTGAACAAGACAAAAGAAGTTTAACAGGAAGTGAAGATTTACTTTCTGTATCTCAATATACAGGGGTTACCAAAAAGTCTGATAAAGTTGCCAATGGAGATAGTTTAACCAACGCCAAAACACTTGAGGGCTATAAAATTGTGTCAAAAGGTGATTTGGTCATTAATATAATGCTCGCTTGGAATGGCAGTTTGGGAATATCTAAATATGATGGTCTTGTTAGTCCTGCCTATTGCGTATACAAACTAAAGGAGGGAAATGAGAAATATTTTGGTTACCTGTTCAAAACAAAAAACGCTCAACAAGAATTTAAAAAGAACTCAACTGGTATTATTGATAGTAGATTGAGATTATATACAGATGATTTTTTCTCAATAAAAACCGCAGTTCCGCCCAAAGAAGAACAAACCGCCATTGCCCGCTTTTTAGATTACAAACTGGCTAAAATCAACCGCTTTATCCAAAAGAAAAAGCAACTGATAACACTACTCAACGAGCAAAAAGCCGCCATCATCAACCAAGCTGTTACCAAAGG
>JAGFIS010000020.1 GCA_024103425.1 Chitinophagaceae bacterium
GTTTAAACCCTTTACCATAACCCGTTTCATGCAGGAAATCAGCATATTGCTCATCGCCTTTGGCAATTATTCTATAAATAGCAGCCGACAGCGGATACTGATAATTTACCGGGATGACTCCGGATGATCCTGATACCCTCAGTCGAATTTTAAACCTCACAAACTGTTAGTATTTGATTTGTAAGTTATAGAATTTACTCTATAAAATCTAAAGTGAGTCTTTACTCTAAACGCTCTAAAGTTTGTAGATACCATCAATGGCATCCTTTGATTAAAGAAATATGGCTATGATTTATCCATAACATTTGGAACCTTTCGTTCTATATTCTTCGCGCCCTTCGTACTATAGTTCAAAAACCAATTACACAAAATCCAGCAGATCGAATTGTTTCCCGAGTATTGCCTTGTCATCTGCACCCAGCCACTTGTTGAGCACTGTGGCATAGACTGATTTAAAATCAACCTTGTACTTCAGGTCGCCATTATCCAGATCGGTAAGGTCAGGCATAGCATTGATCAGCCCTTTCTGTTTTAGGCCGCCTCCTACAAAAAACATGTTATTTGCTGTGCCGTGATCTGTTCCGCCGCTGGCATTCTGTGCCACTCTTCTGCCAAATTCACTGAAAGTCATCAGCACTACATCTTCAAAACGGCCATTCTTTTTCATATCCTGAACAAAAGGTTTCAATGCTTCATTCAACTCTGTGAATAATCTTTTCTGCTGATTCTTTTGCCCTACATGCGTATCAAAACTGCCAAGGCTGAGATAGTACACCTTGGTATTGATATCACTCAGGATCAATGATGCAATTGTTTTTAAATTCTTTCCGATGGAAGTAGCCGGGTATGTCTGTAAAGCCGGGCTCTTGCGGCTTTGCTGATAAATATAATCTGCACTGCTCAGCGTTTCACTCAAAGTCTTGTACAAATAATCAGCGGCTGCCTCTTCATGGTCGTGAGCTTCGTTGATTTGTCTGAAATACTTTTCATTACCTGTATTGAAGAGCTTCTTAGGATCCGTCAGTGCAAGCGCTTTTTGGTTTATTCCTTTCATTGCAAGGCTCAGCACATCATCAATTTCTAATGCCTGCGTCGGGTGCCCGCAACCATCACACTGTGCATCGAGGTAACGGCCTACCCACCCCGTAGTCAGATACTGATTGCTCTCGCTGGCCGTCTGCCAGATATCCATACTTCTGAAATGCGATCTGTCGGGATTAGGATACCCGACACTGTTGATAATGCCCAGTGATCCGTCATCAAACAATTCTTTAAAGAACGAGAGCGAGGGATGAATTCCCGCTTCGTCGGTCAGTTGCAAAGTTTCCTGTCGCTGAAGTCCGAGTCCGGGCCTTCCTTTGTAATAGATATCATTTCTCGTAGGGATGATAGTATTCAATCCGTCGTTGCCACCACTCAATTGAAGAATCACCAATACTTTATTTCCGGGAGGAACGAGCTGTCCTGTTTCAAATGCTTTAAGGAACTTAGGCAGGAAAAGGCTAGCCGTTGCCAGCGATCCTACCTGCAGAAACTCTTTTCTTTTTATCAGCATAAAAAATATTTTTAAAAAATTATTATCAACATAACTGATACTCCGGTGTACTCATCAATTGCACTACCGATGTACGAATAAAACTCTCACGCGATGTGTCATCGCTATACCTGCGTAATACTGTTTGTGGTACCCTGCTATCTGTTTGCAACAGGCTGTCAGCTATAGATGATAGCAGGTGTTCACGTTTTACTTTTTTGAAGGCTTCGGCAACTGCCTTCCAGTCAGGCTCTGAACCAACCCTGTATGACTTTGCAATCCTATCCACCCCTTCACGCCCCATTGCAATGTCGTCATCGGGTTTATTGGAAAGCTTCACTTCTTCATTGAATGTGAGAATTTGCGGCAGTCTCAGCCGCAACATCAATGTGCTGCTGTCAATCCAGGTTTTTCCTCCCGGCCATCCTGCCACATTAGGAGGATAAAAAAGTAGCTGTCCGAGCGACTTCTGAAAAACAAGCTGCACCTCAGGCCGGCCGAGGTCCATCGGAATCATACGGCGGATACCAGCAATGAGTTCGACGGGTGATTTGATTCGTGTGCCGATATTCTTCTGATCGTAAAACCAATCAGACGAGAAAATATCGACCACCAATTGCAGAATATTGTAATTACTCTGATAAAACCTGCCGGCTAATTGTTCAACCCTGCCTTCATCTATTTCCTCATTAACGAGGAAGGCGTACAACTTCTTTGTGATAAATCCGGCTGTGGCTTTCTGCTCGAGGATGATATCCAGAATATCATCTCCGTTGAAATTGCCTGTCCTCCCCAGAAATGTTTTTTGTCCGCTATCGTGTTGATTTTTTCGTTCTACAAATTCCCCAGCGGCAGTGAAACCCCATCCTGTAAAGGCTCTCGCACTTTCCTTGATATCTTCTTCGGTATAATTACCCCTTCCCATTGTAAACAGTTCCATCACCTCGCGCGCAAAGTTTTCATTAGGGTGCTTCTTTCTGTTCTGCTGGTTATTGAGGAAGGAAAGCATCGACGGACTCTTACTGACTCCCCGCAATAAATCTCCGAAGTTGCCCAAAGCATTACGGCGGATGACATCGAGCAACTGTTGCTGAAAATAGATATTCACCACACGGCAGGCGAAATGCCCATGCCAGAAGAGACTGAGTTTTTCTCTGAGCTGTGCCTCGCTGTTGATCATTTCATACAGCCACGAAAGATTCAGATTCTTGATATCTCTTTCAGACTGTTTCCGCATCTGCACCTTTTGCTCTTTAGTCAGTTTCTCCATCTCTGCGAAATCCCGCAATCCTTTGTACAAACCATCTGCAGTATTCTCTGCCGTACTGAGATAAGCAGGTGCTTTGGAAGACTTTTCAACTAATAATTTCAACAAATCAGTCTGTGATGCTTCGGTAATTTGATTGACACTTTCGACCATCGGCCCGAAAGCAGCCCGCCAAAGCAGGTGTTGATTCTTGAGACGGTTAGAAATCATAGTATTAAATTAAGATACAAATAAGGTAGACTGAAAAACTAAAACAGAGTTTAACAAAAGAAAAATTGTTTCGGAAAACTGGTATTAAAAATCGGGACAGTGGATTAAAGCAGCCGGTTAAATAAGCATCTAGAAACTGACATTGCCACAGGCTCTTGGTTCGGGGCTAAGGCCGTTTAATCGTCAGCTCATATTTTGGGTTTAAAGATATAGTATAATCTCCTTCACTAAGTAAGGTGCTGACCTGCTCATTGTTAAACATTTCCTCGGCCAGCATTTTAGCCAATGGCGCGCTGCTGATGAGATTATCCACCCTGCCGTTGCGAAATTCTATCTTGAATTTAAAACCGGTTTTCCTTATTCCCGCGCCCTCGAAATCAATCCGGTTCAACTCCAGCACCTGCGGACCCGAGTCTGCTTTTTTCATAAGAATTCTGATAACGGGGATGTATTTATCCCAGATTTGTGATAGCATGAAAAATCAGTTTAAAACGCCGAAAAGAATAAAAGTACCCCCTAACGAGTACTGTCAAAAGGAATCCTACAGCTAAAAGATTGATTATTAAGCTATAAGGGGAAACCTACCCAAACCCCATAATGCTATAAAAATATAATATTTTTCTCAACTATTAACAAAGTGGGCTAAAAAATGAGTTTCAACAGGGATTTTCAGTGATATTATATCCAAAAAAGTGCAAAAAACTCAGAAACAATCTCTTTTCCACCCGGCCGCTTCATTATTTTTAATCCACTTTTTTATCAACACATTTCTGCATAAGTTTTGCAGGTACAAAACATCGGATACCTATTTTTGTCATAATTCCATTTTAAAGATGATTCACAATTTTAATGCAGGACCGTCGCACCTGCCCGCTGAGGTTTTAGAAGAAGCGAGACAGGCGATAGTTAATTTTAATGGCAGCGGGCTGTCTATTCTTGAAATCGGCCACCGCACTCCTTTATTTTCTGAGGTTGTTGCAGAAGCCCGCCAACTGATATGCGATCTGATGCAACTCGATAATGATCATGAGGTACTTTTCCTGCATGGCGGTGCCACCACACAGTTCATGCAAATACCAATGAACCTGCTAGATGCAGACGAAACCATGCACATTGTGCATACGGGTGTATGGAGCAAGAAGGCCATCCGCGAAGCGCAGTGTTTTGGTAAGGTGAACATTCTGGCAAGCAGCGAGAACAACAACTTTAATTATATCCCGGTTGACTTCTGTGTGCCCGAAGCAGGAAAATATTTTCACATCACCTCTAACAACACTATCTACGGAACACAATGGCATAAAATTCCGGACGCCCCCATTCCTCTTGTCGCAGATATGTCGAGCGACATCCTGAGCCGTAAGCTCGATTTCAATGCGTTTGAACTCATTTACGCAGGCGTTCAGAAAAACATCGGTGTGGCCGGTGCATCGCTGGTAGTCGTAAACAAGAAGATATTAGGAAACGTCAGTCGCGATATTCCACCCATTATGGACTACCGCGAGCACATCAAAGCAGAAAGCATGCTGAACACACCACCGGTGTTTGCTATTTACATGAGTCTGCTGACACTGCGCTGGCTGAAGAATGCCGGAGGTATTGACGCTATCGAGCCGGTAAATAAAGAAAAAGCTGCCCTGTTGTACGACGTAATTGACAACAGCTCTATTTTTAAAGGAACAGCAAGAAGAGAGGATAGAAGCACAATGAATGTTACCTTCACTGCTAAGAGCCGGGAGATCGAGCAGGCATTCCTTAAATATGCAGCTGAAAAAGGCATTTACGGAATCAAGGGGCACCGTACAGTTGGCGGATTCAGAGCCTCCTTATACAACGCAGTATCTCCGGACAGTGTGAAATATCTTATTTCTGTCATTAAAGAATTTGAATCAGGACACAACGGGTAGTTTGAGCTATATTTGCCACCCCCGTACAAAAAAGTGAAAACATGGTATCTATCTCCCCATTCAAAGCACTCAGGCCCAACCCCCAATACGCCCGCGAGGTAGCGAGCAGACCGTATGATGTGCTGAATGTAAAAGAGGCAAAAGAAGAAACAATCGGCAAACCTTACTCATTTCTGCATGTAACAAGAAGTGAAATTGATTTACCTGCCGGAACAGATGTTCATACACCGGCAGTTTACGAAAAGGCAAAAGAGAACCTGGATGCCTTTATCGGCAGAGGAATTTTATTCCAGGAGAATAAACCCTGCTATTACATTTATGAACTCGAGATGGGTGGCCGCACTCAGGCCGGATTAGTCTGCTGCAGTTCTGTTGCTGATTATGAAAACGGGCTGATAAAAAAGCATGAATTCACACGTCCTGACAAAGAACAGGATCGTGTGGACCACATCCATACTACCCATGCTCAGACAGGAAATGTATTCCTTGCCTATCGCGATGTTGCAGACCTGAATGATATCATCGATAGCTGGAAGAATACTAAAACTGCTGTTTACGATATCACCGCTGAAGACGGCATCCGCCATACTGTGTGGATTATCAACGACGATAAAGTAATCGACCGCATCACAGAACTCTTTAAGGAGGAGGTTCCTTGTACTTACATAGCCGACGGGCATCACCGTGCGGCATCTGCAGCAAGAGTGAAATATCTTCTGCCCGACTTTGAAGAAGCGGGCCATTTCCTCTGCACACTGTTTCCTGCCAGTCAGTTGAAGATTATGGATTACAACAGGGTTGTGAAAGACCTCAACGGAATGCAACCTGAAGAGTTGTTACAGAAGCTCGAAAAAGATTTTACTGTTGCTCCGGTTGATGAAGCCCTGAAGCCGGAAAAAGCACATCAGTTTGGTATGTACCTCAAAGGCCGCTGGTACAAACTGGAATCGCGTGAAGGTACCTTTGCAACAGACCCCGTAAACATCTTGGATGTATCTATTCTTCAGCAAAACGTGCTGGCACCATTCTTTAATATTCACGATCAGCGCACAGATTCCAGGATCGACTTCGTGGGAGGTATCAGAGGAATGAAAGCTCTGGAGCAACGTGTAGATGAGGGAGATGCAGCGGTAGCCTTCTCTATCTATCCCGTAAGCATTCAGCAATTGTTCGACATAGCAGACAGTGGTAACGTTATGCCCCCGAAGAGTACATGGTTTGAACCAAAGCTCAGAGACGGATTACTCGTACATTTAGTAAATGAATAACTAAAGTAGCAAAGATACCAGACCGTTCCGGTAACAAGCTTTATCATGCCTAAAAAAGCTCAACAAATATTCCTGATGGCCGTCGCAGCAGTTCTACTGTTTGCAGGTTTATACTTCGGTGCAAAATTCGATTTTGGCACTTCAATTTTTGTCGCTATAGGTGCCTCGGTAATTTCATATTTCACACTAATTAAAAAGCGTCCTGATTCTATCTAACCTGTGCTATCGTACGTTATTTATTGAATTCTTTACTGTGTCGTGCTTAGTCTTTAGTACATTAACTACTGAGCTATACTTAGCATCCATGCCTGATAAATTCTCCCGCAGAATATCAAGTTGAGCATCCATAACTGCCATCTTATAATTGATATCTTCATCGCCTGCCGCTCCACCATCCCGGGTCCGACTTTTCATCATATTTTCAGCATCTGTTATTGCTCTTTTAAGATTCTTAATCTGGAATCGAGCCTCATTTACTTTAACGGCGGGGCTATTCTTGTCAGCCTGGAGTTTTTTATCGAGATCATCCAGCTCAGTTTTATAGCCGGCAAAATCCTTAGCTGCTGCCTGAAGTATTTCTGTTAAGTTTCCCTTTCCGGGCCCAACCTGTTTTCCGTTCAAATATTCGTGTGGATCTCCATGATGTGTAACACTAATCTTCCCGGTATCGGCTTTGCTTGCCGTCCTGCCATTCATTGTTTCATGAGGATCTCCCCATCCTCCGTTGCCATCACCGGTTGGCTTTGCAAATTGTCCTCTCTCACGATTGCTTCTGCAGGTATTAAAATCCTGTGCATTCACCATTCCCGAAATAGTTCTGTCTTCGTTGATAATCAGGTAACTCCAGTCTGCCTTGCCGGAACCTGAATTATTATTCTGAACATTCAGAGTTTCGGTAAGGGAGCCATCATTACCAATTCTGAAAAATATTTTATCGGCAGATGCCGTGTTGCTATAACTTGAATTCCTCGCAAATTGTCCTCTTTCACGATTGCTCCTGCAAGTATTAAAGTCCTGTGCATTCAACTTGCCTGAAAGTGAGCCGTCATCACCAATGATTAAATAACTCTTGTCAGAACCGGAAGAAACTTTCTCCTGCGGATTAAGTTTCATGGATAACGCATTGCCTGTTACGCTAACTCCCTCCAGCGATAAAGTCAAATTAGCTTTATTGTAGCTGGTAGAGTTGTATCCCTGTCCACTTTGTTTCTCAGGAGATTTACTCTCGGAATTATTATTTGATTTAGTCTTGTTTTGCTGAAATATCCTGAAACTCTTTAAGTCCTCTTCACTCAATTTACCGGTCACAGTGCCATCATCGAGTATAGTCAGTCCGCTGCACTTGTTGGAACGGGATGAATTATAGTCCTGTGAAGCCCAAACAGTATGTAGAATTCCATCTAAGCCAATAGTGAAAAATATTTTATTGGCATCCGGTGAATCATTTCCTTCCCGGGATGTCTTGAAAGTTTTTAAATCCTGTTCTTTGAGTCTGCCGGAAACTGTGCCATCATTACCAACAACAATGATGCTGGCAGTTGTGTTAGAACGGGATGAATTGTAATCCCGTGCTTTAGTAGATCCTGTTACATTTCCATCATTATCTATCGTGAAATAAAGTTTGTTGGAATTGGATGTATTACTATTCTTTTCCTGAGACTTTTTAAATTTCTGCAAATTCTCTTCACTCAGTCTGCCGGAAACGGTGCCATCATTATTAATAATAATAATGCCGCGAGTGTTAGAACGGGATGAATTGTAATCCTGGGCTTTAGTAGATCCTGTTACATTTCCATCATTATCTATCGTGAAATAAAGTTTGTTGGAATTGGATGTATTGCCATTCTTTTCCTGAGACTTTTTAAATTTCTGAAAATTCTCTTCACTCAGTCTGCCGGAAACAGTGCCATCATTACCAATAACAATGATGCTGGCGGTTGTGTTAGAACGGGATGAATTGTAATCCTGTGCTTTTACAGAACCGGTAATGCCTCCATTATTGTTAATGGTGAAATAAACTTTATTAGAACGGGATGAATTGTAATCCTGCGATTCGGTTATTGAATTGCCTTTCACAGATCCATCCCAGCCTTTCACCTGCTTCCCATTTAAATTCTCGTGTGGGTCGCCCCATTGTTGTACGCTTTTGCCTACACTTACCATTGCTTTTTGGTCAACCATGAATGGAATTTCCGTGGTAATGATATAATTACCCTTTCCCCATCCACTAAATCCAAACTGTCCGTTACCATTGGTCATTACTGTTCTCCTATCCGGGCCCGGGTTTTTCCCACCCTTCACGATAAGGCCCGGAATCGGGTTGCCTGCAACTCTTTGTGACCCACCAATCACTTCTATATTTTTAGGGTCACCTCCGCTAACAATATCTTTTGAATTTTGAGAACTGCTATCATTCCACAGGCTTTGAAAGGCGATCATCAACTGTGCATTACCTGCCTGCATGATACCGCCTACATCGTATTTCCCATCTTTGTTAATACTTAATTCGTATGTCCTGCTTGCAAGCGCATATCCCTTTACATACACCACATAATCGCCTTCGGGCACATTGGCAAACCAAAAATTACCACAAGAGTCTGGTGTTGTCCTGGCAACCTGCATACCGCTCACGGCATCGTAAAGACCTACAAGGAAATGGCTTGTAGAGCCACACAATAATCCATTGCCTTTCCCCATCGCTTTCCCCCCAAACAATGGATTGACGCCTGAACTGGTATTGCCGCCATAGAGTGGATTATCACCTTTTATAGAAGATGCTTCGTACATTGGGTTAACTCCTGACATGCCTTTGTCTTCATACAAAGGATTTATTTGTGAGGTAAACTGTGAAATATCCGGAGTTTGTTTCACACCTGTGATTGTAATACCACAATCTTTACAGGAACTGTTTATTACCATTTCCTGTGATGCACCTTTACCGGATTCTCTCGCAAAAAGAGTTGTTTCTCCCGGTTTTGCACCTTCGATACCTGAAGAAGCCATTTCATTGGTGACTATTCTGGTTGGATTTCCCGGTTGCCAGTAAATTGTACCTGAAATGACTCCTGCATTGGCACCAGCCTGAAGCCCTGCAGCTACTTTCTGGCCAAAATCCATCCCCTGAGTTTGTCTTGGAGTTGTAGGTGTCTTGGACAGGCGGGATGGCATTGTGTTGAGTCCATTAATACCTCCGGTAGAATTGACTGACTCAAAGATTGGATTCAATACAGTTCCTTCAGATTCGCCATCCATCTCCCATGGACTATAGCTTTCTGTGGGAGGAGTCCTCAGTTTTCGTGCCTGAGCATATTGAGCGGCATCCTCAACACAAGCGAAAACCATCTGAATCATCCGGCCATCCTGCAGAATTTTAGTATAGGTAACCGGATTATTTCCTTTACCCGCCTTACTCACATCCCAGCCCGCATTACCTTTTGAAGTTTTCTTTGTGGTATCTTTTCCTGCTTGAGCAATACTATTGGCAGAGTAGTCTGCTTGCACATTCTCACCAAATGTAGATCCCTGCGATTGTTTCAGTCCACCAGAATTAATTAGACCAGTCCGCGCCTTCCCGCCAAATGTAGATTGTTGTGATTGCCTCGGCTCTGCAGCATACATTGCTAAATAAGATTCATACTCTGCAGCAGCACCGGCGTTCACAAAAACCATTTGCTCAATACTCCCATCAGGATTTAATACTCTCTGTGTTACAGGTCCGCAGTTCGTTTCATCTTCATCGTTATCATGTTTAGTAACATCTGATGAAGGAATCCATCTCACTTCCCTCTTTACAGATTGCTTTGAACTACTGTTTCCAAATGATTTTGTAATACCAATTCCCACACTCATCAACCTGACATCGCGATTTACCTTCATTGCCATATCAATACCACTTTTGGGATCTGTAATATCCACCGACGACTTAGATTGCAAATAATTCCCCTCTATAAAAAATTGAAAAGACCTGAACAGTGGGTAGTTGATACTGACACTTCCGGCGAACCCGGGGGAAATATTCTCACCACTGCTCACAGATTTATAAACCGGAAAGGAAAATCCTTTCTGTGAAATATCAATCATACCCGGACTATTTATAAAGACCCCTCCCTGTAACTCAGCATTTACAAAAAGTTTATTTCCAAACCTGGCCGCAGGCCCTATCAGAAAATAATTATTCAAAGAATTACCCTTGGTAATAGATAAATCCTCAGGATGTAAGCCTCTCTCCTTTATAAAAGAATTGAGTGCACCGGTGTTCACCGTACCACTAATGGCACCGGTTGCTCCCGACAATCCGATGTTGCCAAAAAAATAACGTCCAAACACTTTTGTAGCGATACCCGTACCACGAAACATATTTGCTTCGTCGCTCTTCATGCCAAATGATGCTCCCGAGCTCGCACCGAACACCCAGGCGGGGCTTGTGCTTGGCTGAACTTGAGAACGAACAGATACTACTGAAATGCAGAGTGCAAACAAAAGGCTTGCAGTGTGAATAGCTTTCATCTTAATGGGGGTTTTATTGATATCTAAAATAATAATATTAATAGAAAACGATAAAATCTTTACTTTATTTATAAGATAAAACATTAATTAGACTATTAAATTCATAAATTATTGACAATCAAATAACAAGTATACTCATACCGGAAAGTCCATATGTACCTCGTCCGGGCCATTTGCACATACAATTTGCTTAGTTTTGCAACCTGCATCAACCAGCAAAAAAAGAATGGCTCTTAAAGACATTAAGATACCTAAGTCGCTGCGTCGTATTTTGGATATTAAAGGCAATTCGTCTCCATGGCATCAACAGCGAAAGGTTCTTAAAAAATTGCTCAACAAAGCCCGTTTCACTCAATTCGGGCAGGAATATTTTTTCGATGAAATCCTCATGAGCCGTTATCCCGAAAAAGTATTTCAGAAATACGTTCCGGTTTATAACTACGAAAAGATTTACAGCGAATGGTGGGTACATGCACGCGAAGGAAAGCCCGATGTATGCTGGCCGGGTACAATCAAATTTTTTGCATTGAGCAGCGGTACCAGCGAGTCCAGCAGTAAATATATTCCCATCACCAAGGATATTATTAAGGCGAATACAAATACAAGTTTGAGACAACTATTCAGTCTTGTCGGTTATAACAACGTACCTAAGCAATATGTAGGGAAAAGCTGGCTGATGCTTGGCGGAAGCACCGAACTACAAAAAGGCCCTACTTACTTCGCCGGAGACCTCAGCGGCATCCAGGCTAAAAACATACCTTTCTGGTTTCAGGGGCTTTATAAACCCGGAAGAAAAATTGCCAAAGAAAAAGATTGGGGCAAGAAACTGGAGGAAATTGTAGGACAGGCTCCCAACTGGGATATTTCGTTTATCGTGGGTGTGCCGGCATGGGTACAGCTTTGTATGGAAAAAATCATAGAACGCTACAAGCTTAAAAACATCCACGAGGTATGGCCTAATCTGTCTTTCTATGTGCATGGCGGTGTAGCGCTCGAACCCTACAAATCAGGATTTAATAAATTACTCGGCAAACCGATTACGTATATAGAAACCTATCTTGCCAGTGAAGGATTCCTGGCTTATCAGAGCAGACAGGATGCACAGGGAATGAAGCTGGTATTGAATAACAATATCTTTTTTGAATTTGTTCCCTTCGATTCGAACAACTTCGATACACAGGGCAATATTGTAGATAACCCGGAAACACTGTTGATACATCAGGTGAAAGAGCGTTGTGACTACGCTATTCTCATCAGTACAAACGCCGGTTGCTGGAGATATCTCATTGGTGATACCATTCAATTTGTCGATCTGGAAAAACATGAAATCATCATCACCGGACGGACAAAACATTTCCTCAGTCTTGTAGGTGAGCACCTCAGTGTTGACAACATGAACAGAGCGATCAAGATGGTATGCGAGGAACTCGACATCTCTATTGGGGAGTTTACCGTGACAGGTGAACCTTACGGCAACTTCTTCGCACATCACTGGTACATAGCCACCCAGGATAATGTGAGCGCCGAAACACTTGGAGTCTTGATCGACAACAACCTCAAAGAACTAAATGACGATTATGCTGTGGAAAGAAAACATGCATTGCAAAAGGTAATTGTGGATGTAATCAAGGAAGACATTTTCCTTGAATTTATGAA
This sequence comes from Chitinophagaceae bacterium, assembly GCA_024103425.1. Classification (GTDB taxonomy): domain Bacteria; phylum Bacteroidota; class Bacteroidia; order Chitinophagales; family Chitinophagaceae; genus Ginsengibacter. Next base: position 12,346 of record JAGFIS010000020.1, read on the forward strand.
GCTTAAAGGAAAAGTCGGCGGGCAACATAAATTCCCCCGTGTGATGAAGGGAACCGTCCTCGACGAGTGGCTGGCATTTTTGAAAACCGAAATGTCATCAAAATAATTGCACCATTGCACCTTATATCTTACCTTTCTGTTTTGTTTATAATCATTGATTACCTTTTTTGAGAACAACTAAATGACAACTGCCTTCGAAGCAATCGGTAAAGGTTTGGCCATGGGTATACTTCTGGCATTGTCAGTGGGGCCGGTAGTCTTCGCCGTTATCAAGCAAAGCCTTACCAACGGCCGCGAAGGTGGATTTAGCTTTATAGCAGGGGTGTGGTTCAGCGATATTCTTCTGATTGTTTTATCAAATATTTTTTCTGAACTGCTCACCAGGTTGCTGGATTTTAAGCAGATCATAGGATTGGGCGGCAGCGGTTTATTGATTGCCATGGGGGTTTATTATCTCTTTTTCAAGAAGATAAATATCCACCCCGAGGATGTGTCATTGCCCGGCCTCAGAAGCTACGATCATGCAAAAATTGCCATACAGGGGTTTTTACTCAATACACTTAATCCGGCTGTGATGATCTTCTGGCTCACTGCAGCCACAGCCATCTCAATCGGTCACTCCGCAAGAGACAGAGTTATCATCTTCGGTACGGCGATTGGGTTCAATGTGATGATAGACATCGCTAAAGTAACCCTTGCCGGTAAGCTCAGAAAAAAATTGACCCTAAGAAACATCCGCCTGATTAACAAAATATCCGGAATGATTTTTATTATTTTCGGTGCAGTACTTCTGGCCGGAGTTTTGTTTTTTATTAACCAGATATGATGCGTAGAATCACGATAATATTTATCACCCTGATGATACCGGCTCTGTTGTCAGCGCAGGGAGAGATGCTGGTTCTGCGGAAAAAGGGAAAGGTTGAAAAAACATTCTTCAAAGGCAGTAACATCATCTTCAATGCGGGCTTCGGGATGATGCAGGGTAACATTTATGGATTCAGGAATGATTCTGTTTTCATTATATCTTACGATGTCCGGCCCGTAATGACAAGTCTTGGAATAACCGTTTATGATACTGTCAGTACGTATCTTAACAGCTTTTATTATAAAGACATCATTAAAATCGGCAGAGAGGAGAAAGGATGGAGCTGGAGTGCTTCCGGAGCTTCTCTCTTCGGTGGAGGCACACTTTTAACTCTTGGAGGCCTTGCCACCTGGATTTTTGCAAAAAAGGATACCCGCTATTATGCGAGGCCCGGTTTTGTTGCTGTATCAGCCGCTGCAGCAGGCGTAGGATACTTGCTGATGACAGGGAAAGGTAAAAAAATCATTATCGGCAATAAGTACACACTCGAATACATAGATCCAAACTAAACAACATAATCTCTTTGGGAATCACAGACGATAAGGAGAAAAAATCTTTTGGAAGACGTATGCTACGCTTTATCCTGAAGACCATCCTGTATGGCTTCCTTTTATCTATTATCTATGTATTTTATTGTAAATGGTTCAATCCTCCGATTACCATAACACAGCTGTCGTCCGTATTGAGCGGGCATGGGCTTAACAGAAAATACATTCCGTATGGAGAAATGGGCAGGGATATCAAGCTGGCAGTGATTGCCGGCGAAGATCAGCTGTTCCCGGATCATGATGGGTTTGACATCAAAAATATCAAAGCAGCCATTAAAGGTCATCAACAGGGAAAATCCTTGCGAGGTGCCAGTACTATCAGCCAGCAAACTGCTAAAAATGTATTTCTCTGGCAAGGGGGTGGGTGGTTCAGGAAAGGTCTGGAAGTGTACTTCACTTTTATGATAGAAAAAACCTGGGGTAAACAACGGATACTCGAAGTGTATCTGAATGTAGCCGAGATGGGGCCACACGTTTATGGTACAGAGGCCGCTGCTCTATATCATTATAAAAAAAGCTCAAAGAATTTAACCCGAACGGAGGCTGCGCGAATAGCAGCCTGTTTGCCCAACCCTGTTAAGTTTACAGTAAACCCGATGTCGAGACGCGTAGCATCCCGATATCCGTGGGTTTTAAGACAGATGCATAACATTGAGGAAGATCCCGATATACAGGAACTTCTGAAGAACTAGCTGAAAATTTTCTTTAGCCTGCGCTTGGTAATCTTATCGAGTTCAGCGGCAGCAATGTTTATTTCATCGCGTGGATCATTATCCAAGCGATCGGCTATTTCAGCAAGCAGCTGTTCTCCCGACTTACCCATTGCAAAGGAGATAAACATGTAGCCAAAGTTTTCTTCGTATTCTTCGTTGGCTGTTACCAGTTGTTCAATAACTTTTCTATCAGAACTCAATAATGCTGCTTGTTCTTTCTTCCCAAACTTAGGAGTATCCTCCCTGGCAAGGGCACTCTTGTCTCCTAATCGTGCAAGATTTTCAAAGGCCTCTAACCAGTCGGAGTGGTTACATTCATACCACTGTTCTTCGGCAAACTCCAGAAGATCATCCAGATTTTGAAACGGTATCAGGTGCAGCATAGCCTTAACCCATGCTTCCGACCCGCAACAGCCAAAAAGAATGGATCGTTGTTCTTCCTCCGGGAGCTTATTAAATTGTTCAACTGTCATAATACCCTCTAAAATTACCGTCGATTGTCACAATTTCACCTGCTTTATAAATTCTTCAATTATATCAACAGCAAGCTCGATATCATCAGTGGATACCTCCTCGTGAGGGTTATAACTCAACCCTTGAGAGTCTCGTATAAGCATCACTGTCACCGGTGCTATTATAGAAATAATTGTCGCTTCAGTTGCCAAGCCACTGATGATGTTTAACGGTTTATATCCTTTAATTTCAATGGCTTGCCTAAGATACTGACTGAAAACCTCATCGCAGATGATAGGATTTGTTTCCTGTAATAACTTCCATTCAAAATAAATTCCACGTTTGTGGCAGATCTTCTCACAGATAGAATACAAGTCTTCATAGGCTTCGTTGAGCTTATCTTCATCTAGCCCGCGCATATCCAGTGAACAAGTCACCTGCGAAGGAATCATATTAGTTGCAGCATTGAGCACTTTGAGCCGACCGATAGTTGCCAGAATGCTGTTGCGGCCTTTGGAAGCGTAGTCTTCCACCTTCAGCACAAACTTAGCTGCTGCTCCCAGGGCATCTCTTCTTTCATCCATTGGCAACGAGCCTGCATGAGCCGCAACCCCTGTGAATTTTATATCGATTCTCTTGTGTCCTAAAATAGAATGTGCCAGCGCAACAGGCAAGTTTTTAGCCTGCAACTGATTACCGGGTTCAATATGGATATCCAGAAAGCCCAGCCATTTATCGGCCGGAATAAAATCTTTGCTGATGCGATCATAATCTGTACCCAACTCTCTCAGTACCTCCTTCAGCGTGATTCCCTTTTCATCCTCTAAAAAAAGTAACTGGTCATCAAAAGTGCCGGTTAATGCCCTGCTTCCCAGGTGTGCTGAGTGAAAACGGACACCCTCGCCTTCACTGAATCCCACGATCTCCAAATTAAACGGAAGCTTATGACCCTGACGCTTTATGGAGGCCGCTGCAGTTATCGCCACTAATACGCCGAGGACCCCATTATACTTGCCCGAATTTTCTATTGTATCAAAATGAGAACCGATCACAAGTGTCTTTGCTTCCGGATCTTCTGTAGCAATTCTCCCTCTCACATTAGCAGCACTGTCAATCATGGTTTCGAGGCCTGCCTCTTCCATGAATTCTTTAATCTTCTTGGCTGCTTCAACAAATGCAGGGGTTCCAAATTGCCGGCTTAGATTCTTCTTACTGTCTGTCAGCCGGGCAAGGCTATCAATTCTTTTTTGTACCAGTGTAGCTTTTGATAACGGCAAAATTGTAAAATTTTAATCTCCGTAAATGGTTTGTAAATTCAGAACTATGAAAATATTACTTTTTATTTTTTTTATCCCTTCTTCTTATCAGCCACAAGTTCAATCAATACACCATTTGTACTCTTTGGATGCAGGAAGCATACCATTTTTCCGTCTGCTCCCGACACCGGTTCATCTTTCACAAATTGAAATCCCTGTTGTTTCAATCTCCGGATTTCAGACTCAATATCATCTACCTCAAAGGCTATATGGTGAATTCCTTCTCCTCTTTTGGCAATAAACTTACCCATGGTCCCCGCCTTGCGAGTATCCGCCACTAATTCGATTTTGCTTTCTCCAGTCCTGAAAAATGCGGTTTCCACTCCTTCTGTATCTACCCGCTCTTTCTTGTAACACGGCGTATTCAGCAACTTCTCGAACAGTGAAACTGACGCCTCAAGGTCACTCACTGCTATACCTATATGTTCAATCTTATTCATTCAGAAAACCGGAATAAAAAAGGTTCGCTTAAAAATAACGAACCTTTTTCGATAATCCTTTATAATCAGGAAGCTTTCACTTTTCCCGCCTTCTCTTCAATCGCTCCCAATAATTTCTTAAACGCAACATTGAATTTTTCAATGCCTTCTTCTTCCAGCTCCTCTGTTATTTTGTTCAGGTCAAAGCCATTGGCAGCCAGTTTCTCCAATCTTGCTTTCACGAGATCGAGATCATCTTCGAGAGTTACTCTTGCTACCCCATGATCTCTGAACGCATCGATGGTCTTAACAGGGAGTGTATTGATCGTATTTTTCCCGATGAGTGTCTCCACGTACTTCACATCGCTGTACGCCGGATTCTTGGTACCGGTGCTGGCCCACAGTACTTTCTGCTTTCTGGCACCTTTCTCTTCCAGCTTTCTGAAACGTTCGCTGAAGAATACTCCTTTGTAAATCTGGTAAGCTGTCTTCGCGCATGCAATAGCAACTTCTCCTTCAAGATCATGCAGGCCTTTTTCTTTCAATTGAGGATCTAACAATACATCGATTCTACTCAGGAAGAAACTGGCTACTGATTTAATCTGATCGATAGGTTCTCCTTTTGCCACACGGTCTTCAAGTCCGCTAACATAAGCATTTGTTACAGCCCTGTATTGATCCAGCCCAAACAACAGGGTTACATTGACATTCACTCCGGCAGCAGTTGCCTGCCTGATAGCTTCAAGCCCTTCTTTCGTTCCCGGAATTTTAATCATCACATTGTCTCTGTTCACTTCACTCCAGAGTTGAAGCGCTTGCTTAACTGTTCCTTCTGTATCGTTGGCTAAGAACGGCGATACTTCCAGGCTCACAAATCCATCGTTTCCTCCGGCAGCGTCGTAAACAGGCTTCAGGATATCTGCGGCACGCTGAATATCTTTCACGGCAAAACCAAAAAAGATTTCTTCATCCGATTTACCGGATTCTGCCAGTTTCTTAATATCCTCATCGTAATCTGACCTACTGGCAACGGCGCTTTCAAAAATGCTCGGGTTGCTGGTGATACCTGCTATATCATCTTCTTTAATCCATTTTTCCAGCTGGCCGGAATCCATAATCTCTCTATCGAAAAAATCCAGCCAGATACTTTGCCCTAATTTGTGTAATTCATTTAAAGGATTCATTTCCTGTGTCTATTTTAAATTTCCTATTTTGAAGAACTCTCCACTTTCTCCATTTCATCCATTGCAATAATTGAGTGCGAATATCCTGCTCCTGCTCTCATTTCTGCAGCTACCCATACTGCTTCCATAATTTCCTGCTTTGTGGCTCCTTTTCTCATGGCGATACGGGTATGTGCACGTATGCAGTACGGGCACTGCGTTACGTGCGCTACTGCTACTGCTATGAGCTGCTTTGTCTTTTCATCCAAAGCTCCTTCCTGATATACTGATCTGGAAAATTGCCTCCATGTGTCAATAATGCCGGGAGCCAACTCCGCTCTCTTCTTTGAATTCTCAACATCTGCCAACGGATACAATGAATCGTGGTCCATAATATTATTTTTTTTAATTCTATACCCCCTCTTACTTGCCTTCCTTAAGGAACTGGCGAAGTACATACTGCAGAATACCTCCGTGCTGGTAGTAAGCAACTTCAATATCGCTGTCCACTCTTGCTATCACGTCAAATTTCACTTCGCTACCATCTTCTCTCTTAGCAGTTACGTGTACCTTCTTCAGAGGTGTCAGTCCGTCACTCAGTCCGCTGATAGTAAACACTTCCTTACCGGTCAGGTTATACGTAGCAGCATTTTCTCCGTCTTTGAACTGCAGTGGCAGAACCCCCATTCCTACCAGGTTGCTGCGGTGAATTCTTTCATAACTCTCGGCGATTACCGCTTTAATTCCAAGCAGGATAGTTCCTTTCGCTGCCCAGTCTCTGGACGATCCGCTGCCGTACTCTTTACCTGCCAGCACTATCAACGGAGTCTTATCTTCTTTATACTTGGTACTTGCATCAAAAACAGTCATCTCTTCACCTGTCGGCAGATACGTAGTGAAGCCTCCTTCTTTGGTAGCAATCTTATTCTTAATCCTCACGTTGGCAAATGTTCCACGCACCATCACCTCGTCGTTACCACGGCGCGAACCGTAAGAGTTAAATGCAGGTCGCTCAACCCCTCGACTGATCAGGTATTTACCGGCTGCTGATTTCTCATTGAACTGTCCTGCCGGAGAGATGTGATCGGTAGTAACACTGTCTCCGAGGAATAACAATGTTCTTGCATCGTCGATATCTTTGATATCTTCAGGCTCATCGGAGATGTTGTAGAAGAATGGTACTTCTTTAATGTAGGTTGACTTCTCATCCCAATCGTACAGTTTACCTGTAGGAGCTTCCAGTTTCTGCCAGATTTCGTTACCGTCGAAGATAGTGCTGTACTCTCTTTTGAAATCTTCGGGAGTAACCACCTTATCCATTACTTCGATAATTTCATCATCAGACGGCCAGATATCTTTCAGGTACACCGGCTGTTGGTTTTTGTCGTATGCCAGCGGCTCGTTAGTCAGATCTACATCCACACGGCCTGCAATAGCAAATGCAACTACTAACATCGGCGACATCAGGAAGTTCATCTTCACCTGCGGGTGGATTCTCGCTTCAAAGTTTCTGTTACCGGAAAGAACTGATACCAGCACTACATCGTAGTCGTCAGCTGCCTTAGCCATGAATCCGGGCAGCGGACCGGAGTTACCGATACAAGAAGTACAACCGTATCCCACAAGGTGGAAATCCAGTGCTTCGAGGTCAGACAGTAAATCTGCTTTTCTTAAATAGTCTGTAACCACTTTAGAGCCCGGAGCCAAGCTGGTTTTAACCCATGGTTTAACATCTATTCCTTTCTCGCGTGCTTTGCGTGCCACGAGTCCGGCACCGATCATTACAAACGGGTTACTTGTATTGGTACAAGAAGTAATCGCGGCAATGGCAATTGCACCATCACTGACCTCAAACTTCTCATGACCTTTATTAATCCATACTTTCTTATATCCATCTTTGCCCTTCACTTCCATCTTTACATGTTCTGCAGGTTCAGGTACTGTATCTACCGGCTGGCTTCCTCCTTCGGCCATCCATCCTGACATTTGCTTAGGTGAAGGATCGCATTCACGACCATACACTTCAGACATCAGACTAAGGAATTTCCCCTTAAAGTCTTCCAGCAAAATTTTATCCTGCGGACGTTTAGGTCCGGCAACCGATGGCTTAATTGTAGCGAGATCCAGCTCCACAACATCTGTATATGTGATCTTCTCCTCTCCTGTACGCCACAGCATATTTGCCTGGCAGTAATCTTTCACCAATTGAATTTGTTCCTCGCTCCTGTTGCTTTTGCGCATATATTCAAGCGTCTTATCATCAATCGGAAAATAAGTGATTGTACAACCGAATTCAGGCGACATGTTTCCGATAGTAGCCCTATCAGGAACAGTCAGGTGTTGTAACCCTTCTCCGAATACCTCTACAAATTTTCCTACTACTCCATATTTTCTCAATGTTTCAGCAATCGTCAACACTAAGTCAGTTGCAGTAGTCCCGAATGGCAATCTTCCTTTCAGTTTCAAACCAATTACTTCAGGCATGATAAAATATAACGGCTGACCAAGGATGGCTGCCTCGGCTTCAATACCACCGACACCCCATGCAACCACGCCAATACCGTTAACCATTGGCGTATGGCTGTCGGTACCAACCAGTGAGTCGGGGAAAACTTCACCATTTCTAGCAATAACACCTTTACTCAGGTATTCAAGGTTTACCTGGTGACAAATACCCATGCCCGGAGGTACTACGCTGAAATTATTAAAGGATTTTTGTGCCCACTTCAGGAAAGAGTAACGCTCCCTGTTGCGCACATACTCTTCTTCAATATTTTTTTCAAGTGCATAATTGGTTCCGAAGAAATCTACCTGTACCGAGTGATCAATCACCAGATCTACAGGAATCAGCGGATTGATATCCTCAGGATTCTTTCCTTTTCTTGCCAGTTCTGCGCGCAAGCTCGCAATATCTACGACTGCGGGAACTCCCGTAAAGTCCTGCATCAGTACACGTGCAGGTTTAAAAGGTATGTCTTTGTCAGATCCTTTCGGACTCCAGTTGAGCAGCGTTTTCACGTTATCTTCGGTTACTGCAAAGCCGTCGTAGCTACGCAATACATTCTCCAGGAGAATACGGATAGAGAACGGCAGCTTTGAAATATTATGCCCTTGCTTCTCTAATTCTGCCAGGCTGTAATAGGTAAGACTTTTCCCGTCGGAGGTACTCAGTTCTTTTTTGATGTTAAAAAGGTCTTTTGCCATCTTTTAATCTTATTTCTGTCTGGTTATAAAAATTAGGTTTTGAATTCGTGTTTTATTTTAACATTTCAGCGAAGTGAGCTCTGTGCCTGATAGCTTAATTGGTTACCGGCTGGACAGCAAAGGTAACCCTTAACTATTTCTTATCGGAATAATAAAAACCGGCACCTCAGATTTCTGTAAAACTTTATTAGCTACGCTACCCATCAGAATCTTTTCTATACCCTTACGGCCGTGGCTTCCTAACACAATAACATCTGCATTCTTCTCTTTAGCCACTCTAAGAATTTCATCTCCAAAATTCCCCTCTCCGATTTCTTTTTTTGTATTTTGAAAGTTCATTTTCTCAATAAACTTTTCCAGAAAGAGTCCGGCTGCCTGACGAATCTCGTCTGAAGTGCCCGATTGTATAACATCCATAGTACTGTAACTGTCAAACCCAACGATTGGCGAATAATTCAGCGAGCTGTAGTAAGTAGCTTCCGTAATTACGTGGAGCAGTGTCACTGCTGCCCCCATGGCGTCCGCCAGTTCTTTACCTTTCTCTGCCACCGTCATTGCCGACGGACCATAATCAAGCGCAATTAAAATATTCTTCATAACAAATCTGTGTTTTTCCGGATTATCGGCTGTTCCACACTTTACCGCCGGTTGTACAAAACCGGCTTCCTCCAAAAGCTTCGATTGTACCACTACAATTACTTCGCCAAAATTTCTTTAGCTCTGGCAACGACATTCTCAACCGTAAACCCGTATTCCTGCATTAATTGTCCGGCAGGAGCAGATTCTCCGAATCTATCGATACCAAGCACGCCACCGTCATCTGTAGTGTATTGACACCAGCCCATCGGCGATCCGGCTTCAATCGCAAGGCGTTTTCTGACAGTCTTCGGGAGTACAGATTCCTTGTAAGCACTATCCTGTGCGTCAAACAATTCCCAGCTAGGGAAGCTTACCACTCTGGCTTTAATATTTTCTTCTGCCAGTTTCTTCTGAGCACCAAGAGCTAACTGCACTTCGCTACCACTCGCCATTAATATGATATCGGGTGTCCCCTCAGAATCTCTGAGTATATATGCACCTTTGGAAACTCCTGCAGCAGCACCCAATCCTGATCTGTCGAATACCGGTAGATTTTGTCTGCTCAGCACTAGACTCACAGGCCCATCCTTGTGCAACAAGGCTGCTTTCCAGGCTTCAGAAACTTCGTTGGCATCAGCGGGGCGTATAACTGTGAAATTATGTACAGACCTCAACCCTACAAGTTGTTCTATCGGTTGGTGGGTTGTACCGTCCTCGCCCAGCCCTATACTGTCGTGCGTATAAACCAGGATCGGCTTAATCTTCATAATAGCAGCCAGTCTCAGCGGCGGCCTCATATAATCAGAAAAGATCAGGAAGGTAGCACCGTAAGGCACGATCCCTTTGGTAAGCGCCATACCATTGAGTACAGCACCCATGGCATGCTCGCGGATACCAAAGTGGAAGTTCCTTCCTCCATGGTTATCACTGCTGAAAGAATCATAATTTTTCAGGAAAGTATCGGTTGATGGCGCCAGGTCAGCTGAACCACCCACCAGCATTGGCAGGGAGTCTGCAATGGCGTTGAGCACCATCCCCGAGGCTTTACGTGTTGCCATGCCCTTTTCATCAGCAGGAAATGTCGGTAATTTCTCTTCCCATCCTTCAGGAAGTTTACCGGCAGAGAGCATTTCAAATTCTGCAGCCTCTTTGGGATATTCAGCTTTGTATTTATTATACAACTCGTTCCACTCTTCTTCTTTTCTCGTTCCTATTCTTCCTTTTTCCCTATAGTAATTCAGCACTTCATCAGAAACCACAAAACTTTGTTCGGGATCAAAGCCAAAATTCTTTTTCACCAGTTTCACCTCTTCAACGCCCAATGGTGCGCCGTGTGCAGAAGCTGAACCTGCTTTGTTTGGACTACCGTATCCAATCTGCGAGCGAACTCTGATGAGAGAAGGCTTAGTGGTTTCTTTTCTTGCTTTGTCAATGGCTACTGAGAGAGCATCGATATCATTGGCATCTTCCACTGACTGCACATGCCATCCGTATCCGCGGAAACGCTCTTCCACATTTTCGTGGAATGCCAGAGAGGTGGATCCTTCTATCGTAATCTTGTTATCATCATAGAGGTAGATGATCTGCCCCAACTTAAGCGTACCGGCCAGTGAAGCTGCCTCAGAAGCAATACCTTCCATCAGGTCACCATCACTAACGATCGCATATATCTTATAATTAAACAAATCATAACCCGGACGGTTATACCTTTGAGCCAACAACTGCTGACCGATGGCCATTCCTACACCATTGGCAAACCCCTGTCCCAGCGGACCGGTAGTAACTTCAATTCCCGAAAGCAGCCCGTACTCAGGATGCCCGGCAGTTTTACTGTGTAACTGGCGGAAATTTTTAATGTCATTAAGTGTAAGATCATATCCTGTCAGAAACAGATAAGAGTATTGCAACATGCATGCATGTCCGCAAGAGAGGATAAACCTGTCACGATTAGGCCATTCAGGATTTCTCGGGTTATAATTCATTTCATGTGCCCAAAGTACGTGGCCGATCGGCGCAAGTGCCATAGGCGTACCGGGGTGACCTGAATTGGCTTTCTGTACTGCGTCTGCAGCTAATACTCTGACTGTGTTGATTCCGGATTGTTCGATTGGTTCCATAATATATTTAGCTTACTTTAATTTTTTTGAGCTTTCGTGCTTCAAAGTTTATGCCGTAAAAAAGTGTGATTCCGCCAAAAGTAAATGATAAAAGCATTAAAAATTGATGGAATACAGTTTAAAAATGAATTGTGGAAAGTTGGTAGATTTCTTGTTAAAAAAAGAAGGCTTTTATATTTCTGTAACCCCTAAAACAAGCATAAAACACAGGGATCCGGGCAGAGAGTATGTCATTGCCGGATGAATTTTTCTCTATCACAGAGAACTATTATCTTGAACTTCTCGCGGTAAATAATGAAGGAATTAATAAAACGAATCAAATTGGTAAGAACAGCAATAATATTATCCGGATTTTTAATTCTTATCAGTTCCTGCCATGCCCAAAACTCTAAGAATATGGACGATCGCCAAATAGTTAAACTCACTAAAGATGGAAAAGTAAAAGAAGTTGAGTCATTACTCAAAGAAGGAGCAAACGTGAACGCGACAGATAATCACAACCGGCCACTTCTACTTCTTGCATGCATAAATAACGATGCAGCAATGGTAAAAATGTTAGTTGAGAACAATGCCGATGTCAATCAGCAAGGTGATGATATGGATAGCCCATTTCTCTACACAGGGGCGGCGGGGCAAACAGAATTTTTAAAACTATTCCTGAAACACGGTGCCCGTTTTGATGTATTCAACCGCTATTACGGCAGTGCACTCATCCCCGCCTGTGAGAGAGGGCACGTAGAGACCGTGAGATTACTCGCTAATGTCGAAGGCTACCCAATCGACCATGTAAACAGATTAGGTTGGACCGCCTTGATGGAAGCCGTCATCCTTGGAGATGGCAGCAAGAAATATCAAGAGGTGGTAAAAATTCTCAAAGATGCAGGAGCTAAGTTGGATATTCCCGACAAGGACGGTATCACACCGCTGCAACACGCCAGAGCCAGAGGGTATCGTGAGATTGTGAAGTTGCTGGAGCAGTAAAATTCCTCCGGTCTACCACCATTATTGTTTGAAATCAAAGAAAGAATTTCTCAATATTGGTATCACCAGAAACATCGCCAATCGTAGTGGTCTCAAAAAGATGAATCAGTTCTTTCTTGATGTTTTCGTACTTGTGGTGCATTGCACAGGGACGTTCTGAAGAGCACTTAGGAAGGCCCAATACACAACCCGTCAGCACTTTCATTTCATCCATGGCCTCAAGAACTGTACTAACAGGCTGCTCGCCTGCATCGTCAGCCATGAAGAAACCACCGCCCGGCCCGCGCTCAGAACGTATCACTCTTCCATCTTTCGTGAGCACCTGCAACACCTTGGCTGTAAAATGCCTGGGGGATCCGATAGCACCTGCAATTTCATCAATGGAAATACGTCTTCCGTCGCCACTTGCCTGTGCAATATAAAAAGTGGCTCTCAGTGCATATTCTGTTGTCTTAGAAAACATCGGTTCCTCTCTTTAAGGTGTATTCTTATAAAATATAAATCCATGCTGCGCATAACATACAGATAAGCCCGACCAAAAAGCCACTACCAATTTCAAATAAGTTATGATCGCTTAAAATCAATCTGGAGGTGAGCACAATTCCCGAAAGCAGGATCAGGACCATCAATGGCAGAAAAGTGTCCGACACATTACCAAGGAAAATGAAAGCGAGAAGTAAGCCGCAAAAAGTACCCATGGCTATAGCGTGCATACTGATCTTAAAGAAAGCATTGCACAGCAGTCCGGCCGAAGATGCAATAAAAATACCCAAAATGAATGCGGTCGTACTGCCGGGTACCATTGGCTGATTGCGGAATACCAGATACATCCAGAAATAGAAAATATTCGTTGCTACGTAGGGAATGATGCGCTCCTTCCGCGTGCGCAAGAAAATTGACTTGATAAAGCCTGCACCTCTCAGCAATAAAACCGTGACAAACGGGAAGAAAACTGTATTCACCACTACCCTTGCCAGAATCAACCCCCTGTCGTGCATGGATATTCCGGTATACGGACTCCTCTGTATATACATCATATAGGCTACAGCAATAACAGGAATAAAAAGCGGGTGAAGTATAACGCTGAATATCATAGCCACAATCCGCAGTATTAACGGGTGTGAGGGCATCACCCCACTCTTTGTTTCAACGGTTGTTTGTTGCGGTGTCAATGTTTTATAATTCTTTTCTTAACCTGGCCACCGGAATGCCTAATTGTTCGCGGTATTTAGCTACTGTTCTTCTTGCAATCTGGTATCCCTTCTCCTGCAATTCTTTCGTCAAGCGCTCATCGCTCAGCGGCTTACGTTTATTTTCTTCTTCTATCAGGTCGTTCAGGATCTTTTTCACTTCGCGGGTGCTAACCTCCTCTCCAGAGTCTGTAACAAGACTCTCACTGAAGAAGAATTTCAGCCTGTAGGTGCCAAATTCTGTTTGCACAAACTTACTGGAAGCAACACGGCTAACGGTAGAAATATCGAGACCGGTCATCTCTGCAATGTCCTTCAAAATCATCGGTCTTAGGTCTGTCTCTTCTCCTGAAAGGAAGAATGCTTTCTGATACTCCACGATCGACTCCATTGTCGATAACAAAGTATGTTGCCGTTGCTTTATTGCATCTATAAACCATTTGGCGCTGTCGATCTTTCTTTTAATAAATAAAACCGTATCCCTCTGACGTTTATCTTTTTTCCCCTTCTTGTCATAATCTCTGAGCATTGCCCTGTACTCTTCGCTGATACGCAGATCGGGAGCATTCTTGGAGTTGAGTAATACCTCCGGCTTACCATTATAATTCTGAACAAAAAAATCAGGGATTACATAGGCCTCAATATCGGTGGTATCTCCCGCCTGGATTCCGGGCTTTGGATTTAATTTAATAATCTGATTAATGACTTCTCTCAGTTCATCACTGTCGATCTCTAATGCTTTCTCTATTTTTTCGTAATGCTTCTTAGTAAACTCGTCGAAGTAATTTTTTATAATCTCAATGGCCATTGCCACATCGTGGCCTTCGCCTTGCTTGCGCTGTAGTTGCAGCAGCAGACATTCCTGCAAATCGCGTGCACCGACACCGGGCGGATCAAACTGCTGAATCATCTTCAGCAATTGCGCCACTTCCTTTTCATTGGTAACAACGTTTTGCCTGAAGGCCAGGTCATCGGCGACAGAAGCCAGGGGCCTCTTGAGATAGCCATCATCATCGATACTTCCGATGATCTGTTCCGCAACTTTTTTCTGATGATCGGTCAAGTCGAGCATCAGCAATTGCTGCTTGAGAATATCATAGAAAGATGTCTCTACCTTATGCTGAAAAGCTACTGCTTCCCTACCGCCATAATTATCATCGCGATACCGATAATCACCTACCTCATCATCACCATCCGTAACATACTCGGAGATGTCAATATTCTCATATTCATCTTCACTTCCATCAGGATCTTCATCGCTTTGTGTATCTATGTCGTCAAAATCATCATTGAGATCGCTTTCGCTGACCTCATACGAATCTTCAACAGTATCTAATGCAGGGTTCTCCTCAATTTCTTCTTTGATGCGCTCTTCCAAATGGGCAGTAGGCACCTGCAGCAACTTCATCAACTGAATCTGCTGAGGCGAGAGTTTTTGTGTAAGTTTCTGAGTTAATCTCAGGCTTTGTGCCATACTGTTACCTTTTATTTTTGGGTAACACAAAGATAATAATTAAACGTTTGGAATGAAATTTGCTATTAACACAACTTTTTCATTTTCAAACGGGGTTTTCTTAACAGTCCCGGCAGTCTAAAAAACTCACAACCTTATTTTTTTCCACTCCGCTTGGTTTCCTTCAAACACGTCTCCGTGCAAAACTGATTATGGATAAATTTATGTTAGTTTTGCAATCCTTCTCAGGGGCGGCCTTGTAGTACAATGGATAGTACGAGAGTTTCCGGAGCTCCAGATCCAGGTTCGATTCCTGGCAAGGCCACGAATCATTATTTGTTATGAAGAATACTCCGTTTACACACATCCACATCGCATTGGGAGCCAAGATGGCCGAGTTTGCAGGTTACAATATGCCCATCAGTTATAGCGGTATCAATACCGAACATGAGACAGTAAGAAAAAATGCAGGCGTTTTTGATGTCAGCCACATGGGCGAATTTATCGTCAGCGGCCCGAATGCACTCGATCTGCTTCAACGCATTTCTACCAACGACGTTTCAAAACTCTCTGTCGGCAGAGCACAATATACCTGCATGCTCAATGATGACGGCGGCATCATCGACGACCTGATCATCTACTGCCTTGCAGAAAATGAAAAATATTTATTGGCAGTAAATGCTGCAAATATTGAGAAAGACTGGAACTGGATCAGCAGCAACAACACCAACGGGGCTGAAATGGAGAATATCTCAGATAAAACTTGTTTATTGGCTATTCAGGGACCTGAAGCTACCAAGATTCTTCAGCCGCTGACAGAAGTCGACATCCTCAACCTGAAATATTACCACTATGCCATCGGAACCTTTGCCGGTGTACCTGATGTCATCATCAGTGCCACGGGATACACAGGTTCGGGTGGTATTGAAATTTATTTCGAAAACAAAGACGGCAATCCCGAGAAAATCTGGAATGCCATCTTTGAAGCGGGGAAAGAAGCGGGGATACAACCTATCGGACTCGCAGCGAGAGACACGCTCAGGCTTGAAATGGGATATTGTCTCTACGGTAATGACATAGACGATACTACTTCTCCGCTCGAGGCAGGATTAGGATGGATCACCAAGCTGGGAAAAGAATCCTTCATCGGAAAAGAAAAGACTCAGCAACTCAAAGACGCCGGCATCTCCCGCAAATTAGTAGGAATCGAACTGCTGGATCGTGGTGTTCCGCGTCACGGTTTTGAGATTTATGATAATGCTTCTAACCTCATCGGAAAAGTTACCAGCGGTACGCAATCGCCTTCGTTACAGAAGCCTATAGCTATGGGTTACGTAACGATACCTAATGCCGCCATCGGAACCGAGATACAAATAAAAGTGCGAGACAGATTTTTGAAAGCTAAGGTTGTTAAAATGCCTTTCGAGTAGGGAACAGTTTAAAATTACGATTATTCATGTCCAAAGAAACTGCAGAAAAACCGTCACTCTATACAGTATTGACACCGGCGGTTTTAAGCCTCTACGATCTGAAGAAATCCGTAGTCGTTATTATAGATATTCTGCGCGCCACCAGCACAATAGCCACAGCTTTGCACAACGGAGCCCGCGAGGTGATTCCGGTTGACAGTATTGCAGAATGTATCAGAATCAGTAAACAGTTAGATGCAATCAGCGCAGGAGAGCGCGACGGAAAAATTGCTGAAGGCTTAGAATTCGGCAATACTCCGTTTGATTATAACAGAGATTTTATCGAGGGTAAGACGCTGGTGCTGACTACCACAAACGGCACACGCCTGCTACATCTTGCTTTGGCTTCAGGAGCTGATGAAATCATTACCGGTTCTTTTTGTAACTTTTCATCTGTGGTCGACTACCTCAGAAAACAAAATAAGAATGTCATCCTTGCCTGTGCAGCCTGGAGGGATAAAGTCAATATGGAAGACACTCTCTACGCAGGAGCAGTAGTACAGCAGTTGATGAGCGACTTTAGCGTAAACTGCGATAGCTCGCATATGGCTGCATCGCTGTACGAACTTGCTAAACACGACTTATTAGGATTTATGAAAACACAAAACGCCTCTCATTACCACCGCCTGATGGGTTTTGGAGCGGAGGAAGACCTGAAATACTGCTTCACTTTAGACAATGCGGGCACACTGCCTGTTTACCGCAACGGGCGTCTTGTAGCAAGTTCTCCCGCGTAACGCTATATTAAATTAATAGACCATACCCCTGATAATCATCTATTAACTTGAAAAAAAAGCCACGTTTCATTACCTTTGCAAATTGCCTTTTCCGAAAGGGCAACCGAATGAATTAAACCTGATATACTTGGCCCTACCCTCTTTAATAAAATATATTTATAACTCCGGAAGCGAAGAAGTGATTCGCAGAGGAAAGAAGATTTTCACCAATCGACAGGTGGAACTGTCCTCACACGACGTCCTGCTCAACTCTGCATCCTTCCACGTTAAAGACGATACTTATAAAACTTATTACAGAGTCAGCATCCAAAACTTCACGAACCCGAAGCAGATGATGCTGCGTTGTACCTGTGCATACAACCTCAGCGAAATCTGTAAACATGAAGCCGCTGCGCTTTTCATGCTTCAGGAACTGATTGACAAAAACCTGATTGGCATTGGCGGACCGGTAACCTACAATCAGAAACATACCATCCTGAAAAGTAAAACTATCGAACTGAAGGCGATTCGGATGTATGCAGGACCGGCTAACTATGAAGCAGCAGTCGATTATCTGCGCACGAAGAAATGCAATATTCTTCAGGCAGAGAATGAAGTGGTTGCTGCTGAGGTTAAGGATAACGGAGAGACCTATAAGGTGATTCTCAAAAAGAATGAGAGTCAATATTTTGATACCAGTTGCACTTGTGACGAACAGGCGTATGCATTGTGCAGACACAAAACTGCACTGTTCCTGCAGCTGCTCAACAACTTCGGAGCGAACTATTTTGACTCAATAAAAAACTGGGACAGGCAAAAAGAGAAATTACTCGAAGGATACGGCTATTCTCTGGCAGATGATCTTGAAGGAAAGTTTGAATTCACTTACAGAGACGGAAAACCTTTCCTGAAAGTACTTGATGCTTCGCTGAAGCGCATTTCTGCCCCAAGGATCAATACCCCCGAACCCGCAAACGGAACTGCTGTTCTTCAAGAGGAGGCCGTTAAAGACGAAGACACAGAAGTTAAAACAGAATCTGCCGTTGCCGTTGTGCTCAATGCGAACGAAAAACATTACCCCTTCTTGTCATTCGACATCATTCTCATGGATTATGACAGCGAGAACGATACAATTGTAGGAAAAGCAGAGAAGATTGAACCGGCCAAAGCCATGAACTTTTCCAGTATTTCTGAAAATAGTTATCAGATTATCCAGTTAGTGAAAAAGCTGCAACAATCCGAGATTAATAAATATCTGAACCGGAACTCTCCATTCAGCGGGATATGGGATGACATCAATCATCTTGCAGAAGATCAACTGACAGAAGAAACGAAACTGTTAGCCACAGAATACCTGCAGCCCAAACTGAAGCGGTTGTTTGAGCTGACAGCCGGTACTCCAATTTTCTATCTGGCAAGAGGAAAAAGCTTTGTAACAGATAACCTTGAAGAAGTCAGCATCAGCGACTTTCACCCCCTTCTTTCTTTTGAAGTAACTGAAGACGAGAGAGAGGTTGTTTTCGACACCATGGTTAAATTAGAATCTCAATCGTTCCTGCTGTCAGATAACGAATGGGAGTCTAACCTGCTATTGTTCTTCCACGGGAAAGTTTACTCATGGGACGACTCAGGAGAAAGCCTGCTTGCAGATAAGTTCAGAAATCCGTTGAGAATCTCTCAGCAAGAATGGCCGGAGATACTCGAGAAAGTGGTAATCCCGCTGACACAGAAATACAGGGTGGATTATGAAAGAAAATTTATCCTTGAGGTAAAAGAAGGTGAACCTGTTATCAGTGTCCAGTTAATTGAAAAAGGTGAATACCTGCTCTTCCAACCCGTGTTCACATACAAAGGGTTTACGGTAAAACCTGATGAAAAAGAAACGATTGTCCTTGCTGATAACGGTAAGGTAATTCTCATAAAAAGAGATATTGCAAGTGAAGATGCATTTGTAGAATCGCTGAATAACCTGCACAGCCACTTCGTAAAGCAGCCGCAAACAAAAGCACTTGCACTGAAAGGGGAAGACGTGCTGAAAAACAACTGGTTCTTTTTATTCATCGATGTGATGAAAGAAAAAAAGATTCCTGTTTATGGCTTTGAGGCACTAAAAAATTACCGTTTCAATACGGCAAGGCCTACTACTAAAATCAGGCTTTCAAGCAATATCGACTGGTTTGATGCAGAAGTTGAATTGTCTTTCGGAAACCAGAGAATCGGTATTTCCGAAATTCAGAAAGCACTCGCCAACAAACAATCTTTCGTCCAGTTAGGCGATGGTACACTCGGCGTTTTGCCCGAAGAATGGATCCGCAAATATGCATTGCTCTTCAAACTGGGCGACGGAAAGAAAGAAAGCCTGAGGCTTTCAAAATACCACCTCAGTGTAATTGACGATCTATATGAGAACAGGGACGAAAGTGAAATCAGCTTCGAACTCGACGAGAAGTTTGACCGGCTCCGCGAATTCAAATCGATTCCTGAAGTAGCAGTACCCGAAGGGCTATTACTGACACTGCGACCCTATCAGTTATCCGGTTACCACTGGTTGAGTTATTTACAAGATGTTGGCTGGGGAGGCATTCTTGCCGACGACATGGGATTGGGTAAAACAGCCCAGGCACTGTCTGCCATGCTGAACTTCAAAGAGAAAAACGGCAGGTTGAAGGCTTTGGTTGTTTGTCCTACCACATTGATATACAACTGGGAGAATGAGATCAAGAAGTTCACTTCCAATCTCTCGTATCATATCCATCACGGAAGCCTGCGTACACGCAACATCTCCGAACTGGAAAGCCATGAGATCATCATCACTACCTACGGTACACTGAGGAGTGATATCCAGTTACTGATGAAATCAACTTTTGATTACGCGGTTTTAGACGAATCGCAAGCCATCAAAAACCCGTTCTCAAAAGTGACCAAAGCCGCATGCCTTCTGCAGGCTGCAAACAAGATCTGCATGAGTGGTACGCCGCTTCAAAACAACACATTTGATCTGTATGCACAAATGAACTTCCTTAATCCGGGATTGCTGGGTTCGGTTGAATTTTTCAGAAACGAGTTCTCCACACCCATCGATAAATTCGGAGAGAAAGACCAGAAAGAGCACCTCAGAAAACTGCTTTACCCGTTCATCCTCAGGCGTACAAAAGAACAGGTGGCAAAAGATCTTCCTGAAAAGACAGAGACTATTCTCTTCTGCGAAATGGAAGACAAACAAAGAGCCATTTACAACTCTTACCGCGATATTTTCAGAGAGAGAATTATCGGCTCTATTGAAGAACAGGGAGTGGCGCGTTCACAATTCACAATCCTGCAAGGCCTCATGAAGCTGCGTCAGATCTGCGACAGCCCGGCTATTCTGAACGAGGATGAAAAATATCCAAATCACTCTATAAAACTCAGTGAACTCTCAAGAGAACTGACCGAAAACATCGGTGAACACAAGGCGCTGGTATTCTCTCAATTTCTCGGAATGCTCTCGCTGATAAAGCAACAACTGGAAAAAGATAAAATTCCGTATGAGTATTTCGATGGAAGCACTACACCGGCAGACAGGGAGAAAGCCATCAAGAATTTCCAGAACAACGAATCGTGCAGGGTATTTTTGATTTCGTTGAAAGCAGGGGGTGTCGGATTGAACCTTACGGCTGCCGACTATGTTTACATTGTTGACCCCTGGTGGAACCCGGCAGTAGAACAGCAAGCCATAGACCGTACGCATCGTATCGGCCAGACAAAAAACATATTTGCATACAGGATGATCTGTAAGGATACGATCGAAGACAAAATCCTTAAACTGCAGGAACGTAAGAAGACACTCGCAAAAGAGTTAATAGCTGATGATCAAGCTTTTGTAAAATCTCTTACAAGAGAGGATGTCGAATATCTCTTTACTTAATCAAGAAGCTATAAAGTTTTTAAGTCGCTGGAACTCGCGCTTATCGGTTGAGTTAAACAAATCTGACAAGTTTCTCCTCAAAGAAGCGAAGAAACGGCAAAACAGCGAACGTTTTGGGTAAAAGTGGCCTTTCATGACGAAATACAATTTGTTCAGTAAAAGATAGTTTTGGATTTAATGGGAGAGTCGAAGTAACTATTTGTTTAATATATAATCAATAGTATTACCACCTGTTTTTGTAAATAGTAAAATTCCTATCCACAAGTTATTCACAAATATAGGTATTTTTTATATTCCTGCTTCAACCGTACCTGAGCCCCCCGGCTCAGATACCTGAATTCTGCGCTTTCTGTTAGTTTGAAAAATAGGTTACTCAGCCCCCGGCCGAGCATTGTGTTGCTGAAAAATTTCATGGTTAACCGGATTTTGAATTTGAACAAGAACCTGAATTCACCGGCTGCCTTCTTCGGCAGTCTCTCATACCTCGTTTATAGGTAACGCCAATACAGATCAATTATTGCACCGGTGTTGTATGCAGCAAAAACAATCAATTAATTGTAAGCCTATTCAACTAAATTGCAGCCCTGTTTAATTGCCGCAATAGACATACCCTGCCTGCATGGAGAGTATTATTTTAGGAAGCCTTATTCTTAGCCTTTTGCATGCCACTATTCCAAATCACTGGCTGCCTATCATTGCCATAGGCCGTAAGCAGGGGTGGACACTTTCTGAGGTAAGAAGTGTTACTTTTCTTTCGGCAGTTGCGCACGGTGTCAGCACGGTTCTGATCGGATTAGTATTGTATTTCATCGGCAGCGAGATGGCCGGAAGGATCGAATATTTCGCGCGCTGGATTGGTCCGGGTATTCTGATACTTCTCGGACTCATCTTCATTTACCGCCATCACGTGCACCTTCACTTTCATGTAAACGAGAAAAAACTGGAGAACATCAGTAAGGGTAAAATCATTCTCGGATTGACACTGGCTATGTTCTTCTCGCCATGTCTTGAAATTGAAGGATACTTTCTGATGGCAGGTACACAAGGCCCTTGGTTAGTATGGTTTATCGCTGGCTTATACCTTGTCATTACCATTACAGGAATGTTGATTCTGGTACAAATGGCTTATAAAGGGTTGCTTAAACTCGATTGGCACAAGCTCGAACACAATGCCGGAATTATAACAGGCTTGACATTGGTTGTAACCGGAATTATCTCCATTTTTATTCATTAATTGTCTGTGTTCAATTTTTACCCGGCACTATCCGTTATTAATACTTTGTATATCTACACTTAAGGCAATAAATTTGCGCACATTTTAAAACTGAAATGAAAGTAACCGAGCACATTGCTACTGCAAAAAACCTTTTGATTTCTTTTGAGATTCTTCCCCCATTGAAAGGAAAAACAATTGATTCTATCTATGAGAAACTCAATCCACTGATGGAGTTTCAGCCCGCATTTATCAATGTTACCTATCACAGGAGCGAACAAATATTCAAAGAAAAAAAGGACGGCACTTTTGAAAAAATAGAGGTGAGAAAACGTCCGGGAACGGTCGGTATTTGCGCGGCAATTATGACTCATTACAAGGTAGATGCGGTGCCTCACCTCATCTGCGGAGGATTCAGCAAACAGGAAACCGAGAACGCTCTGATCGACCTGAACTTCCTCGGTATCGACAACGTGCTTGTATTGAGAGGCGATGCGGGTAAGAACGAGTCAGCCTTTGTGCCTGAACCTGACGGGCACAGATATGCACTTGACTTACTCAAGCAAACCGTTAACCTCAATAACGGGATCTATCTGGAAGAAGACATCATCGATGGATACAAAACCAATTTCTGTATCGGTGTTGCCGGTTATCCCGAAAAGCACTTCGAATCGCCAAACATGACTACAGATCTGCAATATTTGAAGATGAAAGTCGACGCAGGAGCCGATTATATCACTACACAGATGTTCTTCGATAATCAGAAATTCTACGACTTTGTAAAGGCCTGCAGGGATTTAGGAATTACTGTTCCGATTATTCCGGGGCTGAAACCACTGACATCGAAGAAACAACTCTCTACTCTGCCACGCACTTTTCATGTGGATATACCCACTGAGTTAAGCAACGAAATCATGAAATGTAAGACCGACAGCGATGTTGAAAAGGTTGGTGAAGAATGGCTGTACCACCAGTCGGTTGAATTAAAGAAATTTGGAGCACCCGTATTGCACTATTATACACTCGGCAAACAGCACGTTATCGAAAACGTAGTAAGAAGGTTGATGTAAACTATCTTTCTACACGTTCTGCCGTTCTTTGCAGCAATGTTCCAAAAGAGCGCTGGTTTATTCTTGCCGGATATTTAATTTTCAACTCTTCTATCCATTTGTCTTCCAATACTTTTTGATAGTCGTCTATCACGGCTCCTCTTGCATCAGAGAAAGACATCGGCAATCCGGCGGGGTATGTTTTTATCACGTGAACCAAAACTGCCGTACCATCAAATCTGTCTTCATTGATTTTTGTAACACCGGCCCGGATTTCTTCAGCCGGCAATCGAATGGATTCGTATTCATAACGGGCAGAGTCGGCCAGTATATTGCCGGGATACTTATCCGCTATCTGTTGCCAGGAGAGATGTTTTAAATCTTTCAAAGCCTCGTCAGCAATAGCTTTATTACTACATGAAAGCATTATTACATCAGCACTCTGCTTCCACTTGTAACGATCTTTATTCTTTTCATAAAATTCTGCAAGCCCGGCACTGTCTTCGGCTGCCTTCATCCACACTTTTTGCTGCATGATCTCAAATAACAGGTTGCCTTCTTCAAACTCCCTCACCTGCGCCAGGTAAGACGTATCAAATTCAGCAAGGTGTTTCCGGTAATTCGCAAGAATTGATGCCTTCTTATATTCAGGCCAAAGATCGCTGTATGCCTGATGCATATCATTGGTCCAAACCTTTCCTGAATTTCTGAGATACAGGTCCCAATCAGACACTTTGGCATTAGTGCCATCATTAAAAGTGAAGAGTATCGTGTTTTGATTCACTCCGCCCGATTGAATCATACGATTAGACCATAAGGACGTGTCTGTTACCTTAAACAGATCGTTCATATCAACAGGATAAGCGTTGAAGCCTGTCTTTAAAGTGGCTGAATCCAGCAGTTTCTTATATGCCGATTCAGAACGCTCGTCTTGCAACACATTCTGCTTCAGGTAATACATCACTTCTTCATTATCCTTCTCAGGAACAGGAGTTGCCGAAATTCTTTTCAGGATGTGATACCCGAAACCGGTTCGGAAGGGTGCAGAGATATCACCATCATTCTTCAATGCAAAAGCCCGGTTCTCGAAATCTAAAGTGTACTTACCTACGCCAAACTCAGGTATTTCTCCCCCTCTGAAATATGAATTTCTGTCGTCGCTGAATTTCTTAGCCAGCTCTTCAAAATCAGCACCTTTATTCAACGCCTGATAAAGAGAATCTGCCAATTGCTTAGCCTTTGCTTCATTCTTGCCGTCAGGCTGAAAAGCAATCAGTATTTGAGCGACCTTAACCATTCCAACAGCTGGCCGTTCAGACTGTTTATAAAAAATGTAATAGTCATCGCCAAACTTGAAGGGGCTACTGTATGCACCGGTGGACAGTCCGTAGATAATATTTTCAATTTCATACGGCAGTGTAAATACTGTTACGTATCCCAAATCTTCCTTCGTGACATTAATACCCTTTTGTCCAAAATCCTTCTCGTCGTATTTACCGGTTTTTGAAAGGCTGTTGTACAATTCTTCAGCACCCGGTTTAATTTTATCTGTTTCTCCGGGCGTAGCAGGTTGAATTTTGTAAGAGATAACACGGATATCTTTTTTGCTTCTCTCCCTTGCCTGATTCACTAAAGAATCCATCTCCTTTCTGTCGTACATGTAATTCTGCGCAATCTGCATCTTGAAGTTTTGCAGATCGGCTTGCAGGGCCGGGAGCGTGTCCAAATGCATATCCTTGGCCTCCTGCACTTTTTGTTTGAAGAGAATATACAGATCGAGATATTCTTTTAAATCATTTTTACCCGGCTCAAATGTTATCTTATTCTTATTATAGGCTCTCTGAAATTCATCAATGCTTACGGAATGGCGCCCGTAAGAAAATAAACTCTGTGATGATACATGGATCGTTATCATCCCCGAAAGGAGCAACAAAAAAATCTGTTTCATTCCTGAGGGTTATACTTATTGTTTGACGGTATTCTTCAATTTCGAATTGATTACTTCATCAAACTGTTCTAATGTCAACTTTTTGGCAATAATTCGTTTCTCATTATCCAGAAGATAAACGGTCGGAGTCTCATATACATTGTACAACTGCCTGTAAGATGGTTTTCCCGCACCCTCTATTGCCTTACTCTGTTCACGAGTCTCGTATACATTTGTCCAATCTCCCAGATTATGATCGTCAATAAATTTCTTCCATTTTTCTATCGCAACATTGTCGGTCAGCACTGTAAATATCTTCACACCTTCAGCTTTCCACTTTGCACGATAGAAACTGTCTATTCTAGGCAGCTCTTTCTGGCAGTGTCCGCAATTAGGGTCCCAAAAACAAATAACGGTAAACTTAGCTTTTACATCATAAAGTGATACCCGCTTACCGTTGCGGTCTGTCATCACCATTTGGCCGGCCGGTGCCCCGATAAGATTACCCATCAGCATATAGGCCCTGTCAGAAATTGACTTCAATTGTTTTTCACTCAACCAGGAGCTTATCCCCTTTGAGTGATACTTTTCAAAGAAATGGACAAACACCTTGTCTTGTCCCATATACTTCGGCTGATAATACTCATCCGTCAGCCAGTTGAGCAGGAATTTATACATACCCGGCGATGTACGGCTCAGCAACAAAAGATAATCTGCCTCGCGGATGACTGAATCTGCATCAGGACTGATCACATCTCTGAAATAACGCTCCAGCTTCGGAAGGAAAAACGGAGTGCGGATAATCCTGTCGTCCCTGAAGGTGATGTTGTCCCAATAATGCTTCTTGTAATACTGATAGTTGGCTATAGTATCTTCTTTTGTCTGCGGTGTAGGGCTCAACACATCCGGCTCTTTCATAGCCTTTAATAAAGCTGAAACCATCGCATCTGGGAACTCCCTCACCAGGCTATCGCGGAACTGATTTAATTCAGCATTGAGCAGCTTGTAATTCCTTTCGTGAAAAGTGCTGTCATCTTTCGTAGCAGATTTCTTGAAGGCCTCTCTCTCCTGCTGCAGCATGGGAGCCTTTTCAGCAATGAACTTCTGATACTTTTCGAACAGTTCGTTTTCTTTAGAGCCCTCTACCTTCGTCCCTTGAAAGAGATTCAATGTATCATCGACACTTATGGTTATATGCTTTTCGCTTCCGACCAGGAAATCATAATAAAAACGCTTGCCCGGAAAAACGATGCTGTACACTCCTGGCGGTAAATCTTTATCGCTCTGAAATTCAGCCATGCCTCTCTCGTTGATAACAGCGGAGTCCTGAATGTTCATATTTGATCCGTAATAGTAAGTCAGATACGCCACGCCGGTATCATATTGAGGAGCACTCAGTGCCACGCTGTATTTCTGTGCATTTGCAATAGCGAAACCACCTAATACAAACCCTACTCCTAAAAAAAGTTTCTTAACCATATACATGTGTACAAAAATATTTATTTGAGCCGTTAAAAGAAATGTCTTTCAAAGGATTAACATAATAAAAACCCTAACGTCCGGATCGTCTCTTTCGTTCATTCATTCTAACTTCGCCCGGTGCGAAAGAAAAAAAATAAACCGGTCCTAACCGATGTCACTTTCACGGGATATGCGGCATTAGGCAAAGCCATTGCCAGACCCGAAGGGAAAGTACTCTTTGCAGACGGAGTTGTGCCCGGAGACGTTGCAGACATTCAAATAAAAAAAGATAAAAAAGACTGGGCTGAAGGTACACCGGTACGCATCAAACAACCCTCGCCCGACCGTATCAAACCTGTTTGCAAACACTTTGGGACCTGTGGCGGTTGCCAGTGGCAAATGCTGCCCTACTCCAAACAATTAGAATATAAACAACAGGAAACTGAAGGTTTTTTCAAAAAATCCAAAATTGATGCCCCGGTTTTACCCATTATCGGAGGCGAACATTCCTATCAATACCGCAACAAACTTGAGTTCACCTTCAGCAACAGAGAGTTTTTGACAACCGAAGATTTTCAGTCGGGAGTTATTGCCGGAGACGCACTAGGCTACCACATTGCAGGACTTTATGACAAAGTACTCAACATTACTGAGTGCCATCTGATGCACCCTTTGAACGACCGCATACGCAACGCAGTCAGAGCATTTGCCATTCAAAACGAGATGCCGTTTTACAATGTCAAAATCCATGAAGGATGGCTGCGGAATATGGTGATACGCTATACCACTCTCGATCAGTGCATGGTGAATATCATCATCAAGAAAAAGCATCCCGAATGGAAAAAGAAACTCACCAATTTCCTCGCGGAACAATTTCCTGAAATTAACACGCTGTTGTTCACGGAGAACCCAAAAATGAACGACAGCATTTACGACCTGTCGCCTGAAACGGCCTATGGAAGCGGGTTCATCTACGAACAGTTAGGCAATTTGCAATTCAAAATTTCTCCAAAATCTTTCTTCCAGACCAATTCTTATCAGGCCAAAAAACTATATGATGTGGCCAAAGGTTTTGCCGGGCTTACCGGTAGAGAAACCGTGTACGATCTTTATTGCGGCACGGGAAGTATCGGCCTGTACATGGCAGACAAAGCACAAAAAATAATCGGTGTAGAAACCATAGAAGAGGCCATCGAGGATGCCAAAGAAAACGCAGCGCTTAACAATATTAACCATGCCCGTTTCTTCAGCGGAGATGTCATCAAGGTATGCACTCCAAAATTTTTCAATGAGCACGGTTCGCCCGATGTAATCATCACAGACCCTCCGAGAGCAGGCATGCACGAAGCGCTTGTACAGCAACTATTAGAGATAGAGGCTCCCAGGATTGTATATGTAAGTTGTAATATCTCTACTCAGGCAAGAGACCTGAAACTGCTGGAAGAAAAATACGAGATCGTAAGGCTGCAACCGGTAGATATGTTTCCGCAGACTTATCATATAGAATGCGTTGCTGAACTGATTCTCAAAGCCTGATTTTAGAAAATATCTCAAAAAACACGGTCCTTTCGTGTGATTCTGTTGCAGACTTTTTCAATTTACTTATCTTGCACCGCGATTATACAACTACCACATCTCTATGCTTCCTAAATTCAAACGCGTTTTATTAAAGCTTTCGGGAGAATCTTTAATGGGTGACAAAACATTTGGCCTCGACCCGAAAGTGCTTTCACAGTATGCCGAAGACATTAAATCCATCACCGAACTGGGTGTTCAGGTGGCCATCGTTATCGGTGGCGGTAATATTTACCGCGGTATGAACGAGGCTGAAACGGGTATTGAAAGAGCACAGGGAGACTACATGGGAATGCTGGCTACCGTAATCAACGGTATGGCACTGCAAAGTGCGCTGGAAAAAATAGGCATCTATACCAGGCTGCAAAGCGCCATTAAGATGGAACAGGTAGCCGAACCTTACATCCGTCGTAGAGCAATCCGCCACTTAGAGAAAGGCAGGGTCGTAATATTCGGGGCAGGTACCGGAAATCCCTACTTTACCACCGATACTGCGGGCTCGCTCAGGGCGATTGAAATCCAGGCAGATGCTATCCTGAAAGGTACCAGAGTTGACGGCATTTACAGTGCAGACCCCGAAAAAGACAAAAAAGCCAAGAAATTCAACAAAATAACCTTCGCAGAGTGCATCTCTAAAAACCTGAAAATCATGGATATGACTGCTTTTACACTCTGTATGGAGAATAATCTGCCAATCTTAGTGTTCAACATGGACACACCGGGCACTCTTTTACGGGTTGTAACCGGAGAAAAAGTTGGCACTTTGGTAACTGGATAATTTCATTTAATTTCGGGGTTCGTTTCGATCCACGCCTCCCTCCAGGGATGCTTATCCTTTGAATATCACAGTATTGTTTTCTTTTCCCCCACAGAAACAACAAGCTTATAAGGTAATTGTATGTGGATTTGGATTGTACTATTTGCAATTTTACTCGGTATTATAATATTTATATGGCGGGTGTTGCTTAGTACATATAAATTAATACCAATGGAAAAGGAATCATCAATGTTTAATAACTTCAGCCCTTCTGATATCTCATTTCATATGGAAACGCTGAGAAGTATAAAGGCAAAATTGAAGTCGCTCGAAGATCGCAATGCTTATTTCGAGATTCAGTTGAATAAACTGATTCAGAAAATAGATGCTCTCGAAGACTCGCGATCTATACCAAACCCCGCTGCTTTTGCATTCAGCGAAGCCGCTCCTCATAATGAAGAAGAGGAGGACTGGAAAGAACTCTATTACGAAGAGAACGAGAAAAAGGAAAAGCTCGAGAATCAGTTAGATGCTACAGAGCAGGAACTGGAAGCTCTGAAACAACTTCTTGAATTACATGGAGCATCGGGTACTGCAGTTCCCATCAATGAAGACGTTGAATCAATAAAAAAAGATTACGATGCCAAAATTGAGGAGAATCTCTCCCTGCAGAACCGCATCAGCGAACTGGAAGAACAACTGAAATCTGCCCGTGAAAAAGATGCAGAACTGGAATCTCTTCAACAAGAGGTGGCTCAGCTCAGAAGTACGGCTGAAGAGTATAAAGCTCTCAGTAGTGAAAATGACGCAAAGTCTGAAGAAGTAGCATCTCTCGAAAGCCAGATAAACGAACTGAGAGAGCAATTGCAGAATGTAGCTACCCAGAAAGAGGAACAAGAAGAAAGAATAAACAGGCTAAAAGAAGAAATCGAAGTATTGCGTTTAGGCGCATTGCGATATGAAAGCCTGAAAAACGATTTCCACGCCAAAGCCGAGGAGACCGGTAAATTGAAAGAAGAAATCAACAACCTTAATAACGAGTTACAGGCCGAGAGGGAAAAAGAACAACAGTATCGTGAAAAGGATGCAGAAATCGAACATCTGCGTTCTAATATGGAGCATTACAACGCTTTGAAAAGCGAATACAACATGAAGCTCAACGAAATTCAGTCGCTGCAAAACCACATCAACAATCTGCAAAACCAGTTACAGGCCGAAAAACAGAAAGACGGCCAGATCGTGGCTCTGAAGGCAGAAGCCGAGCAACTGAGAAAAAAACTGGAAGAGCTCGCATCAGTGAAAAGCAGTTTCGACGGCAGACTGGTAGAGATAGAAGCGATGCAAAATCATATCGGTGATATGCAGAGGCAATTAGAAGCGGCTGCCGAGAAAGAAAAATCGCTGGAAATCCAGCTGAAAAAAGAAATAGAACTCAAGAACCAACTGGCTTATAACGAATCTATCCTCACCTCCCTCAGAAGCGAGAACGACGGACTGAAGAGCCAGATTACCGAGATGGCGCTAAGATATGCAGATATAGAAAAGCAACTTATGAAGATGCAGGAACTCGAAAGCAGGGTGAATTCTTTTGAAAACGAAAAGACTCAAATGATCTCTGAGCTGGAAGCCATGATAAAGAAAACCAGGTCACTGAACCAATAATCTCTGTTACTCCCTCCGGTACATTGAGGATTCCGCCGGCAGAGTTACCTTTGTGCAAAGCAATAAATACATGTCAGTCGACCTCTCCATATCAGACATACGCAAAGTATACAAGCAGAAATCTCTCGACGAGAAAGATGTCAAACCCAATCCAATAGAGCAGTTCAAAATCTGGTGGGACGAGGCTATTGGTGCCAACATCGACGAAGTGAATGCTATGACGTTGACAACCGCGACTCCCGGAGGTATACCCTCATCGAGAATTGTTTTATTAAAGGGAATAGATAAAGAAGGTTTCGTTTTCTTTACCAACTATCACAGCCGCAAAGGCAGAGAGATAGAAGCCAATCCGCATGCCGCGCTTTTATTCTTCTGGAAAGAATTGGAGAGACAGGTAAGGGTTGAAGGAAGGATTGAAAAAATTGATGCCGCCGACAGCGACCGTTATTTCCATTCTCGGCCCATTGAAAGCCAAATAGGAGCATGGGTATCTCCGCAAAGCGAGACCATTCCTGGCAGGAATTTTATCGAAGAGCGTAAAAAAGAAACTGCGGAACATTTCAAAGACAAAGAAATCACACGTCCGCCTCATTGGGGCGGATACATTGTACATCCCCACACGATAGAATTCTGGCAGGGCAGGCCCGGCAGGCTGCACGACCGGCTCGTGTATTCCAAAAAAGACAATGGCTGGTCTATGAGCCGTCTGGCTCCTTAAATTCCTGACCCAAAAACGCAGGGTGTGTAGTGTTGTTATCTGCCCGGGGTTCAGGCAGTGTAAAACCTTATTTCTTCTTTTCTGCAGCCGGTTTTACTTTCTTAGCATCAGCAGGACGACTCTTTCCGAATGAGCCCATGAAAATTTTTCCTTTCTTCGTTTTCTTGTCACCTTTTCCCATATTCTTAAGTACTTTAAGATGAAATCAATAAAAAAAGCAAGATACAAATAATTATATCTTGCTTTTCAAAAGTACTGAATTCAGCTAATTAGATCTTAGATGATAATTCCTTTCCCGGCTTGAAACGGGCAACTTTTTTAGCCTTGATTTTAATCACGGCTCCTGTTTGCGGGTTACGTCCGTTACGAGCAGCTCTCTTAGAAACAGAGAAAGTACCGAAACCTACTAAGGTTACCTTATCACCCTTCTTCAGAGTCTTTGTTACAGCAGAAGTGAAAGAATCCAGAGCAGCATTAGCCTGGGTCTTTGTGATTCCTGCGTCCTCAGCCATTTTGGCGATTAATTCTGACTTGTTCATGTTTTGAATTTGATTGATTTTTTAACGAGGGCAAATATAGAAGGTTTTTAATCTCAACAATATTTTTATCTAAATATTTTTACACCTTTTATCCTCTGAAAACCGCTCGTATAAAGGGATTGAACGGAAACATTAATTAAAAACCACTATATTCCCGTATTTTGTATAGTCATAAAATTTCAAGCCGCCCTGATAACCGGTTCGGGCAATATCAAAAGAATGGCCGGGAAGGTTAGAAAAATACTAATTCAGGATTACAGGAACTCAAATTTTCTTCATGGCTGTCTGAAAAAATACCACTCTTTCTCCCCATCGCTCCGACACCTTGCGGGCAAATTCATCCTGATAATTATCTAAGTATTTCCTGAGTTCATCTTCAGACAAAAAGACAACCTGCAACACTGCAGTAACTCCATGCTCGTCATCATGGCCTAACAGGCGATTCAGTTGAGTGTTTTCAATATCCTGAAGTGTATGAAAACCATTAATAAAATCCTCTCTCATCCAATTGTACCAATCGTCGAAGACATTGTGTTCTACTTTGAATGTGATGTTGAGGGTGTACATGATTTACGTTTTCAGAATCTCAAAGTTACAGCCATCGGGCAATGATCGCTGTGCTGCACCATCGGGTAAATTTCAGCATCGTGAATGTGTGATTCCAGATTATCCGTTACGCTGATATAATCAATTCTCCATCCTTTATTTTCGAGTCTTGTGCTCTTGCGCAACTGGTGCCACCACGTGTACTGATGCGGTTGCTGATTTACCTTACGGAAAGTGTCGATAAAACCATTGGCAAACAGCTTATCCATCCATGCTCTTTCTTCGGGCAGAAAGCCGGATGAGTTTTTATTAGACTTCGGGTTATGGATGTCTATTTCTTTATGCGCAATGTTGTAATCGCCGCAGATTACCAGTTGCTTTCTCTTCTTCCTCAGCTTCTTCAGATAATCAAAGAATTCATCCAGCCATTGGTATTTATAGGTTTGCCGCTCGTCGCCGGATGTACCCGAAGGGAAGTAAGCGCTGATGACCGTCAGGTCTCCAAAATCTGCCTGCAGGATTCTGCCTTCGTTATCGCTCTGCTCGTTTCCGTTTCCCATTTTTATTCTGTCAGGGGTCAACTTTGTAAGAATACCTACCCCGCTGTAACCTTTCTTTTCTGCGCTGTAAAAGTAGGGCTGATATCCCGCTGCTTCAAAAAGCGAACGGTCTATATCGCTCTCCTGTGCTTTAATCTCCTGTACACAAATGATATCGGCAGGATCTGTTTTCAGCCAGTCAATAAATCCTTTCCTGATGGCAGCACGGATTCCGTTGACGTTGTATGTAATAATTCGTATATCCATACTATTTACACATCATAGGCCAACTGAGGCCTGAGCCATTTCTCCGCCTCTTCTACCGATACTCCTTTCCTGGCTGCATAGTCTTCTACCTGATCTTTCTGAATCTTTCCTACACCGAAATAAGTACTGTCGGGATGTGCAATATACCAACCGCACACTGAAGACGCAGGATACATCGCAAGCGCATCTGTCAGTACAGTTCCAGAATTTTCTGTTGCGTTGAGCAACTTGAACAGTTTGCGTTTTTCTGTATGCTCCGGACAGGCGGGATAACCCGGTGCCGGACGAATACCCTGATACTGCTCCCTGATCAGTTCTTCATTCGTAAGGTTTTCGTTTGCGGCATATCCCCAGAATTCCTTACGCACCCGTTCGTGCATTGTCTCGGCGAATGCTTCTGCCAGCCTGTCGGCAAGTGCCTGGAGGATGATCTTGTTATAATCATCCATATCATTAATAAACCGCTCGAGATGTGGTTCTATCCCGTGGATGGAGACTGCAAAGGCACCCATGTAATCACCTCCCGGTTTTATAAAATCGGCAAGTGAACGGTTGGGCTGCCCTGCTGCTTTCTTCATCTGCTGACGTAGAAACTCTAATTTCACTTTTTCTCCTTCCTCTGTTGTAATCACTACTGAATCATCATCTACAGCATTGGCTTCCCACAAACCAATTACCCCGCTGGCTGTCAGCCATCTTTCTTCAATGATTTTTCTCAACAGTTCCTGTGCATCTTTAAAGAGCTTGGTGGCTGCTTCGCCCGTTACCTCATCTTCAAGAATAGCCGGGAACTTACCATGTAATTCCCAGGCGATAAAGAATGGTTGCCAGTCGAGATGTGTAATAATTTCTCTGAGGTCGTAATCTTTGAAAGCTTTTACACCCAACAGTTTCGGCTTCACGGGATGGTAGTTCTCCCAGTCTGCCCGGTATTTATTTTTCTTCGCCTCTTCATAACTCACCATCGGTTTAGCTGCCCTCCTGTTGGCAAAGTCTTCCCTCAACTTGGCATATTCTTCTTTTATGTCCTTTAGATACTGATCTTTGGTGTCCTTCGCCAGCAGGTTACCTACCACCGTCACACTGCGGCTGGCATCCAATACATGCACCACACCGTTATCGTACTCGGGGGCAATTCTAACGGCAGTGTGTAACCGGCTTGTAGTCGCTCCACCGATCAACAGCGGAATATCAAAATTATTGCGTTGCATTTCCTTGGCAACGTGTACCATTTCGTCGAGCGATGGGGTAATCAGTCCGCTCACTCCTACCATGGCAGCATTGATCTCTTTGGCTTTGGCTAACAACTTTTCCGCCGGCACCATCACTCCCATATCGATTACCTCGTATCCATTACATCCTAACACTACGCCGACGATATTTTTGCCGATGTCGTGTACGTCTCCTTTTACGGTTGCCATGAGGATCTTCGCCGCACCTTCTTCGCTTTCAGAAAGAATACCTTTCTCGATATTCTCTTTTTTGAGCCTTTCTTTTTCTGCCTCAATAAACGGGAACAGATAGTTCACACTCTTTTTCATTACACGTGCACTCTTCACGACCTGAGGCAGGAACATCTTACCGCTTCCAAATAAGTCCCCCACTACATTCATACCGTCCATCAGCGGGCCTTCTATCACATCTAACGGTTGCGGATATTTCTGACGTGCTTCTTCAGTATCTTCTTCTATATAATCAGTGATGCCGTTAACGAGCGCATGCGAAAGCCTTTTCTCTACCGGCTCCTTTCTCCATGCTTCATCTTTTACTTTTTCCTTTCCTTTAGACTTTACAGTTTCTGCAAACTCCAATAATCTGTCAGTAGCTTCAGGGTTTCTGTTCAGGATAACATCTTCTACGAGTTCTTTCAACTTCGGTTCAATCTGCTCATAAACCTGCAACTGGCCTGCATTCACGATGCCCATGTCCATACCGGACTTAATGGCATGGTAGAGAAATACCGAGTGCATCGCTTCACGCACTGCATCATTACCGCGGAAAGAGAATGAAAGATTACTTACTCCCCCGCTCACATGGGTAAGGGGCATCAACCTTTTCACTTCTTTGGTTGCTTCTATAAAATCTACTGCATTGTTATTGTGTTCCTCTATGCCTGTGGCGACCGGAAAAATATTCAGGTCGAAAATGATATCCTGCGGATCCATGCCAACTTTTTCAGTGAGCACCTTGTATGCCCTCTCGGATATTTCAATCCTTCGGGGAATATTGTCAGCCTGACCTTGCTCGTCAAAAGCCATCACAATAACTGCTGCCCCAAAGTCTTTACAGATACGGGCTTCTTCTATAAATTTCTCTTCACCTTCTTTTAATGAGATCGAGTTCACGATACATTTTCCCTGAACACACTTCAACCCCGCCTCGATGATATGAAACTTAGACGAGTCAATCATGACCGGAATCTTGGCGACATCCGGTTCTGATTGCAACAGGTTTAAAAACTTTACCATTGCTTTTTCACCGTCCAGCAAAGCGTCATCCATATTCACATCCAGCACTTGTGCTCCGTTTTCCACCTGCTGACGTGCGATAGACAAAGCCTCCTCATAATTTTCGGCCTTAATCAGGCGGTCAAACTTTTTAGACCCCGTTACATTCGTACGCTCACCGACATTGACAAACAGCGAATCGGGCTTAATGACCAGTGCTTCTAATCCTGATAATCGCAAAAAAGGATGAATTGTGCTCATTATTTCAATTATTTCGTGTGTTCGTTATCGTTATTAATTATACTTCAGCCAGCTCCGGCAATTGTCTTGGTTTGAATTTCTTCACAGCTTCTGCAATATGCCTGATGTGCTCAGGAGTTGTTCCGCAGCAGCCGCCGACGATATTCAGGAAGCCCTCTTTGGCCCAGTCTTCCAGGATATGAGAGGTTACATCGGGTGTTTCGTCGTACTCTCCGAATGCATTGGGCAATCCGGCATTCGGATAGGCTGATGTATAACATGCTGCTAACCCGCTCAGCTCCTGAATATGCGGACGCATTTCTTTCGCTCCCAAAGCACAGTTCAAACCAATGCTCAGCGGTTTGGCATGCATTACAGAAATATAGAAAGCCTCCAGTGTCTGGCCGCTTAATGTTCTTCCGCTGGCATCTGTAATCGTTCCGCTGATCATGATTGGCAATTCTTCTTCTCCGGTTTCTCTGAAGTATTTTTTGATAGCATAGATCGCCGCCTTCGCATTTAACGTATCGAAGATGGTTTCTATCAACAGTAGGTCAGCACCACCGTCTGATAGTCCGCGAATCTGCTCATAATAAGCATCAGCCACTTCATCAAAGGTTACGGTTCTGAATCCCGGATTATTCACATCGGGAGAAAGGCTTAATGTTTTGTTCAACGGTCCGATAGCACCGGCAATAAACTTAGGCTCGCTATCCGGATGTTCTTTCATAAAAGCATCAACTGCATTCTTAGCACACTTCACGGCTGCCACATTCAGATCGTAGGCCAGATGCTGTAAATCATAATCTGCCTGGGCAATAGAAGTACTACTGAAGGTGTTGGTCTCGATGATATCTGCCCCTGCATCCAGATATGCCTTGTGGATAGACTCAATAATATCAGGCTTGGTAATACTTAAGAGATCATTGTTGCCTCTCAAATCCTTCTTGGAATCTTTAAACTGTTCTCCGCGGAAATCTGCTTCCTCTAATTTGAACCCCTGTATCTGGGTCCCCATGGCGCCATCTATAATCAGGATGCGCTTCTTCAACAAATCATTTATCGGATGAGACTTCATTTTGCATTACTTTTTAAACTGCTTTATTTTTTCTTCTTCGGCCTGAGGATATACTTAAGAAACGAATAACCAATAATTCCTGATACTAGCGATCCTATCAGTATGGATATTTTGGATTCCGAAATTAAAAACGGGTCATTGAATGCCAACAGCGTAATAAATATCGACATAGTAAAACCTATCCCTGCCAATAATCCTGCACCCCATACCTGGATCCACTTTAATTCTCCGGGTAACACAGTTATTCTGCTTTTTACAGACATGAAACTAAACAGAAACACTCCTAAAGGTTTGCCCACTACAAGCCCTACAACTATTCCCAGGCTTGAGGCTGTTAAAAGTCCAGTGTCCCACTTATCACCAAATACAATGGCAGTATTGGCAAGTGCGAATATGGGCAACACCACAAACGAAACCGGTGCATGAAGCCACGTCTGTATTCTGTATGACAGTGCACGCTTTGCACCTTTCTCAAAAGGTAATGCAAACGCGAGCAGAATACCTGCAAGTGTTGCATGTACGCCCGATTTAAACATAAAATACCACATTACGCCCCCCAACAACAGATAAATCCACAATTGCCTAATACCCGCTCTTGAAAATAGTATAAGTGTAATCCATATCCCAAGCACAATCGCCAGATTCGTCAATGAAAGCTGGTTGGTGTAGAAGAAGGCTATTACCAATATCGCTCCCAAATCATCAATCACAGCTATAGCCGTCAGGAAAACCTTTAGTGAAAACGGAACCCTGTTACCTAAGAGGGAAAGAATACCAATTGCAAAGGCTATATCTGTAGCCATCGGGATACCGAATCCGTGAATATTCGGAGTTCCCAGGTTGAAGCTCACATAAATTAAGGCAGGCACCACCATGCCTCCTAATGCTGCAAATACAGGTAATAAGCCCGTACGTGCGGATGATAATTCGCCCACAAATAATTCACGCTTCAACTCCAATCCCACCATCAGGAAGAAAATCGCCATTAAGGCATCGTTCACCCACTGTTCTATCGACAACATACCAAGATGGGTATGCCAGAAATTCACATATCCACCTCCTATGGTCGAATTAGCTAAAAGTAGTGATATGATAGTGCATACTACAAGAAGGATACCTCCTTTTCCGCTCTCGTAAAAATCTTTAAATGTCTGGGTAATTTTC
>JAGFIS010000021.1 GCA_024103425.1 Chitinophagaceae bacterium
CATGCTTCGTACTGTTCTCTATTCATGGCACACTTTGCCCGGCTCCTGCCATTGTTCAAATGATATAGGCCATCTTCGGTAATATCAATGAGAAAGGTTTGAGGTGGCTTTAATGCTTCCAGATCAAGGGTTCCGGCAAACAGTTGTCTTATCAAAGAAACCTTATCCAACTTTTGCGCCATCGTTTTTGCTGTTTAGGTTGTCCATGATTTGGTCAAAAATCCGGTTTGCATCTTCACTGCTCATTTTGTCCAGACTTCCTTGCCTTGGCAAAACATAAGGCAACAAGCCGGTAAGTAGTTCAATCTGTTCTTTCGGTTTGAGCGAATTGTAAAGGCTTTGCAATGCTTTCGCGCTCATATTCCGGTAAAGGAATCTTTCAATCCGGCCTTTGGTGGTTAGGATTGAATGCCTCGTACCTTTGGGCCTGCCTGCCTTGTTCCCGGATTCACCGGCAATCCATAAACTTGATTTTTCTGCCATCACAAACGCTATTTAATTCGTATCAAAGATAAATAAATATTCTGTTAATTACTCCCCTATTTGCTCCCTATATGTGTATAATTCTTTATTTACCACACTTATTGTGGAACGGTTAGGATTTGAACCCTATTTTTTTTGATTCGTTTTGTTTCCCTCTCAACCTCCTTTTTACCGTTCAATCGCTCAAAAAGCAAATCATTTTCCTTTCTCAAACGGATATACTGCCTTTCCAGTTTATTGTAACTCCGTCTTAAATCCGCAATCATTTTTTTGTCATTCATAGGGATTGATTTTTAAAATACAGTTTATCACATTCATTCACCCGGTCAACATATTCAGAAACGCCTAATCCTTCACTCTTTGAAATTTGTTCCATCCGTTTGCAAAAATCTTTATCAGATATTTCGTTTCTGATTCGTTTTTTGAGCGCCTCCACGTGAAGTAAATACCATTGTGGAAACTCAATATTTTTTACTGTTTGTTGTGGCTCCGGGTGTGCAGATTCAGTTATTGGTGCAGCATCTTTAAAACGCACTCCAGCGTTCCGGCATTTACCGAAAAACGTGCTCAAATCTTTGATTGTGGATTTTAGGCATTTTGTAAATTGTTCATCGGTTTCTTGTGGATCGTAACCCGGATAATTTTGTGAAACTGCGTGAAAATATTGCCTGCCTTGTTCGCCTAAACTTGCAAAAGAACATCCCAGTGCAAACCAATCGTTATAACGGGCCGTTATATCAATTTTGCGGGCACTTATTTCGTTTATACAGTATTCTATCCGCTCGGTTTCAAAATCGCCTGTATTGCCCTTAAAATGGGTTTTAGGATAAACTGCTTTAGGTCGGGAATAAAATTTATTTAACGGCTTTGCATCATGGTTAAAATAGGCTTCGGGGTCATAAGAATATCCGCGCAAACGTGAAACGTCTTTGCAGGCTTCATCAATACAAATTCCCATTGATGCAAATGCTTTTTGTATAAATTCAAAATATTTTTTGTGATGCTCCGGCTCTACGATAGGTATTAATCCCCACAAGCCACGCCCGGAAACGGATAGGCCACAATAGGCAACGTTTGGAAGTGAGCAAATTTTTTGTTTTGTGGTTTTAATGTCCTGCACCCCATCAACATCAAACTGTAATAATCCTGAATGATTGATAAGTCCAGTTGCCCTTCTTTCGGAAAATGTACCACCCGGAGTGATTGCGGGCAGGGTCGCTTTAATTTTGTCGCGCTCTTTTTTGTCTGAAAGTTCACGTATAGCCAAAA
This sequence comes from Chitinophagaceae bacterium, assembly GCA_024103425.1. GTDB lineage: Bacteria > Bacteroidota > Bacteroidia > Chitinophagales > Chitinophagaceae > Ginsengibacter. Next base: position 1,753 of record JAGFIS010000021.1, read on the forward strand.
CTTTATCCGCGTACTTATCTGAATAAAGCCAGGTGAGAAGATTCACATCTTTTGGGGAAGTGCTGTGATAATTTGAAAATGCCGAAACTGATATGTCTAAAACGCTTTTCATTTTGTATTAAGGGCAATTTTGTTTTTATAGGCAGGGCAGTTTAATCGGGGCAGGGCAATGCCCCTTATATATAGGGGCATTTTGCCCCACCTATGCCGGGTCAATAGTTGCCCCGAATTGCCCCAAATTGCCCTTGCCCTATTTTGAGAGAATATAGCTTCCATTTTCAAGTTTGGTTATTATATCCAGTGCTTCTAAATCTTTTATCCAGTTTTTGGCAGTACCCTCGGATGATCCGGTTTCTTTCATGATGGCTTTTTTTAGGCCATTATATCTCATTTGTGTTTGCCCCTTCAGGATCGCTTTTGCTGTTTCTTCTTTTTGTCGCGTTTTTGCAAGTCCTGCTTTAAAACTTCCATCCACCGGAGCATCACATTCGGTGTGATAACCTTTTTCGGGGTCGTACCTAAAATTTATGGCAGGTGTGTCGGATGTGCCTGCCTTGCGGCCTACCTTCACGGTCGCTGTGCTTATATCGTCTTTTTTCGATATAGTGATAAGGCCATAACATTTGCGCTGAATTTCGCTGCCCAGATGGCCCCTTTCTTTGTCGCTGCCCGGGTTTAAATGAATCACAAGTAATACAGGGCAATTAAATTTAATGGCCAGATGAGTGAAGTATTCCACAAGCTCGGCGGCTTCCCGATCATCATTTACACTTTCGCAAAAGTCGGCAGCACCATCAATGGAAATTAAATGTATGCCGTTAAACTTTTTGTTTGCCGCTTCGCAAATTTGGTTCAAATAATCTTTGTACTGCTTTCGGGGTAGTTGGCGAAAATTGTAGCTCAAATAATTTTCGGGCGTAGCCATGTAACCATTGCGTGCCAGGATTGTTTTCACTTTATGCTGCTGGTCATCCTCGGCTTGCTCGGTGTCAATATCAACTACTGCCTTGCCTTCATCATTCGTTTCAATTTGTAAATCACAAAAACCCTCATATTTCCCTAAACGGCTTATCGCCCCGGCAAGTATTGCTGAAACAAAAGCTGTTTTGCCTTGTTTTACCGCGGCTGAAATTCCTGTGATATTATTTTTAGATGCAATCCCTTTGCCGCCCATGCGAATAAAAGGCTCGTTTACAGGAATGTTTTTCTCGATTGTGATACGGATATTTTCAAACTCTCGCAATGTTTTCGGAGCAACAACTTCGCCGCCCTCCGTTTGGATAAAATCGTTTAAATCAGTACCAAAATTTTGCTCCAAATCCGCGTTTATTTCATCCGGTTTTTGTATATTTGTCATGGAGTTTTTCCTTTGTTTAAAAGATTTTTCTTGGGCCGGAGTAGTTCCCCGGCCTTTTTTAATTGTCCCACACGGAAACTAAATTTTGAAAATGGCAAACATAGCCCGTGCCTTTCGCCGCGATTGATGCGCTTATTTCTTCGGCTTGTTCTATCGCTGCTGCATACACGATTTGCTTTCGTTCACTTACCAGGATGATGCTTTTGTTTTGAAAAAATGCCATCGCCGCCCGTGTTTGCATTTTCGGGCCGAAAAAATTTTGCATAGTATCCAAACGCTGCTTTTCGGGCAATTCGTTAAACTCGCTCGCGGTAAGGCTTCGCAATTCGTACAGGCTCAAAATGTTGGCTTCTGTGTTCATTTCTTTAAGGTTTTGACATTTGACAATGCCGCCAAAACGTCCGGCCAATTATATCTAACGTTTGAGCCTAAACGTAATTCGGGAATAATTCCTTTGCGTCCGTAGCGTATTAACGTTGGCTCCGTAACCCCTAACCTTTTTTGAAGTTCCTCACGGCTGATAATTTCATCCGGTGTCGCTATGGGCTGTGGCTTACTGATTGCCGTTTTTATTTCGGCCAGTTCGGTCATGATTTGCTCAAAAGGATTTTCAATCATAAAAAAATTTTTTGCTGTAAAACAATACCCCAAAGGAAAAACAACAAAAAACGTTTTAAGGGTTGATTTTTTTTAGTACGGCAAATAAAAAAGCCTCGCAAATGCAAGGCTGTAAAGGGTTTGAGAGAATTAGAAATTATTTTTGCCGTATCCGTTTCCGTACTAATCCGTACTTCTGATTTGTAGCAATTCGAATGATTTCATTCGTTTTTTCCTTTAGTAGATTGCTTTGCTTTTTGCGCCGGATTTTGTCCAAAGTAGCTTTTATGTTACATCCATAACGGCCATGTGCAAACGAAATAGCAGTATTGATTTTTCGGTCAATAAAAAACCCCTCTTCTAACAAATGATTGCAAAAAGCCGCACAAAGTTCAACATCATTGCCCTGTATCCAGGCATCTATAATATTTGCCACCTGGTACTGTTCAAGATTTTTTTCATACATAGCAACAATATCCTTTTTAGATTGGTCAGCCACCAATAACCACGGGTCATCATTATTGGATAGCTTCGTCCTTGTTTTTCGGACGGTTTCAACCTCATCAATCTTTTCAGAAAGTTCTGATTTTGCCTTTTCAATGGCTGCGTGTAGTGCCCATCTTGCAAGGTTTATTTCATCCATTGATAATGTACGGCCCTCTGCAAGCTGCATCCTGAAATTATCCTGTGTGATATACGCTGCCTGTTTTTCAATCCGGGCAACGGCTTTTACCATGCCTCGTTTTTCCGCCATTTCTATTTGGTCATCAAAACGGACGTGTACATCGTTAAACTGCCCGGTAAATTCTGCCTCCAGTTCATCGCACACATTCACACATTTTGAAAAAAAGGTTACTTTGTCAACTGGCCAGCGTTCGGATTGTTGCCAAAAGTATCGTGATAACAAATGTTTGCTTCCCCCGGCAAATAGGCCTTCTAAAATTATTTTTTTGTAATCCATGTTAAACGGCTTTTAAATTTGATTTTGGTGCTCCCCAAACGGCTATCATGGCCTCCTGGCTATCCTGCCGGGTCAGGTTCACATACCGCGCAAACGAGCGGTAATCCTTCCATCCGCCTATCTTCATCACTTGCTCGGCTGTCATCCCTTTTTTCAGGCTCAGGGTCGCAAAGGTTTTACGCCCGCAATGCATACGAATTAACTCATATTTTTTATAAATCGTTTCCACTCTTTCAGCACCATATTTCCGGATAATGGAAACCGGTTCATCCAATCCGGCAAGTTTGCACAATTCAGCTAAATAAAGATTTGATTTTTGATTGCTGATTATTGGCAATGGCCTCGGCTGGTCTTTGTATTTTTCTAAAATGTTCTGCGAATAAACATTTACAGGTACAACGATTTTATGGCCCGTTTTAACTTGTGTAATTTCAATGTTATCGTGTTTGATATGTTCCCACCGCAACACCGCCAGGTCGCTGTATCTAAAGCCGCTCACACATGAAAAAATAAAGCAATCCCTCACCTGATCCAATCGTTTATTGCCGCTCAAATCCATTTTCCAAAGTGTGTTAAACTCATCTTGAGTTAGAGCGATCACCTCTAAATCGTTTTCACGTTTTACCGTAAAATTTTTGTAGCTGTCATTTATGGCAATCCCCGATTGCCGTGCATAGCTCAAAAACGTTTTCAGAGTGCTTAATTGTTTTGCAATCGTTACGTTATTCAATCGCCTTGCAACGGTTCCATCTTTTCTTTTTATAGTCAGTCCAACCAGAAAATTTTGAAACGATTTGAAAAAATTTGTATCGATGCTTTCAAATGAAACCGTTGTCTTGTGCTTCTTTTCGTAGGCCGCCAGATGCCGCCCCAGTTGCCTGTAAACAGATAGACTACCCGGCACCCGGATATGTTTATTTTCCTGCAAATATTTTTCAATAAATGAGTGAAGCTCTTTCGATGACGCATCACGTTTGGTTTTTGGTTTCTGCTTTTCGGTAAAAGCCTCTTTCACCATATCCGGTGAATAGACAACGCCATCCAGTTCAAACTTCTTTTCAATTCGTTCAATCTTTCGTATCAAATCGCCCAAATTATCATTGACTTCTTTGGCTTCACTTGCCAGCAAATCACCCTTCTTTAAATAAATGGCTTGTTGCGTTTCATTATCCCAATGCTCCGGCTTTACTTTTTGCCCTGTTGAGAAATAAACCCTCTGCCCGGATATTTGATAAATAATCCGGATGGGTGCTTTGCCTTCTTTGTCGGTTTTGTCGCGCCGAAGTTCTTTTTTGATTGTGCTGCTCATTTACTCCCTGTTTTAAAGTTTAGAAATAGGGAGTAAAAAACCGTCATAATTCACTCCCTTTTTTAGGTTCAAGTTTACGTTTCTCTTAATACCCACAAAGATAATGGGGAGTAAATTAGGGAGCAAATTTTTCTTTAGTTATTTTTTGCTAAATTTTGTGGTATTGTGCAGAAGTCAATACAGATAAGGATTCCATGATTTTGAGACTAAAAACGATTTACACTTAAACAGCAATAGTTCAAATCCCTGCAGCTCCACTTTTTTATTTTTCACCAACAGAGGGAAAAATATGTTCTTCTATGTCTGTCCCTTCTTTTGGCAGTAAATTTATTCTATGAAGCGCCTCTTCTTTTTTAGCCTTGCCTTTACAATTGCTATTACAGGTTGTAAGAAAGAAACTGTTGATGACGAGAACTTTGAGAAGGGTATTGTTATTATAGGTATCGATTCAACAGTCAGTATGCAGAAAACATTCAATTATCTGAATACTCTGGGGTTGCCGATACAGCAAGCTAATGGATTTACTTTCACTTCAACTCTCGATAAAAGTCAAATACCTTTCATCACAGACTTACTTAATTCTAAGTCCTATATTAATAATCGCAGCTTCTCAGCATATGTGTATGAGCATTATCAAACGGGAGTTGTGTATAATGCTACTACACTTTGGGATATGACTCGTGCTAATCAGAAGGATTATATCAGCACACTGAAAAATCTCAAAATGACTGAACAGCTAAACTCTTACAGGGATATTATCATCAGGGTACCGATTGGAAAGGAAAAATATTGGCGGAAGAGGCTGGAAAAAGCCGGCTGGGTTGCCTGGGCTACACTGAATTACCATATCACCATTCATCTGTGGGAATAAAAGTCTCTAATAAAAAAAGCCCCATTGCGGGGCTTCTGTAATTTTAATCTATAATGGAGTTATTTCTTGCCTCCTAATAAACCACCAAGCAAGCCACCTAACAGCCCGCCTCCCTTCTTCTTGCCGCCACCTGTAACAGCACTGATAGCGTCTCCAAGCCCGATCTGGCCATCACCATCCTGATCTAATAAAGAAGAAAGAATGCTGCCGCCAACGGATGAAGAACCACCTGAGGAACCTAACAGGCTACCCAATACACTACCTAAACCCGCACTATCGGTAACATTTCCTTTTGACCTGGTTTGTTTACCCAAAAAGCCCATCAGAATTGGGGCTAACATAGCTAATATAGAAGCTACTTTTGTGGTGCTGACTCCTGTCTTGGCACTCAGAGCATTTTGTACGGTATCTCTCTTCCCTCCCAGCACGTGTTTTAAAATGCCATCGCCGTCAGAGAAATCTCCCGAACCAAGAAAACCCGACAGGTTATCGAGAATGCTTCCGTCATGTTTGTTCAACGCGCCCAGCAGGCTTGCAGCTCCCTGTTCGGTACTGGCATTTTTTTGAAGCATACCCATAAGAACCGGTGCGGCTGCACTGATAACCGATGAAGCTTCTTTTTCAGTTGTACCTGCCTGGGCACCAATTCCAGTAATTAACTGGCTACCCATCGGGCTTTTTAATAAATCTGTAATGTCCATTTTCTAATGAAGTTTTAGAGTGAAGCGCTAAAATTACGGATTAATATTTTCTATTTTCTAAAGTGTTTTTATTGTATTCAACAAATTATGCACCTTCCCAATCAATCAGCGTCTATATATCTAACTACATTAATCCGGCAAAAGGATTACAAATTTTTATCTTTACTGCCCGTCAAACAAATCAACAATGAAAAAGTATTGCTCTATGATTGCGGCCGCTGTGCTTGTAATCTTTCTTTTCTCATGTAACAACAATACCGAAAAGGATAACTCAAACAATAATGAAACCATGGAACAGCGCGTGAATGAATTGGCAACCTTTAAACTGACAACCGATATTTCAAAGCTTACCGAAGAAGAAAAGCAGATGATCCCGCTGCTGATTGATGCTGCAAAAATCATGGACCCGTTGTTCGCTTATCAAACATACGGCGACCTGGATAGTTTGTTTAACGCTATAAATGACCCGGCAACAAAAAGGTTCGCCGAAATTAATTACGGACCATGGGACAGATTGAAGGATGATGCTCCATTTATCGAGGGCGTAGGACCCAAACCGGCAGGAGCTAATTTCTATCCACACGATATGAGTAAAGTGGAATTTGAAGAGGCTAACCTCGAAGGGAAAACCGGTCTTTACAATTTCATCCGCCGGGATACAGGCGGAAAGCTGTATACACTACCCTACCATGAAAAATTTAAAGAACAGCTGGAAGTTGCTGCAGGAAAACTGCGCGAGGCAGCTGCCCTGGCAAAAGATCCCGGCCTGAAAAACTATCTTAATCTAAGAGCTGATGCAATTTTAAACGATGATTATCAGAAAAGTGATTTTGCCTGGTTAGACATGAAAAACAATGGTTTGGATATAGTTATCGGACCTATAGAGACTTACGAAGATCAATTGTTCGGTTATAAAGCTTCTTATGAGGCTTATGTTTTAGTAAAAGACAAAGAGTGGAGTCAGCGCCTCGCTAAGTATGCTTCTTTCCTGCCCGAGTTGCAAGACAGTCTTCCGGTTGACAAAACCTACAAAACAGAGAGGCCCGGATCGGATGGAGACCTGAACGCATACGACGTTGTGTACTATGCCGGATCGGCCAATGCCGGCGGGAAAACTATCGCCATTAATCTGCCCAACGATGAAGAAGTACAATTAAAGAAAGGTACGAGAAGATTGCAGCTGAAGAATGCAATGCAAGCCAAGTTTGATAAAATCATGGTTCCTATTGCCGAAGTCCTGATTACTCCCGAGCAGCGTGATCATGTGAAGTTTGATGCCTTCTTCGCCAACACCATGTTCCATGAAGTTGCACACGGACTCGGAATCAAAAATACCATCAATAACAAGGGAACAGTCAGAAAAGCGCTGAAAGAACATGCATCTGCACTTGAAGAGGGTAAAGCTGATATCCTCGGTCTCTACATGGTAGAACAGCTGTTAGATAAAGGCGAAATGGAGGGAGACATTAAAGATTACTACACCACATTTATCGCCGGCATATTCCGCTCTGTCAGATTCGGAGCCGGAGACGCCCACGGTATCGCCAACATGATTCGCTTTAATTTCTTTGAAGACCACAAAGCTTTCGAAAGATTGGCCGATGGCACTTATAAAGTGAATTACGAGAATATGAAAGCTGCCATTGACAGCCTGTCTAACCTGATACTCACACTGCAGGGAGACGGTGATTACGATGCAGTAGCCAAACTGGTGAAAGAGAAGGGCAAGATAGGAGCTCAACTTCAGAAAGACCTTGATCGACTGAAAGAAGCAAAAATCCCTGTCGATGTCATCTTCGAACAGGGATCTGAGGTATTAGGTCTGAAATAACTTTCAGCAAAACATTAAGCGAATTCAGGTACTTCCAAAGGGATATCCATCAGCAGGAATTCGGTATCCTCCATAGCCTCTACTTCAAACGATTCGGTATCCCATATACCGAGTGCATCGCGTTGCCCGAGTTCCTGGTCGCCTATCCTGAGGTGTCCTTTCAGAACAAAGATGTAAGCCCCGTTACCTTCTTTGCGGATGGTATAGGTCTTCTTTGTACCTGCGTCAAATTCTGCTATGCTGAACCATGCTTCCTGGTGAATCCATGCTCCTTTTCCTTCCGGATCAGGAGAAACAATCTGCTGAAATTCATTTTTTACTATGTCATCTAAATAGTTGATCTGCCCGTATCTCGGGGTAACATTTTGCTTATTGGGAAATACCCAAATCTGTAAGAATTTAACCGGCTCAACGGTATTCGCGTTCATCTCGCTGTGCACAACACCTCTCCCGGCCGACATTACCTGAACATCTCCCTTTCTGATAACTCCCGAATTGCCCATATCATCTCCATGTTTCAAATCTCCTTCGATTGGAATAGATATGATTTCCATGTTATGATGAGGATGCTTTCCGAAACCCATCCCCCCTTCCACATAATCATCATTCAATACTCTGAGCGTACCAAAATGAATTCTATTCGGATTGGAATAGCCCGCAAAGCTGAAGCTGTGATGACTCTTCAACCAACCGTGATCTGCAAAACCTCTGGTCTTCGCACTGTGAAATACCGTTTTCATAATTCTAATTTTTTCGTTCAATGCAAAGCTATCTCATCGCCTTACCAAAGGCGTTCACCTATGTGAAGAAGCAATGGGAAACATGCAGTCAAATCATGCCTTTGCAAACTCTTCTGTGGCCTCTACGAAAGCATCTATCTCTTTGAAAGAATTATATATGTGGGTAGAGATTCTGGCACAATTGATATTGTTTTCAGGAACATAACGAATGATGATTCCTTTATTCCTGCAGTATGTCTGTAATTCGGCCATCTCCTTACCTTTAATTTTGAAACTTACCAGTCCGCCACGGGAGGTATCTTCCACAGGAGTCAGCATTTCAATCTCAGGAATTGCCTTGAGCAGGTTTTCCTGAAGATAGGTTCCAAGCCTGCGGATGCGTTTTTCAATTCGTTCCTTACCTATGGCTTCCTGAAACTCCACGGCCTTTACAATACCTTTTAAAAGCGATGCATTCTGGGTGCCATAATAATAACGGTGACCATCCTCCACATAACCATTGAGTTTAGGTGGCTCTGTCAACAAATCCCAACCGGTATCTACGCCTCCACCTCCGTAATACGGCTGGACGTTTCTTCTGAACTCTTTTGCAACATACAGAAACCCCGTACCTTTTGGCCCTAACATCCATTTATGGCAGCATCCTGCATACATATCACAACCCAAATCATGCAGATCGGTTTTCAGCATCCCGGGCGGATGTGCACCGTCAACAAAACTGAAGATGCCGCGTTCTTTTGCAAAAGCGCAAATTTCTTTTGTCGGTAAAACTTGCCCGATCGTGCATGGGATCTGCGGCAAAGCGATTACTCTTGTCTTCTTAGTGACAGCAGCTTTCACAATATCCAGTGTTTCTTCTGCAGTCTTCCCAAACGGGATGGCTTTGACCTTAATTCCTGTCAGTTTCATCCTGCTGAGCCACGGTCCAGCATTCCCCACGTGTTCATGCCGGCTTAAAATAACCTCATCTCCTTCTTTAAGCGGCAATCCCCAGCAGGAAATATTGATTCCTTCGGTACAGTTTCGGGTCAAAGTAATCTCCGATGATTCTGTACCCAGAAATCGTGCGAGGGCTTTTCTCGCCTCATCTTCAAAACCGGCATAGCGCGCCTCGGTATCAACCTCCATCATATCCTCGTAAACAGCACCCACAACCGGATAAGGCGAGGGACCGATAGTACCGTTATTAAGAAATACTTTCTGATGAGATAAAGGGAACTGCTGACGTATCAACCTCCAATATTCTTCTTCCTCTACATTTTGCGGTGGCAATGCAGGTACTGAGGGAGACCCGCTCTTAACACTTAGTGCTCCGACTACGAAAAGGCTATTTCTCAAAAACTCTCTCCGGCTGTTCATAATCTTAGAATTTTAGAAATTCGTAAACCCTCGTTTGCAGTTGTAAAGTTACCTCTTAGAGCAAATCACTCCTTCTGATCAGAAGCTTCCGGTATTTATTGAAGATTCCGTTTTTAGTCACAAAGCCCAAATACTTATTATTATCATCCACCACAGGGAGTAAGCGAATATTCTTTTTATCCATGATCCGCATCACCTCGTCCATAGGCATATCGATCGTTGCACGGTCCGTTGATGGCTGTACCATTTGCGACATTTTTTTTACGGGCGCATCCGGACGATTATCAACAATATTCTCCAATAATTCTTCCACATTTAATACACCTAAGAACTTGCCTTCGCTGTCGACCACAGGAAAAATATTCTTCTCAGATTGAACGATTTCAAGTTTTCTGTCATCTGGAGTTTCATCACCATGCAACAAAACAAAATCCTTTTCGATAAGGTACCTAAGCTTCAGCCTTGCCAGCACACCTGCATCCTTGTTATGGTCCGGCAGCAGACTCCCCTGTTCTGCAAGTACATAAGTGTAGATAGAATATTTTCTCGCGCCTTTATTGATAAAGTAAGCTATTGCTGCGACCATCATCAATGGAACGATCAGGGTATAACCACCTGTTATCTCGGCACTTAGGAACACACCCGTCAGAGGTGCATGCATCACCCCACTTACAGACGCTGCCATTCCTGCCACCATGAAGTGCGTAACGTTTAACTGTACCCATCCTGTCTGGTTGATGGCCATAGCAAAGACAAATCCCAACAACCCGCCAATCACAACACTCGGACCGAACATACCTCCGTTTCCTCCGCTTCCCATAGTAATGACTGAACCGTAAGTCTTACCCACAAGACTGAGGAAGGCAAAAGCAATTGTAATCCACACATAGCTCTTATACTCTGAAAAAAGACTGTTTTCTAACAGCGATTCAAAATCTCCGTTGAGCAACTTCTGAATAGTGATATATCCCTCACCGTATATTGCCGGAAATAATGCAACCAAAATCCCAAGGGTAATTCCACCCGCAAAGATTTTACCGTAGGTGTTCTTAATCCTGTCCATCACCTTCGGAATTTTTGCATTCAGGCTGCTGTAATAAATAGAATACACACCTGCAATAATGCCGAATAAAACATAAAACCAGAAGGCGCTTACATTCCATGAGTCGGGCACATAAACAAAGAGCGGTTTGCTCAACAACATTTTTGAAACGACGGACGCTACCGCAGAGGAAATCAACAGCGGAACCACCGCAGGAATAGAAAATGACGGTAACAAAACTTCTAAAGCGAATACCATACCTGCAATCGGACTACCAAAGGCAGCGGATATGCCGGCGGCGGCACCGCACGCGAGTAACAATGTTGTCTCCCGGTAATTAAGTCCGAAAATCCGCCCTACATTAGAGCCTATTGCAGCACCACTGGAGGCCGCAGGTGCTTCCAGACCGGCAGAGCCACCCATACCTACTGTCAAGGCACTCGATACAATCTGACTGTAAATATTATGAAAATCAAGTTTGCTGTTCTCCTGATTAATACTCTTAATCAGCGGAGGAATACCATGGTGAAAAGGCCTTTTTCTGATGAAAGTCTTTATATAAAGAACTGTAAGCAGAATACCTATCAGCGGAAAGAAGAAATACAGATAGTATTTATACTTCCAGTGAAAATCATTTTGCAGGTAATTGGAAAATAAATGTACGAGTTCTTTCAAGATAGAAGCTGCAAGCCCGCCTAATGCACCCACAATCCCGGCAGCAATAATCAGAAAATTCTCCTGAGAAATATGCTCCTTACGCCATTGATTTAAAGTAACTATAAGGCGTAGTAATTTCTCGTACATCTATCAGATACAAATGGTTAAATGGAAAAAATAAAGATAAATAGTTTTTTTCTTTACATGACCTGAATTAAAATTATTCAAAACTGATTTGATACCGTTGATCCTTTTATACAAATAAAAAAAAAGCTCAGACAATTTACCTTTGAATTGGTCTGATAATTGGGGTATCCAACCAAAATTCACAAATGACAAAAGAATTCAATCCTGGTGTACAAAACGAATTAGCTAAAAAATTTCATGCTCTCCACCATACAGATGAAATGCTGGTGCTTCCCAATGCCTGGGATGCGATATCAGCCAGAATGTTTCAGGAGACAGGCTTTCAGGCAATAGCCACAACCAGTTCCGGTGTTTCATGGGCTTGCGGATATCAGGACGGCGAAAAAATACCACCCGAAGAAATGCTTGCTGCGTTAAAACGTATAACCCGCGTAGTAAGCATACCCGTGAGTGCTGATATAGAAGCCGGATATTATGCAGATGACCACGATAAGTTCTATCAATTTATTTGCGATGTGATAGAAGCCGGAATTGTAGGAATCAACCTGGAAGATGCAGATTCAAAAGCCGGCGGCATGAGAGATCAGGATAAACAACTGGAGCTGATACGTCTTGCACGAAAGGCAGGTAACGACAAAGGAGTAAATATCTACATCAACGCAAGAACTGATGCCTACGAACGGGCTGCAGGAGACCTGGATGCGAGAATTCAGGCTTGTATCGACAGGGCTAAAGCATTTGAGGGTGCGGGGGCAGACGGCATTTTTGTTCCTTTCACGAAGGAGATGGAAACAATTGCCAAACTGAAACAAGGTATTTCGCTGCCACTGAACATTCTGATAAGCAATACACTGGATGTGGCAGGGCTTAGAAAACTGAAGGTAAACAGGGTAACCGTTGGAGGTAAACCCATCCTCGCCACTTTACACACACTCAGAAAAGTCGCAGAATCGCTTAAAGCCGGAGACGACTGGAGCCCGCTTTTTGTCCCCGGGCCTACCTATCCTGAAGTCAACGCTTGGTTTAAAGAGTAAGTTTAATAATTAACAATGTTGCTATTCCGAAATCGGAAATAGTGTACCAACAGATAGTTGGGTATCGTTTGGTTTGTAAAAATTACCATTTGCAGACATCCTCATCATTATTTGGAAAAGAAATTGCTGTCATCTTTTTAAAAAAATATTTCTACCATGTCTGTAACAGAAGTTTTTGCTAACGAACTGGAACGCGAGGCCGCTAACACTCGCAGGATGCTGGAACGCACTCCGGTTGATAAGTTTGACTGGAGCCCGCATCCCAAATCAATGAATATCTTACAGCTTGCTACTCACATTGCGGTATTGGCGGGCAGAGTAGCTGTAATCGTAAACTCATCACATCTAGATTTTGCTAAAAACAGCGGAAAGAAAATCGAAATCCTAACGACGCGAGACCTCATAGAGCTACATGACGAAGGTGCCCGAAAATCTGTCGCAGCACTCAGGGCAGCTAAAGATGATATACTGACTGAGCATTTCGTGTTGAAAAATGGAGATCATACCATCTTTGATCTTCAGAAAGAAATCGCTTTGCGAAGTAACGGAATGAACCATTTGTACCATCACCGTGCTCAATTGGGAGTTTATCTGCGGTTGCTCGATATACCTATTCCCGGTATGTACGGATTAAGCGCCGACGAGCAGAAGAATGCAAAATAGAAAGCTGACGGGATTCTAAAAATAAAACTGTTGTCAGAGAGGTGCAATGGCAGACAGTTGTTGCACTCATAAATAATTATTTTTACCATTTCTTTCCCTCACGATGAATTTATCCGACAATAAATGACGGAAGCAATATCACCTCAACAGAAACCACTAAGACGCGGTTGGATACTTGTCGCCCTCATGTTTACAATCATGCTGGCGGCGATGGATTCTACAATCGTATCGACTGCGATTCCGCAGATTGTCGGTGATCTTGGCGGGTTTGCTCTTTTCAGCTGGGTATTTTCAATCTACCTGCTCGCACAAACAATTACAATTCCGCTATATGGAAAACTTGCAGATCTGTACGGGCGAAAACCTATCCTGATTTTTGGTACTATAATATTTCTCATTGGCTCTGCCGCTTGTGCCGCCTCTTGGAACATGACGTCACTCATTCTGTTTCGCGGATTACAAGGACTTGGAGCCGGTGCGATTATGGCCACTGTCAACACCCTGGCTGGTGATATTTACTCCATCAGTGAGCGTGCAAAAATTCAGGGCTGGCTCTCAAGTGTGTGGGGCATTGCTGCAATCGTAGGTCCGACTCTCGGAGGTGCGTTTGCAGAATACGCCAGTTGGCGTTGGATATTTCTCATCAACATACCGATCGGAATCATCTCTATTACTTTAATCAAAGTTTTCCTGAAAGAGCACGTCCAAAAGCGCCCCCACCAACTGGATATCATCGGTGCCTTCTCCATGCTGATCGCCGGTGTTGTGCTTTTGTTTACACTAATGCAATCGGGACAGTCGTGGCCATGGCTCTCGGCAAGAGGAATCGGAATGATAATGCTCTCTGCGTTTCTGATTGGCTTTACGATCAGGATTGAAAAGAGAAGCAGGGAGCCAATAATGCCTAACTGGGTATGGAAAAATAGAATTCTCGTCGGAACCAATCTGGCTGTCGTGTGTATGGGTGCGATTATGTTGGGTCCGAATATGTACCTGCCGGTGTATGCACAGTCCGTTATGGGGTTAGGAGCCATTGCTGCAGGCCTTATTCTAGCCAGTATGAGTTTCGGATGGCCCGTTGCTTCCTCAATCTCCGGAATTTTATATCTGAGAATCGGATTCAGAAATGCCTCCATCATCGGCACCGTAATTATTATGCTTTCGTCTATCGGATTCCTGTTACTGCCGTTTCATACTCCGGTATGGTTGCTGGTATTAGATCAGGTGATGATCGGCTTTGGACTCGGATTTCTTTCTACACCCACGCTTGTAGGCGTGCAATCAATTGTTCCCTGGGGAAAGCGCGGCGTTGTAACAGGTTCTAATATGTTCGCCAGATACCTCGGGCAGAGCGTCGGCGCAGCCATTTTGGGCGGCATCTTTAATGTATCAATGGGGAAACAATTAAGTGCTGCTCCGGCCGAATTAACAGGCCAGTTACCGGCTCAGGTGAACGATGTTATCGAAGTACTCCAATCCGGTAAGGCATCTGGCGCTGCAGAAGAATACCTCAGGCAATCTTTTTACACTGCTTCACACCATGTATACATTGTAATGGCTATTCTCGCGATTTGTTCATTTCTTTTTTTGCTGATGCTTCCAAAGAAATACCCGATTATCGAGGAATAGCATCCTGAAACTTCCACCAATAATTAAAGTAGTAATTTTGCATATCTGAATTAAGATTGCCAGCACGTAAGCCACTAAAACCTAATTTATGCAACAAGGAGCATCTGAATTTTTGAAAGAAGATCAAATTGATATTTCACTGCCTGACGAAGATTTCTTTTCGGAGCTGAGAAAAAAAGAGTATTCAAGAGTTGATGATAATTCTGAAATCTACCTGGACTATACAGGAGGTAATATATATCCGGCTTCACTGGTGAAGAAGCATCAAGAGATGCTTCTGAATGGTGTTTTCGGAAACCCGCACTCCATTAACCCGACCTCTAAAAGATCGTCAGAGCTTGTTGATGCTGCAAGAAAAAAAGTGCTGGAATTCTTCAATGCCAAAGACTATGTATGTGTCTTCACTCAGAACGCGACTAACGCGTTGCGAATCGTAGGCGAAAGTTATCCGTTCAATGAGCATACAGAATATATCCTGCTTTCTGACAACCACAACTCAGTAAACGGCATACGCGAATACTGCAAGAAAAAGGGCGGCAGCGTGACCTACGTGCCGGTTCAGTACGAAGATTTGCAGATTAATGAAGAACTGCTGAAAAATTTATTGAAAGAACATACCCAAAATAAGAAAGTACTCTTCTCCTACCCTGCTCAGTCGAATGTAACCGGAGTGAAGCACAGTCTGAAATGGGTGGAATATGCCAGGAGCCTGGGGTGCGATGTCATTCTGGATGCGGCTGCTTTTGTACCCACCTCAAAATTGGATCTCTCTGAAGTACAACCCGATTTTGTTTCGGTGTCTTTCTACAAAATTTTCGGCTACCCGACAGGCTTGGGTTGCCTCCTGATTCATAAGGATTCTTTCCAAAAACTGACGAAGCCCTGGTTTGCCGGAGGTACTGTTACACTTGTATCTGTTAACTCGCAGGATCACTACCTCACAAATACACATGAGCGCTTTGAGGATGGAACCCTGAATTATCTCGACATTCCGGCCATCAAGATGGGATTGGATTATATCGATTCTATTGGGATTGAAAGAATATCGCAAAGAATCAACTCCGTCATTAGAGTTTTTGCGCACAGGCTTCAAGGCCTGAAGCACAGCAACGGAACTCCGCTCCTGAAAATCTTCGGGCCGGAAGATTTCAACAAACGCGGGGGAAATATGATTATGAGTTTTTATGATCCACAGGGTAATACCTTCTCTACAGAACTTATAGAAGAAAAAGCCAGCCGGCAGAATATTTCTATCCGCACAGGTTGTTTCTGTAACCCCGGGGTTGACGAAATCAACAATTGTATTACAACGGACGAACTCGCTACCTACTTTACAACTCACAAAGACGGGAACTACCACGACATGATTGCTTCCATCGGTAAGATGCGCGGATCTGTACGTGTATCTGTTGGATTTATTACCAATGAAGCCGACATGGATACCTTTTGTAATTTTGTAAATCAGTTTAAAGACAAGACCGAGGCTGAGATTACCTTATAATTAATACCCGAAGTATTTCAATTTATTGATTCCCTTCAAAAGGGTAGTGTACCATACATTCATATGCGTTTTCCGCGTATAAACTATTCTGATTCGATATCAGATTCCCGGCTTTCTGCTATTTAGTCGGGGATTTTTCATTTTTTATTTTCCTTACAACAAATTGATTATCCGTATGTTACCTGGTTACCCAAAAAACTCCTTGAGAAAAAAAATAATTTTTTGTAACCAATCACTCTCTTGCCTTCTCTATTCTTTTGTAAACAACATCAAAAAACAATAAAACATACAAAAATGAAAAAGTTACTCTTTGCTCTGACACTCATTATCGCAGGATTCACTGTTAATGCTCAATCAAATCATCATAACATGAATGATATGAAAGTCATCCCTGCATCACAAACCACATCTCTTTATGAAAGTCTGAAATATCAGGATTTCAATAAAGCAATGCGTAAACTCTGGTCTGACCACATGCACTGGACACTGGCCACCGTAGATGCATTCTTTAACGAACCGCAACAATTAGAAGCTAAACTGAACCGTTTGCTGAAGAATCAAAAAGACATTGGTGCTGCTATTGTTCCTTTCTACGGACAAGAAGCCGGTGATGCTCTTGCTGATTTGCTGACTGATCATATTAAAGGTGCAGTTCCTGTCCTGCAAGCTGCAAAAACAGGCGATAATGCATCTCTGACTAACGCTGTGGAAGACTGGTACAAAAATGCGAATGATATTGCTAACTTCTTAACCGCTGCTAACCCTAATAACTGGCCTGCTTCAGCCACTGAACCCGCACTGAAAATGCACATCACTCATACAGTAGGATATGCAACTAACATCCTGAAAGGTGAATATGATGAATCACTTCAAACTTTTGAAGAAGCTCTGGAGCACATGTTGGTGCTCGCCGATATTCTCTCAGAAGGTATTGCTAATCAATTCCCTGACAGATTCTAAAAACACAGGAGTAGCAGAGCGATTTAACCTACCCCACACCGGACCTGCCTGCGGCTCCTTCCTTCTTTTTGCTGTAACTCAATATATAAAACCCTCCGCCAGAAACGGGGGGTTCTTTCTTTCTCCGGCAGGAACGATAACGGGAAAAGAATCGTAATTTTCCCGTGAATTCAATTCCTGCTTATGGTCAGTTCAAGAACAATTCTGCTCCTACTTGCCGGAGCTCTTATTATGATGGTGGCTCTGAGATTTCAGGGACAATCATTAGTTACACCATCGGCCCCATCGGGTATCTTATCGCTCGAATTCAGTAAGACTGCAGCAGACGTGGAGAAAATCAGCAACGAGTGGTCGGGCGATAAAAGATTTGCTTTTTATCTGAATACTGTTCTGGATTATTTCTACCTTCTCTTTTACGGTGTCTTTTTATTTTTTGCCGCAAGATTTTTTGCCGCAAGATCTAAGCAGTTTCAAAAATTTGGCAATTATGCAGCCATTGCCGGTATAACAGCTGCAGCATTGGATGCTATTGAGAATGCATTAATGTTATTTAATGTAACTATCCAACCTGTTGATTTTATAGCGAAGCTGACATCGACAATAGCCACTACAAAATTCCTTTTGGCAGGAGTAGCCGTAGCGTACGTGTTGATTATGGCGATTGCATCGTTGTTTACTAAAAGCGAAAAATAGAAGGCTGCTTTTTTTTACCACCTTAAAAAGATTTAAAACATTATCCCAGAATCCGTAAGAGTGACCTGTTAATTCCGGAGAACACATAAGGTCGTCCCCATGGGACTGATAAATATTGATGGATTTTATTCTATGAAAAGCACGTCCCTACGGGACTACATCTGGATACTAAAATTAAGAAGCCCTGAGCAAGGATGCTCAGGGTACTTTCGAGCCGCCTTTCAGTAATCTGATACTTGATTTATCTTAGGAAGTCTGTTTCCAAAGCTCCATAGGAGCTTCCTGTTTGTAACCACAACGCTAATAAGCCATCCACTCCGTAGGAGTGCCCTGTTAATCTGCAACTTAGAACATAAGGTCGTGCCTAAGGAACTGTATCCACACGTTTAATATCGCAAGCCCTGAGCAGGGATGCTCAGGGTACTTTCGAGCTGTCTTTTCGTTGCACACACATCTTAGAAAGCCTGCAACCAAAACTCCGTAGGAGTTTCCTGTTTGTAACCACAACACTAATAACCCATCCACTCCGTAGGAGTGACCTGTTAATCTGCAACTCAGAACATAGGGTCGTCCCCATAGGACTACATTATCAAACAAGAGAGAAGCAAAAGCCCTGAGCGGGAACACTCAGGGCTTTCACCTTGGATATAATGAGGTTACGAGAATCCGTTCGCCTCAAAATCCTACCTCAATTCTTTTTGAATCTCCTGAATAGCTCTCTCCAACTGCGGATCAGTGCCATTCATCCTGTCCATAAAAGTATTGGCCACGAATATATCAGGAGCTACGCCCGTCTTCTCCAGATCTTGTCCGTCGAGTGTATAACACCCCCAGGACGGTAGTCTTACAGTAGAGCCATCCACCAGTCGGGCTGATGAAGTGAAGATGATCCATCTGTATGTTTCCGTACCGATAATCTTTCCTAATCCCAATGCTTTAAAACCTGCTGATGCCATCTCACCATCACTCAGGGTCTGCTCATTAATCAGCATGATAATTGGTTTGGCAGCCGGTGCAAAGTTGGGTTGCGGACTCAGCTTACCATTTCTGTACTTCCATTTCAGATAAGGTTTCTGAGACAGAAATTGTAATACCTTATCATGTACGTTACCACCGGTATTATATCGAAGATCGAGAATCAGTGCATCTTTCTGAGCTACGGAATCACTCACCATGTTGAGTACAAACTTATCCAGCGATCCACCGCCCATATCTCTCATATACACATAGCCGATCTTGTTATTGCTCAGGCGATTCACTCTTTGTCTGTTGTTATCTTCCCATCTGTCATACAACAATGAGGCTGTTGCAGCAGGACTAGTCGGGCGAATCTTCACATCAAACTCATCGGCACCGCGCTTGAAAGTAAGTGTCATTTCCTGTGGCATTGAAGCGTATGACAGGTAAGCCTCCCTGTTTTGAGAAGCATCTACTCTTTTTCCGTCAATGGCTGTAAGGATGTCTCCCGTCACGATTCTGCCTTCTTCGATATCCGCATTACCGTTTGGAACTACAAAGTCGACCGTGTACGGCGCATCATTCCTGAACATGATTCCTGTTGAAGCAGTAGTTGTTTTGTAATAGGTAGCTTCTTCTGCCCCATTGGTAGAGAATCCGTAGTGGGAGGTGTTTAACTCTCCCATCATGTTGTTGAGCAACACACGGATATTATCTCGCGTCTCCACATACGGGAGGAAGGAGGCATAGCGGTTGCGCACTTCTTGCCAGTTAATTTTGTTGAAGTTTTCATTGTAGTAATTCTCATTCAATACTCCCCAGGCTTCGTAGAACATTTGCTCAAACTCGTTCTTCAGATTCCTGCTAAACGAATAATTGATGTTGACCTTCTCGGCTGAGTTACCGTTTAGATTTACTTTCATCAAATCGCCTTGTACGAGCGCATAGGTATTCTTGCCATCTGTATAGACATAGGAAACAAATCCTTCTGCCCCTTTAATTTTCTCTGTTTTACTGGTTTCAAACGGTTCTTCTACCAATTGCCACAAGCCCATTCTTCCGTTTTCATGGTTAGAAAGAAAGAGTATCCGGGTTTTATTACCGTCCTGAATCACTTTTACTCGAGATTGGTTGCCAAATGCCGGGCCGATACGCTCTAACCTGTCCATCATATTCCTGAAGTCGATCTTTACAACGGGTTTTTCTGCAGAAGCCTTTCCATTCGTCTTAGAATTTTTGGAAGTATCTTTTTTCTTCTCAACAAAGAGAGAGTCATACATATCACTGGCGAACGGATCTTCTACTTTCTGCAGAGCCATTCTGTACACTTTTGAGTTTTGCATTCCAAAGGGATAGGACGGGTTCTTCCTGTCGCTGGCGAAGTAGATGTACTTCCCGTCGGGTGACCAGACCGGTCCTACCTCTGAAACCCCTGTATTGGTGATGTTGAATACTTTCTTGTCGCTCAAACGTACCAGAATGATATCCGACTCAAAATTCCTAATGCCGCTGTACATTACATACTGATCGTCGGGCGAGAAAGAAGGCTCCGGATCATTCAATCCCCAGATTTCATCTGTAACTAAAACAGAGGGCTTCATTGTCTTAAGATCGAGCAGGCAAACCTGGTTGTTACCGCTCAGATACACAGCCTGAGATCTGTCACTGTTGAAACTGATAGATCGATTTCCTCTTTGCTCGTTCGTAATCTGTACCTGTTTACTGTCGTCGTTTGCCTTGATGGTATAGAGATTCCCGAAACCTTTGTTGGTTTGTACAAACAGAAGCGTTTCGTTATCCTTCAGCCAGTAAACATCGGTCACACGCTCGTTAGCAGTGGTATTCAGTTCGCGAACGAACTTTCCTTTGATATCGGAAACCATCAGTCTGCCTCTCGATACGAATGCTATCTTCTTACCATCGGGTGAAATGTCCAACGCATTGATATTCTTAGCAACGCTAAATGGTTTCTCTGCCTCCAGTGAATTGCTGGTGTATGCCTTCAGAGGAATCAGGCTGCTCTTTTTTGACGCAATATTGTATGAGTATAGCTGAAAGTCTTTTTCGAAAACAATCTCTGTACCGTCTGCATTCACAATCGGATGCATTACTGAAGTCTTGAAATTTGTAAGTGCTACTTTCTTGTCTCCGTCAAAAGTGTACAGGTTATACTGACCGTTAGCTTCATCAGAAATGAAATAAATCTTTCCTTTCTTATCAATCGTCACCGACATATCTTTTCCCTGCCAGTTGGTATATTTCTTATACTGCTTTGTTTTAGGGTTATAGGATTGCACCTCGGGGTTGAAGGCGCCTTTGTAACCTATACGATTGTAGAAGTTGATGCTCTCCCAGGTATCGTCAAAGAAGATTTCTCCCGTTACCGGATGCTCCACGGCATCGTGTGTATAATCAAAATAATCAGAGCTGAAAACCCTTTGCGGTGTTCCACCGTCGACACTCACCTTATAAGTGCTCATCCTGTCGTACCGGTTGCTGGTGAAATAGATCCACTTACTATCCCACGACCACGACTCTACATTATCACTTCCCGAATGGAAGGTCAGGCGTTTGATGTCGCCTCCACCGGCCGGCATCACGTAAACATCTGCATTTCCATATTGGCTATTACTGAATGCAATCCACTTACCGTCAGGGGAAACTCGTGGCCGGTTAGTGATACCCTGAAGAGAGGTAATCTGACTGGCCAGGCCTCCTTTCAGTGACGCACGCCACAAGTGTCCGTTATAACTGAAAATCACATCGCTGCCATCCGGAGTCAACGCCGGCGTGGATGTGAAATACAAAGATTTCTGCGCAAACAGCAGAACAGGAAAAATAAGTAAAGCGATAAATACAAGGATTTTTGATTTCATAAGAATTTTAAATTTAGAATTCGATAAAAGTAGAATAAAATGGCCGTACAACTCGTCTGCTACAGGTAAAAGTTTCCCACTACTGTTGGTATAGTGTTTGAGACATCAATAATCCGGAACTTTAATTCCATGCAGAATAAAAAACATCTCTTAGAAAAAAATAATCAGGAACTTAGTTAAGGCGAATCGCATTTGCGTTCTCCAAAATTCATACTATGACAAAGTCAGTTTCCCAAGAGCAGAAAAGATTAGACGAACACTATACGGAAAAGAAAAAATGGCTGAAGTGGGGGCCCTACCTTTCTGAAAGGCAATGGGGCACGGTAAGGGAAGATTACAGCGCCAACGGCGATGCATGGAATTATATCACACACAGTTTTTCAAGGTCAAAAGCCTACCGGTGGGGCGAAGACGGCATAGCGGGATTGTCGGATGAAAAGGCACGGTTGTGTTTTGCTCCCGCATTCTGGAACGGTAAGGATACGATTTTGAAAGAAAGGCTATTCGGCCTCACACCGTCTCAGTCTAACCATGGTGAAGATGTGAAGGAGTTGTATTACTATCTCGACAACACCCCGTCACACTCCTTCATGAAATACCTGTATAAGTACCCGCAAGATCAGTTTCCTTATGAGCTCCTCGAGACAACGAACAGCCGGCTCAAAAAAAAGGATCCCGAATTTGAAATAACGGATACCGGTATTTTCAACAACAACCGGTACTTCGATATCTTCATCGAGTATGCAAAGAACGATACAGAAGATATCTGTATCAAAATAACCGTGCATAACAGAGCCGCCGAGAAAGCGTTTCTGGTAGTACTGCCAACGCTGTGGTTCAGAAATGAATGGTCGGTCGGCTTGATTTCCGAAAAGCCGGATATCCAACTCGGCACTTCAAATGATGACTATGGAACAGCAGTTGCTACCGACTCCAGGCTCGGTGCTTACAATTTTTATTTCCAAAAACCGGAACGGGTGCTCTTCACAGAAAATGAGGACAACTTCGAGCGCCTCTATGCGCTGATGAACAAAACGCCGTTTGTCAAAGACAGTTTTCACGATGCCGTCGTCCATAACCACTTCGACATCTTCAACGGCAAGAAAAACGGTACCAAGTTTGCCCCGCTCTACAGACTGATGCTGGATGCAGGTGCTGAAACGGTTATTAAACTCCGGTTGAGTAAAGAATCAATAAGTCAGCCGTTTGGTACTGATTTTGAAAAGATATTCTCTCAGCGAATCGCTGAAGCGGATGAGTTCTACAACAGCCTTACGGCTAATGAGAGTGAAGATATCAGGAACATTCAGCGGCAGGCTTATGCGGGATTGTTGTGGAACAAACAGTTTTATTATATAGATATTCCTTCGTGGCTTAAAGGTGATCCGGGCCATGTACCGCCACCGGCATCACGACTTACAGGCCGCAACAGCGAATGGCCGACACTCAACAACGAAGACATCATCTCCATGCCCGACAAGTGGGAGTATCCGTGGTACGCTGCATGGGACCTGCCTTTCCATTGCATACCGCTCGCTTCATTAGATGCTGAATTTGTAAAAGGACAACTCATCCTGCTGCTGCGCGAATGGTATATGAATCCGTACGGCCAAATACCGGCCTATGAATGGAATTTCAGCGACGTCAATCCACCCGTGCAGGCGTGGGCCTGCATGCAGGTGTATAAGATCGATAAAGCGAGAACAGGGAAAGGTGACATCTGTTTCCTGGAAAGAGTATTCCAGAAACTGCTCATCAACTTCACCTGGTGGGTGAATCGCAAAGATCACCTCAACAATAATGTCTTCGAAGGCGGATTCCTCGGTATGGATAATATCGGAATCTTCGACCGAAACAACGTTCCCGGTGGCGGTATTCTCGAGCAGGCAGACGGCACCGCATGGATGGGGATGTATTGTCTCAATATGCTGGAGATCGCTCTCGAACTGGCACAATACAATAAAACCTACGAAGACCTCGCCACAAAATTCTTTGAACACTTCACCTACATCGCGGCATCTATCAATCAGATCCGCGAAGGCTTTGAAGGTTCGTGGGATGAGGAAGAAGGATTTTTCTATGATGTACTCCGTCTGCCCGACGGTTCTTTCAAACCGCTGAAAGTAAGATCGCTGGTCGGACTCACTTCTCTGTTTGCGGTTCATGTAATCGATAAACAGTTATTGGAAAAAGTACCCGAATTCTATGGCAGGTTGAAGTGGTTCGTCCAATACCGTCAGAAGAACGATGAGTATCAGGTAATAGAAAATCTCGGTGACAGCGAGCACATTTTACTTTCTCTTGCTCCGTTCAAAAGGCTTCAGAAGATTCTCTGTGCGTTACTCGATGAGCAGGAATTTCTTTCCTGTGCGGGTATCCGATCCCTATCCAAAATTCACGAGAAGCCTTATTCCATCAACATCAATGGCTATGACTTCGGATTGCATTACGAACCCGGCGACTCTGAAACAGCCATCTTCGGCGGCAACTCCAACTGGCGCGGGCCCGTGTGGATGCCAATGAACTTCCTGATTATCCGGTCACTTGAAAAATACTATCACTACTTTGGCGACGATTATAAAGTGGAGTTTCCCAACCGCTCCGGGAATCTGATGAACTTGCACCAAGTAGCCTCAGCACTGCGTAACAGGCTGATCGGTATCTTTAAGCAAGACGACAAAGGCAACAGAATAGCAAACGGAGATAATCATCTTTTCAATCAAGACCCATATTTCAAAGACCTTGTCCTCTTTCACGAGTTCTTCCACGGCGACAGTGGTAAAGGGCTCGGCGCATCGCATCAGACAGGATGGACGGGAGTGATTGCGGAGATGATTAGAATTATGAGTGATGAGTGAGTTTAGGGTTTAGAGTTTAATGTTTAGGTTTAGGAGAATATGAAATCAGACAAAGAATACATGAAACGCTGTGAAGAACTGGCTAAGGTTGCCGGGGAGAAAGGGAATGTGCCGGTCGGCTCTGTTATTGTCAAAGAGTGTGAAATTATTGCGGAAGCAGAAGAAGCAGGGAAAACAAAAAACGATATCACCTGCCATGCTGAAATTGAAGTAGTGAGAGCAGCTGTTAAAAACTTAGGCTCAAAAGACCTCTCGGGCTGTACGCTCTATACGACCCACGAACCGTGTGTGATGTGTTCTTACGCCATCAGGTTTCACAGAATCAGTAAAGTGGTGTATCTCCACCCTGTGGAATATCTCGGAGGTATTACTTCTTCAATGCCTGTGCTGACGACAGATGAGGTGCCTGCTCACTGGGGAAAGGCTCCGGAGATTGTCAGGTTTTCAGAAGGATAAAATACTTTTCTTTCGCCGCAGTGTTTTCCGCCGCGGCGCAGACGCTGCACGGCATTAAAGAATCAAGATAAAAAAGAGATTGCGGGTCAAGCCCGCAATGACAATCCCTTTATAGTGTCTCGCTGTTCAGGTGCGGATATGCAGCGAAGGAATCGTTGCGTGGTGTATCTGTGCCATCCTATTTCTCCGCGACCAGGGATGGTCACGGTACTATCGGCATCATTAAATATTTCTGACGCAAGTTTGCAACTTGTGCCTCCTAAATCTGCCGGATTGTATCCAGATTTGTTTTTCACTTTTTAGGTTATGAACGAGCGTTTCGCTTACACTTGAAAGGTTGCATTTCCTCTAAGTTTTCAGACCACCCCTACCCCTCCGGAGGAGGGGAATTTTGGCTGTTTTCTTAGGCTTCCTTCAAATGCCCATTTGCGACATCAGTTTTGCTGGAACATTTATATATTTTCTTTGAAGTACCTCCGGCTTTAGCTGCGGACGCTGCGGAATAATTGATTCGTAAATTCATCACTCAAAGTCTCCCCTATCAACGTCGTAGATGAATTTGATGACGCCATCCATAAATACTTTCTGGTCGTCCCACATACACATGTGGCTGCCATCAGGACAGAAAAGGTAACGGCCGCGCTGTACCATTTTACTTTGTTCTTCCATGGCGTTAGGATCCATAGTATCATACTTTGCGCCTACCATCAGCGTGGGGACTTCGATTTCTTTCAAACGATCCTTGATATCCCAATTAGCCAGGCGGCCTGCAATTCCAAACTCTGACGGTCCCTGCATAATGGTATATACCTGCGAAGAGACCGGGGCAGACTCCAAGTGTGCAAAAGTTCTGTTCACCGCATCAGGCCATTCTTCCAATCTGCAGATATGCTGCTTGTAGAAGTTAGGTGTCAGCAATTCCATATATCTCGGATTATCAAAATCACCGCGGGCTTCTATATCTCTGATTTCTTTCAATACATCGGGATCCATAGTCTTCGACAAAACTTCCTGTGCATACCTGCCATAGTCGGGACAACTGGCCATCATGTTCGCTACAATCAGCCCTTTCATGTGCTGCTGATATTTGAGCGCATATTCCATACCCAAAATACCGCCCCAGGAATTTCCGAGGATGTAAAAATTGGATGCATCAGCACCTATCGCTTTGCGCACCTGCTCCACCTCATCTACATATCGCTCTATCGTCCACAAGCTGGTATCGGTCGGCTGATCACTGTAAGGAGCACCTAACTGGTCGTATTCGTAAAACTCAAATCCTTCCTTCGGGAAAAAACTCTCAAAGCACTCCATGTATTCATGTCCGGCAGCAGGTCCGCCATGTAACAACAAAACTTTGATATTTGGATTGTTCCCGAATCTTTTGGTCCATACCTTAAATTCCCCGGCAGGAGTTTGAATAGGTATCATACGTACACCGGCCGTCTGTACGGCAGCATCTCCGTAATCAAAATATTCTGCAACAGTCATGTCCTTTCCGGTGCGCCCGGGATTGGAATTGCATGAAAACAGCGCCAGCGAGAGTACAACAGCGAATTCGAACAGATAATTTTTTTTGTCAGCCATAGTCAACAGTTTTATGCTTTAAAATATCAATGCAGCAAGGCATCCAGCGAAATCCGGCCGGCTCCGAACGCCGCGATAACCGCACCCAAAACCAGCATGATCACATCATACTCCCATCCCTTTTGGTTGGCCCAATACGGACTGTGCCATTTGAAGATCTGCATGTAAGTCGTACCGATCATCAGCAAGACGATACCGATACCGGCCAATTGTGCCAGGAAACCGGTCAGCATGCCAATAGCTGCCAACAGTTCGGCGGTAGCCACAACATAAGCCACGGGCAGAGGAACACCGTCGTTTTTGGCAAAGCCTTTAATGTCTTTGAATTTATGACGTGACTCGGCGAGAAATGTAACAAACAGAATAATACGTACCAACAGTAAGGCTACATCCTGCGTGCAGGATGGCAGAGCAATGTCAGACATGATTGAGTTGTTTTGTATGAACCAAGACAGTAGTTGTGCTCTCAAATTTAAAATTTTCCCTTTATAACAAGTGAAAAGTAATAATAACGAGATTCACGATTCTTGACACTATATCGCACAAAAAGAAAAATACAAGCAAAATCTATCTTTTGATAGTCTTTTGTTTCTGACTTGTAAATATAAGTTAGAGCATAGTCAGGATACCTTTGCCAAGCACCTTTTAATCATCTCTATTGCCCTGTCAACCGTCTCCTTCTTAGAGCGGAAAGACAATGCTGCGATGCGGATAACAAACTGATCATTCAATACTGTCGAACTGAAATAGACATCACCGTCCTTATGAATTTCAGCCATAAGTTGTTTGTTCTTCTCCTCGGCATCTGACTCAAAGGGATACCTGAAATAGCTGACAGACAAATCAGGCTCCAGTCCTAACTCAAAACCGAGTTCTGCCAGCTGCATCCTGAAGTACTTGACCAACAACAGTTTTTCTTCCAGACACGCAACGAAGGGCTCAATACCGTGATATTGCAGCGGTAACCAAAGGCGCAACCCTCTGAAGTGGCGTGTCAGTTCTGGAGAGAGGTTAGCCGGACTTTTAGCCATCTCCTCTCCTGCTGCATCCTGCATATAATTTCCTGAAATCGAGTTGGAATGGAAGACGGAATTCTTGTCTTTCACCAGCACTCCTGCAAGCCCGTAAGGAATGAACATGCTCTTGTGCGGATCGACAATAATCGAATCGGCCCGGCCGATTCCTTTGAACAAATCTTTCTTTGAGGTGAGGATGAAAAATCCGCCGTAAGCAGCATCCACATGAAACCACAAACCATATCTTTCAGCAATATCTGCAATGGCGTCTAATGGATCAACGGCTCCGGTATCCGTAGTACCCGCAGTGCCAATCACGAGAAAGGGATTGAGTCCGTCGGCGATATCACGTTTCACCTGTGCTTCCAAATCGTAAGGCAGCATTCTGTAACGATCGTCAATCGGAATATAGCGGAGGATGACATCTTCCAACCCGATAATCCGCAGTGCTTTTTGTGCCGAATGGTGCACCTGTTCTGTTAGGTAAACAACGCTTCTGGTAATCTCTCCGTTCTTCACACCGAACTTATCCCTTGCAGCAGTAAAGGCCACCAGGTTGGATACCGAACCACCTGAAGTGAGTGTCCCAACCGCACTCTGCGGAAAATTGAAAATCTTTTTCAACCAGTTGATGACTTCATTTTCAATCGTAGCAGCACCGGGATTTGCATAATGCACCCCTGCATAGGGATTCGTAACTGCTGCCAGAAAGTCGGCTAGCGCAGCCGAATAAATTCCCCCGGCCGGTATATAACCGAAATGCTTACCCGAAGGTGCTATAATACCCGTTTCGATAACTTCTTTCTGGTAGGTATTTAAGAGATCGGCAAAGGAATGTTTTTCATTATTAATGCTCAGATTTCCCGCCTCTTTTTCAGTGAAGCATTTAGCCTGTGCAAGGCTCTCAATGAAGCTGTCAGCATAGGCCGTCACTTCACCGGCCATGGTTTTTCTTTCTTCTCTTCCTATTTCTAACTCGCGGCTTGTATTGTTCAGTTCCTCCAGCCGTGCAATAATTTCTTCTCTGTTCACAAAACTGATTTTAGTAATTGCTTACACTTCCGTGGTTTCCGGAAGTTCTTTTTTTATTCACTGATTCTGTTAATCCAACGGTTCTCTTGTGGTAATGGCTATCCTGTTCCATCCGTTGATGGCAACAACCGACATGATTACGGCCGCCATTTCTTTATCCGTCAGATGTTTTCTGGCTTCATCCCATACGTCATCGGGCACTGCATTATCGGCAATCAGTGTCATGCACTCGGTCAGGGCGAGCACTGCTCTTTCTTTTTCTGTAAAGAGATCGGTTTCTCTCCATGCATCCAGCAGGAAAAGACGCTGAGCGGTTTCACCAATCTTCATCGCATCGCGTGTGTGCATGTTCAGGCAATGTGCGCATCCGTTAATCTGTGAAGCCCTGGTTTTGATAAGTTCGTATAGTTTTTTATCCAATCCGCTTTCAGCGATATACTTCTCCAATCCGATCATTGCCTGAATGGCGGGATGATCTACTTTTCCGACATTAAATCTCTGTTCCATAGTGACATTCTTTGAATTTTATTTAAAAAACAAATCTTCCTCATTCGCTTCCGCCACAAGGGATAAAAGTACTGATTAACTGTTGCTTTACGGGTAGTATAATTTCAGAATTGAGTAAAATTTTATTGGGAACTTCGCATCCGTAATTTCCTAAAGCATGTTGCCCGCAAACAAAGATCAACACAAACCCATCCTCGTAGATTTCTTCGCCGAATGGTGCGGTCCATGCCAGACCATGGAACCGGTATTGAATGCCCTGCATGATAAAATGCAGGATGAATTTGAGATTATCAGAATTGACGTTGATCAGTATCCGCAGGCTGCAGTGAGTTATAAGATAATGCACGTTCCGACCTTTATCTACATAAAGGACGGTAAAGAACTCTGGAGAAAATCCGGCTTAGTGCCGATACGCGACCTGGAAGAGCTGATTCTGAAAACTAAATCGGGTGAACCGGGTAAATAGCTGTGTTTTTACTTCTTATTTCCCATTTCGATAAGTCTGTTAAACTTTTAATTCGGAAATTCGCCACTTTGCGACCGTAAGGCAATGTCTCAGGTTGGCACATTAGGATTAAAGTAGATACGGACTTAGTTTATGACGTTATACAGGATTCTCGTAGTGATTCATGTGCTCTCTGCTATTCTAGGGCTGGGGCCCGGATTTGTTATGATTTACATCGTAACCAAAGCCAAGACTATGACTGAGTTGAGGCATGCCTACGTCATCCGCAACCGGTTACACATCTTCGTAATGGTGGGAGGCACTATTTTGCTTTTGTCAGGACTTGCAATGGGTTCAATCAATACCCATCTCTTTCAACAAGGCTGGTATGTTACAAGTCTGATATTGTTTTTGATTGCTCTGGCTTTCGGACCGGTTGTACTGTCGCCCAGATCAAAACCTATTAAGAAACTTCTGAAAGAACACGAAGGAGATACCATTCCGGATCATTATTATAAGATGGCAAAGAATTTATTTTTCTACGAACGCATAGAAAATGTTCTCTTCCTGATTATAATAATACTGATGGTGTTGAGACCTTTTTAAAAAAGAAAATCTGATCACAAAACAAATACCATAAAATTATGAGTGATGAAAATAAACCCATTGAAGAATTAGACGTAAGGGTTCTTGTTCCGATTAAGCGCCATGAAAAACTGGTAAAGTTATTCGGAGATATTAAAGCAGGCGACAGCTTTATTTTTATTAACGACCACGACCCTATTCCACTTTATTACGAGTTCAAATCTATTTACGGGGATGTCGTTGGCTGGGAATACCTCAACCGGGGCGGAAGGGAATGGAAGGTGAAGGTTACACGCACCGAAGATTCCAGTGCCCGTGAAATGAAGGGCATCGCTACCCTGCTCGACCTGCGCAATGCCGATAAGAAGGAATGGAAGCAAATTGTTTTCCATCGTTATGGTATGATGGAGACCGATACTACCATGGAGATTATTTCGAGAGAAGACCCCGTGGAGATCAGGGAAATCTTTAAGAACAAATTTGCCGGGCAACACGAGTGGTCTTACAAAAAAGAAGTGCCTGATGAATATGTAGTACACGTTAAGAAA
The DNA here is from genome assembly GCA_024103425.1 of Chitinophagaceae bacterium. GTDB lineage: Bacteria > Bacteroidota > Bacteroidia > Chitinophagales > Chitinophagaceae > Ginsengibacter. The sequence continues at coordinate 32,672 of JAGFIS010000021.1, forward strand.
ATCGTGAAAAGCGGATTGGGTGATGACGGATTCTCTGTAGTCAATGAATTCGATGTCCGTCCTTTCCCGCCGACCGAAAGACACGAGATGTTCTACAAAGCTTTTGCTGACATTAAACCCGGTGAGGCTTTTGAATTTGTAAACGACCACGACCCGAAACCGCTCTACTACCAGATGGAGGCAGAGAGCAACGAACCTTTCAGGTGGGAATATCTTGAAAAAGGGCCCGAAGTATGGAAGGTGCGTGTTGTGAAAGTAAAAGAATAAGCTTTTTCTTGTTTCTTGTTTCTTGTTTTTTACTAATAACAAAACAGCCGTAGTCTTTGCAGACTGCGGCTGTTCTCTTCTTAACACTTAAAACCTTAAAACCAGGACAAATTCATTTATAATAACTCCAGCAGCTCCTGTGCCGTATCGTGACCTTTATTGAGCGCATAATATTTCTGGACATCATTATGAAACTCTTCCTTGTCGTATGCCACGGGATCTTTTTTATGTTTTTCAAACAACTCCCTTCCGTATGCCGGACGCGGGCCCCAGTGGGCAATCACATTGAAATCATTATCCAGGAAAATCACAACCGGAATAGACTTGGAACCATTGGTCAGGAAATCATCAATCAGCGAAGGCTCCTGATCTCTGTAGGTGATTCTGACCTCATTGTCATTAAATAGTTTCACTACAATCGGAACTGCATTACTCGCATCACCACACCATGGTTCGGAAATAATCAATATTTTTCCTTTGAAATCCTTATCTGCCAGCAGTTTCAGTTGCTCTTCCGAGGGGTTAAAAATTTTCATCGTACGCTCCATCCGGTGAACACCTAACTCAAAATACTCATGGTATTCGGTGTCAATTCCCGGTTTCGGATGAGCTACCGCCTCCTTGGCTTCCTTCATGTACTCATCGTAACTAACTGCGTTATCCCAAAATTCCTTAATCTTCATAAATCTGTTTTTCGTTCTGAATCATTTAATTTTTAAATCACAATTTATCCCGCCGGGCGGGACAAAAACCTTCATTTTACTCCCCATCCCGCAAAAAAATTGCCAACATCCTGAATGACATCACTTTATGCAGTAATGACAGGAAAAAACGACCAATCGTCTGAAACAGATACCGGAAACTGCTTTTCCTGACGAGAATACTCTAAACCTCGGGTTTTACGAAAAACGCAAACAGATTTTACCATATCATAAAATCGCCGGCCGGCCTCAAATTGCCATTATTAAAATGTACTTTTGCGTCCACACTAATGATCCGGTACGCCCCGCGTATCCCCTCATTTTTAAAATTATCATTCTCACTCTCGTATGAACAGCAACAAGGCCAACCTTCAAAATGGTGCAGCGGAAACAGAATCGCGGAAAGACAGCCACATGGCCTTAGCCCTCTCTTCGCAAAACGACACGATCGATACGAGGTTCTATTACGAGCCGATGGTGGCGGCCCACCCCACACCCGGCAGTGAGTGGAGGGTACAACTCGGACAAAAATCACTGAAATACCCGCTGTGGATTTCCAGCATGACAGGCGGTACTGCAAAAACCAATGTCGTGAATCAGCGGCTGGCAAAGGCAGTTGCGAAATTCGGTCTCGGAATGGGTGTCGGCTCTGCCAGAATTGCATTGGAAGATCCGGATAAAATAAAAGACTTTGACCTGCGTCCGGTTCTCGGTAAGGAGGCGCCCTACTACCTCAACTTCGGTATTGCCCAGGTAGAAAAGCTGATCAAATCAGGTTCGCTGACCTCAGTTTCTGATCTGGTGGGCAAGCTCGATGCAGACGGAGTGATTATCCACGTCAATCCACTTCAGGAATGGATGCAGCCCGAAGGCGACAGGATAGAGAACATCCCCATTGAAACAATCAAACATTTTCTTGAAGCTACCCGGCTAAGGGTGATTGTTAAGGAAGTGGGTCAGGGATTCGGTTACGAAAGCATGAAGCAATTGTTGCAATTGCCGTTGACGGCAGTGGAATTCGCCGCTAACGGAGGCACTAATTTTTCCAAGCTGGAATTACTGCGCAATCAGACAAAAAGCAAATACCTGATGCCATTTATTCGGGTCGGCCAACCTGCTGAGGAAATGGTAGATATCAGCAATCGCCTCTTCGAGGTGTTGGGCGATAAGGCAAAATGCCGCACTCTGATTATAAGTGGCGGGATCAAAACATTCCTGGACGGTTACTACCTGATTCGCAAATCAAAAACAAATGCGCTGTACGGGCAGGCATCAGAGATGCTGAGGCATGCAGCAGAATCGCAGGAAGCATTAGAAGAATTTATCCAATATCAGATAGAAGGACTGATATTAGCAAGAACATTTTTAACGATAAAAGAAAAATAAGATGAAGGGTGAACAAAAATTAGTTCATGGTTTTTCCAAGAAAAGCAGAGATGAAAAGCTGGAGATCGTAACCGGTCACCACGCCGATTCTGAGGGAGCGTTAGCCATCTTCAAGAGTTTCCATCACTCTGACCCGAAGATGCAGAAACTGTTGGAAGAATTCAGCGAGAATACCGTTTCCAACTTTCCACTACCCTATAATATCTGCCCGAATGTGATGGTGGACGGAAAAACCTATCTCGTACCGATGGTTATCGAGGAAAGCTCTGTAGTAGCTGCCGCTGCCAACAGTACAAAATACTGGTACGGCCGCGGTGGATTCCATACCGAGATTATCGATACTGAGAAAATCGGACAAGTTCACTTTTTATGGAAAGACGACAAACAACTATTGATTGACCGCTTCGATGAATTGAAGGAACTGTTGATTAAAGATTGTTTCGACATCACCGAGAATATGGTGAAGCGTGGCGGTGGTATCAGGGATATAGAACTAAGAGATTTTTCAGATCAGGAACCCGGCCTGATGCAGTTATATGCTACATTTGAAACGATAGACTCCATGGGAGCCAACTTCATCAACTCCTGTCTGGAGCAGTTTTCTGCAACATTCAAAAAATGGCATGCATCCAAACGCGAGTTCAGGAAAGACGGTCTGGAGGTTATCATGTGCATTCTCTCTAACCTGACACCCAATTGCAGGGTGAGAGTATATGTAGAGACCATCCTCGACCAAATGGATAATATTTTACCTGGAATGACCGGTGCTGAGTTTGCAAGGCGTTTCCGTTTAGGCGTGAGGGTTGCAGAGCTGGATCCGCACAGATCCACTACCCATAACAAAGGAATCATGAACGGTGTCGATGCTGTTGTTCTGGCAACAGGAAACGACTTCCGTGCGGTAGAAGCCTGTGCGCACGCTTATGCATCGCACACCGGCCGCTATACTTCGCTCAGCCACGTAACGATTAAAGACAATGTCTTCAGATTTGAAGCTGAAATTCCGTTTGCACTCGGTGTGGTTGGAGGATTAACGAATCTTCACCCGCTGGTGAAGTTGAGTCTGGAACTTCTGGGATATCCTTCTGCTACCGAGCTGATGTCTATTGCAGCAGCCGTGGGACTGGCCAACAACTTCTCTGCTGTGAAGAACCTCGTTACAGTCGGAATTCAGCAGGGCCATATGAAGATGCACTTGCTGAACATCATGAACCAGCTGAATATTCCTGAAAACCGTAAGGCAGAAGTGATTGAATACTTCAAGGATAAAGTGGTATCTGTATCATCTGTAAGAAACTTAGCTGAAAGATGGCATCTGACGGGGGTAAAGGAATAGGCGGTTAATTTGAAAAGGGATTCATACCAATTCCGGTATTATAATTTCCGGCAGGTTCAACTGCTACAGCGCGAATACAGCCCGATTTTTAGAAATGAAAGAACTCGAATTCTCGGCATCAGGCAAATTGTTACTCTTTGGTGAGTACCTCGTACTGAGGGATTCGCTGGCGCTGGCTGTTCCGCTGACCGCCGGTCAGACGTTAAGAGTGACTCCTATCCCTGATATGGGCGTCCTCTGGCAGGCGTACGAGTTCGGTCAGCTTTGGTTTGAAGCTCATTTCTCAAACAATCTGGATATTCTTCACACTACCGATAAAGAAAAAGCCACTATTGCACAGCAATTCTTAATGCTGCTCAGGGAGAGCAGGTGGAGCGATTACAAAGACAAGCGCCTGAGGTTTGATATGGATTTCAACCGTCGGTTCGGTTTCGGCACCAGTTCTACGCTCACTTCATTGATTAGTCAGTGGGCGGGTGACGATCCCTATCAACTCATGGAAAAGATTTTCGGAGGCTCTGGATACGATATTGCTGCAGCAACAGCTACCGGTCCTTTCATCTACTCGCAGGAAAAGAAAATAGAAGGATATTATTCCCTGTCTCCTTCAGTAACCGACAATCTGCTTTTTGTTTATCTCGGTAAAAAGCAGATCAGCTCAGGCGAAGTAACTGCCTTCAAAGAAAAGAGAACGACCACCGCCCAGATTGAGGAAATGAACAGCATCGTGACAGCGGCCTCTAAATGTGATGTTATTGAAGAATGGGAACAACTGATGGACCAGAGCGAGCGATTACTCTCTCAGATTTTAGGATCGCCGACAGCGAAAGATCAATTCTTTTCCGATTATCCCTATGCCATTAAATCACTCGGTGCATGGGGAGGAGATTTCATCATGGCATCGTGCAGGAATATAGAGGAAGCAAAAAAATACTTTCAGGACAAACAAAAAGAGCCGATTTTTACCTATAACGAACTGGCGAAATAAAGCATGAGTATCAAGGTTACATCAAAATATCCGTCTAACATCGCGCTTGTAAAATACTGGGGCAAGTACGGCAATCAACTGCCCTGCAATGCTTCGCTGAGTCTGACACTGAGCAAGGCATTCACTGAAGTAGAATTGGAGTGCCTCCCCAAAAGCAGCAAGGCTGTTGAGATCGAATATTTCTTTGAAGGACAGCCTAATCCCGCTTTCGGAGAACGCGTGGCTAAATACGCCGGTGCCCAACCGGAGTTCGCTGAACTACTAAACGCTTATGCCTTGCAGATTCATTCACATAACAGCTTTCCGCATTCGGCAGGTATCGCCTCTTCTGCTTCTGCTTTCGCAGCCATAACAGCCGCATTGTACCGGGCGGCTCATCCAGGAAGTGAACTCTTATCCGACAGGATAATGAGCCATCTCGCCCGTTTGGGCAGCGGTAGCGCCTGCCGTTCGTTTTATGGTCCCTACGCTTTATGGGGCGAACTGGAAGGCGTTCAAGATTCGTCAAACGAATATGCTATCCAGGTAACGGAAATTCATCCCGAATTCCGGAATATGAAAGACGCGATACTCATCGTTGAGTCGGCGCCTAAAGAGGTTTCGAGCAGCAAGGGCCATTCGCTGATGAAGGATCATCCCTACGCCGATGCAAGGTTCAAAGATGCCAACCGGAATGCCCTGGAAATGGTAGCCACGTTAAAGAATGGAGATTTTTCATCATTTATTTCGATCACAGAACGGGAAGCCCTATCTTTGCATACCATGATGATGACATCAAGGGATTATTACATGTTGATCCGCCCAAAGACAGTTGAGATTATCCAAAAAATCTTCCAATTCCGGAAGGATACAACACTTCCCCTTTGTTTTACGTTAGATGCAGGACCGAATGTTCATTTATTATACCCCGAAAAAATACAGGCTGAAGTAAATGAATTTTTGTCCGATCTTGCAAAAGATACAGAATCAATCATATATGATGAGTCAGGTACAGGAGGTATAACTTTAAACTACATGAATGGAAAGGCTTAATTCTAAGGTACTCCTCTTCGGAGAATATGCGGTGTTGAACAATGGAATGGCGCTCGTTATCCCCCTGGATAAATATCATGGTCATTTCGAATTCTACAAATCTTCCGACAACGACAAGGTTGCGCTTCAATCCAATGAATATCTGAGAAAGTTTTGCGCTTTTGTCTCCAGCCGTATGGATGAGAACTTCGTTCTGCAGGTAAAACTGTTTGAGAAAGAGTTGGAACAAGGGCTGTTTTTCAGAAGTAATATCCCACAGGGATACGGACTCGGCAGTTCGGGTGCACTGGTTGCAGCTATCGTACTGCGCTACCTCGTGAAAGCCAAGTATCTGAAGGATGAAATTAAGGTGATTACCTATCACAAACTTCAGGAGCTCAAAAAAGCCCTTGGTAATCTGGAGTCATATTTCCACGGCGTCAGTTCCGGACTCGATCCGTTGAGCATCATTCTGAATGAACCGATTCTTTACAAAAGCGCTGAGGATATTGAAACGGTAAAAATCCCGCATTCTTCAAAAGACAAGAAGAATGTCATCTTCCTGCTCGACACAGGGCATACCAGAACCACATCAAAAATGATGTCTCAGTTCAAAGAGCTGCAAACTCAGCCAAAGTTCAGAGAGAAATTTACAGAATACGTAATCGAAGGCAACAACAAGGCTATCAGCAGTTTTCTGAACAACGACAACAAAGAACTCTACAAGTCTCTATACAATATCAGCTCATTCCAGTTGGAGCATATGCACGGTTTCTTCCCGGAGCATCTGCAGAAAGAAGTAGCTGCCGGATTAGACAACGGCGATTATTTCCTGAAACTCTGCGGAGCAGGCGGTGGCGGATTCATGCTGGGATTCACCGAAAACTGGGAAGCGACTCAAGAACAGTTGAAAGACTATAAACTGGAGGAAATCTTCAGCTACTGAAGGACATAGCTGCTAGGCTTTCTTAACTATCTCATCAAAATCAAATCCTGCTCTTAGGAGCGAACGCTTCGCTGCTTCCAGCGCATAAGGTGCCGTATTGAACGGATGCACCGGCACTTCGGTGACCTTTGCGAGCTCTTCAAGAATATTGTCGGTTTCATCTGCGGTAAGATTTTCACAGGCTTCGTACATGCCTGCAGGTTTTTCTTCCAGAAAATCGTGCTCCTCCATTACATGTCTGAGCACTTTGATTACCTCAGGAGTCGGGGGTACTACCATCAGAGAAGTCAGTGCCCCATGATCCAGACGCAACTTAGCGGCCAATGGCAAAGGCTCTCCCCCATTACCTTTCTGCGCAGCCGGAAAGAGAATCTTTTCTTCCATTTTAATATGGCGCAACAGGCCTGTACGGAACTGATGATATAAATCTTCTTTTACATTATTCACATCTTCAGTAGCTCTGTCAAATAAATCTTCTATCCTGCGGTGATCTGCCGTAAAGTAATCGTAAAGCCGTGTGTTCATACTCTTGTGTTTTCAAAGTGGCCAAATTTCCGACTTTTAAGACTGACTTCAAAACGCACGGTTGATTAAAAAAAATTCCCGCAAAAGGTTAACAATTTGCTGCATGATTACAGCCGTTGCTACCACAATCTGCGGGAATGCTAAAATGTTATTTACTTATAGGTAACGATTCTACCCCAAACATCATTGGTACCCCAGATACCTTCGCGTGTGCATTCCAGTTGTACAATCTGACTGTGGTCCACAAACAGGTTTACTTCGGGGCCGTAGTTTTTGATGTACCATTTGAACACTTTCGGATCTGCTGCTTCAAACATCACTTTTTCAAGTCCGAGTGCATTGATGAATTTAGCAGGTACATCTACTCTCCACGGCTCTGCATTTTCGGTAACTCCTTCTGATTCCATCATAATCAGATAGGCTCCCGCATCTATAAAGCGTTTTGCCTGACTGATGGCGTAGTCCACATCCTGAGTACCTTCCTGGCGAAGTTCGCTTGCTACTGTATCGCCACCGGCACCGAACTGGATACCGATTTCAGGTTTTGCTTTAAGTCCTGCTTTCTGCACGTCCTCAATTACATGTTGCCAGTCTGAGGTAGGAATGGAAATAAATCCTGTAGATATCTCAATGATATCAAATCCCATTTCCTTACATTCTTTGATATATTTTTTTACCGCATCTTTCCCTTTTGTCAATACATATTCCATGAAACCACCGGTTGAAACCAGCACACCGTACTTGTGCGCCAGTTCGTTCATCTCTTTAATCTTTTCGGGGTTCATAAAGGTGAACGAACCTCCGGCAAACTTGATACTGTCCACATAGTTACCCGACATTTCAAGAATGTCTTTGAAATAATGCATTCCGAAGTTGGAATAGTAAGCTGCTCTTATTTCTGTCATCCCTACCGTACGCGGTTTGGCCGGACGGTCGTTGCGCTGCAGCCAGTCAAACGCAACCGGATTGGTTATAAATTTATTGTCAGTCATGATTTTTAATTTTTTATGGTTATCAATTTTGTTGTTCATTATTTAGCTTCAATCATTCCCAATACATGCATCAGATCTCTGATCTCATAGTTCTCAATGTTCTTCACCATTTCTATGATTTTATCCTGGAGTGATTTGTCTATTCTGCTGCCTGAAAGGTTTCTGAATTTTTCTTCTATCACTTCCCAGGAAGCAGGACGGGTAACAAATCCTTCGTAATCTTTCTTCTCGATGCTGAATGTCTGCCCGTCTTTCAAAGTGATGGTGATATCGCACGGCATTTCATTCGGGAAGCGGTCAGAGTATTCTTTCTTCTCATGTACTTCTACTTTCTGAAGCAATGCCTGTACATCATCTTTCACGATTCTTTCGGGCAGGTACTGCTGCGGCATTACATTACCATCCAGCAGCATCACGGCAATCAGGTAAGGAAGACTGTGGTCGGCTTCTTCTTTTGTTCTGATATTCTTTTTACCACCTTCTTCACCACCACCGATGATGTTGTAAGCCACATCAAAAGTGTTCAGCACTATTTTCTGTACATCCTCAGGATTGAAAGGGTAAGCTTTGTGTAATTCCTGTACACCTTCCAATGTGGCCTGTGAGTGAATTTCTGCATTGTACCTCTTTACGATAGTACGTGTCACTCTTTCCAGGTCTTCTTTACTCCAGTCGATCGTAAAGTCTCCCGCAATGCTGTCTTTGAATCCTTTATTACCTTCAAATACTTCTTCCGGACCGGTGATGCCGTTCATGGCGAGGAATGCAGAGTGAGTGGACGTCCACCCTGTTGACGGGAAAGCCAATCCTTTCCAGTGCGACAGATTACCCGTTCTCGTCACACGCAGCGCATTATATGCAGTTCCGGCGATAGCAATAGCGTTAGCTGTTTTAGCTTCATCCAAGCCTAAGGCATAAGCAGCTCCGGCAGCCGCACCGTAACCACCCTGCACCGTATGGTCAAAACCCTTATCACGCACAGGTGCGTCATCGCTCAATCTGCATTGTACCTGGTAAGCAATAGCAAGTGCAGTCAGAAAATCCTTGCCGTTTTTACCTGCGTACTCTGATGCTGCCAGAATACTACCGATATTATCCGAAGGATGGCAAGTTTCTTTCTTGGCGAGATAACTGTCATTATAATCCAGATATCTTACAAGTGCCGAATTGTAAAGAGCCGAACGGTCGGGAGCTGTTTTGCTTCCGCCTATCATTGTAGTCAGCGGGTTGCCGCCAAATTCTTTAATCTGTTTTTTAATCATTTTCACAGGCTCACCACCCAAAGCACCGATGGCACATCCGAGTGCATCGAGCAGCCTCATCTTGAGCGCTTTCACTGCGTCAGCAGATAAATCGTTGTAGCTTCTTCCGTTGACAAACTTTGCCAGTTTTTGTACTTCAGTCATAGCCTTATTATTTTCAGTTTTATTAATCATTTTTACATTGCAAAGGTACCCTCACCATCAGGCGAAGTCAATGACACAAAAGCGATTAGGATTATGGGAAAAAGCGATTATGCCTCTGTCGGCTTTATTTTTGCGGAAGCATAAAGCGGTAAGTCAAGAATTACTTCAAAGTGGTGCTAAAAATGAAAAAACATTCAAACAAAACGTGGAAAATCGGTGGCGAACTCGAAGTAAACAGGTTTGGTTTCGGTGCCATGCGGATTACCGGCGAGGGCATCATCGGACCGCCTAAAAATGAAAAAGAAGCCATACGCGTATTGCGCCGTGCTGTCGAACTGGGAGTTAATTTTATAGATACTGCTGACAGTTACGGACCAAATGTTTCTGAAGAACTCATTGCAAAAGCGCTGTATCCGTATCCAAAAGATTTAATTATTGCCACTAAAGGCGGACAGTTGCGCCCCGGACCGGATAAGTGGGTGCCCGACGGAAGGCCTGAGCATCTGAAAGAAGTATTGCACGGCAGCCTGAAAAGATTGAAATTAGAAAGAATTGACCTCTATCAGCTTCACCGAAGGGATCCAAAAGTACCATTTGATGAAACGTTGGGATACCTGAAGGAGGCACAGAAAGAGGGCTTGATCCGGTTTATCGGATTGTCAGAATTGGGTACTGACAGCGTTAAAGAAGCTTTGAAAATAATCGAAGTCGTTTCTCTTCAAAATAAGTTCAGTTTCGACCACAGAAAGTGGGAGCACGAGTTAGAGTACTGTGCCGAAAAAGGAATTGCTTTTATCCCCTGGCATCCGATGAACGCAGGCAACCTCATCATCAACGAAAATCTAAAACGTATCGCTTCGGGATACGATGCTTCTGTACATCAGATCGCACTCAAGTGGCTGTTCAACTATGCTCCCAACATCCTGCTCATTCCCGGCACTTCTAACGTGCGGCATCTCGAAGAAAATCTATCGGCAGCAAACATTGAATTGTCTGATGCAGATTTCGAAACAATCAGTAAAGGACTAAAAAAATAACTGAGGAATACTGGCAAGAAAATAAACCGTCTCTTTTGAAGATTCCCGTTACTTTTGAGACAAATCAGAATTTATGATCAAAAAGTCACTGCTCCTTTTATCTAGTGTGCTCTTTACTTATGCCATCAGTGCACAAGACCTGAAGGCATACCAGCTTTACAACAAGAACAATCAGGCTACAACATTTCAGGAAATGATTAAGAGCCTGAGCGATTACGACGTTGTACTTTTTGGCGAACATCACAACAACTCTATTGTTCACTGGCTCGAATTGAAGACAGAGAAAGCGCTTTATGCCCTTAAAGGGGATAAGCTGATTCTGGGAGCAGAGATGTTCGAACGGGATAACCAGGAGGCATTAGACAAATATCTGGAAGGGGCAATCGATGCGAAGGAATTCGCAAAGGAGGCCAGATTATGGCCAAACCACAATACAGATTATAAACCTTTGGTAGACTTCGCAAAAGAAAATAAACTGAAATTTATTGCCACCAACGTTCCCCGGCGTTATGCTTCAATGGTGGCCAAAGGCAGTCTGGATACCCTGAATATATTGCCCGAAGATGAGAAAAAATTCATCGCCAAACTGCCTATCAAAGTCGACATGGCTACTCCCGGTTATAAAGAGATGATCACTATGATGCCCGAACATTCAGGAGACAGGGCTATGAATTTTGTGGCGGCCCAGGCCATCAAAGATGCTACCATGGCCGAATCTATTCTCGACAACCTGAAGAGAAAACAACTGCTGTTGCACTTCGAAGGCGACTATCACAGTAAAGAATACGGTGGCATTTACTGGTACCTGAAAGCGGCAAAGAAAAAGCTTAAGGTAGCTGTGATTTCCATCTTTGAATCTGATAACGACGATTTGCCAATGCCCGATGATGCGGTATTGACGGATTTCAACCTCGTGGTACCGGCAGATATCACCAAGACTTATTAATACTGTTTTCCTGTAACGGGCTATCCCGGGAACGACATCTTGTAGTCGACGTCGACCTTTCCTTTAGAAATATCGGTGAGTTTTCTCTTTAAGAGACTTTTCTTCAAAGGCTTGAGATAATCTATAAAGAGCTTGCCTTCGATATGGTCGTATTCGTGCAGAATAATTCGGGCTGTAAGTCCGCAGAACTCCTTTGTATGTTCTACAAAATTTTCATCCTGAAAACGTATGAGAACAGTCTCCTGCCTTAAAATATCCTCTCTAATCTTGGGAATACTCAGACATCCTTCGTTGTAGGCCCATTCATCTCCTCCTTTATTCAGCACACGGGCATTTATGAACACTCCTTTGTAGCCTTCATCTCCCGGATACTCGTCCCTCTCTTCGTCATCTTCCATATTTTCAAAAACCTGCAGGCTGTCCATAATAAACAGGCGAATGTCGCGGTTAATCTGTGGAGCTGCCAGTCCGACCCCGTTACTGTTATACATAGTTTCCCACATATTGGCAATCAGGTCAGACAATCCCGGATAATCAGGCGTAATCTCTTTACCTACCTTTCTTAACACCGGGCTGCCGTAAGCCACAATAGGAAGAATCATACAATAATCTTTTTTGGAGGCTGCAAAATTACAAAATCTCAAAGAAGAAGCCATTCGAGGCACCCCGCATCCCGGACTTTTTACCGTAAAAATAACAACACGGTTGGTGCGTCCTTTTACCTGATTTCTTTCCAAATTCTGCAAAGAAATCGTAAAAAATAAAAAAAAGCATAAAAAAAGTACGTTTTTCTAAACCGGAATGAAATATTTTTTTGTCTTTTAAACAGTGAAACCTATCTTCGTTTGAAACGAAAAATAATTTTCTATTGTTTTCCGTTACTCTATCTAAATGAATATGTCCGTATTAGAATTTTAAGAAGACTTTTCATTTAAATCGAAATCCATTGATATGAAGAAATTGGTTTTGTTGAGTTCCTTTTGCTTTCTCTTCTTTTCAGTCTTGACTGCAGTAGGACAATCTTCAACTAACACCCCCGATAATGCCACTGCCTCTACAACAGGCAACACTTATTCCTCTGTCTTCACCCGCGAAGGAATGATTAATATCCCCTGGGCTACAGAAAATAAAGAGGTTAAGAAACCGACTCCCGTTGTTCAGAAGAAATCTATTCTAAAAGAAACCAAAGAAATCATTGAATCTCTTTCCTCATTGCAGTTCAAATATGCGATGATGCTGAATGTAAATGTAGAGAGTCTGAAAAATGTAGCGCTTCTCGGTTTTATCGACGACTGGTTCGGCACACGCTACAGATACGGCGGTACAACCAAGAAAGGCATTGATTGCAGTGCTCTTACAGGAAGTTTGCTAGCGGGTGTGTATGGATTATCGGTTCCCAGGACTGCCAGAGAACAATATAAAGTGGTGGAACATATTAAGAAGGAAGACCTTAAAGAAGGTGACCTGGTTTTCTTCAACACCAAAGGTTATGTTTCCCACGTAGGATTATATCTCGAAAACGGTTATTTCCTTCATGCTTCAACAAAGAAAGGAGTGACCATCAGCAGCCTGGATGAAGATTATTATGCGAGGACCTTCATTTCGGGTGGCAGGATTCAGGAGAATAAGAATTAATCCTTTTTAATTTTTCATACTGATCTTATTGAAAATCAAGGATACAATGTTGTATTACCATTGTACAGGTTTTTCAGTCGAGTTAAAGTTTTCCCAACGCGCAACTAATTAGTCATACGGGTGCTCTTAATACCAGACTCGCATCTTTTTAAGATTTAATGGTTAAGATTTTACCGGGCTTCTTTTCAGTTGCCCGGTTTTTTATTGAATGTAGATAGTACCGCGACCATCCCCGGTCACGGAAGAATAGAACGGCACAGATACACCATGCTCGAATCCCTTCGCTGCATATCTGCGTCTGAGCAGCCAAAATTCCCCTCCTTGGGAGGGGTAGGGGTGGTCAGAAAACTAAAAGTAATTACTACCTGGGCGTACAATCGAAACGCTTGAATCTGATTTAAAGAGTGGAGGAAAAATCCGGATACAATCCGGCAGATTTAGTCGGCACAAGTTGCAAACTTGCGCCAGAAATATTTAGTGAAGTCGAAAGTACCGCGACCATCCCTGGTCACTGCAGAATGGGAAGGCACAGATACCCTTTCCTAAAGCTCAACGCTGCATATCTGCGCCCAAACGGTCCAACGGGGCATAAAAAAACTCTCTTATCCATAAAACAAGAGAGTTTCAATCTATTGATCTGATTTATTTAAATCGTAGCCATATCCGGAATATCCTCTGCTTTGTAGGCACCGCTTTCAAGCTTCTTCTTCGTCTCCTCAAATGCCTTCAATGTCAGATCAATATCTTCATCCGAATGCGCAGCTGTAGGAATCAACCTGTAAATAATTTGTCCTTTTGGAATTACGGGATATACTACCACCGAACAGAAAATATCATAGTTCTCGCGGATGTCCATCACCATCCCTGTAGCTTCGGGAAGATCTCCTTTCAGATAGACAGGTGTTACAGGTGTAGTGGTGACGCCAATATCAAAACCTCTTTCACGCAATCCGTTCTGCAGACGGTTTACATTATGCCACAGTTTTTCTTTTAAATCAGGCATCGTCTTCACCATCTCCATCCGCTTAATCATTCCTTCTACAACAATCAACGGAAGGCTTTTGGCGAAGATTTGAGAACGCACGTTGTATTTCAGGTAAGTGATGATGTCTTTCGGACCGGAAATAAATGCTCCTATGCTGCCCATACTTTTTACAAATGTGCTAAAGTATAGATCCACTTTGTCCTGAACACCCTGTGCTTCATCGGTTCCTGCTCCGGTCGGCCCCATAGCACCAAATCCGTGTGCATCGTCAATCAGGAGCCTGAATTCATATTTATCTTTTAATGCGGCAATCTCTTTCAATCTTCCTTCACTTCCGCTCATTCCATATACACCTTCAGTGATAACTAGGATACCACCGCCGGTCTTTTCTACAATCTTCTGGGCACGCTGTAATTGCTTTTCGCAATCTGCAACATCATTATGCTTATAGCTGTATTTGTATCCGATATGTAATCTTACACCGTCCATCAGGCACGCATGTGCTTCAGCGTCATGCACGATCACATCATGGCGCGAGGTAAGTGCATCGATACAACTCATAACTCCCTGATATCCAAAATTGAGCAGCATGGTGTCTTCACGCTTCACAAAATCAGACAGGATATGCTCCAACTCTCTGTGCAATTTGGTGTTTCCACTCATCATACGGCTGCCCATCGGGTTACCCATTCCGTATTTGGCGGCTGCTTCAGCATCTACTTTACGTACTTCGGGGTGATTCACCAGTCCGAGATAGTTATTGAGGCTCCAGACAATCTTTTCTTTACCCCTGAATTTCATACGGCTGCCCAATTCTCCTTCCAGAATAGGAAAAGTAAAATAACCATGCGCTCTCTCCAGGTGGTTGCCGATCGGTCCCTGGTCTTTTCGCATGCGATCAAAGAGGTCACTCATTATAGCTTGATTTTAAAAATTGGTTGCAAAATTAGCGTTTATCAGGCAGATATATGAAGGAAAATATGCACATGCGAGCAATCCTGACCCATTAACATGCGTTTTTTTCCTAAAATCTGCGGAATCGAACAAAAATGGCAAGTTACTTACATCGCACCGCTCAACCGCTGTACCCTTGCTATCTTCCGATCCTGGGGGAGTTGAGCAGGAGCTGGTCGTATAAGACTTGCCGCTGCAAATATAAATAGTTTGCCCTCAACCCTTCGAAGGTGGTGCTATCTTTTACTTAAAATTAATTTTTGACGAAAGAAACCGTCTCGCCATTAGTTCTGATATAATATACTCCGCGAGGCAAACCAGACACCTGAATCTCTTTCTTTGAAGTATTGACGGGCACAATCTTCAGGCCCTGTGTAATCTCTTTTCCAAAAGCATTATAGATTCTTACGATTGTAAGCAGTTCAGGACTGCCCTCTATCACCACCTTATCTGATACCGGATTCGGATAGGCCCTGACTGACAGTTCTGTGCCGGCTATTTTCAATGTTTTTACTTTCGACATTGATTCCTTGCCGTCAAAATCCACTTGTCTGAGACGATAGTAAGACTGACCGTTAAGCGGATACAGATCCTTTACAGAGTAGGATTGTCCTGTGTTTGTTGTTCCCGCTCCTTTTACGCGTGCTACCGCCTCCCAGTTACTTCCATCAGCAGACCGCTGCAATTCGAAGTAATCGTTGTTCATCTCATTAGCTGTTCTCCATGTAGCCTTAACAGCTCCCGAAGGCTCCTGCATTACATCGAAAGAAATCAGTTTCAACGGAACGATCTTTACATAATACAACGAAAGGTCATCAAAGTAAGCATCTACCGACGATCCGTTATAGGTGTAACTCTTCAGGGTAATTCTTACAGTCCTGATTCCCGGAGGTGAGGTCAATGTAGAAGTATAAGGAGTCCAGACTCCCTTCACTTTCTGTATACCGGTGTTGTAAGATACCAGCGTAATACCGGATGCATTCTTGTACTCCACAATCATCTGGGCACCATCCGAGGGGTCTTCATTTGCTACCTGCATATAACCTGTAAATGTGAAATTGATATTCATATCATCGATATCCCCGGCCAAATGAGAAACATCTATATCCTGATAGATCACCCCTTTCACAAAATTGCAACCCGAATAGAAAATATGGCTCCCTTCATGAGCTGCAGGAAAACCATTCTGACCGCCTTGCACCCTCCAGTCTGATGAGCCGTTGCAATCTGTACCCTGGCTTACAATCTGCCATCCTGTTGACAGTGCAGATTCAGCACCCGGATTTACGATGAGGTTCTGGGCGTTGGATGTAGCTTGAATTAAAAAGGCAATAAGACACGCGAGGTAAAATTTCGTTTGCATGTATGATAATTTGGTAAGTTAAATGACCGGGACAAGTTAAACCAAATCTCAAGACAAAACAGAAAAAAGAAATGCACAATCACAAGGCCCTTCGCTGCCGGTGGCACTATCTCAATCGCTTAAAATCTTCTCTGCTGTATGTACCGGGAACTGCGTGATCTCCTTCCTGAAAGTTGAAATTGACATACTTGATGTTTTTCAACTCTGTAAAGTTATAAACAACCGTTGCCATATAATTAAAGGCACCTGTGCTGCCGGTCTGCTGCGTAAGGAATTGGCTCTCGGGAATCGCGAGGTAGATTGTATCCTTAGAAATCTTGACAAAAGACAATTGAATATCCGGATAACTTTCATTCAAAGCATCTGCAAGTTCGGTTGCACTCAATGAAGAAAGTTGATCGTTCTCCGGGGCTTCTAATTTTTCCTCCCGGCCGTTATCCTCTGTTTTTATCTTCCACAGGGAAGGGATATTTACAATCGTCTTAGACAGATCCAGGGTATCAAAATCTTGTTGAAGAATTGTATCTGTATCAACTTCCTCTGCACCTGAGCTGTCAGACGAACGGCAACCCGCCAGCAGAATAACAAAAAAGAACAGGGGTACAAGAAACTTACTCATGAAAAAATCATTTCTACAAACGTATGGATAATAAAAGGAAAATGAAACCTGCAGCTATTAATAATTTCAAAAAATATTCTTTGTTATCCGGTCATTATTCCTGACATCTTTTCTGTCAGGTTGAAAAGAATCACGATAAGAAAATCAATATTTCCTACTTTTATTGTCCAACCAAAATTCACATGCCATGAAAAAGCTTTTACTCCTGGCGGTAACTGCATTCACGCTTACTTCTGCCATTGCACAAAATCAGGACAGTATCTGGTTTGTAAATAATTATACCAAAGTAAATCAGTACATACCCATGCGCGACGGTGTGCGCCTGTACACTTCCATCTATATTCCGAAGGATACTTCGAGCGCCCACCCTTTCCTGATGACAAGAACCCCATACTCTGTAAGACCATACGGAGACAATGAATTTCCGGCTATCTGGGCTACGTATAAAATGAAACTGGCGAGACTCGGATACATTTTTGTGTTCCAGGATGTACGTGGAAGATATATGAGCGAAGGAGTATTCATGGACGTACGTCCGTTTAACAAGAACAAAAAAGGCAAGGAGATA
This sequence comes from Chitinophagaceae bacterium, assembly GCA_024103425.1. Classification (GTDB taxonomy): domain Bacteria; phylum Bacteroidota; class Bacteroidia; order Chitinophagales; family Chitinophagaceae; genus Ginsengibacter. Next base: position 50,337 of record JAGFIS010000021.1, read on the forward strand.
GATGAAGCAAGTGATACTTATGACACAGTTGACTGGCTCGTAAAAAACGTAAAGAATAACAACGGAAAATTAGCGGTAACCGGCACCTCCTACCCCGGGTTCTATTCCACAGAAGCTGCACTCAGCGAACACCCTGCTCTTGTAGCTGCCAGTCCGCAAGCACCGGTAACCGATTGGTTTATGGGCGATGACTTCCACCACAAAGGAGTATTCTTTGTAATGGACGGATTTTCTTTCTATCCCCGGTTTGGCACCCCACACCCTGTACCCTCCACAACTTACACAAGCGGTTTTTCTTTTAAATCGGATGATAACTATGATGCTTACCTTAAAACAGGTGCACTGAAAAACTTTGCCAAGCTGATGGGCGACAGTATCCCCTTCTGGCACGAAATGTATCAGCACCCCAACTACGACGAATGGTGGCAGGCGCGCGATGCGAGAAGAGGGCTGTATGATGTGAAACCCGCTATGTTGTGGGTAGGCGGATTGTTTGACGCAGAAGATGTTTACGGTGCATGGAATACTTTCAAAGCCACCGAAGCTCAAAGCCCGCAGACTAATAATAAGATTGTGATGGGACCATGGTACCACGGGCAGTGGAGTCGCGAAGGCAGTTTTCACGGCAATGTCCGATTCGGAGAAAACACCTCGCAGTATTTTCAGGACAGTATAGAGATTCCTTTTTTCAACCATCATCTGCTGGGCACACCCGATCCTAACCTCTCAAAAGCTACCATCTTTTTTACCGGAGAGAACAACTGGCACCGGTTTGATGCCTGGCCTCCAAAAAATGTAGAAGAAGTCAATCTCTATCTCGAAGAAAACGGCAAACTCTCATTGGGTGTCGCTCCAAAGAGTACCTCCGGTTACGATCAGTACGTTAGCGATCCGAAACACCCTGTTCCTTATGCTGAGGGCGTTCACTTCAGGAGGACAAGAGAATATATGTCAGACGACCAGCGCTTTGCTTCGAGAAGGCCCGATGTGTTGACTTACGAAACGGATATCCTGAAAGAAGACATCACCTTGGCAGGACCCGTATTTGCAGACCTGATGACTTCTATCTCCACCACTGATGCTGACTTTGTGGTAAAACTGATAGATGTATTCCCCGATGATTTCAGATATCCTGAAAACTGGCTGGGCGATGGAAAGAATTATCCCATGGGTGGATATCAGATGCTTGTACGTGCTGAGATTATGAGAGGCAAGTTCCGCAACAGTTTCGAGCATCCTGAACCGTTTGTACCCGGACAGGTTGCAGAGGTGAAATGGGAATTACCCGATGTGGCACACACTTTCAAAAAAGGACACAGAATCATGATCCAGGTGCAGAGCAGTTGGTTCCCGCTGGCCGATATGAATCCCCAGAAGTTTGTCGATATATACAAGGCGGACGACAGTGATTTCCAGGAAGCAACAATCAGGATTCACCGCAATGCGACAAATGCTTCAAAAATCATACTGCCTGTGTTGAAGAAATAATATAAGACGGAAAGGCAACTTTCTTAAAGTGACGGGTCCACTAAACAAATTGTTAATCGGTACCCTTTCGAGTCCCGCAACTCACTACGCAATGGTACCTTTGCAAAAAAGATAATTATGGCAGTTAAATGTTTGATAGTTGTAGATGTTCAAAGAGATTTTTGTCCGGGCGGGGCACTTGCCGCAGCCGGTGGTGATGATATTATTCCGGTTATTAATGGACTGATGGACAAGTTTGATTTTGTAATTGCCACAAAAGACTGGCACCCGTCGCAAACAGTTCATTTTGAAAAATGGCCGGTACACTGCGTACGAGGAACCGATGGTGCAAGATTTCACAAAGATCTGAATATAGATAAGATCAACGAGGTAGTTTTGAAAGGAACCGGAAATACAGACGACGGTTACAGCGGATTTGAAGGGACTAACGTGGATATGAGTTCGTGGCTCAAGAGAAACAAAGTAACTGAGGTATATGTATGCGGTATAGCCACTGAATACTGCGTATTAGCCACAGCAGTAGATGCCCTGAAAAGCGGTTTCAAAACTACCGTTATAACCGATGCAATAGCAGCAGTAGAAGCAGCTGCAGGAGATACTGAAAAGGCGCTTGCCAAAATGAAAGATGCCGGGCTGGAACTGAAGAGTTCGGATAGTATTTAAAAGCTAACCGCCTTTATACCCATTGCTATTTTGACCTTAGTAAGCCAACGTTGCGTTTCAAGTAATATCAAACATTTTAGAATTGCAGCGTCCTCCACTTCAGTGGGGAGGCACTGCAGAAAAAGCAGTTTAGCTTGGTGAGACTTAGTGCCTTGGAGACTTGGTAGTTTATTCTCCCCACCGGAACTCTTTAACGGTGAGGAAGGAACACGTTACTTCCCCTGTTCGGCAACTTCTACATGGGTGCAGTGATTTTACCCTAAAAAATTTTCATTCCTAAAAAAATTGATTCCTACTTTTGAGGAAGCTACACTTTTTGAATATTGTTACTGACCTTCTCACCTGCCTTATAATCATAGACTAATACTCAGTAATCAATGAAACACGCAGTTTTAATTTTGATAATCGGACTCTTTTTCGCCTTATCAGCATCCGGTCAGAATAACGCAAAACCAGAGCCGGACAAAACCATTTTTGTTTATGGAGGAAATTTCAATCCTCCGTTTATCGGGTATGTAGCTTCTTTGACAAAGAAAACAAATCCAAAAATCTGTTTTATTCCGACTGCTTCGGCCGATGATCCTTATATGATTAACGCGTGGTATGAGATGAGTGCAGGACAGGCTTTTACGCCCTTTGTACTCAGAACATTCATTAATTCATACCCCGGACAAGCAAGTTTTGAAGAGACATTACTCGATATGGATGCAATAATTGTCGGTGGAGGCAGTACGCTCAATATGCTGGCCATCTGGAGGGCACAGGGAATAGATACCGTTCTGAAAAAGGCTTACGATCGGGGCATTGTGCTGGCCGGTGGAAGTGCCGGATCGTTGTGCTGGTTTACCGGCGGCTATTCAGACTCGCGCCCTAAAGAACTCACAATTATTAAAGGATTAGGTTTTTTGAACTTCAGTCACTCTCCGCATTATCATGGAGAACCCGGGAGGAGGGAATTATATCAGAATGCTATCCTATCAGGAAAACTTCAGCCGGGTTATGCCTGCGATGATCTGGCGGGCCTTCTGTTTATTAACGGAGAAGTCAAAAAATCGGTATCGCTCAATAATGAAAATAAAAACTATTTCGTCTCTGCCGTTGATGGGCAAATAAAAGAAGAAGCACTGCCCACTGAAATAATGAAGTGAAAGGCTTTTTACTAAACCTAATCTGACATCAGGAACTTCTAACCGGGTATTTTTACTCAACGAGCTTTAGCCTTCCTTCCTCCCCTTCTTTAAAATCTCTTCCCTGAAATTATTTTGCTTGTCAAAACCGGTTTTCAAAGAAAAGTTGATACCCAGGTAAACGGATAACAACGTCCCGGCAAAAATCGCTATCATAATCATAATTTGATATTTGATGGCGATGAGTGGCGAACTGCCGCTCAGCATTTGACCCGTCATCATACCGGGCAGAGCCACTAATCCGATGGTGGCCATTGAAGCCAGCGTAGGATTAATAGACTTTATCAGCGCAGTGCGGAAGTAAGGAAACAGTGCCTCTGCTCTTGAAGCGCCGGATGCGAGAAAGAACCGGTAGCGCTCGCGGTGACGGTCAAGGTTGTAATAAAAATCATTGATACCGATTACATTCCCGCGAAGGCAGTTTCCCAGAATCATGCCGGTGATGGGGATGAGGTACTGCGCTTCCATAACATTCGGCAGTTGAATGACGAACTTCAGAAAGAAAAGGTCAATAAGAAACACACCAAGGAAAGTGGCGATGAAGATACTGACCAGCAGACCCTTGTTGCGCTTCAATTCGCTGCGGTCAATGGTAGAAAAATCTGCCACCAGCACCATGATAAGAATCCATCCCAGATTGACCCATGGGTTGTCATATTTAAAAAGATATTCAAGATAATAACCCACAAAAATCAGTTGCACTATCATCCTCGCTACGGCAATGAGGGTAGTACCTATCAATTTCGTTTTGAAACGCCAGAGGATATAAACCGGAATCACCAGAATGATTAATCCTAATGCCAATTGCAGCCAACTGATATCTACGATTCCATTCATACTGCGGAGGAGTTTATTTTTACAATTTTGGTACATCTTTCGGTCCACCACGGGTCGTGAGAAGCGGAAAGGATAATTTTGTTTTTATGAATCAAAAGTTCTTTTACTTTTTCTTTGGATGTTTCATCCAATGCAGATGTCGGCTCATCCAGAATCAATACTTCTTTATCCAGGAAATGACAGAGCACAATGCCGATGCGCTGGCGCTGGCCTGTTGACAGACTTCTGAAATCCGTATTCCATTGTGTGTCTTTCAATCCCATAAATTCAAAAACCTCAAAGGCTTTTTCTTTTGAAGGTTTTTTGTGTTTGTTGTTTTTAAAATCAAAAGGATAAAAAAACACTTCTTCAAGTGTGCCCTCTCCCATATCCAGATCCTGTGGCAGCCATGCCGTACGGTTTCGAAAGTTTATCAACTCTTCCTTTTCTATCACCTTGTCTTCAAAGGTGATGGTTCCGCCAACCGGTTTTTCAAAACCGAGAATCAATCTGAACAGAGTGGTTTTTCCTGAGCCTGACGGGCCTTGAAAGGCAATGATATCGCCCTTGCCGGCAGTCATAGAAAAGCGATTAAGAATAGGATGCTGCTGTCCGGGATAAGAAAAAGATATATCTGAAAGGGATAAAGTCATTGATGAGTAATGAAAATTTAATTCACCAGCTAAAGAAATCTGCACTGTCTGCTATAAAGTTAATTGCTCAGGAACTTTTCTCTACACCTATAATTCTATTCCTCATCAACGTCATTAGAATTATTATCAGGCAGTGGCAATGTGCCGGCATTAGCATCAGGCAATTGCTCTACCTTTTTCAGTTTTCTTTCTATAGCCCTTGTTCTTTTACCCAGCACCTCATCCAACTGGTTCAATCCCGTCTGCAGATTGGCTTGGGCTTTCCCCAGCAATCCCCCAAAATTTCCGAACTCTTTCTTTACCTCCGCGAGTACACGCCAAACCTCGCTGCTGCGCTTCTGAATGGTAAGTGTCTTGAAGCCCATCTGCAGGCTGTTGAGGATAGCTCCAAGGGTAGTTGGTCCCGTGATAATTACATTATATCGGCGGCGCACTTCTTCCATGAAGGAGGCACTGCGTACCACCTCAGCAAAAATCCCCTCAAAGGGTAAGAACATAATCGCAAAATCGGTACTGTTTGGCGGATCGATATACTTTTCAGAAATGTCTTTGGCCATTTTGCCAACGGCATTATAGAAAGTTTTTCGGGCATTATTAATACCATCGGGATCACCCTGTTCATAGGCATTCTGCAAATGCTCGAACACATCTTTCGGAAATTTGGCATCTATTGGCAACCAGATAAACTCACGGTCATCACTTCTGCCGGGCAACTTGATGGCGAACTCAACCACTTCTCCTTTGCCGGGCTTTACCTGCACGTTTGCAGCAAACTGATCCGGAGCCAGCAATTGCTCTAACAACATGGAAAGTTGCACTTCTCCAAAACCACCTCTCAGCTTCACATTGCTGAGCACTTTCTTCAATCCGCCTACATCATCGGCCAGCGCACTCATTTCTCCCAGTCCTTTTTGTACCTCCGTAAGTTGAGTGCTGACTGTTGCAAAACTTTGTTTCAATCTTTCGTTGAGCGTTTTTTCTAACTTCTCCTCCACTACTCCTCTGATCAACTCTAACTTATTCTCCGTCTGCTGAATCATATCTCTCTGACGGTTCTCTAATGCTACAAATTTCTCTTTCTGGAGGTCATTAAAAGACTGCACGCTACGGTCAAACGAACCTGCAAAGTCCTGTAGGGAGTCTCTCAGCGTCTTGTTGAGCTCCTGCCTGTTGGTAAGGTTTGACTGGGCTGTCTCTTCCCGGTTGCGGCGAAATTCTTCGCGCGTTCTACCCTCCGAATCCTGGAAGTGAGTAAGCAATTCTTTTTTGAGCAGGTCAGTCTTTTTTCCTCCTGTTTTCACAATTACCAGGATGATCAACACCATCAAAAGCACCAGATTCGCTATCAATAAATAAAGCATAAGTCAAAATTTTATCGCACAGAACTTCGAAATTAACGATAAGACAGTAAGTGCCGGAAACAATGTTTTTACACTATACCGTATTTGTTCAAAACACCATCGTAAATCTCCGAAATCCGGTCGTATTTACTGTGAATGAATAATTCAGAAATTGTACTGTTGAATTCTTATTGCCCCCAATCTATCTTTGTATCAGAAGTTGATTGATGTACAGACAAACATTAATCAATAATCCAAGATCCTTTGAAAAGAGCTAACTAATATCCAAGAAAACCAAACCATAATCCGATATCAGTCAACTTCTAATTTTTAAAACAACTAACTCAAGATATTTTGCCGCAATGAATTGCGCCCTATGGAAAAACCTAAAAATATTTAATCTTGATTAAAAACCTCTAGACCCAGGATTAAATGAAGTAAAAAGGCTTCTGATGAAAATCAGGAGCTTTTTTGTTTTCATGCCCCGGCGCAACCCTTCAACAGAAAATTTGTACTTTACATTTGTAAAAATCATCAAATACGTTCTTACAGATGTATCCCCGGTTTCCGAAAATAAAATCCGCATTACGGACTCCATTTCTATTTATTGCGATAATCCTCCTGGTATTACAATCTGCTACGGCACAGAAAGGAGGATATCAACTCAAATTTTTACAGGAGTACATACTCCCTAACAACACCGTTTTTGAAAACACAAAGGTTGGCGGTTTATCCGGTATTGATTACGATTCTGCAAGCGGACTGTATTATTCCATTTGCGATGATGGTTCTGACCTGGCTCCCGCTCGATTCTATACTTATACGATTGATTTTAAAAACGACCGTATCGATGCGATTAATCTGAAGGGTGTGCACTATCTGCGCAATAGTTTCAACCGTCTGTTCCTGCCATTCAGCAAGAACAAAATGGGTTCTGTAGATCCTGAAGCGTTGCGCGTTCTTGGCGATAAAATTATCTGGAGCGATGAAGGTGTACGCAATGTTTCACCAAAAGGGCTCTATCTGACGACTCCGAGAATTTTTCTGGCTGATAAGGAGGGCAACTATGAAGCCTCATTCGATGTACCGGAAGTAGTAGAAGTGAGCCGTGAAGAAAAAGGAACCAGAAATAACGGTGGCTTTGAAGGCCTCGCCATAACTCCCGATAAGAAATACCTGTATGCCAGCGTGGAAGAGCCTCTGATTCAAGACGGACCGAGAGCAGGACTTAATGATTCTACAGGCATCGTAAGGATTATAAAATTTGATATTGAGACACGCCAACCGGTTGCTCAGTATGCTTATCAAATTGACCCTGTGGCCTACCCGGTAAAACCTGAGAACGGATTCAGGGTCAACGGGATCTCTGATATTATGTTCCTCAACGACGATCAACTGCTGGTGATAGAGCGCTCTTTTTCGATGGGCCGGCTTCCTTGTACCATAAAAGTGTACATGATTGATTTGACTAAGGCTACCGATATCAGTGAACACTTCAGCCTGAAGGGTAAGGAGAGTCTTGTTGTACCTAAAAAGCTGATTCTTAACATGGATACATTAAACCGGTTTACGGATAATATTGAAGGCGTTACGTTCGGGCCTACCTTATCCAACGGATCTCCTTCGCTGATTTTTGTATCTGATAACAATTTCAATCCGCTGGAACGCACGCAATTCCTGCTCTTCGAATTGCAAAAGCGTGCTAACTAAACATTATCTGCAAGCCCTTTCATTACATCATGCGCGATCGGGCAGAAGGTGATATTCTTCAGTGTGATATTTTTCCTTTTCAAAAATACATCCTCATCGGTATAAGGGAACCGTCTGCAATCTGAAGGCCGCTGATCGTAAACAGTACACTTATTATCCGCTCCAAGAAAAGGGCATGGAAGGGAACGGGTGACATAATCTCCCTCATCATCTAAAGTCAGATATGTATCGATAAACACGCTCTCCTTCATCTTCAGGTGTTTCGCCAGTCGCTTGATATCGGGTGTTTTAAACCGGGGAGAATAATTTTTACAACATTGTGCACACGTCAGGCAATCATGCTTCGCCACAGCTTTTTCATGCAACTCCGGGAGTTTTGACAACATTGCCGAACGGTCGCCTCGTTGCAACAGTTGCTTGTACTTCTTCATCTCATCGGGCTTGATATGCTGCTGCAGGCCTGCCATTCCAAGTTTTTATTTTGAAGCTTTTTTATAAAGGATATATGCCACGACAGCAAAGACAACATTGGGTAACCATGCAGCAACAACAGGATTGAACTGTGCTTTCATAGCAAAAACTGCCGAAAACCGGGAAACAAGGATATACACAAGACAGGTTACCACCCCGATTGCCAGGTGGAAACCACTCCCACCCCTGATTTTTTTCGACGCAATCGTCGCCCCGATGATCGTCAAAATCAAAACAGACACAGGTATAGCATTGCGATTCTCGCGCTCCAAAATCAGGCTATTGATATCTTCTCCACCCCGCATTTTTTCTTTCTCAATAAAATGAATCAGCTGTGGCGTGGTCATCCTGTCTTTCATGTAAGCATCCACTTTCAGATCTTCGGGTGAGAGATGAAAATTACGGTTCATAACCGGGCTGTCAACCAGCGTCTGTTTCAGTCCGTCAAAAGTGCGTATCCTCACCTGACGCAATGCCCAGTCATTTTTGGCGGTATCCCATGTGAATCCCTGGGCTGTAAGACTGTACACCAAAGTAGTGCTGTCAAATTTGTTGATCTGAAGTGTGTTTCCAGATTTTGAGGTCGTATCATAATAACGGATCCCCGCATAAGAGAAAGAATCCAGCCTGAAGAACTTATTGGAGAAAGTGGCAGTGTTGACGTATCCGCCGTAATTGTAATCGATGTACTTCGACTTGAAAGTACCCCATTTCTCATTCGCCGGAGGCAGGATATATTGATTTACCCACCACAGGAAACCGGTAAAAAACAACCCCGCTACGAAATAAGGCAGTAAAAAGCGCTTATAACTGATTCCCGTACTCAGGATGGCAATAATCTCGCTGCGGTTGGCCATCTTGGAGGTAAAGAAGATTACAGAAATAAACACAAAGAGTGGGAAAAGCATCGCATTAATGTGCGGAATAAAGCCGAAATAGTAATCGGTAATGATCTGCTTGGTCGTAAGATTTGTCTTTGCAAAATCATCTGTTTTCTCACTGAGGTCGACAATTACCACCAAGATCGTCATAGCGACAAGACAGAAAAAGAACGTTACAAAAAACTTCTTTAATATGTAGCGGTCTATAATCTTCATGGATACGCAAAAGTAAGGTGCAATTAACTCTGCAGAAGTAAAATAGAAATTTTAATAGCTATTTTTGATTTCCAAAGAAACAGTGCAAAGGCAATAGCGAATTTTCTATCAAAACATTAGAGCTGGATTTACGTTATACTTCTGTCAACAAATCAAATAACAACAAAAACTCTACATATTAAAACTAAATCAATTTGTTAAGGAGCCTGATAACCATACTGGCTTTATTAACTGCATTTCAGGGTACTGCTCAATATTATATCCGCGGGGATGTAAAGGATATTAATAACGAACCCCTGCAGAATGTCAAGATTTTTATGCCCGCAACCCGCCAGGTATTCTTCAGCGGATTCGGTGGAGGCTATGGTATACCCTCCCGCCACGAGTTTGATTCGCTCATCTTCACCAAAGATGGTTATGATACTGTTGCTTTGAGAATTAATACTTCCGAGTATCTGAAGGTTGTGATGAGAGTATCTCAGAGAGATAATACCCCGGTAGTACAAAAAATGGCTTCCTTCACCATTGGCGCAGAAGAGAACCAGACAACCATAGCTACTTATTACGGAGAAACCTATACCCGGTTGATAGAAAACGACTTCGTAAAAACAAACAAAACTGCTCAAACAACTTTCGGCTTACGTATCGACAAGGCATCCTACAGCAACATAAGGCGCTTCATAAATCAGAATATGGAAGTTCCGCCATCGGCAGTACGGATCGATGAAATGCTGAACTACTTCAACTTTAATTACAAAGAACCGGGGGGTGATACAGTATTTCGCACCGAAAGCAGGATAACCGATTGTCCCTGGAATCCCGACAACCGGCTGCTGTACATGAACATCTCTGCCCGGAAAGTCGATCTCAGCAAGGTACCTCCATCCAACTTTGTTTTTCTTATCGATGTGTCCGGAAGTATGGACCTGCCCAACAGACTGCCGCTTCTCAAAGAAGCCTTTCAGCTTTTTGTAAGAAACCTGCGATCGATTGATACCGTAAGCATTGTCATCTATGGAGGGACAGTTGGTGTCTGGCTGCCACCTACCGGTGGCGACAGCAAGGAAAAAATATCGGAAGCCATTGAAGAGCTTGCAGCTTCGGGAGATACTCCCGGCGAAGCTGCACTGCGCACTGCCTACAAACTGGCAAAATCTACTTTTATCGAAGGTGGCAACAACAGAATCATCCTTGCTACAGATGGAGACTTCAACGTAGGTATTCATGACGAGAAGGAACTGGAAGAGCTTATAGTGAAAGAAAAAGAATCGGGTGTATACCTCACCTGCCTTGGCGTGGGAATGGGTAATTATAAAGACTCTAAAATTGAAGTGCTTGCCAAGAAAGGTAATGGCAATTTTGGCTATATCGATGATATTAAAGAAGCTGAGCGGATACTGGTGATGCAGTTTACCCAAACCATGTACTCTGTTGCTGAGAACGTTTATCTCGATGTTAAATTCAACCCCGACGTTGTAGAGCAATACCGGCTGCTCGGTTATGATAATAAGGTAAGCGAGTTTAAAAATGTAATCGGTGAACCCGAGGGCGGCGAAATAGGTTCCGGTGCAGGCAATACGATCCTGTTTGAACTAAAACCTGCAAGCAAAGATTCTATGCTGTCAGATCTTCCCGTAGCCGATTTTACAATCCATTATCAGCTTCCGGGCGACACAACAGAGATTACTCAGAAATACGAGAGTATATATAACTATTTGCCTTTGATCGAAATGCCTCAATCTCTTCAATTTGCCACCGCTCTTGCCATGTTGGGGTTAAAGCTCAAGAAGTCGAAGCACATACCTGACTTCTCATGGAAACTCATCAGTAAGTTAGCAGCTGAAACCGCCTTGCCGGGAGATTATCTTCAGAACCAATTCATTGAGCTTACAGACAAAAGCGAAAAGATTTACACAAAAAAACGCAGCCGAAAGAGATAAGTTATATCTGTGTTATCTTTTTACACAAACAAGTTAAACCGTAGGTTGTAACCCATGGTGGCATAGACTTTGCACAATATCCACATGTGGGCTGAGTAATTAAATCATTTTTTTAAAAGAAGAAAAAAGGTTAAATTACAGACGCCCTAAAGTTCACACCAAAATAATCACCTATGTTACCAAAATACTTTATCAAAGACGAATCGAGTTATCCGGGTAGTTACAGACTTCAGAATAATTTTTTACAAGCCATCAACGAAGGCGTATTCACTCCGGAGAAAGCTACGCTCAAACCAAAGGCTTCAGTTACAGAAACTGACAATTATTATAAGATAGAACTGACTCAACCGGGAATGAAAAGAGAGAACCTGTTTGTTTCTATCAACGACGATGGCAACCTCAACATTATCGGATGCAACTGTAATGATAACACGAGAATAGAGTTGTCTAATATCACTGACACCTTCTTTGCAGAGATCAGCCTGCCTGAAAATGTCGATTCAAGCTTTACCTCGGCAGCATGCCATGCAGGAACCTTATCGATCGTTTTTACTAAATCAGACAAGCCGGTTAATAGAAGAGCGGCAGAAATTGTGGTTTACTGATATAGAGTTACACTTGTACCTTGCAACCGTTTATTGCGTAAAACAGAATGAAAGCAAAAAGCGGAATGGGAACCAGGAATCCTGCTGCCATTCCGTAAACATCTGCAACCAATCCCATTAAAGGAGGAAATATTGCGCCACCGACAATCGACATTACCAGAAATGAAGAGGCGCGCTTCGTTTCTCTACCAAGAGATTTAATAGCCAGAGCAAAAATAGTCGGGAACATCAGCGACATGAAGAAGAAAACGCCATAGAGAGCAATCAGGGATACCCAGCCCATCTTAGCAGATACGACAGGCAACAATATACAATTCAGAAGCGCATACAGTCCGAGCATTTTTTCCGGCTTGAAATATCTCATCAGCGCACTGCCCGATATCCTTCCCAGCATGAATAAAAGAAATCCAAAAGACAGGAAATAAGGAGCATACTTCACTTCAAAACGGGGGTGCATATCATGGTCGGTTACAAAGTTGATCAGGTAGCTGAACACACCTGTCTGGGCGGCTACATAACACCCCTGAGCCAGCACTCCGAGTTTGAAGTGACGGTTCTGCCACAAAGATTTGTTGGTTACATAAGCCGGATCATTTACATCTGTAATCCTCAGGTCATTACCGGAATCTTTTGCAATACCATGGAAAGCATCTTCATCATCTTCTGTTATCTCAGGTAATTTCAAACGCATAAAGATGAATGCCACTGTTAATACCAACAGACCGATAATAACAAAAGGCAGGATTATTGAAAACAGTTTTTCACCTTCGACGTGGCTTTGGTTGCCATAGATATAAAGTGCAATCAGCGGGCCAACAACCCACGCCAGACCGTTAAACGACTGGGAGAAATTGATTCTTCGCTCTGCTGTTTCGGGCGGACCCAGCTTTGTCGTATATGGGTTAGCTCCCGTTTCGAGAGTTGCAAGACCGGCACCAACTACCAGCAGGCATATCAGGAACAGAAAAAAAGATTCAAAAGGGGCAGTGCCTGCAGCTAACAAAGCTCCAGAACCAAACAGCACCAGGCCTAAAATAATCCCTCTCTTGTAGCCGTGCTTTTTCATATAAAGCCCGGCGGGCAATGCCATCCCGAAATAAGCGCCATAAAGTGAAAATTGAATAAAACTAGATTGCCATTTTTTGAGATGAAGCATCTCCTGAAAGTTCTTATCCAGCGCATCTACCATTCCGTGTGCAATACCCCATAGAAAAAAGAGGACGCTGACGGCCATAAACGGTTTGAAATAATTGATTCCGTCTTTTACAAAGAGAGATGCTTTATCCTGACTCATACTTTCTATCGGTTTAAATATCTGCTTTATTGTTCCGGCAGCCTGCTAAAAATAGACAAAGCTCAAATATAAAACACCGTAACCAATGTACCGGTTTTATATCAACTCCCCGAATACCCGGTTTATTCTGTTAACCTCCGGCCTTTTTTACGTTCAGACCAAAAAAAAGGGCAGCTCGACGCTACCCCATTAATTGAAATGAACAAAATTTTTATTGAGTACTCAGATCTCTTGATCCGTCCGGCTGATAGGTGTATCTGAATTTATAGATCAGAGAATCGGGATATGAAGCACCGGGCTGAATATGATACCTCACCTGTGTCACCTCCATTTTAGCATAATGATTATCAGCCGTTCTCAGTATGAAATACAAACCTGCCACAGGGCCAAAAGCATGCGACACAGGTTCATAAATATACCAGGCATCCGGACTACCGAACGTGCTGTTGATAGCAAGTCTTGCTGCCGTTGTATCCTGTGCATAGCCCGTCTCAGGTGCACTCGTTACAGATTCGTACTGCCCGTCTCTCTTCACAATTACCCCTGCATTTCCCGGGCCACTGGCACCGCCGTTGATGATAATCGAACTGAACTTAAATGCTATATCCCACTTTGTAGTAGCAGAATCAGAAAGCGGAAGAACCTTTCCTTCTTTCAGGCTGTAGAAAGTATAATTTGCCGGGCGGAATGCCATAGCCACCGAATCAGTAATAACCACTCCGGTACTTTCATCAGGTTGCACATTCTCTTTTTTGCAGGCCATCATTCCGAAGATCAGAAATAATCCGGCGGGCAACGTAATCATTAATCGTTTCATTTGCATTTGTAGATTGTTTTTATTAGGGTTTTTAAAATTTAAAATTCATATTGACAAAATATCCTCTGCCGAATTGAGAAGGCATCAGTATCGGCTCAGTATAATTCAAAAGATTCTCAATCCCTGCCTGTAGATTCAGGTGTTGACCAATGTCTTTTTTAAGTACGATGTTGACCAATGCAAATCCTGAGGCGAACTCCCGTGGGTCATCCAGAATCAGGTTACCGTCAGTGTATCCGTTGATACCCTGAAATCCATATCTACTGCGGTACTTCAATGAAAGTGTCAGCCCCGCTTTATGCTTAAGATTCAGATAATCGGCGACGATATTAAACGTATGCCTGCTCCTGTTATACAGTCCTTTATAATCAGATAACCGTACAAGTTGTGACACCCCGGTTACGACATCTCTCTTATATACTTTTTGATTTTTGATCCGTTCCAACACTTCCTTGTCCTTCGCTATAAGAAAATTATAACTGCCTTTGATTCTGAGGTGGCTGTTGATCTTATGACCTACAGAAATTTCTGCACCTTCGGTGAACACCTTGTTGATATTAGTATAGCTGAATATTTCTTTATCGTTAGTTTGCTTAAAAGGAAGGCTGTACGTTTCGATCAGGTTACTGATATCATTCCTGAAAAGATTCACCTGAACAAATGTTCCCGGTTTAAAGGTATAATCTGCTCCGAGATTAATTCCTACAGAACGCTCGGGTTCTAAAGGCTCACCATCTATGTAAGGCCCGATATTGACCGATTCCGGGAGAAGCCCGCTCCTCTGCAAACGCGCCAGGCCGTTTCCTAATTCCTTCGCACCGATAATAGTGTATCCGACTAAACTGTTGGAGAAGTCTAAGAATTGCTGTCTGAAATCAGGCGCTTTGAATCCAACTCCCACAGAAGCTTTTACTATCAGCGAAGGCTGAGGTTTCCAGGCGATAGCAAGTTTCGGACTTAACTGCGCCGCGTACAAAGAATTTTTATCAAACCGTGCTCCTGCAATAACGTTCAATTCTCCATTGAAGACCTTTTGCTTCTGTAAATACGCAAACCAGGCATTCATCTTCTGTTTATTGCTGTAACGGTTAGACCGGACAGCCTCTAAGTTCGCCCCCAATCCCGCTACCCACTGATCTTTAGACTTTCCTATATTGACTTGTACCTCAGGCTTGATCAACGACTGATTCAGCGTTATTTGTTCATACAAAGAATCGTTTTCCTGCAGATAAGCATGAGAGAAATTGTCATAACCGGTAAGGTAAAGACCCGTGATAAAATTCAGGCGGTCTGCCGGACGATAATTCCATTTCGTATAAACAGATTTCTCGTGCTCCACGGTTGTTCCCGTCACTACTTCAGGAAGGTCTTTAGGTATAATTTCGTAATCGTTAAACTGCTTCTGTTCAAAGTATCTTGCAGAGAGCATCAGATCATTTTTATCATTCCACTTATAGCCCGACTTCACATTGAAGTTATATTGTACCGACGGGTCAATCGTTTTGCCATAAATGTTATCATCAAAATCCCACCCGTCATTCGACGACCTGTTGCCCGTTAATTCCAGGAACGCCTTTCTTCCTTTCAACGCGCCGTTTAGGATCACTCCTAATGCCTTATTTGAGCCTGTATGAATCCGCCCACCGATGGCATTTTTTTGAGGCGTATCAGTAATAATATTAATCACTCCTGCAAGCGCATCTGATCCGTAAAGGCTGGTGGCAGGACCTTTTAGTATCTCTATTTGACGGATATTGGAAACAGCAATTCTATCCAGATTCAACACGCCTCCGTTTCTTCCCGCGAGTGGTTCTCCATCCACCATAATCAGGGTATAACCGGGATCCATTCCCTGCATTTGAATTCCGGTACCGAACGGATTCGGATACCCCTGAAAGGCAATCCCCAATGGATTGGTAGCTATCACCAGGCCTGTCTGCATCTGGAGAATATCTATCAGCTTTTCGCTGCCGGTCTGGCGGATTTCCTTCGCGGATATAATCTGAACAGGGAGCGGAATATTGGTGACTTTATTTTCTGTACGGGTTGCAGTTATTACTACCTCATCAAGGATTTTTTCTGTAGAATCTGGTGCATGCTGCGCAGCAACAGTACAGGAAAGCAACAACAAAACTACCCCGGTAAGGATACGACTCATCATGATTATTTTTCCGATGGCAGGCAAAATTGAAATACATAATCATGATGAATGCCACGGCTTTGTCATAAAGCAAACAGCCCCACACGGGGGCTGTCATAAATCTGTAAAAAAATGAAAATCTCTATCTAAGCAACAATTCACAAGGCTTCAACCCCGTGTGTTTTTTAAATGCAGTGGAAAAATGACTGATAGAACTGTACCCAAGCATATTGGATACGTCTGTCACTGTTAGTCCTCTCTCATATAAGAGGTATTTGGCGTGCTCCATTCTCTGATTCTGGAAGAAATCAAAAATGGTGGTACCATATAATTCTTTAAATCCTTTCTTCAAATAACATTCGTTAATCGCTGCCTTACGACTGAGTTCTTTAATCGTTAGCGGATCGCAGATATGCTGAATCAGCACTTCGCGGGCATGCTCGATTTTCTTCCTGTCTTCTTCGTTCTCCAGAAACTTACAAGAAAATTCTCCTTCCTCTATCTCTTCATTCCCCATACACTCCATAGTATGCAGCAGTAACATCTGCGTCTGCGCATTGGTATAAATGTTAGCCATGCCATCGGTGTATGGATGATTCATTAAATCTTTCAGAGTGCTGTGCACCTTATCACAGATTGGCATCAAACGGGTGAAAGAAGAAGTGTGTGTGAAGTTGAGAATACTCTCGGTAAAGCCTGTTGTCTTCAGATCCTTAACATACTGACTCAACTGCCTTTCGTCAAATTTGAAATAGGCGATATCTATTGTCGGTACCAGTTCTTCGCAATCGTGTGACTGCGAGAGTTTACAAAACGTACACTCTTCGTCGTACTTCTTACAATACTTATTCCCCGAGATACAAAAGGCCAGTTCCAGTGTCTTGTCAGTGTCCACCTCATTCTCCTTATAGTGATAAGAGAGCATCGCTGCATTCTCTATCTCGAAATTCTCAGGTTTGCGATAACGATTGATTATATAGTGTACCGATCCCGGTATATCCTGTACTCTTTGCTGAACCAATTCCATATCGGAATGAGCAGCCGGAAGACTACATGACACGGAAAGGATGCTTTCAATTGCTTCTGTCATATCAGTTGCAAATTTAACCATTTCGGTTCAATATTCAGTTTTCACCCGGACGGATACTTTTTACCGCCTAAAAGTCAATCCTATCGTGGTTTTTGTAGAAAAAACATCAAAAAAATCATTGTCAGCATCCTGTAAAAAACTGATTTTAACAACGCAAAACAGCGACTTATTACGGTTTAACAGCACATCCCAAAAAACGGTTTATTTATTAACATTTCATGTATGTTTTTGTTCAAAATATGATACCTTTCTTTTAGGTTAGGCGCCCTATTTTTCGTAATTTTGCCTATTCTATTTTTATTCTTTCTAAACAGTTTATGGCAGAGACAGCATCTGAAGTGAAACTCCCTACAACATCTTATGGAGCAGACAGTATACAGGTCTTGGAAGGACTGGAAGCAGTACGGAAAAGACCCGCAATGTACATTGGTGACGTGAGCATCAAAGGACTGCATCATTTGGTGTATGAGGTAGTTGACAACTCTATCGACGAAGCCCTTGCAGGCTATTGTAGCGAGATAACCGTTACCATTCATGAAGACAATTCAATAACCGTCAGCGACAACGGAAGAGGTATCCCGACCGGTATTATGAAGAAGGAAGGGAAAAGCGCCCTGGAGGTCGTAATGACAGTACTCCACGCCGGAGGTAAATTCGACAAAAACACTTATAAAGTAAGTGGTGGTTTGCACGGTGTGGGTGTGAGCTGTGTGAACGCATTGAGCTCTAAATTTCATGTAACGGTTAAGCGCGAAGGAAAAATATTTGAACAGGAATACGAGAAAGGGTTACCACTCTACCCCGTTCGCGAAACCGGTAAGACAGATAAGACAGGAACTTCCGTAAGGTTCTGGCCCGATACCACCATCTTTACCGTGAGCGAATATAGCCGCAGCATCCTCGAAGGAAGACTGCGCGAACTGGCATTCCTTAATAAAAAGATATCAATCACCATCAACGACCTCCGCGATCCGGACGAGGATGGTAAAACATACTCAAAAACCTTCTACAGCGAAGGCGGAATCGTTGAATTCGTAAGGCAAATCGATAAGAACGCCAACAGACAGTCTCTGTTACCTGAAGTGATTTATTGCGAAGGACTGGATGAGGCCAGCAATGTCGCTGTTGAAATCGCAATGGATTACAACACCGGATACCAGGAACACCTTTTCAGCTACGTTAATAACATCAACACAATTGAGGGTGGAACACACGTTTCCGGATTCAGAAGGTCCATCACCCGCGTGTTCAAAAGCTATGGTGAAAAAGAGGGGATGTTTGAAAAGGCAAAAGTCCAGATCGAGGGAGACGACTTCCGTGAAGGACTTACAGCTATTATATCAGTAAAGGTTCCGGAACCCCAGTTTGAAGGGCAAACAAAAACCAAACTCGGAAATACCGACGTAATGGGTATTGTTGACAGCATGCTGAGTAAAGTGCTGGTAGCTTATCTGGAAGAAAATCCGAAGGATGCCCGTACGATTATCCAGAAAGTAATCCTTGCTGCGCAGGCCAGATCTGCTGCCCGCAAGGCAAGAGAAATGGTACAGCGCAAGAACGTACTGACCGGAGGAGGTATGCCGGGTAAACTGGCCGACTGTTCTGATAAAGATCCTGCAAAATGCGAACTGTTCCTCGTGGAGGGAGATTCTGCAGGTGGTACTGCAAAACAAGGAAGAGACCGCAGCTTTCAGGCTATCCTGCCGTTGAGAGGTAAGATCCTTAACGTAGAGAAAGCTATGGAGCATAAGATTTATGACAACGAGGAAATCAGAAATATCTTCACGGCACTCGGTGTGAAAATCGGTAATCCCGATGATCCGAAGGGATTAGACCTGAGTAAACTGCGTTACCACAAGCTGATTATCATGACGGATGCCGATGTCGATGGAAGTCACATTGCCACTCTGATTTTGACATTCGTCTTCAGATATATGAAAGAACTGGTAGAACAGGGATATGTGTATATTGCTCAACCGCCGCTATACAAGTTGTCTAAGGGTAAGAAAGAAATGTACGCATGGAATGAGGATGACAGGAAAGAAGCTATTCAGGCTTTAGGTGAGGGCAAAGAAGAATCAGTAACTATCCAGCGTTACAAAGGTTTGGGAGAGATGAATGCAGAGCAGCTTTGGGAGACTACTATGAACCCAGAAACCAGGACATTGAAGCAGGTAACCATCGACAACGCTGTGGAAGCAGATTCTGTTTTCAGCATGCTGATGGGTGATGACGTTCCTCCTCGTCGCGAATTCATCGAGAACCATGCTAAATATGCTAAATTAGATGTATAAGACGGGTTTGAAAGCCTGAACATATTTTACAAACTGCCGGCGTTTCCGGCAGTTTTTTTTATCCAGCTCCGAAAACCCAAATACTCAATTATTAGAGGTTTTTAAAATGTGTCAAAAAAAAGAAAATCCAACTCTCTTTGTGCTCTTTATTAAGGATACAATCAGCTCTAAACAGGACTGTAACGGTTTTTGAGAAAACACAGGATTTCTGCGGGAATCTCTTTTTGACATTTCTGATGCCGTTGTGAAGGCTTATAGAAAAAGGCTTTTCAATGATTTGCTGATTTTGCATTAATTTCACGCCAAATTTCAGAATATAATTTACACTAAAATACTATGGCCGAAGCGATAAGAATGCCACGAATGAGTGATACTATGACCGAAGGGATAATAGTGAGCTGGCAAAAAAAGGTTGGAGATAAAATTAAGCCCGGAGATGTACTGGCTGAAGTGGAAACAGACAAGGCTACAATGGAACTGGAAAGCTACAACGAGGGTACTATTCTATATATAGGTCCGAAAAAAGGCGACAAGGTCCCCGTGGATAATGTGATAGCTGTGGTGGGCAAGGAAGGAGAATCATACGAAGGACTGTTACAGGAAAATAATAAGAAAGAAACCGCAGCGCCTACTAAAGAAGAAGCAGTTCCTGCTGCTACGGCACCTGCAAATGCAGAACTTCCAAAAGGAGCAAAAGTTATCCGCATGCCGCTGATGAGCGATACGATGACTGAAGGAAAAATAGTGAAATGGCTGAAAAAAGTAGGTGACAAAGTAAAATCGGATGATGCTCTATTAGAGGTTGAAACCGATAAAGCTACTATGGAGGTCGTAGGTTATGAAGAAGGTACACTGCTTCACATCGCTGTAGAAGCCGGAGATGCTGCACCCATTAATGCAATGATTGCCATTGTAGGTCCTGAAGGTACAGACGTAAGTGCTTACGTTGCTGCACAGAAAGCTCAGCCTGCCGGAGGAGCCGCAGCACCTGCAGCTCCGTCCGCCCCTGCTGCAACATCTTCTACGCCTGCACTCGCACCCACACAGTCTGAAGCCTCTGCAGATGACGACGGAAGAATAAAGGCATCGCCTCTTGCCCGCAAAATGGCAAAAGAAAAAGGTATTTCTCTCTCCCTGGTTAAAGGAACCGGTGATGGTGGAAGAATCATCAAAAGAGATATAGATAATTATGTCCCTGCAGCAGCGCCCGCTGTATCTGCACCTGCAGAATCTCCGAAAGAAGGAGCGTTGCATATTCACGAATTTGCTCCTGTCGGACAGGAAGGATATACCGATATTCCGAATAACTCGATGCGTCTTACTATCGCACGCAGACTCGGAGAAAGTAAGTTCAATGCACCTCACTTCTATCTGACCATGGAGATCAACATGGATCAGGCCATGGCTGCAAGGAAAGCTATGAATGAGGTAAGTCCGGTTAAGATCTCGTTCAACGACATTGTAATCAAAGCAGTCGCAATGGCACTGCGCGAACACCCTGCAGTTAACTCAAGCTGGATGGGCGATTTCATCAGGCAGAATCATCACATTCACATCGGATCGGCGGTGGCAATGCCCGACGGACTGATTGTGCCGGTTATACGTTTTGCAGACCAAAAGTCACTGGCCCAAATTGCCTCAGAAGCGAAAGGACTTTATGAAAAAGCCAGAAACAAAAAACTGCAACCGAACGAGTTCTCGGGTAACACCTTTACTATCTCTAACCTGGGCATGATGGATATAGATGAATTCACTGCTATCATCAACCCGCCGGACAGCGCAATTCTCGCTGTCGGTAGAATTAAAGAGGTAGTAGTAAGAAAAGGCGACGGGTTTGGAGTGACCAACATTATGAAGGTAACGTTGAGTTGTGACCACCGCAGTGTCGACGGAGCGGTCGGTGCAGCATTCCTGCAGACAGTGAAAGCATTCTTAGAGAACCCTGTGAGAATGTTGATTTAAAATTTTAGAGTGAATGAATAATAACGGAAGGCTCGCGAATTGCGGGCCTTTTGATTTATAAATACTGGCGCGAGTTTGCAACTCGTGCCGACTAAATCTGCCGGATTCTATCCGGGTTTTTCTTTTGCTTTCTAACTCAGAATCGAGCGTTTCTATTGCGCCGTGCTAGTAATACTTACTTTTAGTTTTCGGACCACCCCTGCCCCTTGCTCAGGCACGGATATGCAGCGAAGGGATTCGAGCGTGGCATATCTGTGCCGTTATATTCTACCGTAACCAAGGATGGTCACGGTACTTTCGACTTCACTAAATATTTCTGTCGCAAGTTTGTAACTTGTGCCGACTAAATCTGCCGGATTGTATCCGGATTTTTCCTCCACTCTTTAAATCAGATTCAAGCGTTTCTGTTTCATTGAGATGGATTGCCCCGCCCAATACCCTCGCTTCTTATTGTCACTTTTTGTCTTGACACAAAAAGTAACCAAAAAAGTCAAGGACAACCCGATCGCTCCGCGCGTTTGTCCGGCCAACGCTCACCAGGTTTTAAAAGTCAAGAGAAATCTGGTTCTTCTTTGCAGTTTTCGCTCAGGCTCAGGTATGCAGCGTACAGGTTAGTGAGATTTTCTCCGCAGTGTCTCCGGCTTTGGACGCGGACGCTGCGATTTCGATCTTCCCTGCTCAGGCTCGGATATGCAGCGAAGAAATCGATGCCTGGTGTATCTGTGCCTATCTATTCTTACGCAACCAGGGATGGTCACGGTACTTTCAACTTCACTAAATATTTCTGGCGCGAGTTTGCAACTCGTGCCGACTAAATCTGCCGGATTGTATCCGGGTTTTTCTTTTACCTTCTAATTCAGAATCAAGCGTTTCTATTGCGCCGTGCTAGTAATACTTACTTTTAGTTTTCTGACCACCCCTACCCCTCCAAAGGAGGGGAATTTTAATTGCTCAGGCGCGGATATGCAGCGAAGAGATTCGAGCGTGGCGTATCTGTGCCGTTATATTCTACCGTAACCAAGGATGGTCACGGTACTTTCGACTTCACTAAATATTTCTGGCGCGAGTTTGCAACTCGTGCCGACTAAATCTGCCGGATTATATCCGGATTTTCTTTCACTTTTAAATTTAGATTTAAGCATTTCCATTGCACTGTACAGGTAATACTTACTTGCAGTTTTCTGACCACCCCTCCCAAGGAGGGGAATTTTAATTGCTCAGGCGCGGATATGCAGCGAAGGGATTCGAGCGTGGCGTATCTGTGCCGTTCTATTCTTCCGTGACCAAGGATGGTCAAGGTACTATCGACTTTTCTTAATAATTGCTGAACATTACAAACCAATCTCAGAACTAACATTCTTTCAATCCCAGCGGCACATACACGGCCAGCCCGCCATCGGCAGTTTCTTTGTATTTGGTATTCATATCCTTGGCAGTCTCCCACATCGTTTTAACTACTGTGTCGAGACTCACCTTTGCATAATCCGGTGCGCTCTTCATCGCCAGTTGGCTTGCGGTGATTGCTTTGATAGCCCCCATTGTATTCCTTTCTATACAAGGAATCTGTACGAGTCCCATAATCGGGTCGCAGGTCATACCGAGGTGGTGCTCCATTGAGATCTCAGCAGCCATCATTGCCTGGCGCTGTGAACCGCCCAAACGCTCTGTAAGTGCTGCCGCAGCCATTGAAGATGATACTCCGATCTCTGCCTGGCAGCCTCCCATAGCCGCAGAAATGGTAGCTCCTTTCTTATAGATACTTCCTATTTCTGAAGCAGTTAGCAGGAAGTGGATGATTTCGTCTTCGTCCAATGAGTCAAGGTGGAAGATGACATAATAAGCCAAAACTGCAGGTATCACTCCGGCGGCACCGTTGGTCGGTGCGGTCACTACCCTTCCGAACGAAGCATTCACTTCATTTACGGCCAGAGCCAGACAGCTCACCCAGTCTAAAGTATATGAGAAGGAATTACCTCCTTCGCGGATGCACTGAATCCACTCCTCAAAACCGTTACAAGTTCTTCCTTTCAGAAGTTCCCTGTTCATTTGGGCCGCTCTTCTTTTTACGTTTAGTCCTCCGGGTAAGGTGCCTTCGGTATGGCATCCGTGGTACATACACTCCTTCATCACATTCCATATCTCCAATAGCTTCTTACGTGTCTCAGCTTCAGGACGCCATGCATTTTCGTTTTCCTGCACTACCTCGCTGATAGACATTCCTGTAGATAAACACCAGTGCAGAAGATCGTTAGCCGTGATAATCGGGAAGGGCAGCGTTACACTGTTCTCTTCTGACGGTTTTTCGTTTTCCTGTGTTACAAAACCACCACCAATTGAATAATAAGTTTCGGCTATCCTGGTTCCGTCTTCTGTCTCTGCTTCAAAAGTGAGCGCATTCGGATGAAACGGCAGACTCTCTCGAAACAGAAAAACAACATCCTTTTCGGGATCAAAAGATATCTGTTTAGTACCTGCAAGGTCCATTACCTTGTTAGTCTTTATTCCCTCAATCTTCTCTCCGATTTTATGAACATCAAAAGTAACGGGATCATCGCCTGCAAGGCCGAGTTGAACAGCTATATCTGTTCCATGCCCCTTACCGGTCTTTGCTAAAGAGCCGTACAACAGTACTTTGACGTGCTGTACCTGGTCTAACAGATTTTTTTCTTTCAGAACTCCAAGAAATCTCTGAGCTGCCCTCCAGGGGCCAAGAGTGTGGCTGCTGCTGGGTCCCACACCTATTTTGAACATATCAAAAACGGATATTGCTTCGTGTGCCATAGGCCAAAGTTATACCAAATTAATATTGGTTATCACTCCTTTGATAAGGCGACTATACACCCCCGGAATTGACAAAACAGGGAATCGGGTTGAACTATCTTCTATTGTTGTAAATCATTATATACTGAATCAGCATCGCTATAGAGGCTAATGCAGCAACAACATAAGTCAGGGCTGCCCACTTCAGTGCATCTTTAGCTTTTTCATGCTCCTGAGGTAACGTAATTTGTGCACGATCGAGCCACTTTAAAGCACGGGCAGAAGCATCAAATTCAACAGGGAGTGTTATAACCGAGAAAAGTGTACTCATAGCAAACAATACAATTCCGATGAGTAAAACAGTGCCATTTCCTCCGGCTACTGCCATTATCCCGAGTCCGATCAAAATCACCCATTGAGAAAGATTGGTGCTGATATTTACAATCGGAACAAGCGCACTTCTCAATTTCAGCATACTATATGAAGTAGCATGTTGTACTGCATGCCCGCATTCGTGAGCAGCTACAGCCGCAGCACTTACATTTCTACCTTCATAGACATCCGGACTTAAGTTTACTGTTTTATTGGCAGGATTGTAATGATCACTTAAAAACCCCTGAACAGAAACAACCTTCACATCATGGATGCCATTCTCATTCAGCATTCTCTCTGCTATCTCTTTACCGCTCAACCCACTGCTGGTAGGCACCTGAGAATATTCTTTAAACTTACTCTTCAGTCGCCCTTGAACTATCATCCCGAGGACCATAAAAATTACCGAAATAACTAAAATAGAAGGCGTCATTTTTGTTACAATTTTAAGCCGCAAAATTAGCTTATTTAAAACTTACAAATTTAAACTGTAATAGCAGTTTAGATTTTCTTTATGAAGTACTTAAAAAATTGTGCATTTAATAACTTTGCATTATGGAAAACAGGGCAATAGTGTTATTTGACGGAGTATGCAACCTCTGCAACAGCTTTGTTCAGTTCATTATCAAGCATGACAAGCATGACTACTTCAGATTCGCCTCTCTGCAAAGCCCGGAAGCACAGAAGTTGCTTGACAGTTTCCCTGCAAACGAAGAGCTGAGAACTGTTGTTCTTGTTGAAAACGGAAAATCCTACAAGCGTTCCACCGCTGCACTACGCATTGCTAGAAAACTTTCAGGACTTTGGCCTGCTTTTTATGTATTTATTATTATACCTGTATTTCTGCGGGATTTTATATATAATATAATAGGAAAATACAGATACCAATGGTTCGGGAAGAGAGAGGAATGTATGGTGCCTACGCCCGAACTTGAATCAAAATTTTTAAGAATGAAGACAAATAAGAAAACTCTGGTGCTGGGAGCCAGCGAAAACCCAGACAGATACAGTAATAAAGCCATCCATCGCCTTAGGGACAACGGTCATGACGTTGTGGCCATTGGCAGAAAGAAAGGTAAAGTGTCAGACGTTGAGATTACCGATGAGCGGCCTGCAATTAAAGATATCGATACTGTAACTATGTATCTGAACCCAAAACATCAGGAGGAGTACTTTGATTATATTTTATCACTGAAACCAAAAAGAATCATTTTTAATCCCGGCGCAGAAAATCCCGCTTTGGAAGCTAAAGCTGAGGAGAACGGCATCACCCCTATGGAGGCTTGCACTCTGGTTCTGCTAAGTACTAAGCAATTTTAAGTTCTCTACTTCACCACCCAGGTGTTTGTAGTATTGTATGGTGCTTCCAGGACAATTTTATAAATGTGTGATGGAGTACTTGAAAGTGGCAATGAATACTTTCCTTTCCTGACCGGGACTGTGGCAATCAGTTCGTACGCATCCTTACCACCATTCTTAAAATTGTTGGTCTCGGTAATCCAGATCTTCACATCGCCTTTTCTGCTTTGCGATTTCCAGGTTATCTCGATCTGATTGTTCTCCAGTAAAGCAACGGGGGCAGTTAATGAAATCTTTCCCGTCAATGCCACGCCATCCACTTCTCTCATGTGCTCTACAGGTATCTGAATGTCCAAAAATCTCGCAATCGACGGCATAATATCAACAATCTTTGGAGTTGATTTTTTGAAGTATGTATTCAGCCCTTTTGCATTGGTTACAATCCATGTGAGCCGCTCTCTGTCTGATTGCCCGCCATGACCTTTGCCTGTTTCGGGAGTCCGGCCATGATCGGTAGTCACATAAATCACCCAGTCTTCATTGAAATTCTGCTCGCGATAATCAATTGCCTGCATGAGCCTGCCCACCTGATCATCCATCATTTCAACTGCTTTATAGAACTGCGGACTATCACCATACCTGTGCCCCATATCATCGGTGTACTGAAGATATACCCAGGTTAAATCAGGGGCTACCGCTCTGATCTCATCAGCAGCCTTTTCAATCACCGCTTCATCAATCTTGTGGATGTAATCGCTGACATTATCGTGGGGATAATTAATTGTGTCGAGCTCTAATCCGTCAAAGTGGTAATCTACCGGGATAGAGCCTGTTTGCGGCATTTTATCGCCAACGAGCTTAGTGCGGTTATCTTCCCACGTGGAGTAAATGGCGATCTTTTTATCCGGGTACTGATCTTTAAAAAATCTGAAGATTGTATAGTAGTTATAGTTTGGCGCTGCGATATCATTGTCCCAAACATTGTGTTTATTAACCCATGTACCGGTGAGCAGACTGTTGTACCCCACAGCCGAAATAGTCGGGGTTTCCGAATAGCCTCCTTTGATGCCGCCTACCATCGCCCGGGTATAACCGCCACTTTTTGCAATGTCATCCAGATTTGGAGTGGGTACTTTTTCTATCACATCGGCCGGAATACCATCAGCTATCACAAAAATGGCCTTTTTAACCTTTTGCGAGAAACCGGTATTTATAATCAGAACAAAAGCAGCCAAAGGAATCAGTCTTTTCATATTACACATGTTATTTAGGTAACAAAATTAACTATCATAACCGCTTTTCTTTTCAACTGCCGGTTCTGCGACGGAAAGGTGTACCCGCCGGGCTAAGTCTTCGTGCATGCATCTTCTAAAAATGACTTGAAAATTTGCTTTCTACAGGATATCAACATTCGTGTCAAAATCCTTAAAAAACCTCCTTTTTAAGCCATCGACATCATTGAAACCCCTTATCTTTGCGCAAAATTTTGAAGATCTATGGGCTTTAGAAGCGTGAAATCCTTACTGGTAGCGACTTTCAGCATATTTTTGATAAGTGTTTCGTTCCAGGGATTTGCACAAAACAACGAGGACGGAGAGGCAAAAACCGAAGAAAAATTTGACCCGACGACTGTTATTCTGAATCACGTCCAGGATGGGTACTCTTTCCACTTCTTCACAATAGGTGATTTTCATGCTAGCATTCCCCTGCCGGTGATTCTGTATTCACCCCAGAAAGGGCTCAGCATTTTCTCGTCTTCACGCTTCGGCCATGAAGGAGAACTGACCTATGAGGGCTACAAAATGGAAAACAACAAAATCGTAGCTGTTGACGAAGGCGTTAAGGTGTATGATTTCTCTATGACCCGCAATGTGGTACAAATGCTGCT
Source organism: Chitinophagaceae bacterium (assembly GCA_024103425.1). Taxonomy (GTDB): domain Bacteria; phylum Bacteroidota; class Bacteroidia; order Chitinophagales; family Chitinophagaceae; genus Ginsengibacter. Next base: position 78,223 of record JAGFIS010000021.1, read on the forward strand.
GGTGTTAACACTCTTCATTATTCTAATGATCAATATCGGTAAACGCTATAAAAAAGGCATTGGTGTTACCTCTGCTCCTACAGGAGTTCAAAATTTATTGGAACCTGTAATCATCTTCATACGCGATGAAGTGGCTAAAGTTAACCTGGGATCCCGCTGGGAGAGATACATGCCATATTTGCTTACCCTATTCTTCTTTATTTTGGTGAATGCCCTGTTTGGAATGATTCCGGGCGTGGCAAACGTTGCAGGTAATATTGCCTTCACACTGATTCTCGGTGTGATCGCTTTGATCGTGATTCTTGCTAGTACTACCACCCACTTCTGGAAACACTTGTTCTGGCCTCCCGGGGTGCCTTTCTTAGTGAAACTGATTCTGGTACCGGTAGAGTTGGCAGGTGTATTTATTATCAAACCCGGTGCGCTCATCATACGTCTTTTTGCGAATATGATCGCAGGCCACATCGTAATCCTGGCTTTCATCTCTTTGATCTTCATCTTCGGTGAGATGAGTACAGTAGCAGGTTACAGCTTTTCGCCGTTCTCGGTATTATTTATTGTATTTGACTATTTCATTGAGATACTGGTTGCTTTCATTCAGGCTTTCATCTTCACTGTCCTGACAGCTATTTTCATCGGACAGGGATTTGAAGGAAGTGATCACGATTTGCATCCGGGAACTCATGACGGAATGTTATAAACTTTTTATTCATTTTAAAAACCAACCATTATGTCATTATTGACTCTATTAGTTGAAGTTGGATTTTCACACCTTGGTGGTGCAATCGGTGCAGGTCTTGCTGCTATCGGTGCCGGTATCGGTATCGGTCAGATCGGTAAAGGAGCTGTTGAAGGTATTGCCCGTCAACCCGAAGCTTCCAACGAGATTCGTGCTAACATGATCCTGGCTGCTGCATTGGTAGAGGGTGTTGCCCTTTTCGCAGTTATCGCAGGTCTGCTGGCTGTTTTGAAAACTGCCTAAGCACACGATCATTGATACTGCATCTAAAGCAAAGGGCGGCGGATGCAGTATCTCCTTAAACAAAAAAGAATAAAAAAATTAACGCATAAAAAATGGAACTGTTAAATCCAAACCTCGGACTCATCGCCTGGACAACTGTAGCCTTCCTGATTACTTTATGGATACTGGGAAAGTACGCATGGAAGCCCATCGTTTCCGGACTGGAAAAAAGAGAACAGAATATTGCTGATAGCATTCAGGCTGCAGAAAAAGTAAAACAGGAAATGGCTGCTCTGAAGAGTGAAAACGAAGAGCTGCTGGCTAAGGCAAGAGACGAAAGAGCCCAAATGCTGCGTGAAGCAAAAGAAACCAGAGACAAGATTATCGCTGAAGCTAAAGAACAGGCGCGCCAGGAAACCAACAAGATCGTTTCTGATGCTCAGGCTGTGATCAACCAACAGAAGATGGCTGCTATTACTGAACTTAAGAACAATGTAGGTAAACTGGTTATCGAAGTGAGCGAGAAAGTACTTCGCCGAGAACTGGCCAGCAAAGAAGCTCAGGAACAATTCATTCACGAACTTACCAGCGAGGTAAAACTGAACTAATCAGCAAAAGAAAATGAACAATCCAAGATTAGCACAACGTTATGCAAAGAGTCTGGTCGGACTCGCTATTGAGATGAACCAGCTGGAGCAGGTTAACAACGATATGCTCTATCTGAAAAAGATCATCAAAAGTAGCCGCGATTTTGTAGTGATGCTGGAAAGCCCCGTTGTCCCCTCCGGCAAAAAGGTGAAAATCATCTCTGCTGTTACGGAAGGTAATTTATCACAACTGACCGACTCGTTTATCAAATTGTTGTGTAGTAAAAACAGGGAACCGCATCTGCCTGGAATCATCAATGCATTCATAGAGCAATACAACGAATACAAAGGTATTCATACAGCCACGCTCACTACCGCTGCTCCGGTCGGAGAAGGTGTGCTGAACGAATTCAGAACCAGAATTCTCGAGTCTACTAAAGTGCCTCACCTGAACCTTGAAACTAAAGTAGATGAGAAACTGATCGGTGGCTTCGTTTTAGAAATGGAAGGACAGTTGATTGATGCCAGCATCCTCAGAGATTTAAATGATATCAAAAAACAATTTGCCAGCAACGAATACATGCACAAACTCAGGTAATATTATTGAGCTAAATAAATTAAACCGGTTTCAGATGGCTGAGCCGGTTTTTTTATGCCGGCCTCGCTAAATACTAATTGCATAGCGGTACTGTATCCGGTTTTTTCCTGATACGATAATTTGTTCTAATTTTATATATAAATTAAACTTTATGCAAGTTATCCTTGGCGCCGGTGGCACGATCGGCAGATTACTCGCAAAAGAACTGCCTGCATTTGACGCCCACATCAGATTGATGAACCGTCATCCAAAAAAGATAAATGATTCAAATGAATTATTCCCCGGAGATCTTCTGAAGAAGGAAGATGTCGATAAAGCCGTACAAGGCGCTGATATTGCCTATCTGGTCGCAGGGGTCGAGTACAAATCCAAAGCATGGCGAGAGAAGTGGCCGGTAATCATGCAAAACACAATTGATGCATGTAAGAAACACGGGGTGAAGTTGGTTTTCTTCGATAACCCATATATGTATGATAGTGCACATATGGAAAATCTGACTGAAGAGACTCCCATTAATCCTGTTAGCAAGAAAGGGAAAGTAAGAGCGCTCATCGCAGAGAATCTCGTGAAAGAAATGAAATCAGGGAATATAAATGCGATGATTGTTCGTGCATCTGACTTCTTTGGTCCTGAAGTTGGTACAAGCATCATGATGGAAACAGTCTACAAAAAACTAAAACACGGGAAGACCCCGATATGGCTGGGTAATCCTGCTGCATACCACAGTATGACCTACACAGTGGACGCCGCCAAAGCGACGGCCCTCATAGGTAATACACCTGATGCTTACGGAGAAATCTGGCATCTGCCCACCGCAACAGATAAACTAACGGGACAACAATGGGTAGAACTGATTGCGAATGAATTCGGCCGTCCCGCGAAATTTAAATCAATGCCGGGTAAGGTAGTCCGTTTCATTGGAAACTTTGTTCCACTCTTCAGGGAGCTGGGAGATGTAATGCCACATTACGACAGCAACTACTTCTTCAACTGTGAAAAATTTAAAAAGCGCTTCCCCGACTTCGCTATCACGGAGCCTGCAAAAGGAATAAAAGAAACAGTCAAAACCGATGGATTTTAAAAGGTTGAATCATTAGTCAATCTTTTGTCATTTCAATTTGAGTGAAAGTTTTTGGTTTCCTAAGGCAAGGTTTTTGCGGATTTCTTTTCAGAGAATTCATTAATCAAATTTCACCGGTAATGAAAGCAGTATTTATATTCATTATGTCGGTGGCTCTTTTAGGAACCTCATTTACAGAACCGCCGATTGAAGACTCCACCACAGGAATCAAATTCCAAAATATATCACTTCAAAAAGCTTTATTAGAGGCCAAACAACAACACAAAATGGTTTTCCTGAACGCCTATGCAGTGTGGTGCATTCCTTGCAAACAATTGAAAGCTACTACATTTCAGGCATCACCTGTTGCCAATCTCGTCAATCAAAAATGTATCAGCTTGGATGTAGATGTTGAAAAAGGAGAAGGTATCACTATTGCTAAAAAGTATAAAATAACCGCCCATCCCCTCGTCCTCATAATTAACCCGGACGGTAAAGTTGTTAAACGTGTTTTGGGGTATATGGATGCCAACGACTTCCTGAAAGAAGTGAAGCCTGTGCTGAATTAACGAGGTTAGTTGTAGAGTTAAACCCTAATTCTTTATCAGGCACAAGCGAGATCCTTGCGCCTGATTTAAGTATTTTCCAATTCATCCAAAACCTCATCCAAATTCCGGGTAAGATCCATTGCATTTTGCCGGCTGAAAACAATCGGTGGCTTTATCTTCAACACATTGTGCAACGGGCCATCGGTACTCAGCAAAAAACCACGAACTTTCATTTTTTCTACAATAACATCAATCTCTGGTACGGCAGGCTCTTTGGTAGCTCTGTCCTTAACTAATTCAGCACCGACAAATAATCCATGCCCGCGAACATCTCCGATAATGGGGTGTTTATCCATCAGTTTACGCAGCTGCTCCATCAGGAAATTCCCCGTCTCCAAAGCATTTTTCTGAAGGTATTCTTCTTTGATCACTTTCAAAACTGTCCGGCCTGTTACCATCGAGACAGGGTTGCCGCCAAACGTATTGAAGTATTCCAATCCGTTGTTGAAAGCATCGGCGATTTCTTCCGTCACCACCACTGCTGCCAGCGGATGACCGTTGCCTATCGGTTTGCCCATCACTACCATATCGGGCTCAACCCCCTGCAGTTCAAATCCCCAGAAACACTCTCCCACCCGGCCAAAACCAACCTGTACTTCATCAGCAATACACACACCTCCAAATTTATGTATATGTCTATACACTTCTCTCAGATAGCCATCAGGTAAGGGTATCTGTCCACCTACTCCCAGCAATGTTTCACAAATGAAAGCTGCCGCCGGAGTATTCTTCTCTTTCAATGTTTCGAGAATTTCCTTTACCGATTCCGCATATTTTATACCCGCCTTTTCATCGCCATACTGATACTTTCCACGATACAGATCCGGTGACAAGGCCTTGTGTATGTAAGGTTTTTGTCCGCTACCGCCTTTGCTGTCGAACTTATACGGACTCATCTCTATCGCCAGTGTTGACGTACCGTGGTAGGCATGATCCAACACGATAATGTCATTTCGTTTTGTATAGTGGCGTGCCATTCTGATGGCGAGGTCATTGGCTTCACTGCCCGAGTTTACGAAGTAACAGACTTTCAATTTTTCGGGTAGTGTAGCTGTCAGCTCTTTCGCGTATTCTATTAAGTCGTCGTGCAGGTAGCGTGTGTTCGTATTGAGTGTAGCTATTTGCTTCTGCATAGAGCGCACCAGCACAGGATGATTATGGCCGATATGACTGACATTGTTCACACAATCGATATACGTGTTACCCTTATCGTCATATAGATATTGCAAGGCACCTTTTATTATCATCAGAGGCTGCCTGTAACTAATGCTAAGGTTTCGTCCAATATGACTGTATCGCTCTTTAAGCAATTCTGAATAATCATCCTCCTGATAAATTACCGGCTCATATCCGCATTCGCGTCTGAATGTATCTGCAGCTTTCAGTGGATTGATGCGAATCCATTTCTCTAATAAATTCCATGCGGCCTTCTCGGTCAGAAAGTGATGTTCGTTTCCACTTTCAACTGAAGCATTATAGGCAGAACGCGTCACACTGATGCTCAGCCTGGCAGCAATCAGATAATACAATAAATCTGTTTCTTCTTCCCTCAAGGGGTTTTCGCTTTGATACCCTTTCACTATCTGTACTGCACTTGCCAACGGGTCGTCCTCATATAAAATGGCATAGGTACATGCTATGGCGAGGTTGTTAATCAGAGCAGTATAAACAGCATCACCAAAGTCGATCAGTCCGGTCACCTTTTCGCCCTCCACCAAAATATTATAGTCGTTTGCATCATTATGCACACATGCATGGCGCAGATTAGACAACTGTGGCAATACCTCTGTCTCAAATTGCAACAAAAAATAATTCACTATTCTTCTTTTATGAGGATCAGTGATATACCGGAGATTCATGACAGCATCCCTCGCCTTACTGATATCCCATGATAGTTTTCTGTGCAAACCGGGATGATCAAACCCTTCAAGATTTTTATCCATTACCCCCAGAAATCTCCCCAGGGTTTCGATCAAAGCAGGTGAATGAACCTCCTGCTCGTACCAAAACTTCCCCTGAATAAATGAAAGCAACCGGATGTAAACTATTGTTCCATCCTTTTCTATTTCAGTAATGTAACCTCCCGTTTCATTTGCAATTACCGCCGGAAAAGAATTACCTTGAAATTTGGTTAAATAATTCATCATTGCTACCTGCCCTTCAATTGCAGGTAATTGCTTTGCATCCGAACAGATTTTCAAAATAAATTGCTCACCTGAAGAAGTTGTCAGCAGAAAATTCTGCTCGTCATATCCGCTTAATTCTTTTGATTGTGCAGTTAAGTTGTAATGCTCATTTGCTATATCTATAACCTCGTCTTCTGAAAACCTCATCTTGATTATGAGAAGTTTATTTGTTTATGCGTTTATACGTTTAACTGGTTCCACTAACCACGAACTACAAACCACGAACCCCAAACCTTCAACCTTCAATCTTAAATCTTCAACCTACCTAACCCTCTCCGGGTTCTTCGCCAAAAAATCTTCCCATCCTTTCAACGCTTTTTTATCTTTCAATAGTCCACCGTTCTGGAAGTGATGACAAACGGCCACAGCCAGTGCATCAGTAGCATCGAGATATTTAGGATCTTCGGAAAAATTGAGGATTCGCTGCAACATCTTCAGCACCTGCAATTTGTCTGCGTTCCCGTTTCCGGTGATGGACTGTTTGATCTTTCTTGGAGAATACTCAGTAACAGGAATCCCTGCACCCATCGCGGCTGCAATTGCCACACCCTGAGCCCTACCGAGCTTTAACATACTCTGTACATTCTTTCCGTAAAACGGAGCTTCAATAGCAAACTCATGCGGCCGGTAGTCATTAATCACTTCAACAACTTTGTTATGAATTTTCTGGAGGCGTGTGTAAGTATCCGTTTTTGCTGAGAACCTTAACACATCCATCATAATCATTGTAGTTTTCTTGCCGTTAATACTAATCAGTCCGATACCCATAGAAACGGTTCCCGGATCAATTCCTAAAATGATTTTTGAAGTTTTCAATGATTGGGCTTTATTTTTACTAAAATAGCGGCAACGGACTTCTGTTACGAGATGCGTCTAAACAAAAATATCAAATTAATCCTTAAATATTTTATTGCACCCGTACTGGCCGGATGGTTATTTTATTCGCTATACCAACAAGTAAAAAATCAACCCAATCTTTCAGAATCTCTTCAACTGATAAAGGATGCACCACTCGGGCCGCAAGGCTTTAAATTCTGGGCAGCTATCATACTCGTGTTCTTTAACTGGGGAACGGAGGCCATCAAATGGCAATATCTCGCAACACCGATAGAAAAAATCAGTTTTTGGAAGGCCTTAAAATCCGTACTCAGTGGTGTTACGCTTTCATTGAATATCCCCAATCGGATGGGTGAATACGGGGGAAGGATTCTTTACCTTAAAGAAGGAAAACGGCTCAAGGCCATTTCACTCTCTATTGCGGGAAGCATCAGTCAACTGATTGTCACACTCTTTATGGGATGCATCGGGCTATCTTACTTACTGATGTTTGCTCTCGAACCCGGCAGCAGTATCATGGGGCTCTCCTACTTCTGGGTAGAAGTTATGTTCCTGATTTCCTGTATCGTTACTTGCGTGGTTATTTTGTTTTTCTTCAGGATGGCATGGCTCATCCGGCTGGTCGAAAAGATACCTCAGGCTCACCGGCTAGTACCCTATATTGAGGTTTTAGGCGAGTTTGACACTAAAGTATTGTTAAGACTGATTGTAATATCCTTCTTTCGATACGTTATATTCGTCTTACAGTATATTTTGCTTTGGCAGGCACTGAACATCACTGTGTCCTGGACGGCAGGAATATGGCTGATTTCGGTTTTATTTTTAGTTATGGCAGCCGTACCTTCTTTTGCAATTGCCGATCTGGGTATCCGTGGACAGTTCAGTGTGGCTCTGTTGGGATTGTACTGCGAGAACACAATTGGAATCATTGCAGCGACGTTTGGTATTTGGATTCTCAATTTATTTTTACCTGCAGTAGCCGGGAGCCTGGCCATCTTAAGTGTGAAACTATTTAAAGACAGTAAAGAGTGAGAGTTTTTGTTTTAATATCAGTAGTCCTGTTCTTTTCTTTTGGAAACAGAACAACAGTTCCGTTGCCCTTAAACAAAGGAAAAACTTTCGATGATTTCTGTTCTGTCAACAATACGACTTTCAAATCAGGCGAAGAGGTAACCATGAGAGTTTATTACACTACACTCGGGATATACGTCAGCGCCGGAGAAGCAAAATTTTCAGTCAACCTTACTACCATGAATGGCAAACCTGCCTATCATTGTTTGGGAGTCGGGACTACTTATTCTTTCTTTGATAAATTCTTCCGTGTGAGAGACCGCTACGAATCTTATATAGATACCACAACCTTAATGCCGATAAAATTCATTCGCAACGTAGATGAAGGTGGTTACAAAATATATAACAATGTAACCTTCAATCACGAAAACAATACCGCAGTTAGCAGTAACGGATTGTTTAAAGTAACCCCCTGTATTCAGGATGTTGTCAGTTCGGTGTACTATGCCCGTAATATCGACTTTAGTAAATATAAGAAGGGCGACAAAATTAAGTTTGATATGTTCCTCGACGATGAGATTTATAACATGTATATCCGCTATGAAGGAAGAGAGACTGTCAAAACCCGCTATGGTAAATTCAAAGCTATTAAATTCAAACCGCTCCTGATCAAGGGTTCGATTTTCGAAGGCGGTGAGAAAATGAATGTTTGGATCAGCGATGACAAAAACAGGATTTTACTTCGTGCTGAAAGCCCGATTGCAGTAGGCTCCATCAAAGTAGATATGATGGGATATAAGAACTTGCGCTATCCGTTAACATCTCTGATCAGCGTCCGTTGATTCTTCTTTAATGCACATTATTCTTTAAGAACGTCGTGATGCGGGTGAATGAATCGTCGAGGTTGTCTCCGGTCCAACCGTGACCTTCGTTCGGATAGAAAACATATTCATGTGTAACACCTTTTTCCTGAAGTTTATCTCTAAGAGCAGTGGCCTGAGAGGGTTTTACCAACTGATCTGTACCGCCATGCAGAATAATCGTTGGCGGGCTCTGAGCATCTACATAATTTATCGGACTTGATTCGCGGTAAAGATCAGGTAGCATATCAGGCGTCCCTCCCATAACATACAAAACAACTAATTGCAACAGTACATTGGTCGGGCTCTCGTACATCACCTTCATATCTGTAGGACCAAAGAAATCGACAATAGCCTGCACTTTCACCTCCGAATTATACTTGTATCCCTGAAGTAATGACAGATGGGCTCCAGCACTGGCTCCGAGCAGGACGACCTTATCGGAAACATGGTAGTCCTTGCGATGTTCCATGATATAGGATACCGCAGCTCTTACATCGTTCTCCTGGGTTGGAAAACGATTCGCTCCGCTGTTCTGATCGTACAATCTATAGTTGATATTGAAAATAGCATAATCCGGAAGGCGGATTTTTAACTCATCAATAAACGGATTGAGATCAGCCTTGTCCCCTTCCATCCACGCACCACCATGAATCATAATCATTACAGGTGTAGTACGCTCATTTCTTCCTTCGGGAAGGTAGATATCCATCTTGTATTTAGGGTCGCCTCCATACTCTACATCTTTCTCTGTCTTTGCCTCGAGAATTACGGGATCATCAACTTGTTCCTCCTTCTTACAAGACGATAGTCCAAACACAAAGAATAATGCTGCCCCAATCATTCCGGTAAAAAACACAGGACGGCTGAATAACGCTAACAATGGCTTTGGTATCGATATACTTTTCATACGGTGCATGAATTAAAGTTACAACTCTACAAAGCTAAAATCAAATTTGGGATAACAGAAAAGTAGTGTCTTCGCGGATACCTCTCTCTGTCATTTTCAGATTACAACACTCAATCAAAGGATCGTGTTCAAAGAAAAGAACGTACTTATTTTCAAAGGCCTCTTCCAAAAAACTTTTCTTCTCGCTGAGCGTTAACAGCGGTCTGGTATCATATGCCATTACGTATGGGATGGGAATATGCGCTACAGACGGCAATAGGTCGGCCATAAATACAATTGTCTTTCCATTGTATTCAATCTGTGGCAGCATCATACTTTCCGTATGGCCACTCACAAACCGGATCTTCACTCCGGGCATCCATTCGAAACCGTCTTTATTCTCAATAAAACGCAGTTTACCCGACTCCTGAATAGGCAGGATATTTTCCTTCAGAAAACTGGCCTTCTCCCTGTCGTTAGGTTCTGTTGCCCATCTCCAGTGTTGTTCGTTACTCCAATAAGTTGCATTTTTAAATGCAGGCAAGAGCTGATCGCCCTCTCTGATAACCGCACCGCCGCAATGGTCAAAATGGAGGTGCGTCAGAAAGACATCTGTGATATCATCCTTGCTGAATCCTTCCTCTGCGAGCGATTTTTCAAGTGTATGTTCTCCATGCAGATAATAATATCCGAAGAATTTTTCGCTTTGTTTATTACCCATTCCGTTATCTATCAGCACTAATCTCTCTTCGTGTTCAATCAACAAACAGCGCATTGCCCACGAGCACATATTATTTTCATCGGGCGGATTCAACATCTGCCACATACTCTTAGGGACAACTCCAAACATGGCACCACCGTCAAGTTTGAAGTCTCCTGCATGAATCACATGTAATTTCATATTGCTAAACTTTTTTCTCTAGACTGGCGGTACAAGGCCGAAACCAGTCCTATAGCTCCTATCAAAAAGAAAGCCATCAATGATAAGACCGAATTACGCATACTACCGGTCAGTTCTTCTATCAATCCAAAGGTAACCAATCCGATTACAATCGCTACCTTTTCTGATACGTCGTAAAAGCTGAAGAATGAAGCAGTATCTCTTGTTACAGGCATCAGTTTGGAGTAGGTACTGCGACTCAAAGACTGGATACCTCCCATCACCAAACCGACACCACAAGCAAGAATATAGAAATGGGTTGCAGTAGTCATATAGTATCCTGCCACGCAGATAACAATCCAAAACAAGACAACAGCAATCAGAACCTGCAGGTTGCCAAAACGGGATGAGAGGAAAGACATCAACTGCGCACCGGCTATCGCTACTAATTGTATCAGTACTACAGTAATAATCAGGTTGGTTGATGGAAGCCCCAATACTTTGCTTCCGAAATTGGTGGCAGCCAGCATCACAGTTTGTACTCCCATGTTATAGAAGAAGAAGGCAAGCAAAAATCTTTTGATGACCGGCATACGGATGAGCTGAAAAAATGCTCTCCTTAATTCTCTGAATCCGCCCACCAGGAAATTCACATTATTTCCATTCCCGTTGTTCTTGGAAGCCAAAGATTTGGGCAGCCTTCTGAAAGTAATCTGAGCAAACCCTGCCCACCAGATTCCTACCAGGAGAAAAGTAAAACGCACTGCGTGCCCCTCACCGCTGAGGAAAGGAATTTTATCCCAAAACAACACCAAAGCAAAACCTGCCATCTGCATCAGTACGCTTCCGATATACCCCAGACTGAAACCTTTTGCGCTCACTCTGTCGCGGTCTTCTTCTGCAGCGATTTCAGGAAGGTAAGAGTTATAAAAAACAAGACTGGCATAAAACCCAAAGGCCGCAATAATCAGGCAAACGACTCCCAGTTCGAAATTATCAGGTGTAAAAAAATACATTGTACTACAGGCAATAGCCCCCATATAACAAAAAGCTTGCATGAACCTTTTTTTATTACCCTTATAGTCTGCAATCGACGTCAGAATCGGCAACGTGAAGGCAACTAACATGTACGAAAAGGCAAGCGCATAATTGTATAAAGCCGTATTAACAAACGTTCGCCCTACGAAACGCACCTCGCCGTTAAAGGGTTCAGCGCCCGTCATCGTAGTGTAATACACCGGAAAAAATGTGGTGGTAATAACAAGATTATAAACGGAATTTGCCCAATCGTACATCGCCCATCCGTTGATAACCTTTTTCGAAGCAGTTTGCATGAAGTTGTTAATATGACCGAAAAGTAAGAAAATCAAATCACTTCAGACACAACTTTTCCCGGGAGAAGCTCGTCTATAGACACAAAAAAAAAAGAACTGCTGAGCAGATTCTTTATTAGAAAACAGGAGGTAACTCAGAATACACCTGCTGCTAATCACCGGTAAGTGAATAAGAAAAAAACGAAAGGTTTTATAAAATACATATTTTTACTACTTCAACTATCTCTCATCTAAACCAAGAAAATCATGGCAGAACAAAAACAATTTGTAGCCTCTGATGAAGCAAAAGGACAAGCCAAACAACTCCGCCTGTTTGCAATGCTGGCATGGATTGTAGCCATTGCAGGCGAAATCTATGCTATCCTGAAACTGATTCACGACGATAAACTCACCTGGCTAATCGTAGCTATTGTAGTTATCCTCGCCCTGGCCATTACCGGATCCATCCTCTGGAAAAAAGCCAACAGACTGGATCCCGCATCTGAAAAAGATAAAACCAGATTTTTTATTCAAAACCAGTTGGGTGCCATCATGAGTGTGCTGGCTTTCCTGCCTCTGGTGATCCTGATTCTTACCAATAAAGAAATTGATGGAAAGACTAAAGGAATTGCAGGAGCTGTTGGTGCAGTCGCGCTAATCGTTGCCAGTATCGTTGGTATCGACTTCAATCCTCCTTCGATAGAGAAATATACTCAACAGATTAATGAGCAAACTGACGTAATCAAGAACCTCAATAATGGTGTTGATCTTGTTTACTGGACAAACGCAGGAAATAAATACCATTTATTTGAAGACTGCCAGCATATCAAAAACAGGGAAATCCACAGCGGAACTGTTGCACAGGCCTGGGAAGCACGTAAAATTGGTGACTCTGAGTTGTGCCTCACCTGTATGAAAAGGGCAGAAAAGGCCAAAGCAGGACAAGACAGCCAGGAAGAACCTGAGCAAGAACCCGAGCAAGCAGCTGAGCCGGCCGGGGCTGAATAACCGACTTGTACTTAATGAATTAATAAGAAAAGTAACCGCCAATTGGTTACTTTTCTTTTTTGGATCCTTCATAACGAACAAAAACGATCTTAATATTCATTTCACGTTTTAATAATTATCTTGAACCCTGTTTAAAAAGAGTGTACTGATTTATCTTTACCGCATGAAACGGTTCTTGTTCTTGCTTGTTACTTCGTTTATCATGCTGAATACCGCTACCGGACAGGAGGTGGATGCACCTACCCTGCATGAAAATGCACGAGAATTCATGAAAAGCGGTGATTATGCCAATGCAACTATCATACTCGTGCGGGCGCACGAAAAATCACCCAACGATCTGAACATTGCGAGAGACCTCGCTTTCAGCTATTATATGGAGAGTGAGAACATTAAATGCATCAATACATTGAAGCCCTTTATCGATAAAGATCTCGCAGATGAACAATCTTATCAGATAACAGGAATGGCTATGCGTAGAATAGGCCAGATTAAAGATGCCGATAAACTGTATAAGAAAGCTTTAAGGATTTATCCCACCAGCGGACCGCTCTATAACGATTACGGCGAATATCTGTGGAGCCAGAAAGACTTCTCAGCGATCAGCCAGTGGGAAAAGGGTATAGAATCAGAACCTCAATTTCCCGGGAATTATTACAATGCTGCCCGTTTTTATTATTTTTCACAGGAAAAAATATGGGGGCTTCTCTACGGAGAAATTTTCATTAATCTCGAATCTTATTCTGCACGTACTGCTGAAATAAAAAACCTTCTGCTCGATGGTTATAAGAAGCTTTTTTCTGATGCTGATTTACTGGCTAATATCAAAAATAAGAACCGCTTCGAAATTGCATTCCTCAATTCGATGAATAAACAGAATAGCATTGTTTTGCGCGGACTGAATCCCGAAACACTCATCATGATCCGCACTAGATTTATTTTGAACTGGTACCGTGAATATGCCGACAGGTTTCCATTTATATTATTCGATATTCAAAAAGATTTACTCGAAAAAGGATTATTTCAGGTGTATAACCAATGGATTTTCGGTGCGGCACAGAACCTTAATGCATTCCAGAACTGGACTACCAGACACCCTGAAGAGTATGCAGCATTCAATAAATACCTGCAAACGAGAAACCTAAAAATACCTGCAAATCAATACTACAAACAATAAACTGTATAGAGGAACTTTTATCATCATAATCAGATTTTAAGTAACTTACTGCTTTATCAAAACCGCATAAAAACAGAGAAGCATATGAAGGGAACATCCAGATTATTCGATTGCGTTAACCTGAATTTTGAAAAACATCCTGATAAAGTTTTGTTGGCCGGAAAAGAAGGCGGTAAGTACAGAGAATACTCTCCTCGCGAAGTGAAAGATATAGTGGATAAACTGGCTTGCGGATTAATGAAGCTCGGCATCGGCCCGGGGGATGGTACACCGGAGGGAAAAGATAAAGTAGCAATAATTGCTCATAATCGTCCTGAGTGGATTTTTATCGATCTTGCGATTCAAAAAGTGGGAGCCGTTCTTGCACCTATCTACCCGACTATCGGCGAGCCCGAACTGGAATACATCCTTCAGGATTCTGCGGTTAAAACCATCTTTATCAACGACGACAGTTTCCTTGAAAAGTTAGAACCGATTAAAAAGAATCTACCTCTGTTACAAACTTTTTATTCAATAGATCCCTCTGAAAAAATTCCTGACTGGAAACAGCTACTGGAAGGAACAACCGAAGAAGACCATGCCAAAGTTGAAGCTTTATCGGCCCAAATCACCGGAGAGAGTCTGGCAACAATTATTTACACTTCGGGTACTACAGGCAGACCCAAAGGAGTGATGCTTACCCATAATAATATTTACTCTAATGTGAGAGACAGTATGGATTGCTTCCCACCCGGGGAAAATTTGAGGTCGCTCAGCTTTCTTCCACTTAACCACAGTTTCGAGCGAATGGTGATGTATCTATACCTGTTTAAAGGGGTATCCGTTTACTTTGCCGAGAGTCTGGAAACCATTGTGGATAATTTGAAAGAGGTGAAGCCACAAATTTTCACTACAGTTCCACGACTCCTCGAGAAAGTCTATGAAAAGATAATGCAGAAAGGAGCCGAACTTACAGGAATCAAGAAAAGTATGTTCTTCTGGGCACACGGCCTGGCCAAAAAGTTTGAAATCAACAAGAATATGGGTTGGTGGTACAACTTCCAGTTGAATCTTGCCAATAAACTCATCTTCAAAAAATGGCGTGAGGCATTGGGGGGCGAGGTACTTTGTATTGTGAGTGGAGGCGCCGCGTGCTCTGTCAAACTCATCAAAATATTCACGGCTGCTCGCATCGTGATTATGGAAGGATACGGATTAACAGAGACTTCACCCGTTATCAGCGTAAACCGGTATAATGAGAAAGACAGGATGTTTGGTACCGTCGGACCATTGATTGATAACGTAGAAGTAAAGATTGCCGAAGACGGCGAGATATACTGCAAAGGTCCTAATGTTATGGCAGGCTACTATAAAATGCCTGAAGAGACAGCAGAAGTAATGGACGGAGAATGGTTTAAGACCGGCGATATCGGAGAGATCGTAGATGGACGATTCCTGAAGATTACCGACCGTAAAAAAGAAATCTTTAAAACAAGCGGGGGTAAATATGTGGCTCCCGGCGCGGTTGAAAACAGGATGAAAGAGTCAATATATATCGAAAATATCATGGTAGTTGGTGCAGGTATGAAATTCACTTCAGCACTGATCGTTCCTTCTGAGGAGAACCTGAAAAAGTGGGCAGCAAATAATGGCTTATCAGGAATAAGCAAAAGTGAATTACTTAAAAATGAAAAAGTATTGGCGCTCTTTCAATCTGAAGTGGACAGGCTGAACGTAGGACTGGGACACGTAGAACAAGTTAAAAAGTTTGCTTTGGTGCCCACAGAGTGGAGTGTTGATTCAGAAGAGATGACACCCAAGCTGAGCCTTAGAAGAAAGATTATTCTGAATAAGTATCACGATTTGATTGAAAGTATTTACGCAGAATAAAAATTCTCTGATTAACAGGCTTTGGAAATTTATTAATCTTTTTTCAGGAACGGAAAAATATCAGATTCGACATGCGCTTGCTGCATGATGGCAGTCATCTTTTTGACCTTGTTCTTATGTTTCAATGCCATATTGGTACTCTCGCTGATATCTTTATCTAAGTTGTACAACTCAACCGGAGTGTTAGATTCCTTCATCACATTTTGACGTACAGCCTTCCACTTACCTTTTCTCACAGCCTGACTGCCGCCATATTCGTGGAACTCCCAGTAAAGGTAACCTTTGCGTTTAGTCTTCTTACTGCCCCACAGATAAGGAGTCAACGACATACCGTCAAGCCCTGCAGGGTTTGAAGCTCCTGTCAGTTCAGTAAACGTCGGAAACAGGTCCCAGAATGCAGCAGGAAAATGGCTGATACTCTTCGGTTCTATTCTTCCCGGCCACTTTGCAATAAAAGGCACCCTGATGCCACCCTCGTACAATTCTGTTTTAAACCCTTTTAACCCTCCACCACTATTGAAGAAAGAAGGATCTGCCCCACCTTCGCGGTGCGGGCCGTTGTCGCTGGTGAAGACGATCAGGGTATTATCTTCGATACCCAAACTTTTTACCTTCTCAACAACCTCTCCTACATAGGCATCAAATCTCGTTACCATCGCTGCAAAACTTGCATGAGGATAGGCCTGGGAAGTATAACCTGGTATTAAAGCTCCCTGACCGTAATCATTTCCTTTAAAGGGTTTATCCGGAAGCCTGTCTTTGTAATACTGCAGGATACTATCGTCAGGAGCAATCAGCTCTGCATGAGGAAGGTTATAAGTCAGCATAGCCAGAAATTGCTCTTTAGAATGTTCCTCAATAAACTCAAGTGCTTTTTTCTGGATGAGATCGGGAGCATAGGTCACATTATATTCAAGATTGCCATTCTCCTCTAAAACCACTTTAGTGTCGTTATCCCATAGATGAGTGGGGTAATAACGATGCGCCTGCCGCTGGCAGTTATATCCGTAGAATTGATCTATTCCCTGCAACCGCGGGTCGCCACTGCTGCCTACAGGCCCCAATCCCCATTTGCCAAAGACACCCGTTACATAGCCTGCTTTCTTCAATGCCTTTGGAAAAGTTTGAGCATTCTCCGGCAGTGGGTACTGCCCCTCGGGTTGTATCTCTTTATTTCCACGAATAAATGTATGACCCGTGTGCTTCCCTTCCATCAGTGAAGATCGGGAAGGAGCACAAACTGCTGTGCCAGCATAAAATTGAGTGAACAATATCCCTTCATCTGCCAGTCGCGACAGATTGGGGGTTTTAATCAGCTGCTGGCCATAGGGTTCAATATCTCCATACCCAAGATCGTCGGCAACTATAAGTATGATGTTTGGATGCTCCTGAGCTCTGATACCCCTAAAAAGAAACAATGATAAAAACAGAATTACAAATGCCCGGAATCTGAACATAAAAGTGGTTTGTTCAAAAATACTAAACACCTGCCTACCTCAAAATCAGATGCCGCAAATCATAAAAAAAGAGCCGCATTTTCATTTGCAGCTCTTCGATTATTAAAAGTTCACATTTCAATCTTAATCTATCTTTCCTACCATCTTTTTCGGATCTACCCACTCATCAAATTGTTCCGGGGTAACATAGCCCAATTTAACAGCTGTTTCTTTCAGTGTTGAGTTATTTTTATGCGCTGTCTGTGCTATTTCAGCAGCCTTATAATATCCGATATGAGTGTTCAGCGCAGTCACCAGCATCAGAGAGTTTTCAACATGCTTCTTGATGTTAGCCTCAATCGGTTCAATACCTTTTGCACATTTCTCATTGAAGCTGTTACATCCTTCAGCAATCAGTCTGGCACTGTGCAGGAAATTATAAATCATCATTGGCTTAAACACGTTTAGTTCAAACTGACCTGTAGCACCCCCAACATTAACAGCAACGTCGTTACCCAATACCTGCGCAGCAATCATTGTGAGCGACTCGCACTGAGTAGGGTTAACCTTACCCGGCATGATAGAAGATCCCGGTTCGTTTTCTGGGATGTGAATTTCTCCGATACCACTGCGCGGTCCGGAGGACAACATGCGGATATCGTTGGCAATTTTCATCAGGCTTACAGCCACAGTTTTCAGTGCGCCATGACTTTCAACAATCGCATCATGAGCAGCCAGCGCTTCAAATTTGTTAGGAGCAGTCTTGAAAGGTAATCCTGTCAGTTCTGCAATCGTCTCGGCTACGTTTTCTGCATAGCCGGGAGGGGTATTGATTCCGGTTCCAACTGCCGTACCACCCAACGCCAGCTCACTCAGGTGTTCCAGAGTATTCTTGATAGCACTGATACCGTGATCTAACTGAGAAGCATACCCGCTAAATTCCTGGCCGAGTGTTAACGGGGTTGCGTCCATGAAGTGTGTCCTTCCGATCTTCACAATGTGCTTGAAGTCTTCAGCTTTCTGCCTCATGGTATCTCTTAGATGAGTTAAAGCAGGAATCGTATGTTCGTGCAGCATTTTGTAAGCTGCTATGTGCATTGCCGTCGGGAAGGTATCGTTACTCGATTGCGATTTATTGACGTCATCATTCGGATGCAGTA
The DNA here is from genome assembly GCA_024103425.1 of Chitinophagaceae bacterium. Classification (GTDB taxonomy): domain Bacteria; phylum Bacteroidota; class Bacteroidia; order Chitinophagales; family Chitinophagaceae; genus Ginsengibacter. The sequence goes on from JAGFIS010000021.1 coordinate 96,660, forward strand.
CCTTGGTCTTATCAGTCAGTTTACCCCCATTCAAAACGTGCCCTCTGAAAGCAATAACCTCATTCACGTTCATATTGCTCTGTGTACCACTACCGGTCTGCCAAACCACTAACGGAAACTGATCATCCAGTTTACCTTCTAGAATCTCATCAGCCACTTTACTGATCAGTTGCATTTTTTCAGTTGCTAAAACACCTGCATCATGATTAGTAATTGCGGCCGCTTTCTTCAGATAAGCAAATGCCCTGATTATTTCCTTCGGCATTTTGTTGATATCGCGTGCAATATCAAAGTTTTCCACACTACGCTCGGTTTGTGCTCCGAAGTAAGCATTTGCAGGCACTTTCACTTCACCTAATGTGTCTTTCTCAATTCTGTAGTCCATATTATATTTGATTTCAGTTATTATTTTCCGGGAAAATTAGCTGCCCTCTTTTCAAGAAATGCCGCTGTTCCTTCCTTCATATCTTCAGATCTGAAAGCCTCTCCAAACAACCTTGTCTCTTCAGCAAAACCACCTCTAGTATGATTGAATGCATTAACCGCCTTAATAGCTTTTGCAACAGCAACCGGCGACTTGCTCATAATCACTTTTAACATCGATGTTGTTTTTTCAATCAACTCTTCAGGAGTCGTCACTTCATTCACTAACCCAAGGTTCAATGCCTGGTCTGCACCAATCATCGCTCCTGTCAGCATCAATTCCATTGCTTTTCCTTTTCCGATCAATGCCGTTAAACGCTGTGTTCCTCCATAGCCAGGAATCAGTCCCAGATTCACTTCAGGCTGTCCGAATCTCGCGTTATTACTTGCAATCCTCAAATGACATGCCATCGCCAATTCGCAACCACCACCCAAAGCAAAGCCGTTGACAGCGGCAATCACAGGTTTCGGGCAGTCCTCAATCTTAAAGAATACCTGCTGCCCGCGGTCTGCCAGTTGTGCTCCCTTTTCTTCAGGCACACTGAGAAATTCACTAATATCTGCTCCTGCAACAAATGCTTTAGTACCCTGTCCGGTGATAATTACACCTTTAATACTATCGTCGGCGTATACTCTGTCCATTGCATTATCCAACTCGTCAAAAACTGTTTTGTTCAGAGCATTCAACTTATCAGGGCGGTTAATCGTAATGGTGCAAATTCCATCTGTTACCTCAAACAAAATCGTAGTGTAATCCATGCGAATGGTTTTTATTTTGAACGGCGGTTTTTCTCTACCCAATCTTTAATATAAGCGGCGATTTCTGTGGTATCTGTACCGGGAGTGAATAGCTTCCCTACCCCTGCTTCGGATAATTTTGCAATATCATCAGCAGGAATAATTCCACCACCTGTAAGCAGCACATCGTCCATGTGCTTTTCTTTCATCAGTGATAGTATTTTGGGAAATACTGTGTTGTGAGCTCCTGTTAGAATACTTACGCCGATAGCATCGACATCTTCCTGAAGTGCAGCATTGACTACCATTTCAGGCGTTTGCCGTAAACCGGTATAGATTACTTCCATACCTGCATCACGTAAAGAAGCTGCAATCACTTTGGCACCGCGGTCATGCCCGTCCAGACCGACTTTTGCCACTAAAACTCTGACAGGCCTCTTTTGTTCTGCCATATCTATCTTAATAATAATCAGCAAAAATAAGCAATCCGCACCGCAAACCCTTTATAAACACGACAATGCTTCGTTGATTCGCGATAATGTCTCTTCCCTGCCGATTTGCAATGCAATATCAAATACTCCGGGACCAAACTTTCCACCAACTAACATGACTCTTAAAGGCAACAACACCTCTCCGGGTTTTAATTGCATTTCCCCGGCAAGGGATTTAAAAGATGTCTCCAGTTCATCGTGATTCCACCCGTCATGAGAACTCCATCTGCCGCTGAGCGTCTTAAAAAATTCTGTTTTCTTTTCATCCCACTTGCCGCTGATCAGATCCAACTGCACATCGGGCTTTTTAAAGAAGAATGAAGACTGAGCAACAAAATCGGTGAGTAACACACACCTCTCTTTAACCAGGTTGATAATTGTTTCTATTTTATTATTATCGGGCAAATCCAATCCTTCTTTTTCTAACACCGGCAGCACATAAGGAAGCAATTCTGCACCATCCATTTTCTTGATCCACTCGTGGTTGAACCATTTGGCCTTTTCATAATCAAACTTTGCCCCGTGCGATTGCACTCTCTCCATACTGAAGACTTCTACCAGTTCGTCAAGAGAAAATAATTCCTTTCCGCTTCCGTCATTCCATCCGAGCATGGCGAGCATGTTGATAAATGCCTGTGGCAAAAATCCCAGTTCTTTAAAACCCTGAATCAGCCCGAGATTAGGATCTTCCCACTCCATCGCGAATACCGGAAATCCAAGACGTTGTCCGTCGCGTTTACTCAGTTTTCCATTTCCATCGGGCTTAAGAATCAACGGCAGGTGTGCCCACTGCGGCATTACATCTTCCCATCCCAAATATTTATACAAAAGCACGTGCACCGGTGCACTGGGCAGCCACTCTTCACCACGAAAGGAGTGTGAAATCTGCATGAGATGATCGTCCACTACGACCGCAAGATGGTAAGTGGGCATTCCATCAGCTTTCAGGAGCACTTTGTCATCCACAGTATCAGTACTCATCTCTATCGGCCCCCTTACGATATCGTTAAACTGAATAGTGATACCCGGTTCTACTTTTACTCTGATGACATAGGGAGCCCCTTCCGAAATTAATTTCTGTGTTTCTTTCACTGATAGTGTTAAAGAGTTTTTCATCAGCATCCTGCTATCGTACCCGTACTGTAGATTCTCCTTTCCTTCGGCTCTCAGTTTTTCTCTGAGCGCTTCAATTTCCTCAGGCGTATCAAATGCATAATATGCATGCCCTGATTCGATCAATTGCTCAGCATACTTGCGATAAATCTCCTTTCTCTCACTTTGCCTGTATGGTCCGTATTCACCGCCATGTACCGGACTTTCATCAGGCGGAATACCGGCCCAATCCAAACAATCGATGATATACTGTTCTGCTCCTTCAACAAATCTGGTGCGATCTGTATCCTCGATTCTTAAAACAAAATCTCCGCCTTTGCGATGAGCAAAAAGATAGTTGTACAATGCGGTACGAACACCACCGAGATGAAGTCCGCCTGTCGGACTCGGTGCAAACCTTACTCTAACTCTTCTCATGGCGCAAAGATAAAATTCATCTCTGCCATTATCTAATTCTTTCCTACTTTCAAATTATGTTTTACTTAGTCAAGGCTCCAAAATTATTACAGCAACTCTACCCCAATTGTCTATGGAAGGTCAAGACCCTCGAGAAAAAAATATATCTGACTTTTGACGATGGGCCGGATCCTGTTATTACCCCTTACGTTCTGGATCTGCTGGAACAGTACAATGCGAAAGCAACTTTTTTCTGCATCGGTAAGCGCGTAGAAGAATATCCTGAAATCTATCAGCAGATTCTGAATAGAGGGCACAAAACCGGAAATCACACCTACAGCCATCTGAACGGATGGAAGACCTCTTCTACCCAATATTTTAATGACGTTGAAAAAGCGGCAAAGCTGATAAACAGCCGTTTATTCCGCCCGCCATACGGAAGAATCAGGCGATTTCAGCTAAAAACAATCACCGGAGAAAAGTTGAAACTAAAACCGGTTATGTGGCATGTTTTAAGCGGTGATTTTGACACTTCATTAAAGCCGGAACAGTGTTATTTGAATGTCGTCAGTTATGCAGAGCCCGGGAGTATCGTCGTTTTTCATGACAGCGAAAAAGCCTTCCCGAGGTTAAAAGACACCTTGCCGAAAGTCCTTAAACACTTGACAGACAAGGGTTTTACCTTTTCTATCTTAGATTAAAAAAAATGGGCCCGGGTAGATACCCAAGCCCGTTTTTAATCCGTACCCTATGAAAACTGAGGTGAAGGTAATGTATTTTTTAACACATTACCAACATTTTTTTCATAGAACCCGATTTTTAGCCCCAAGGGCCCGGGTTTATAGGTTAATAACTTTTGACCACTCTTTATATTTCAGCAGTGCTTTGTTATCGCAGGCACCGTCGCCATAATCAAGTGTAGCAGGTGTCGGATTATCGTCCCAATGCAGGGTTAACACTCCTTTTCCAAACCATCTGCAGCCGAAATTAATCACCAGCGGAGAGGTTGTTTCTGTTCTCCATGTAAAGCCGAAAGAAGTGGTTCCGTCAATATCACCTGTCACTGAATAATTATCATCTAACAGGTCTGTAGGAGTATCTGCTCCCGCTGTTTGAGCATAATCAATCTCAGCATCTATTTCATGCCAGTCGCCGGTGGCCATATCTGTTACTCTTCCATCAGTAATTGTTGTGCTAAGAGAAAGCCCTTCGATTACAGAAGAAGAATTTCTGATTACCAAAGTTCCGCTGACACCATAATTATTCACACTATAGCCATCAAAAGTAGTAGTGACAGTAGCTCCGGTCATAATTATCGGGGCCGAAAAAACAGAAATAATTTTACCTTTTCTGGTTTTACCATCCTTGCCGACGCACCCATCTCCAAAATCCCAGGTAACAGTTTTAGGCCATTCAGTGTAAACTTTCGGTGTTACATCCACAGTAAAACATTCCGCACCTTCAGTGCCGGAAGAGCCGCCGGGTCTATAAACAATACCCTGACCGGTACCAATACCTATCTGGCCTCCCGCATCAGAAGCCTGAACTCCCAGGGAAATTCTGAATACATCGTTGAATACCTGAGTTGTTAACTGGTCGCCCTGTACTACAGATATTGCCTGAAGTGTTTCGGGATCCTCCGGTTCGGGGTTTGAGTTTTCTTTTTTACAGGAAGTAAAAACTACGGTGGCTGCAATCACCAAGAGTGAGTACTTACGCAGCATTGAAAATTGTCGTTTCATAAAGGATAGATTAAAATTGATATTTAAAGTTTTATAAGAGGTGAGTAATTTTTAAGAGTTTAATCTTTTAAAGTTAATTTTCTTTGTACCATGCAATTCATCGACACCCACACACATCTGTATACTGTAGAATTTAATAACGATCTTGAGGAGACAATATTATATGCTATAGGGCAAGGATTAAGCCAATTTTACCTTCCTGCAATCGACAGTTCCACCACAGAAAGCATGTTGAAAACTAAAAGCCTCTTTCCCAACCATGTATATCTTATGGCAGGATTGCATCCCTGCTCTGTCAAAGAAAATTTTAAAGAAGAATTAAAACATGTGGAAGAATTCATGCAAACTCATGATTTTAAGGGTATTGGAGAGACCGGGCTCGATTTCTACTGGGATACTACTTATGTTAAAGAACAGGTAGAAAGTCTTCAGCAGCATATCCAATGGGCTATTCAACACGAGAAACCCATTATCCTGCACACAAGAAACTCCACCCGCGAGACAATAGACATTGTAAAACCGCATGTAAATCAGGGGCTTACAGGAATTTTCCACTGTTTCAGCGGTACTTTAGAAGAAGCACGAGAAATCACGGATATGGGATTTTACTTAGGAATTGGCGGAGTGGTTACTTTTAAAAACAGCGGATTAGATAAGATTGTTGAACAGTTGGATCTGTCAAATATCGTTTTAGAAACTGATAGTCCTTACCTGGCTCCGGTACCTTACCGTGGCAGGAGAAACCAGAGCGGATATATCCCACTGATTGCTCAAAAAATAGCAGACATAAAGGGGATAACAATTGAAGAAGTAGCTAAAAGAACGACAGCCAATGCGTTCACTATTTTTAAAAGTTCTCTACCTTAGTCCAATCAATCTCATCCGATGAAAACAAAACAAATAAAAATAAATCCGTGCAAATTTTTGAAAAGGGCAGTTCAATGAAAACGTCGCACACGCAAAAAAAATTAGGCACACTCCAGGCAACAGCAATATCCGGAAACGACATTACTTCATCCTGTTTTTACGTCTCTGCTCTGGCTATATCTTACGCAGGACAATATGCCTTTATTTCTCTGATTTTCGTTGGACTAATACTCTTTTTCTTCAGAAAAATATACGGAGAAGCAGTAGGTGCACTCCCGTTAAACGGGGGTGCTTACAATATCCTGCTCAATACAACCAGTAAAGGAAATGCCTCACTTGCTGCCTGCCTTACCATACTGAGTTACATGGCTACCGCTGTGATGTCAGCATCAACCGGTATGAAGTATTTATACTCTGTTTTTCCACACTTTTCGGTATTGATAGCCACCTTCATACTACTGACAGCATTTATGTTTCTGACGATTATGGGAATTTCAGAATCTGCAGTAGTGGCCACGATAATCTTCGTTGCCAATATCACCTGTCTTTTTCTGCTTATTATCACAGGTATCTTTTATTTATTTACGCACGGTATTGAAATAGGAAGACTCAACTTCGGCACTCCACTCAAAGAAAACCTTTTTCACGCTCTCTTCCTCGGATTCAGTATGGGCATGCTGGGCGTTACAGGGTTTGAGACTTCGGCCAACTTTGTAGAAGAACAAAAAACGGGTGTGTTTCCGAAGACACTTAAGTATATGTGGATTCTGGTAATGATTATTAACCCTGCCATTGCATTGTTGGGAGTGATGATCTTACCTATTGATATGATTGCCAATAACAACGATGCATTCCTCTCATTCTTCGGAGAAAAAACTGCAGGTAACTGGCTGGCGATAGTTATTTCTCTCGATGCGGCTATCGTATTGAGTGGTGCAGTGCTTACGGCTTATATCGGTGTCACCGGTTTGATGAAAAGAATGACGCTCGACAGGGTACTTCCACAGGCCCTTCTAAAAGAAAATAAGAAAGGAAGTTCTCCGAGAATTATTATTGTATTCTATTTATTATGCCTTTCGGTATTGTTCCTTACCGGGGGCGAACTGGAACCGCTTGCCGGTGTATATACCATTTCCTTCCTTTCGGTGATGGCTTTTTTCGGGTTGGGTAACCTGTTGCTGAAAGTCAAGAGAAGCAGGCTACCCAGACCGGAATACGCTCCGGTTTCGGTTGTTATCCTCGGGATTCTCGGAATCCTTATGGCACTTTACGGAAATGTGAAAGTACACCCTGAATACCTGGTTATATTCCTGGAGTACTTTATTCCTTCTTTTCTCATTATCTACCTTTTCCTCAGCAGAAAAGCTGTAATACACTATATGTTGTATTATGTAAACCAGATGTTCGATACAATTCGGAGACTGAGTGTCTTAAGCAGATTGCAGTTGCAAAAAGAAATGAAAAAGCTGACAAAACAGCCTTTCGTCTTTTTCACCAAAGGCGATAACATCGCGACGCTCAATAAAGTAATCATTTACGTGCTGACAAATGAGATCACTCAAAATCTTAAGATCGTAGCGGTTTTAGAAAAAGAAGAGGAGTTATCAAAGACATTCGTCCGCGACTTTGAAGCTATTGATCGTGCGTACCCCGACCTGAAGATCGAGTTCATACAGGTAAAAGGTACCTTCGGACCGGAAATTATAGATCGCTTGAGTAAGGAATGGAATATACCTAAAAACTTTATGTTTATCGGCTCTCCTGGCGATCACTTCCCCCACTCTATATCCGACCTCGGTGGTGTGCGTCTCATCATTTGATGACCACACCTGTAAAAATTATTGAAAAGATGTTATAAAAAAAGAGCGCTCAGGTCTCATCAATCCAATTTACCTGAAGCACTCTTTAATTAATTACCTCCGGAAATCAATCCGATTCAAAAATTAGAACCCTATTACTTTAAACAACATCATTTATAAACAATAATCACTCTGTCTAAATTCCCCTTTTCATTACAACACCGGAGATAATTGTCCTTATCCTATAAATCCCTCGAAACATTATTTTTTCAAAGTTACCAATCCTCTCATAGTTGGGTGTATACTGCAGAAATAGCTTGAACTGTCGTCTATCACTTTTACAAACACATCTTTCGGATTCAGTGTATCGGAATGCCATGCCCTGTCGGGAAAATGCGATATGTCGTGTGCAACTATATCCTGATTGATCCAAACTATGGTATCTCCTACATTGACTGAAAGTGTATCAGGATTGAAAGCCATCAGTTTAATAATCACAGTATCTCTTTGCGGACCGGTATTTTTAACTGTGTCTGCATTTCCGTTGCAACTCATTAAAATTGCAATAACCCCGGCAAAAACAATTACTGATTCAATTAACTTTTTCATAGTCTTTTTCATATTCTGCCATCGTACCATATGGAATTTTATCACTCTTGCAATCAATCTTTCCTCCCCATTCCATATGGTATTCGACAGAGTCCTTCAACAAATTCGCTTAATTACTATTGAAACTTAGCAGCTAAATCTTTAGCCATTTGCAGGTGGTGATCCAACAGGGGAACAACACTTTCAATCAGGCTTTTCAATTCTGCATTCTGTGTATTGGGAATCAATACAGTTTTAACAGCATTCACAACGGCATCATGATAAGCTGCTTCATTCTGGGCATATGCTTTATCAAAAGCATCACCTGTAAGACCGGCAAACTTTTCATTCATGTCTTTCTGACCTTTCAGTAAGTCCTGAGTAGTAGAATTATCTTCAGGAGTTACATTTAATTTTGTAGCTAAAGCAGTAGCCTGGTTGATAATATCACTGTGGTCTTTGATCATAGTTTCAGCAAACTTTCTGATTTCAGGATTTTGTGATTTTTCCAGAGCTATTTTACCATAGTCAACATCAATCTGGTTGGCTGTTACTGCAATAGATGCGATCTGTGCATCATTTAAAGCAGGGGCAGCTTGTTCAGGTGCTGTGGCTTCGGTTGTAGTTGCTGTTTCAGTTTTTGCTTCTTCTTTTTCTGAACCGGAGTTACATCCGGCCATGATGAACATTACTACTCCAAGAGCAGCTGTCAATCCCATTACCTTTTTCATTTCTTTCGATTTTTATAAAGTGTTAGTTAATAATTTTTCATTTTTGATCTCTCATTTGCTACCCGATTAACGAGCAATCGTAACTCTCTATTGGTGGCCAGAGACTTTTGTCTAGAATTTCGACGCCATCTCGTTGGCCATCATCGCATGGTGCTCAAGCAATGGAAGCACACTTTGCAATAACCCTTTCAACTCAGCATTCTGTGTTTCAGGAATCAATCTGGTTTTGACTGCTTCCACAACAGCTTTATGGTAAGCTGCTTCGTTTTGCACATAAGCTTTATCAAATGCTTCGCCTCTTTTCGCTTTAAGTGTTTTCATTGTTGCAGCTTCTCCGCTAAACAGACTTTGTGTCATCGCATTTGTTTGCGGTGTTACGTGAAGTCTTTTGGCTAGTTCGGTCGCTTCCTGAATAATATTTTGGTGATCTGCAATCATAGTAATCGCAAACTTCCTGATGTCTTCATTATTTGAGTTCTTAAGTGCCAGCACTCCGTAATCGACATCTATTTGATTGGCAGTGACAGCTACAGATGCTATCTCAGGGTCTGTGAGCGGGGTTTCAGGTTGTGCCTTTGCCTCGGGCGCAAACAGTATCAGAGTAACTGCAACTGCCAGCCAACTACCTGATATCGTCAACCTTTTCATTTTTCATTTCGATTTGTTACCTAGGGACAATCAATAAGAATACCAAAATGAAAAATACTTGAAGAAAAGCTGAATTTACAGGGAAAATGCTTGTTGTGGAAAAAGCTGGAGTGCTTATCTGATAAGGAATAGAGAGAATTAAAAAAAATATTTATTCCTCGGGCAATTTTTAACCGGAAAAACGCAAACCGTTACAAACCGGAGTCTATCTTTCGGCCTTTTTCTTAAGTTTCAGTTCGTAGAAATCATGTCTTCTGTCTTTAAGGTTGCGAACGCTGCCCCTTGAATGCAATTCCTCCAACAGGGATAAATCCACATCGCTAATTAAAACCATTTCGGTATTAGGGGTAGCCTCGTTCTTCACACCATTGGCCGGGAAGGCAAAGTCACAAGGAGTGAATACGGCAGACTGTGAATACTGGATATCCATATTTTCTACTTTCGGCAGATTGCCGATACAGCCTGTAATGGCCACAAAGCACTCGTCTTCTATGGCTCTAGCCTGAGCGCAGTATCTTACTCGGTTATAAGCATTTTGTGTATCGGTGAGGAAAGGAACAAAAAGGATCTGCATACCCTGGTCAGCAAGCAGGCGCGACAGTTCAGGGAATTCGACATCATAACAAATCAGAATCCCGACTTTTCCTGCATCAGTATCATAGACCTTGATGGAATCGCCTCCTTTCATGCCCCAAAACTTCTCTTCATCCGGGGTAATGTGAATTTTTTCATACTGTTCTACCAACCCGTTTCTATGACACAGATACCCGACATTCTTTAACACATGATCTTCCAGAGAGGGGAGACTGCCCGTAATAATATTTACGTTATGCTTAATTGCCAACTCTTTAAATCTGTTCCTGATTTCAGGAGTGTACTTTGCAAGCCGCCTCATCGATTCTGCCTCTGACAGATTATTAAACTCTGCCAACAGGGGACCATTAAACAATTCAGGTAATAATGCAAAATCGCTTTTGTAGGCAGAGATTGCGTCAATAAAAAACTCAACTTGGGTAAACAATTCATCTAAATTCTTGTAAGGCCTCATTTGCCACTGAACTAAGCCCAAGCGTATATAGGTGTTCGGTTGATGCTGTGCTTCCTCTTCATCTAAATAATAAATATTGTCCCACTGCAGCAGTGTAGCATATTCCTCGCTCTGCTCGTCTTCAGGCATATACTGCTTCAACACCTTTTTTACGTGGAAATCATTGGCGAGTTGAAAAGACAGGACGGGATCAAAAATCTCTTTTCGCTTCACCTTTTCAATATATTCTCTCGGCAGCATCTCTTTAGAGTGCGCATGATAATTAGGTATGCGGCCCCCGAAAACGATTGCCTTCAGGTTGAGTTTTTCGCATAGTTCTTTCCTGGCATTATACAACCGTCTTCCTAAGCGCATACCTCTGTAATCGGGATGAATAAAGATCTCCAGTCCGTAAAGGACATCTCCGTTCTTAGGGTCGTGTGTATTGAAAGAATAATTCCCCGTAATCTGCAAATAGGTATGCTGATCTCCGAATTTTTCATAATCCACAATTATGCTCAACGCACAACCGACAACTACCCCGTCTGCTTTTACCACGATTTGCCCTTCGGGAAATTTCTTAATAAGCTTCTCAATGCTCGCCTCACTCCAGTAATTGCCCGGCCAGTTAGGATAGGCTGCTTTCATTGCTGAAAGCAATTGCCTGTAATCTTCAAAATTCAATTCTTCTACTTCTACAATATTCATTTCAATCTTATTAAAGGTTAATCTTTTCAATAATCAGCCTCCTCAAAAATCTGAAAAGCCATATTAATACAATTTTCGCTTCACCCCCGCAGGGCATAGGAAAATCCCCCTTATTTTATACAAAGTGTTTTAAAGGAGTACAGCAGAATGGCCCCTGGTGATCAGGATTGCACATTTACTAAGATTTCCCTTTTTCTTCCTCTAAAGTCTTTATGAAAGGCTTCAGAATATCAATAGGTATCGGGAATATAGTAGTTGAGTTATTCTCAGTTGCAATCTCTCTCAGTGTCTGCAGATAACGCAGTGTCAAGGCACTGGGTTGTTCGCTCAGAATGTGCGCTGCGTCGCTCAGTTTCTGGGAAGCCTGGAATTCACCTTCGGCAGAGATCACCTTACTTCTTCTTTCTCTTTCTGCTTCTGCCTGCTTAGCCATGGCTCTCTGCATTTCCTGTGGCAGGTCTATTTGTTTCACTTCCACGTGCTCTACTTTAACCCCCCACGGCTCTGTCTGATGGTCGATAATCTCCTGAAGACGGATGTTGATTTTTTCGCGCTGGCTTAACAGGTCATCCAGTTCTGACTGGCCTAACACACTCCTTAATGTTGTCTGTGCTATCTGAGAAGTACCTACCAGATAGTTCTCAATCTCAAGAATAGCAGACCGCGGATCAACCACTCTGAAGTAAATAACAGCATTCACTTTGATAGAAACGTTATCCTTGGTAATTACATCCTGCGGAGGAACATCCATAACCACGGTACGCAGACTCACTTTAACCATTTTATCGATGATAGGTATCAGTAAAATAATACCGGGGCCTTTAGAACCGCCTAATACACGTCCGAGGCGGAAGATCACCCCACGCTCATATTCACGCAAAATGCGGATGGCACTGCCTAAAATATAAAGGCCGAATACAAGAACTACTATCAGAACTACAGGAAATTGATCCATAACTTTTAGAAGGTTTATTTATGATTGTTGATTTTTATTTGCTTCATCAAAAGCGCTGACCTGCAAGGTAAGACCTTTCTGCCCGGTAACCATAATTTCCGAGCCTTTCCTGATCACGCCACCTGTCGAAACCGCATTCCAGGTTACTCCCTGTATCCTGACGGTTCCCGTTTCGCCTATATTCGAAAGTGCAACACCGGTTTTTTGCACCATCTCGCCTACACTCGGCCGCATGCGCTGAGCCCTTAACCCCATCCCTACGATAAAAAGGAAGAAAAGCAGAGTCACCAGCGAGGTCGTGATGATAACTGTCCACGAAAGATTAGCCACATCTCCTGTGCTGCTGGTGCGAAACAAAAACATCGAACCTAAGATGACAGATACTGTACCACCAATTGCCAGCATACCGTGGCTGACGACCTTTATCTCGAGCAGGTATAAGACAATTCCGAAAATTATTAATGCTATTGCGGCGTAGTTAACCGGTAAGGAACTCATTGTATAAAAAGCCAATATTAGACAAATCACTCCAATAATTCCCGGCAGAATGGCTCCCGGATTGAACAGCTCAAACACAAGGCCAAGAAAACCGAGCATCATTAATATATAAGCAATATTCGGATCGCTGATGCGGCTGAGAACCTTCTGGAAGAAGCCCATCTCAATATTTTCAAATTCAGCATTCGCAGTATGCAACGTAACCTCTCCTTCAGATGTTTCAACAGTTAATCCGTCTATCTTCTTCATCAGGTCTTTCACATTATCTGCAATCAGGTTCACCACATTTTCTGCAATGGCTTCTGTCTCCGGAATCGAAACACTCATGCGCACCGCATCTTCTGCCCACATTGCATTCCGCCCCCGTTTCTCGGCAATGCTGCGGATAAAGGCTGCAGCATCATTGACGATTTTTTCATTCAATACAGCATCGCCACCTCCTCGTGAAGAGACAGGATGTGCCGCGCCTATGTTTGTTCCCGGTGCCATCGCCGCAATATTGGCAGCCATGGTAATGAATACTCCGGCAGAACCTGCACGGGCCCCGGATGGAGACACGTAAACCACAACCGGAACTTTTGCATCAAAAATGCGTGTGACGATGTTCCGTGTAGAAGTCAACAGCCCTCCGGGCGTATTCAGATTAATCAGCACACATTCCGAGTTTGATTTTTCGCCGGCCGTAATTGCCTGGCTGATGAATTCTTCTGTTGCCGGATTAATACTCTCGTTAACATCAATTGTAATTACTTTTTGAGAATAGGCAGCACCCGTCTGTATCAAGACAAAAAATAGAACCAATGTTTTCAGCAAAAATTTTGCTTTCTTCTTCATCATATTGCCTGTCATGCTTGTAAGTTAATCCAAAAGTTTCAAAGATGTATCCCGTCTCTGCAGAAGTGTGTCTTAATGACAAAATGATGATATCAAATATCCTGCACCCGGTTCTTCCACTGCAGCAATTCCTGCTGAAGGGCTTCTACCCTGTCCAATAAATGGTCTATCGCCTCAAGCCCATGAATATTAATATCTAAATCGTAATGCAGCCTTACAAACTTTTCAACCCGTGGTAATTCTTCAAAAGAAAGGAATGTTTTGTGTCCCGAACGTGTGGTTTGAATCAATCCCGACTCGTTCAGCGACCTGATAAATGACACTTCAATACTGTGATACTGGCAAAAATCTTCTACTGCAATTAAATCCTGCTTTTTCATGTCATTTGTTTTTAGAAATTTTAGCTAATTCTTCATACAACTCTTTCTCTCTGGCACTCAGTTGCGAAGGCAGTTTAATCTCCCATGTGATATATAAATCACCGAACTGGCCGTCTTTTTTATACACCGGAAAACCTTTTCCTTTCAAGCGCACTTTCGTTCCGTTCTGAGTTTCGGGCTTGATCTTTAGTTTGATCTTTCCGCCTAAAGTATCCAGGGTCTTTTCACCTCCCAAGAGTGCGGTATATAAATCGAGTTCTTCCGTGCGATGTAGGTCATTTCCATGCCGCTTCAGATTGGCTTCATTCGGGATTATAAATGTGATGTACAAATCTCCTGCAGGCCCGCCATTCACACCCGGACTTCCGTATCCTTTCAGTCGTATCTTCTGGCCGTTCTCTACCCCTGCCGGGATGGTTATGCGTACATTCTTGCCATTTATAGTTAGCGTTTGCTTGTGGGTGGTGTATGCTTGTTCCAGCGTAAGGTTGAGTTCGGCATTAAAATCATGCCCTCTGAAAGCGGTCTGCCTTCTGCTGCTTCTGCGTGAACCAAAAAGAGACTCAAAGAAATCAGAGAATTCACTGTCATCACCGGTAGAATAAGTGAATCCTTCAAAACCTCCGGATCCGAATCCTCCGAAACCTCCGCTGCTGCCGCCATACGGCTGTCCCTGCTGCTGTCGTGCTTTCTCAAACTGCTCGGCGTGTTTCCAGTCTTTACCGTATTGGTCATATTTCTTCCGCTTCTCGGGATCACTCAATACTTCATTTGCTTCATTAATCTGCTGAAACTTTTTATGCGCCTCCTTGTCATTTGGATTGACATCAGGGTGATATTTTCGTGCGAGTTTACGATACGCCTTTTTAATATCATCGGCAGATGCATTTTTGCTCACCCCCAACACGCTGTAATAATCTACAAATGCCATTTTATAATCTACTTTTAACCATTAACCTCTCTACAAAATTAATATCTCCGCGCATTTTAAATTCTTTTATAATTTTAGCGCATGAGAAAAGTTGCAATTCCCTTCGTTATCCTTGCAGTGATAACCACCATCGGATGCAGAACTACAAGAGAAAATATTACAACTACCACACCACAAGTGGATGTAGTGGCAGCAGGAAAAGTCCTCACCGCTGTTTTCCAACAAAAGGCAGCTGAGTACCGTGCACTGTGTTATCAGGCATACAACTTTGCGACAGTAAGTCTGGACCAGTTCCTTCAGGAAAGAGGTTCCAAGCCACCGGCTATCATGACTGATGTGGACGAAACCGTTCTGGATAACAGCCCTTACCAGGTACACCGCTCACTCATGGGTTTAGATTTCGAGCAGGAATCGTGGTTTGAATGGACATCGCGTGCTGAAGCCGATACCGTACCGGGAGCATTGGGATTCTTGAAATACGCGGCTTCGCGCGGAGTGGAAATTTTTTATGTAACCAACCGTGAGGAAAGAGAAAGAGAGGCAACACTTGTCAACCTTAAGAAATTCGGATTCCCATACGCTGATAACGAGCACTTGAAACTGAAAGGTGCTACTTCATCCAAAGTTGCGCGTCGTGACAGCATTGAGATGCATTTCAACCTGCTGATGTGTGTAGGAGATAACCTGAACGACATGTCGGGCGAATACGAAAAGAAAACAACGGCACAGCGTTTTGCCCAGACCAATAAAGATCTCAGTGCCTTCGGCAGAAGATATATTGTCCTGCCCAATCCGTCATACGGAGAATGGGAGAATGCTGTTTATCAATATAATTTCTCGCTGACACCGGCACAAAAGGATTCTATCTTCAGAGCGGTACTGCAGAATTATCCTTATTGACAACTTCTTCCGCAAAGTGTTCCTTCAGAACACTTGAGCCCATCAATATCTCGCAGATTAAATCTGCGAATTAAACCTTCCTCAAAAAAAGAAGCCTAAGCCTGAAATCATTACCTTAAGTTATGAAAATTATGAGCATGCTATTCGTCACCCTGATTTCACTGATAAGCTGTACAAAACCAATACCAACACCAGCACCCGATACCACAATGTATTTCCCCTCAAATACCGATGGAAACTGGGAAACAACCTCTGCTACTCAATTAGGATGGAATACTGAGGCTATTGAGGATCTGAAAACATTTCTGGTACGGAAAAATACCAAGTCGTTTATGATACTCGTGAACGGAAGAATTGTGATGGAGGAGTATTTCAACGGGCACTCTGCCTCGTCAGATTGGGAATGGAACAGTGCGGGTAAAACATTGACTTCTGTAACAACAGGAATCGCACAACAGGAAGGTTTGCTGAATATCAATGACAAGGTCTCAGATTATTTAGGAACGGGCTGGGCGAATATGCCTCTTGAAAAAGAAAACATGATTACAGTTAGAAATTTGCTCTCCATGACGTCAGGAATCAGCGACGACAGCCAGTTGGTAATACATCGGAACCTCACTTATGTTGCAGATGCAGGCACTAGATGGGCTTACAGCAATGTTTTTCAATTATTGATGGATATAGATGCAAAGGCAGCCAACAGCAATTTTGAAACTTACTTCAATGATAAACTTAAAAACAAAATCGGCATGGAAGGCTTCTGGCGTTTCGGTATCATCTTCAAAATTTATCATAGCAATACGAGAAGTATGGCAAGATTCGGACTCCTGGCGCTAAACAGGGGCAAGTGGAAAAATGAACAAATCATTAGTGAGAATTATTTCAACGAAAGCATTACCTCTTCTCAAAATATAAACCCTTCTTACGGTTATCTGTGGTGGCTTAACGGAAAAGCAAAATACATGGTTCCCCGATCGCAATATGTCTTTCAGGGTCCACTAATCCCCAACGCCCCTTCGGATATGTATGCCGCATTGGGTGCCTCCGACCAAAAGCTCTATATAATTCCAAGCAAAAAAATGGTGATTGTAAGAATGGGCGAGGCCTCCGATCCGGATAATCCTACCTTTGCCACTTCCGGATTTGACAATGCACTTTGGGCAAAAATAAATGCGGTGATTAACTAAACAAATCACGAAAATTATTTAATCCGTTTTGCTGCCGGGCACTTTACTACCTATCAGTTACACCAACCCGACATAACCGAGTGACCACCGTCACAAAGTGTTCCGAAGGATCACGTGCACGCAATAATGACTCACAAATTGAATCTGCGAAAATGAACTTATCCTTTTCTTTTAAAGCCTGATGAAAGCAGGGACCACTCGAGGATTTAAGTGACCGGCTTTGTCGAGCACTTAAAACGCTGAAAAATCTTGAAAACGGCTCCCCACCCACTTTGTCGTGAGTTGGAAGAGCGTAATTAAACTACCTGTCCAATAATTTTTCACCGACAGGCAACTAATTACTAAATTTACCCCTCTCATACATTAACCTACATTCATCAAAAACAAATTTTGTACAGATTATGAAGAAAATGACACTCTCCCTGATTGCCATTAGCTTTTTCTTTCTATCAGGGTTAGCGCAGAATAAAGTCACCATCATACCTACTCCGGTAAAAATGGAAGTCACGAAGGCTACTTTCCTGGTTACACCCAAGACTCATATTTATGTTACCGAGGCTACCCGTCATGAAGGCGAAATGCTTAATGAATATCTGCATCAGTTATACGGATTCAGATTACCGGTAAGAGCAGAATCACCTTCGGGCTCTGCCATTGTATTGAGCCTGAAAGACGGTGAGGCTAATCCTGAGGCTTATCATCTATCCGTAGATGAGAATACAGTTAATATCTATGCTTCCGATACACGCGGGGTATTTATGGGTATCCAGACTTTCCTGCAACTGATTCCGCCGATGAGAGTTGGCAATCCATCAGTATTCCAATTATTCGTTCAGGGGGTCAATATCTACGATTATCCTCAGTTTGGTTACCGCGGTATGCACCTGGATGTTTGTCGCCATTTCTTTGATGTGAACTTCGTGAAAAAATACATCGACTACATCGCGATGCAAAAATTCAACACCTTCCACTGGCACCTGACTGAAGATCAGGGATGGAGAATAGAAATCAAAAAGTATCCAAAGCTGACGGAGATCGGTGCATGGCGCAACGGAACCATCATCGGCCGTTATCCCGGAACCGGAAATGATGGTATCTATTACGGAGGTTACTATACCCAAGAGCAAATCAGAGATGTAGTAAGATATGCTGCTGAGCGCCACATCACCATCATTCCCGAAATTGAAATGCCGGGCCATGCTTCAGCAGCCATCGCCGCATATCCCGAACTGAGTTGCTTCCCTGACGAATCCACCAAAGCCCCGGAAAGAACGGCTTGGTACGGTCCTACCACAGGCAAGCAGGTGCAACAGGCATGGGGAGTGTTTCCTGATGTGTTCTGCCCGAAAGAAAACACTTTTAAATTCTTGGAAGATGTACTGGATGAAGTGTTGGAGCTCTTTCCGTCTAAATACATCCACATCGGTGGAGATGAATGTCCGAAAGACAACTGGAAGCGATGCGAACACTGTCAGAAACTCATTAAAGAAAAGGGATTGAAAGATGAAAACGGACTGCAAAGTTACTTCATCCACACCATCGAAAAATATCTGAACAGTAAAGGAAGAAACATTATCGGATGGGATGAAATTCTCGAAGGCGGACTCGCACCAAACGCAACAGTAATGAGTTGGCGTGGCGAAGCCGGTGGTATTGAGGCGGCTTCTCATAATCATACGGTAATCATGACGCCGAGCCAGTATGCATATTTTGATCATACACAGACTCAGAAAGAAGACAGCGTAACTATCGGTGGATTTACTTCTCTGAATAAAGTGTACAATTACAAGCCTATCCCCGCTCAATTGGAAGCTTCAAAAGGTAAGTTCATCCTGGGTGCGCAAGCTAACGTGTGGACAGAGTATATCCACTACCCTTCTAAAGTTGAATATCATATATTCCCAAGAATGAGTGCATTGAGTGAAGTACTCTGGACTCCGGAAGACAGAAAGAGTTGGGACAGATTCAAGTCTTCTCTGCCCGATATTTACAGGAAATACACTCTTTGGGGAGCTAACTACTTCAAGAACAGTGAAGAAGTTTGGAAAGCTGAGGGTAAGTAAAAATAAATGTTCTTAAACCATATAACAACAGACCGCCCGGATTTTTTCGGGCGGTCCTTTCTTTCAAAGCCCAACTAACACTCTGAGCTGCAAACACAGCCTTAAACCAAACTCATACTTTCTTTCTCTTCAACATCTCATTCCCATACCCCGGGTAAACTCATCTCGCTTCTTTCCTGTTATATTTTTTTCGTTTTAGTTTAAACTGAATATTATTGAGTCAATAAACACGTTTTTGAAAAATAGTGTGTCTTATATTTTGACTTATAATCTCTTCATTACAATTACCAGACCAAAACCAATGTTGCTGTTTTGAATACAGTTCATCCGGTTTATTGTACAATATCAACAATTATCAGGCATTATGTGTAAATTTCACACATTAATAAAGCCGGAAACTGTTTAAAATTGAGATTTTGCGTTAATATTGCGCTCTACTAAAGAATTCTGATAAAAAACAATGGATTTTAAGAATTTCACCGTACCGTACGAGGTTAAGGAACAATATGAAAAACGCGTTGCTTACTTCTCCATGGAGTACGCTATTCACCAACCTTTAAAGATTTACAGCGGAGGTCTTGGATTTTTATCTGGCTCTCACCTGCGCAGTGCTTATGATCTTCGCCAGAACCTTATCGGTATTGGTATCCTTTGGAGCGAAGGATATTATGATCAGGCAAGAGACAGCGACCAGTCCCTGAAAGTGGTTTGGATTAAAAAATACTACAACTTCCTGGTCGATACGGGTATCCTCTTTCAAATTCCGATTCACAATCATCCGGTATGGGTGAAGGTATGGTACCTGCCTCCAGATGTATTCAAAAGCGCTCCCCTCTTCCTGTTGTCAACTGACATCGATCAGAACGACCACGTATCACGTACCATTACCAACCGCCTTTACGACGGTAATGCTGCAACCAAAGTGGCACAGTTCATTTTGCTCGGTGGCGGCGGAGCCAGATTACTGGACGAATTGAATTTTAATCCTGAAATCTATCACCTGAACGAAGCACATGCAGTCAGCTCTGCATTCTATCTCTATAACAAATTCAATAAGAATGTAGATGAAGTGAAGAAGAGATTAGTCTTCACAACGCATACTCCTGAAGAAGCAGGCAACGAGAAACACGATTTCCAATTGTGTTATGACATGAGCTATTTCGATGGTTTATCTATGGATGAAGTAAGAGAACTGACCGGCATTCACGATAATCTCTTCAATCACTCTCTGGCTGCTTTAAGGCTCTCTCACCGGGCAAACGGTGTGAGCCAGTTACATGGAGAAGTCAGCCGCCAGATGTGGTCTAAATACGATGGCATTTGCGAGATCACTGCCATCACTAATGCACAGAACAGCAGGTACTGGGCCGACAAGCAATTGTATCGCGCAATGGAAGACCAAAACGATCAATGGTTTGACGACAGAAAGAAACACCTGAAAGCAAGAGCGCTTGAAATCGTTGCAGACCAGACCGGAAAAATTATGAGTCCGAAAGTGCTGACTATCGTGTGGGCACGCCGCTTCGCAGGATACAAACGAGCCGAGCTGATCACCCGCGATAAAGAGCGCTTTGAAGCATTGCTCAAGAATACAAAATACCCTGTACAGATTATCTGGGCAGGTAAACCTTATCCTCTCGATTACCCTGCTATATCAGATTTCAATTACCTGGTAGAACTCAGTAAGCAATACCCCAATATGGCGGTGCTGACAGGTTACGAGTTGACACTCAGTAAGCGCTTGAAGCAAGTTGCCGATGTATGGCTGAATAACCCGCGCGTACCAAGGGAAGCGAGCGGAACCAGCGGTATGACAGCGGCCATGAACGGAGCGGTAAACTTCAGTACCAACGACGGATGGATTTGTGAGTTCATCAACAATGGTAACAACGGATTTGTTGTGCCTCCGGCTGACTATATGAACATGACAACCGAAGAACAGGACAACTACGACCTCGAACAGATTTATCAAATTTTAGAAAACGATATTCTGCCTTTATACTACGACAACTTCGATACCTGGAGGCAGGTAGTCAAGAACGGAATGCGCGATGTTCAGATTCGCTTTAACAGCGATAGAATGGCGGACGAGTATTATGAGGTGATGTATAAGTAGGGAGAATTCGTTTATCGGTTTATCCGTTTAATCGTTTAACTATTTCAATTTTTTGGCATAATACTGAAAAATGGTTGGTAAAATCTCCTGTAACGTTGAGCTGTAAAGGGTTTGCGGGGTGTTATATGAAACACGTTTCATAAAACTTTTTCTTTGTAAAAAAACATGGTAAAAAAAGCGG
>JAGFIS010000041.1 GCA_024103425.1 Chitinophagaceae bacterium
ACCAGGATGGTCAAGGTACTTTAGGCGGCATGGATTTCGAAACTTTTAGGGTTACATAGCTAAGTCGAAACGAGGCACCGGAACTTGGTGTGGAAGAATAATAACCATCCGGGACGGCCTAAATTCCAGTGCGTTAAGAAAATGAATGGAGTGATGCGTTGGGCGAAGACCACAGAGAAATACTGTCTGAATCACGCCGCAGGCGGGATGAGTTTATTTCTCTGAGCAGAACGAAATTCATTTTTAGCTACGCACGCTGTCAGCCTTGACTTTTTGCTTCTTTTGTGTCAATACAAAAAAAGAGGAGAAGACTGGCTATGAGCGGAAGCCTTTCTTTCGGTCCAAGCACGACGTTTGAATCTGAAACGAGCTGATAATAAAAAAGCCCGCATCAAGCGGGCCGAATTATAGGTAAATTGATTTTTACAACTTTGCTTCTATCTCACTATCCGAAACTCCTTCATTCACTTTCTCAACCTCCTCCAGAACCCTGTCGCTGAAAGCCATGAAAGCTGCTTTCGTCACTTCATCATCGCCCATCATGGCGGGCACCCCGATGTCACCGCCTTCGCGGATTGATTTTACAATCGGGATTTCTCCGAGGAAAGGAAGATTAAATTCATCAGCTAACTTCTTACCGCCGCCTTTTCCGAAGATGTAGTATTTGTTGTCCGGCAGTTCAGCAGGAGTGAAGTAGCTCATATTTTCTACGATACCGAGAACGGGTGCTTTCAGTCCGGGTTGATTGAACATGGTTACACCTTTTCTTGCGTCGGCAACTGCAACAGTCTGAGGAGTGGTAACGATCACCACACCTGTTACAGGAACCGACTGTGCAATTGTAAGGTGAATATCTCCGGTTCCCGGAGGCATGTCGATAATCAGGTAATCTAAATCTCCCCAATCGACATCTCTGGTGAACTGACGCACTGCGCTGCTCACCATCGGACCACGCCAGACAACTGCCTGCTCTTCATCCACCAGCAATCCGATACTCATCATCGAGATGCCGTAGCGCATGATAGGGACAATCTTGGCTTTACCATCAACATCACGCATATGCGGACGTTCGTTCACGACACCCATCATGATGTGTCCGCTCGGTCCGTAAATATCGGCATCCATCAGCCCGACTTTCACATTACCTTTAGCAGCAATAGCCAGTGCAAGATTGGTAGCGATAGTACTTTTTCCGACCCCTCCTTTTCCACTAAATACGGGTATTACATTTTTAACCCCCTCCAGTGCTCCTTTCTTTTCGAACAAACGGGGATCATGTCTTTTTCCGCCGGCCCTTACATTGAAGCTGATGAGCACCTTAGCCAAAGGATAGGTTTCATGGATGGCGCTAAGGCATTCTTTCCTGAGCGCTTCTTTTTTATTGATAGGAATATTCGGCGAGTCTAAAACAAGGGTAAAATAGATTCTGTCTTCTACGATTTTGATATTTCTGACCATCTCCAAGGACACGATATCCTTGTCTGAATCTATCCCCTTGACCTTAGATAACGCGTCGTAAATACTGGATTCTTTCATCTTTTGCTTTTAGGTAATCAAATTATTATTCCGCGCAAATTTACTAAGTCGCAGCCTGAATAAATTTACACAATAGGGAATTTGTCATAATGATGACAATTGATAATCCCGGCTGATTTTTCAAGGCGTTACAATGCAAACTCCGTAGGAGTTCCCCTTTGTAAAAGCTCTACATAATATATTCCACTCCATGGGATTGGCCAGTTAATGAAGCACTTCGCGGGGATAAAGCGAAAACTGAATAAGGCTTAACACTCGCTCCCTGGTGTTACCATTCATAATTCATCATTCCTAATTCCTAATTGAGTACTTACTCAACTATTCTTTCAATCCCCAGCGGATTAGCATCCTTCAGTTCATCAGGCAGCAGACTATCCGGCCAGTTCTGGTAGGCTACGGGTCGTACAAACCGCAGGATGGCATCACCGCCGACAGAGGTGAAACGGCTGTCGGTAGTGGCAGGGAAGGGGCCTCCGTGGTGCATCGCTCTGCAAACGGTTACTCCTGTCGGAACGCCATTGAGAATCAACCTTCCGCAGAAGTTCTCGGCTACGCTCACTACGTCCTTGAATTCATGGATATCATTTTCCGTTCCCATGATGGTGGACGTCAGTTGTCCGTCCATATATTTAGCAGCTTCGGCAAGCTCGGCTTTGTCCTTACATTCAATCACGAGGCTGAACGGACCAAATACTTCCTGTTTCAGTAACGGGTTCTTGATGAATTCGGCACCGGAAACAGTGGCTACCAAAGGAACACCCTCTTTGATATGCGACTCAACATCGGAGTTGGCCAGCACGCTTACGCCTTCCTGTTGTAAAGCGGTTTCTTTATGAGTATCGTATGCCTTTGCAATTCCTGCATGCAGCATTTTTTGAGGAGCGGCATTTCTGATTTCATGCTTCAGCATTTCTTTGAACTCGTTGAGTCCTTCGCTTGCAATTCCTAAGATCAGTCCGGGATTGGTACAAAACTGCCCTACGCCTTGTGTGATAGACGCAGCGTATTGTTTTGCGATAGAAGCAGCATCACTCTTCAACTTTCCGGGAAGCAGGAAAACAGGGTTTGTGCTGCCCATTTCGGAGAATACCGGGATAGGTACTTTGCGCTGATTACCCCAGTCGAAGAGTTGTTTACCGCCTGCAAGCGATCCGGTGAAGGCTACTGCTTTCACTCCCGGATGCATTACTAATTGCTTGCCTACTTCGAAGCTGATACCGTGCAGGTGCTGGAAAACATTCTCAGGCATTCCTTCTTCGCGCACGGCTTCAGATATCAGATCTGCAACCATCTGTGATGTCTTTGCATGAGCAGGGTGACCTTTTACAATCACCGTACAACCGGCTGCCAATGCAGTTGCAGTATCACCGCCTGCGGTACTATATGCGAAGGGGAAGTTGCTGGATCCAAATACAACTACCGGTCCGAGCGGCACTTTTGTCTTGCGGATATCAGGCGCACCTGTATCGGGCTTTGCTTTGTGGATCCTGACATCCAGCCAATCTCCTGCAACACACGCGTCAGCATACTGACGTAATTGCAATATTGTTCTTGCTCTTTCGCCGATGAGCCTGTTTTCAGGCAGGTTTGTTTCTTCCATCGCGCAGTGGATGATATCCATTCCACTGTTTTCTAATTTGGCAGCGATGGCATACATCAGCCTTTTGCGGTCTTGTAATGATAATTTTCTGTATTCCCAAAAGGCTTCTTCAGATAGTTGTACCGCCCGGTTGATTTCTTCGGGTGTAGCATCTTTAAACATAGGTTGTAAATTTTATTGAGCAGCAACGCCCGACAGTGCGGCGGGGATTGAAGGCCTTACGGCTACTGCGTCATTAATAATCCTGAGTACATGCTCTCTTTCTTCGCCAACAAGCGGTAACCTTGGTTCTCTCACATGTTCTGTGCCAAGTCCTACGATAGATTCAGCCAATTTGATATACTGCACTAATTTGGGGTGGATATCTAATTCGAGCAGTGGCATAAACCAACGATAGAGTTCGGTCGCTTCGGCAATTCTTCCTTGCTTCACTAATTTGTACAGCCAAACGGTTTCGTTAGGAAAGGCACATACAAGTCCGGCCACCAGTCCGTCGGCTCCCATTACCAGTTCTTCCATTGAGAGTGTATCCACACCGCAGAGAATCTTAAAGCGGTTGCCAAATTTATTTTTCATTCTGGTAACGTTGGTAATATCTCTTGTGGATTCTTTTACTGCCTGGATGTTTTCGTGTTCTGCAAACTCTTCAAACATTTCAAGCGTAATTCCTGTTTTGTAGTCGATAGGGTTGTTGTAAACTAAAATTGGCAGAGAAGTGCTTTTTGCAATAGACTTATACCAGTGTACGGTCTCTCTGTGGTCGCTCTTATAACGCATCGGTGGCAGTACCATCAGTCCTTCTGCCCCCCATTCTTCAGCGAGAGCTGCTTGTCTTATCGCTTCGCGCAAGCTGCCTTCTGCGATGTTGAGAATCACAGGAACTCTTTTTTGTGCTACTATAATTGCGGTGTCGACGAGCAATTTCTTCTCTGAGACTTCCAGAACGCTGGATTCGCCTAATGTACCTCCGAGGATGAGGGCCGTAACTCCGGCGTCAATTTGTGCATTAAGATTCTTTTCAAATGCTGTGAGATCGAGGTCTCCGTTTTCATCAAATTTAGTTGTAACAGCAGGCATCACGCCTTCCCATTTTACCGGCATACAATACAAATTTTGGTTCTATTCGAAGGTACTAAAAAATGTATTTTACCTTGAGTAAAAAGAATGGTGAATTAGCTTAAGATAGATAAGAGGACGATGTAACCGTTAAAGTGGTTCAGATGTAGCAGGCTTCTTTTTTAATTTTCCCTGAATCATTTTAAATATAACAGGCGCTACCGAAACCAAAATAATTCCTATAAGAATCTTCTCTAGATTATTCTTTACCCATACATTTTCTCCAAGCAGATACCCGACGGTCATAATCAGACTCGTCCACAGAAATCCACCCAAAATGTTGTAAGTAGAAAATTTCTTGAATTCCATTTTCACTAAACCGGCCACAATTGGAACGAATGTGCGAACTATAGGTATGAACCTCGCAAGCACGACAGCAATACCTCCTTTCTGATCATAAAACTCTTTTGCCTGATGGATATGCTTTTTCTTAAATAAAAGAGTGTCTTTTCGTTGCAGCAGGTAGTCGCCGGATTTTTTTCCAAACCAGTAACCTACATAGTTTCCCAGGATTCCGCCGATCCCTATAATCAATATCCAGAAAATCAGGTTTACCACATTACTATCGAACGGATGCAATGAGTTGGCAATCACCATCCCGGCTATAAACAAGAGAGAATCACCCGGGAGGAAGAAGCCGAAAAAGAGGCCGGATTCGGCGAAGATGATGAATAAAACGAAGTAAAGTCCTCCGTGATCTACAATCCATTGAGGATCTGTAAGATTTTTCAGCAGTTCTAAGATAACGTCCATAGGGTTGACTCAAAAAGGCTTTAGTGTTTGTTACCGGCTGTTTTGGATATTTTCAGCAGCAGTTATTATTTGAAATTCAAAGACAAAAATATTTGTTTTCTTATATGGTAATTGTTATTGATACTATAAGATTACAAACGCCAAACCATACATCAATATTACAGTATTCTTCAAGGTTCTTCCTTAATTAAAAAGTATCTTGCGCGCAAAAAATCAGAAGATGAAGGTGGGTATTCTCGGGGGCGGCCAGTTGGGCAGAATGTTGTTGCAGGCCGGTGCCAATTATCCTGTGGAAACGCATTGCATGGAAAAGAGCGAGGATTGTCCTGCGGCATCACTTTGCCACAATTTTGTAACAGGTGATATAACAGATGCAGGTCAGGTATTTTCTTTTGGGAAAGACCTGGATGCCGTTACAATAGAAATTGAATCTGTAAGTGTAGAAGGGCTTCGCAAATTGGAAGAGCACGGATTGAAAGTGTTTCCTTCATCAGCAGCACTTGAGATTATTAAAAACAAAGTAACACAGAAGGAGTTTTATGCCGCGAATTCCATCCCGACATCAGAATTTGTCATTACCAGATCAATTGAAGAAGTGAGGGCTAATCAGCAACTGTTTCCTGCTGTTCATAAAGCTGCTATAGGTGGATACGACGGAAGGGGGGTGCAAATTTTGAATGAAATAAAAGATATAAATCAGGCTTTCCCGGGGGATGCGGTTTTAGAACGAAAAGTCGACATTGAAAAAGAACTGGCAATCATAGTAGCGAGAAACAATGCGGGAGACACAGCGATTTATCCACCTTCTGAAATGATTTTTGACCCTGTCTTGAATTTGTTGCAATACCAGTTGAGTCCGGCCACACTTCCCGAAAAAGTACTCTGGAAAGCGGAGGCAATAGCCCTGGCTGTCGTAAAAAATCTCAACAGTGCGGGTATCTTCGCTGTGGAATTGTTCCTCGATAGAGAGGAGAATGTATGGGTGAACGAAACGGCTCCGCGTGTGCACAACAGCGGTCACCATACGATTGAAGGCAATTTCTCATCTCAGTTTGATATGCTTTGGCGGGTGATGCTCAACCTGCCTTTGGGCAATACGGCAAAAATTATGGATACTGCACTGGTTAATCTGATTGGGCAGACAACAGAAACTGTGGATGAAAATTCAGTTCAGTTGCGCGGATTATCCAAGATTGACAATGCCTTTGTGCATCTGTACGGTAAGAAAGAGAGCAGGCCGGGTCGCAAAATGGGCCATGTAACGATTTTGAGTAACGATCGAAAAGAGCTTGTTTTTCAGGCAAGAAATGTCAGGAATATCTGGGAAGGAAATATTTAGAAAAATCCTGAAGCGAAGTGAATTTTTGATTTAATCGTCTAATAAAACATACATATAAACTACAAGGAATTAAAAAATTATGGATTGCAGAGTTTTCAGACCGTTCCTTTTCCTTTTGGTTCCCTTTCTGATGATATCCTGTGGGGACTCCGGTAAAAAAAATGCAAAGCCTCCGATGCGTGGAGGCGGACCCGGTGGCGGTGGTGGTATGCGGGCACTGAGCGCCGATGCTTATATCATCACTCCTGAAGTACTGAAATCATCTCTTCAGATTGCCGGTACACTCTTGCCGATGGAGGTAACCGAAATCCATCCCGAAGTGTCGGGAAAGGTTACCATGCTTTCTGTACAGGAAGGTGCCTGGGTACAGAAAGGTACATTGCTTGGACGTCTGTTCGATGGAGATTTACGTGCCCAATTGCAAAAACTGAAGGTACAACTGCAGGTTGCAGAGAAAACCGAACAGAGGCAGAACGACCTTTTGGCAATAGGAGGTATCAGTCAGCAGGATTATGATCTAAGCGTGTTAAATGTAAACAGCTTGAGAGCCGACATTGCGGTGTTGGAAACAGAAATTGAGAAGACCTACATCAGAGCTCCTTTTAGTGGCAGATTAGGCTTTAAGAATATTAGTGTGGGGGCTTATATAACACCTCAAACAATAGTTACTACTATCCGTCAGGTGGACAGGCTAAAATTAGAGTTTAATGTTCCAGAGAAATACAGCAACGAAGTTAAAGTGGGTAATAAGGTAAGGTTCAGTACCGAAACTACTGAGGGTGTTCAAACGGCTACTATAATGACGATAGAGTCAGGCATCTCCGAAAATACAAGAACGCTCGCTGTTCATGCCGTAGTGAATAATGCTGATAATAAACTAAAACCCGGAGGTTTTGCCTATGTAGATTTCAAACTGGCTGAAGATGACAGGGCTGTGTTGATACCTTCACAATGTATTATACCGGGGGCAAGAGATAAGGAAGTAATTTTGTTTAAAGGTGGCAGGGCAGAATTTGTAGTGGTTGAAACGGGCGTCAGAAGTGCAGACCGTATAGAGATTACCAAGGGATTGACCATCGGCGATACGGTATTAACTACAGGTCTGCTTTCCATTAAGCCCGGTAGCCAGGTTACTATTTCATCATTTCAAAAAGACGACGAGAGTTGAATTTAGCTGATATAAGTTTAAAAAGGCCGGTTTTTGCGATTGTGATGAATCTCGCAATCATTCTCTTTGGTCTCATCGGTTACAGATTTCTCGGGATAAGAGACTATCCTGCCATTGATCCGCCGAACATTTCCGTAAGCACATCCTATGCAGGTGCGAACTCTGATATTATCGAATCACAAATCACAGAGCCGCTCGAAAAAGCCATTAACGGTATTCAGGGTGTAAAGAATATCACATCCAGCAGCAGCCAGGGAAGAAGTAATATTAATGTTGAGTTTGAATTGGGATCTGACCTTGAAGCTGCAGCGAATGACGTGAGAGATAAAGTATCGAGAGCCGCGAGATCGCTGCCACAGGATATCGATGCGCCGCCTGTGGTGTCTAAAGCAGATGCTGATGCGCAGCCGATTATTACAATGACTGTTCAGAGTAATAAACGGAATCAGTTAGAAGTGACGGAGTTTGCAAACAATAGTATCGTAGAACGGTTGCAGACAATTCCGGGAGTGAGTTCGGTAAGTATTTGGGGAGAAAAGCGATATGCAATGCGTATCTGGTTTGATCCGGAGAAATTAAATGCTTATAATGTCAGCTTTGCTGATGTTCAGAGAGCATTGCAAACGCAGAGTATAGAATTGCCATCGGGTAAGTTGAGCGGAGACAGGATGGAATTGACCATTCGAACCTTCGGAAGACTTTTCACAGAAGATGATTTCAATAATCTCATCATTAAAAATGTGAATGGGGTTAATATTAAGGTAAAAGACATTGGTGAGGCTGTTCTGGGGCCGGAGAGTATTGAATCAGGATTGAAAGAGAGTGGCACTCCTATGATTATGATGGCGATTATCCCGCTTCCCGGTTCTAACTACGTTTCGATTGCAGATGAGTTTTACAAAAGGGTAGAGCAGCTGAAACTGGATTTGCCTGAGGATTTTCAATTAAACATTGCATCGGATTCGACAGTCTTTATCAAGCGGGCAATCAAGGAAGTTGAAGAGACACTTTTCATTGCACTCGGACTGGTAATTCTGATTATCTTCATCTTCTTCCGCGACTGGATTATTGCATTACGTCCGTTGTTCGATATTCCCGTATCTCTTATAGGAGCATTCTTTATCATGTATATCTTCGGATTTACGATAAATGTGCTGACGCTGTTGGGAATTGTATTGGCCACTGGGCTTGTGGTGGATGATGGTATCGTCGTCACAGAAAATATTTTTAAGAAGATTGAGCGAGGAATGGATAAGCACAGAGCGGCACATGAAGGAACACGCGAAATTTACTTTGCCGTTATTGCGACATCTCTGACACTGGCGGTGGTCTTTCTTCCGATTGTCTTTCTTCAGGGGTTTGTGGGCAGATTGTTCCGCGAATTCGGTATCGTGGTTGCAGGAGCAGTATTGATTTCTGCTTTTGTGTCTCTTACACTGACACCCGTACTGAACGTTAAGCTTACCCGCAAGAAGATGGGTCATACAGCACTCTACCGTTGGACAGAACCTTTCTTTGCAGGTATGGAGAAAGGTTATAAGAACAGCCTTGCGGCTTTCATGAAAGTTAAGTGGGTTACTTTTATCATTATAGCAGCGTGTCTTTCTATTATTTATGTTATTTATTCGGGAATCCCATCAGAGCTTGCCCCGCTGGAAGACAGAAGCCAGTTCAGGTTATCTGTTACAGGGCCGGAGGGTGTGAACTATGAATATATGGAAGACTACATGAATAAGCTGGATAAGTTCCTGCTTGATTCAGTGCCTGAGAAAGATGTAATGATTACCATGGTTTCACCTAGTTGGGGAGGTTCTGCCAACAGCGGAATGGTGAGGGTTACTTTGGTAGATCCCAAAGACCGTCTTCGTTCGCAACAACAAATTGTAGATATGGTGAACCGTAACCTTGGAAAGTTCTCGCAGGGCAGGGCATTCGCTATGCAGGATCAAACGATCAGCGTGAGCAGAAGGGGTGGACAACCGGTTCAGTATGTGCTTCAGAATAACGACTTTGAGAAAATCAGGGAGGTACTGCCGAAGTTTCTCGATGCTGCGAAAGAAAGCCACATCCTTCAGGGTGTAGATGCCGATTTGAAATTTAATAAACCGGAGTTGAGAATCAATGTTGACCGTTTGCGTGCGAGCGAATTGGGTGTAAGCGTCAATGACATTAATCATGCATTGGAACTTGCATACAGCGACCGCAGACTTGGGTACTTCTATAAGTCAGGTAAACAGTATTCTGTTTTGGGTCAGGTTGACCGTAAGAATAGAGAAGATCCGAGAGATATCTCAAAGATCATGGTGCGCAATAGCGAAGGTACTTTGATTAATATCGACAACCTTGTTACCACAGAAGAAGCATCAGCTCCGCCGACAATCTATCACTTCAACCGATATAAGTCGGCTACGATTTCTGCCGGATTACAACCGGGTTACACCATCGGGGATGGAATTGCCGAAATGGATAGGATTTCTAAGGAATTGCTGGACGAGACTTTCAACACGGCCTTGGCGGGAACCTCTCGCGACTTTCAGGAGAGCTCCGGTAATACAATGTTTGCCTTCCTGCTCGCATTGATATTGATTTATCTGGTATTGGCAGCTCAGTTTGAAAGCTTCGTCGATCCGTTTGTTATTATGATGACAGTGCCGCTGGCTCTTGCGGGTGCATTCTTGTCGCTTAAGTTGTTTGATCAGACATTCAATATCTTCTCGCAGATCGGAATGATCATGTTGATCGGTCTGGTAACAAAGAACGGTATCTTGATTGTGGAATTTGCCAACCAGTTGCGCGACAGAGGAATGGAGAAATCTAAAGCCGTTGTTGAAGCAGCCTACATGAGGCTGCGGCCCATCCTGATGACGAGCTTAGCGATGGCATTGGGAGCTTTGCCTATTGCGCTATCGTTTGGTGAAGCTTCTACAAGCCGTATTCCTTTAGGTATTGTAATTGTTGGCGGGGTAATGTTCTCATTGATTCTTACACTCTACGTGGTACCTGCCATGTACGGATTCTTATCATCTAAAAACAGGAAAGTTCATGAAGTTGCGATATAGGTTTCTGTTGTTTTTCTCTTCTGTTTTTTGTTTCTTTTCTGCTTCTGCTCAAAGAGAAGTATTAACGATTCAGGAGGCGGTGAAAGCAGCGATTGAAAATAACTTTGATGTCCGAATAGCTGATAATACCACTCAAATCAGCGTCATCAATAACGACTGGGGTATAGCCGGAGCATTGCCACAGGTAAATGCTTTTGTGAACCAGAATTTCGGTACTAACAACCTGAAACAAAAGTTGAATACCGGTACCATCATTGAGAAGAAAGGGAATAACTCGCAGAGCATTAGTGCCGGCCTGCAGGTAGTGTGGCGTGTCTTCGATGGCATGAAGATGTTTGCTACCAAAAGGAAACTCGAAGAATTACAGGAGATGGGTGAACTGGCATTCCGTAAGACATTGAATGAGACAGTTTACAATGTTATTGCTTCTTACTACAGTATTGTAACTCTTAAAGAACAGATACAGGCTACCGAGGAACAGATTAAATTGTATGAAGACAGGTGGAACCTCTCCAAAGCGAAATACGAAATTGGTACCGGTGCGAAATACGAGGTATTAGAGGCTGAGGTGGATATGAACAGTCAGGAATCCAACCTCTTGTCACTCCGCAATGCATTGGCGATTGCCAAGAGTTCGCTCTATAACCTGATGGGACGAACTGCAGATACTTCCTACACCATTATAGATACGATTGTAGTAAATGCTATCCCCACTTTGCCTGAAATTCAGGAGAAAATTGAGTTGTATAACCCTGATATATTATTGGCGAATTCCAATCTGAATGTTTTGTTTGAAACGAAGAATGAGGTAAAGGCAAACAAGTTGCCTTCGGTGACACTGACGGGTAACTACAACTTTAATAAGAACAGCAGCAGTGCAGGATTCAACCTGTTCAACCAGACATATGGATTATCCGGGCTGATTGGTATAAGCATTCCGATTTTTCAGGGCAGGGTAGTGAATAAACAAATGCAAGTGGCTGATATCAATATCCGCAATCAGCAGTTGGCAATAGAAAAGGCTAAGAATGATATCCGTACTGCGGTGAACAACGCTGTTATCAATTATTCCAATGCCAGAAAAATTATTGAGCTGGAGACAGGTAACCTGAAAACAGCTAAGGAGAACATCGATATTGCAACCGAAAGGTATAAAAGACTGAATATTACAACTGTTGAATTACGTCAGATCCAGATCAGTTACAATGCTACAAAAACAAGGCTGGTAAATGCCATGAACCAGGCGAAGATGGCAGAGGCAATGATTGCATTGTTGACGGGTGATATCGGGAATCTGTAGTTGAAGTCCGGTAAAATATGTGAAGTCTTATCTTTATTTCCAAATTATAAAAGCTATGGAACAACATCCCAAAGTCGGAATTATAATGGGAAGCGACAGCGATCTCAGTGTGATGCAGGCTGCTTCGGATATTCTGAAAGAATTCGGCGTACCGCATGAAGTGACGATCGTAAGTGCACACCGTACGCCCGCACGCATGATGGAGTATGCTCTTTCGGCAAAAGACAGAGGGCTATCGGTGATTATAGCCGGTGCGGGTGGTGCAGCCCATCTGCCAGGGATGGTGGCTTCTTATACTACACTTCCTGTTATTGGTGTTCCTGTGAAATCTTCTAATTCAATTGACGGGTGGGATTCTGTTCTTTCTATATTACAAATGCCTAATGGCGTGCCTGTGGCCACAGTGGCGTTGAATGCCGCGAAAAATGCCGGTATTTTGGCTGCCCAGATTTTAGCTACTTCTGATGATGAGCTTTCTCAAAAGCTGATTGATTACAAACTGAAGATGAAGAATGAGGTAGAAGAGAAAGCGGAAAGGGTAGAAAAAAGAATTGGGTAGGCCCGGCTTAACGAGCATCAAAGTTTCTGATTTATGTATAAGTAACCAACAAGGCGTCATGACGCCTTGTGCTGCTATATTTACTTCGACTATCGCGATTTTTTTATCAGGCACAAGTTGCAAACTTGTGCATGTGAGCGTTTATTTGACTTTGTGGGAGGGTTCCCCTCCGGTGAAGGGGTCTGGGGTGGTGGTAAGATAAGCAGATTATATGAACAATGAGAGAGCAGGCCTATTGAGCTTTCCATGATAAAGACTTAAAAAATAAGATTTTGTATTCAGAATCCGGAATACAATACGGCAGACTTATCAGGCACAAGTTGCAAACTTGCGCCAGTGAGCGTTTATTTGGCTTTGTGGGAGGGTTCCCCTCCGGTGGAGGGGTCTGGGGTGGTGGTAAGATAAAACATTAACCCTCTTCCAACACACCAAACGCAGCCTCAAAGGAAGGTGAGGCCTGATGCAGGGCATCCATTACCGATTGTCCCCATTTGGCGGCGAAAAGAATATAATTCTCTGTTCTTTCCTGCAATCCTCCATTAGGGAATAACGCTTCTAACAGTTGATGCAGTTGCCTTCCTGCGGCTTCGTGTTTTTTCTTCTCGGCAGATACCATCTTCTTTTCCAATTGCTCCAATCGCTTGTCAATGCCTTTAAACAATACCTGCACATGCGGTTGCAGAGTTACGTCAATCTTACCCGCTTTGTCTTCCATTTCGAGAAAGAGATTCTGAATGGAGGTTCTCTCATCCGGGAAAGAAAGCTGGTATTGAGCTCTTGTTTCTACATAGTTGCGGAAGAGTTCTCCTTCATTCTTAAAGGTATCCGTAATGGTTAGTCCGAGCTTTCCGATTCGCTCTGTCCATTTCTTTTCAACTACCATGAAGGAGTTTCTGAGGTAGAGTACAGGGTAGGCTACGCCGA
The DNA here is from genome assembly GCA_024103425.1 of Chitinophagaceae bacterium. Classification (GTDB taxonomy): domain Bacteria; phylum Bacteroidota; class Bacteroidia; order Chitinophagales; family Chitinophagaceae; genus Ginsengibacter. Next base: position 13,355 of record JAGFIS010000041.1, read on the forward strand.
AGTGATCAAATACATCTTTGAGTTGTAACCAGTATGCCAGTTCTCCACCACCGCCAACGAAAATAATTCCGGGCAACACTTTCTCTTGTAGTAATCCTCTGAGGATGACATTCGGACTGAAGCGTTCAGGGTGATCGTTCAGTTCTTTTTGCAGCTGCTCTTTAGTAAACCGGATATCGGTATTGTGAACTGTGTAAGTACCTGCATTTTCAACAATCCGCTCGCGAATATCATCTTTCATATAAAAGAGGTTGATATCGCGAGGGTAGGCCTGTGCATGATGATGTGCAGACAGGGCTTCGGATGTTTTTGTTACAATTCCTTCGGCACTATGAGTAAAGAGGTCGTCTTCAAAAATGGAATGCATCTCGCGCTTGAAAGCCGCATTGTCCGGCAGGAAGACGATGAGTCCGTATTTACTGAACAACCTGTGCGTGAAGAGGAATGTTCCTTCCTCTATGTTTTTCGATTTCGTATAACACTCCGCCAAATCCTTTATAACCTCTTCACCGAATGGCTCAGCCAGCAATCTCCCTTTCACGTCTGCCAGCAGTTGATTCAAAGCCTTATCCGGCTTCATGCGTCCTACTGCACCTTTTTGCTGAGTATCCCATTTGTAGAGCCTGCCGTCCAAAGTGAAGTGGTTCAACTCATCAAGGTCAGCATCTTCGCTTCCTACGAAAAATACAGGTACAAAATTGTATTCGGGAAATTCTTTCTTACAATCTTCTGCAAGTTTGATGGCATGAAGAATCTTATAGATATAGTACAGATGACCAGTGAAGATATTGGGCTGGTGGGCAGTACAGACGGTAAAAGTGTTTTCGTCTTTCAGAAGTTCGATATTCTTCAAAACTGTTTCTGAGCCGGAAATATCTTTATACTGTTTTTCTAACTCTTCTACCAGTAGTTTTCTGTTGACAGGGAAATTCTTTCGCTGTTCTATTGCTTCTTTAATGCCGTTTTTGTCGGGACGAAAGTTATAAAACTCACGTAATTGCGGATCGTTGTTGAGGTAATCAATGGTAATTTTTGAGAACCTGCCTGTAGCTTCAAAGGACAATAACCTGCAATCAAAATTCGAACTCAAGATGCTTCTGTTTTGCTATAAAGATACTTCAAACTATAATGACAAATGAAAAGGATAGCAAAGGTTATACCACAACACCTTCCATGTCGTAATCGTATGCACGGGTGATTTTTACGTTGACGAAATCTCCCGGCTTCAGCTTTTCAGATGATACGATTAAGATCTCGTTATCCACCTCAACGCTGTCGAATTCTGTACGGCCCAGGTATCTGCCGGATTCCTTACCGTCCACTATTACTTTGAATATCTTTCCTTCTTTAGCCTTGTTCTTTTCGTAAGAGATATCGCGCTGCAATTCCATGATTTCTTCGGCTCTCTGCTGTTTCACTTCCTGCGGAACATTGTCTTCCAGTTCGTAAGCTACTGTGTTCTCTTCGTGGCTGTATGTGAAAATGCCCACGCGGTCAAACCTCATCTTTTCAAGGAATTGCTTGAGTTCATCAACATCATCCTCTGTCTCACCGGGAAAGCCGGCTATGAGGGTCGTGCGCATACAAATATCAGGGATACGGTTTCTGATCTCGCCTATCAGGTCTTCTGTTTCGGCACGGGTAATCTGCCTCCTCATGGCTTTTAATATCTTATCGCTGGCATGCTGTACGGGCATATCGAGATAATTGCAGATGTTTGGATGGTCTTTCATCACGTCTATAATTTCCAGCGGAAATTTAGAAGGGTAGGCGTAGTGAAGGCGGATCCATTCTAAACCGGGCACGGCGGCCAGTTTTTCCAGCAATCGTGGTAATTCACGCGATTTGTAGATGTCCAGTCCGTAGTAGGTAAGTTCCTGACCGATCAGCATTAGTTCTTTTACCCCTTTCTGTACCAGCATTTCAGCCTCGGATACGATTGTCTCAATCGGCTTACTGGTATGCTTTCCGCGCATCAAGGGGATGGCACAGAACGCGCATGTGCGGTTGCATCCCTCACTTATCTTCATGTAAGCATAGTGTTTAGGAGTAGCCAGCATCCTTTCGCCAACGAGTTCGGCTTTATAATCTATTTTGAATTTTGCGAGTAATTGTCTTAGTTCTCCCGTGCCGAAGAAGGCATCTACTTCCGGAATTTCCTCTTCGAGGTTTTGCTTGTAACGCTCGCTCAGGCAGCCCGTTACATATACTTTCTCTAGCTTGCCCTGCTTTTTCAATTCGACCTGTTCCAGAATGGTATTGATACTTTCTTCCTTGGCAAGGTCAATAAATCCGCAGGTATTGATGATGGAGATATTATGGTTGAGCTTTTTGCTCTCGTGTTTCACATCAATTTTTGCACGCTTCAGATGTCCGCCCATCACTTCGCTGTCCACAAGGTTCTTACTGCATCCGAGCGTGATGATGTTTACTTTGTCTTTTTTGAGTTTTGTCTTCATTGGTTATTTGCGAAGATGTTATTTCAATTGACCGTTTCCGAACAGGCTGTCAACAAAATCCTGTTTGTTGAAGACTAAGAGATCCGTAGCCTTCTCTCCAACACCAATGAACTTCACCGGAATCTTGAACTGATCTGCAATGGCGAGTACTACGCCTCCTTTTGCAGTACCGTCCAGCTTTGTGATCGCCATCGCTGTAACATCAGTTGCTTTGGTGAAGTGTCTGGCTTGCTCCAATGCGTTTTGCCCTGTGCTGCCGTCCAGAATCAACAACACTTCATGAGGCGCACCCGGCATGGCTTTGTTGACTGACCTTTTTATTTTGTTCAACTCATCCATCAGGTGAATCTTATTGTGCAGCCGTCCGGCAGTATCGATAATCACCACATCAGCCTTTTTGGCTAATCCGCTTTGTACGGCATCAAATGCAACCGCACTGGGATCGCTGCCCATCTGATGTTTCACAACCGGAGAATTGGTGCGCTCACCCCAGATACCCAGCTGGTCAATTGCAGCAGCCCTGAAGGTATCGGCAGCACCGAGGATAACAGATTTACCTGCCAGGTGAAAATTGTGAGCCAGTTTCCCAATCGTAGTGGTCTTGCCGGCCCCGTTGACACCGACTACCAGAATAACATGTGGTCTGTCACCTTCGGGCAGTTCATAATCTTCATAAGTCTTGTCTTCGGGCGAGGAAACTAAGATGTTTTCTATTTCGGACTTCAGAATCATATTGAGTTCTGAAGTGTTGATGTATTTTTCTTTGGCTACGCGCTTTTCAATATTCTCAATAATCTTGACGGTAGTGTCAATGCCGACATCCGCACTTACAAGTGCATTTTCCAGATCGTCCAGAACCTCTTCATCGACAGAGGAGCGACCGACAACGGCTTTAGCTATTTTTTCGAAGAATCCTTGCCTTGTTTTCTGTAGCCCTTCGTCTAAAGACTCCTTTTGTTCTTTCTTTCCGAAAATTTTATTAAAGATTCCCATGAGCTTAAAAGTACAAAAAAAGAAAGCTATCCGTATGGAAGGGGATAGCTTTTCAAAATTATTTCAGTTATACCAATTAACCGTTGCTAAGCAGGTCTTTGATTTTGTCTTTGTGAATCATAGATTCTTTAAAGGTATAGTTACCTGATGCAGTCTTAACGGCGCGCACTACTTTCGTGTAGTTCTTTGCGTCTGCATCTACTGCCTTGTCCTTGCTCTTGATAGCGGTTTTAGCTGCTTTTGCCATGATAAATTATTTTGCTGAAGTTATTTAATTTCTTTGTGAACCGTCATCTTTTTCAGAATCGGATTGTACTTCTTTAATTCAAGTCTTTCCGGAGTATTCTTTTTATTCTTGGTACTGATATACCTGCTTGTTCCCGGAAGGCCGCTTGTTTTATGCTCGGTGCATTCTAAAATGATTTGCACTCTGTTACCTTTTTTTGCCATGATATTCTAAGATAATTCGGTTATTAAATTTTAATGCCTTCAGCTCTCATTTCCTTTACTACCCCGTAAAGGCCTTTCTTGTTGATAGTACGGATAGCATCACCGGATACTTTCAGTGTTACCCAACGGTTTTCTTCAGCCAGGAAGTATTTCTTTGTCTGAAGATTTGGCAAAAACCTTTTCTTGGTCTTAATGTTGGAGTGCGAAACTTTATGTCCGGTGAGAGGTCTTTTTCCCGTCACGTCACATACTCTTGCCATAATAGTTATTTTTTTCGGACGGCAAAGGTAGTAAAGAATTGAACAAAATTGAAAAAAATTATACTATCCGATGTGGATAAAGTATCCTTTTTTCTAAAGAAATTCAAAATTTTAGACATTTTGCTGCACTGTATGGGCAAAATTCCTTTTTTTAATGAGATAACAAGCAGATTAGCAATATCAGGGATGTTTACATTGAAGTCGGTCGTTTCCGGCACCATTTGTTAGATTCCCGCTACTTTGCCAATTTTGCTGCGAACTGATGAACCCTAAAATCTAATAGTTTGAAAGAGATTAAAATAAGATTTGAGGAATTTTTGAATGGGTTGAACCTTTCACCCGATTTGGTACCATTTCTGGTATTCATCGGCCTTCTGGCAATTGCAATTATCCTGTTGTTTACAAGTGTTTTCATTTTGAGATGGGTACTCAGGAAGGTCGGTCGCCCACTGGTACGCCGGACCAAAACAGGTTGGGATGACCTTCTGGTTGAGCATAATTTCTTCAAGGCAGTGGCTTTTGTAATAGCAGCTTTCATTTTGAAGGCAGCCGTTCCGGTTTTGTTTGAAGACTGGCCCAAGACACTGGCCTTTTTTAAAAGGATAGTGGATATCTACATAGTTTTTGTTTTTATCAACCTGATAGTTGTGCTACTGAGAGTTACAGAAGAGCACCTCTCTAAATCTGAACTTTTCGTTGAAAAGCCCCTTGCAAGTTATTTTCAGGTTTTCAGAATAATCCTTTACATCATTGCCTTTATTCTGGCACTTTCTATCATCCTGGACAAATCGCCTATTTATCTGCTTGGAGCTTTCGGTGCCATGACGGCTGTTTTGCTGCTGATTTTCAAGGATACGATTCTCGGGCTGGTGGCCAGCGTTCAGATTTCAGCCAATGACATGGTACGGATTGGGGATTGGATAGAAATGCCCAAATTCAATATTGATGGCGATGTGATTGCTATTAATCTGAACACAGTAAAGGTGCAAAACTTTGATAAGACCATTTCAACAGTACCAACCTATTATTTTGTCACGGAGAGTTTCAAGAACTGGCGGGGAATGCAACAGAGCGGAGGGCGGCGCATCAAAAGAAATGTTCTGATCAATATCGATTCCGTTCATTTTCTTACGCCCGAAATGATAGACCGGTTCAAAAAAATAGAATTGGTCGCTGAATACCTGACAGAAAGGCAAAAAGAAATCGATGAGTACAATGCATCTCACGATATTAATACAGATATCTTCGTGAACGGCCGGCGTATGACTAATATCGGTGTCTTCAGAATGTATGTTGAGAACTACCTGAAAAACCATCCGGGTATTAATAATCAACTGACGCTGAAGGTTAGACAGTTATCGTCAAGCGAGTTTGGTTTACCCCTGGAAGTTTATTGTTTCACCAGTTCGATTGAATGGTCCAAATACGAAGACATTCAGTCGGATATTTTTGACCATATCCTGGCTGCAGCTTCCTACTTCAATATCAGTATTTTCCAGTCGCCTTCAGGGACAGACTTCAGATCTCTGGCTAAGAGTACTGCATAATTGTCAGAAAAATACGCTCTTTTCATTCGGGCACAATTTCTGATGTTCAAAAAGCATGGAAACTTTCAATGAAATAATCAATGGCGATACGCCTGTACTGGTAGATTTTCACGCTACATGGTGTGGGCCCTGTAAACAGATGGCACCTGAACTTGCAAAGTTTGCCCGTGCAAATTCAGGGAAGTTGCGCGTCATAAAAGTGGATGTCGACAGAAACCGTCAGGCGAGTGCCAATTATCAGATTCAGGGCGTACCAACACTGATTCTCTTTAAGAACGGTAAAGTACTCTGGAGACAGTCGGGAGCAATGAGTGCTTCTCAGTTAGACAGATTTGTACAGCCTTTTTTATAAAATAAAAGTTTAGCAATATGACGAATACAGTAAATGCAGTATATAAAGATGGGATGCATTTCGCAGTGGATGTCAACGGGCATACGATTGATATTGATGCATCTGAACAAAACGGTGGAAAGAATATCGGTCCCAGTCCGAAGGTATTTATGCTGCTTTCGCTGGCGGGGTGTACGGGTTTTGACATCGTAAGTATTCTTAAAAAGATGAGGGTTGATTTTTCTGACTTCTCGGTTAGGGTTGATGGTGACCTTACTGAAGGTCAGCCTGTAATTTATGACCATGCTTCTATTCATTATTCTATCAAATTGGCTGAAGAAGATCGTGGAAAAATGGAGCGTGCAGTTGCTATGAGCAAGAACAAATACTGCGGAGTGAGCAGGATGTTTGAATCATTTGCTAAAGTAGATTTTGAGATACATTATTTGTAAGAGCATGTTTCAAGGTGGATAATGATTGACAACCTGCAGGGGATGAAAGCCTTGCAGGTTTTTTTGTTCTTTACCGGTTAGAGTGTGCCAGTCTTGTGTTTTCTTACAAAACGGATCATCTGTAATGCAATGGCCAGAATAATCAGACCGAAACCTATGTAGAACTTGTATCCCATAAACTGATTCTCTTTAAAGATGATAAAAGCCAGTATGACTGAGTAAACAGGTTCGAGATTGAACGAAAGGTTGACTGTGAAAGCATTGATTTTCTTCAGTGCTTGTAGCCCAAGGTCGAAAGCGTAAACCGTACAGATGCCTGCCAGGATAAGCAGCCAGAAAATATCAGACAATGTAGGGATGAAATAGGAGGCAGGGAAGAAAAAATGGTACACCGGTAATATGGTTATCAGTGCAATTGTGCCTGCACCCATTTCATAAAAGTTTAGCGTCATCGCGTCGTAGTTATTCAGTAGCTTTTTATTGAGTATCGGGAAGATGGATGCCATCCACGCAGAGATAATACCGAATATGATTCCCTTTTTAAATTCGGGATAGAAATTAAAAATCAGATAGATGCCGCAAATGGCAAGAAATCCGAGGGCAACCTCGCCAAAATCTATCCTGCGGCGATCGATAGCAGGTTCCATAAATGCAGTGAAAAAACCGACAGCAGAGAAGCAAGTTACAGCTACAGATACGTTGCTGTACTTAACGCTTCCGTAAAAGCCCACCCAGTGCATACTGATGATGGCTCCGGTTCCCATCATTTGTAACAGTCCTTTTCTGTCGGGCAGTTTGAGAGATTTACTGAATTGCAGTATGATGAAAAGTATCAGCACACTCAGAAACATCCGGTACCAAACCAGATAACCTTCAGGAAGCTCAATGAGTTTACCAAGGATACCCGTAAAACCTGCGAGTATAATCGCACCATGGAGTTGCAGAAAGGCCTTTTTCATCAGGGCGCAAAATTACGTTGTGGGAGAACAGTAAAGTAAAACCCGGAATTATTTTCTTCCGAACCAGCGCCTCACCTTCTTTTTGTATTCAAGATAGGATGCTCCGAATTGCTCTTCGAGGTACTTTTCTTCCCTGTGGATGATGTAAGCTCTCACGGTGAGGTAAAGTAATATCAGCATTACGATATTCCAGGGCGAAATCATCCAGAGTGATAGCCCTATATAGCACAGAAAAAGTCCGAGATACATGGGATTGCGGGAATATTTATAAATCCCTTCTGTTTGCAGCGCGCTGGCAGCATGAAATGTTGAGAATGTAGTTTTAGCTTTCAGAAACTGGATAAGTGCCACCAATCCAATAATTCCGCCTGCAACGAATAAGGTACCTCCAATCGCTTTATGGGCTGCTTCCGGAAGCATCTGACAATGCAAGGGATACATCTTTTTTAATATAAGCCCGATGATAAAAAAGAGAATAAAGAAGGTCGGAGGCGGGATGTAAATATGAGGATGATCTGAGTATTTGGACATGTTATTTTATAGATGTAAGCTTTGCGGAGATGAAGGTATTAAAAAGTTGAAGAGTTTAGGGTGTAAGCTACAGTACCGGTTTTCTTCTCCTGTTTTTTCTTCGGTTTTCTCCATTCCCATGGTGGCACAGGCGAGGGGTCAGACCAGATACCTATTTTTTGCCTGCGGGCTTTTCTCTCCAGTTTACTGTATCCTTTATCTGAGGAATATTTCTTGTAGTGCCATGCCAGCCCTGCCTTAACCATTTCTTTATTGACATTCTCCCCTTTTTCGTTAATGATGACGGCAATTAATCTCTTATACCTGTCGTATTCATTTTTGTGAACTACTCTTACCATCTGTCCAAAACAGAGATCTGATGCCTTATTTTTAGCCGTTCTGCCGAAAGGCTGGCTGTTGCGAATTTCCGGACAGTCTATATGCTCTAAACGGATGGTAACCGGTTTCTTTTCATAGAGTACTTCAATCGTATCTCCATCTTTTATGCCTATTACTTTACCAGTAAATTCTCCTGTAGGCATTAGATTGGGCTGGCAGTTGCCGGTTAGAAGAAATAAAGAGAAGAAGATTACTTTAAACCTCATTTTCTGAAATAGAATCATTCTCCCGCATCTAGCAGACGAAAGATTAATTTATGGGAATGTATTATTGAACTTTTTTTAGTTCAAAAGTCTCCATGAACTTGGTATTGAAGTTCCCGCTTCGGAAATTTTCATCCCTCATTAGTTGCTGATGGAAGGGAATGGTTGTCTTGATACCTTCAATTACAAATTCACTCAATGCACGCTCCATAGTGTCTATGGCTTCTGCGCGGGTGCGAGCTATCGCTATCAGTTTAGCTATCATGCTGTCGTAGTAAGGCGGAATCACATACCCTGCATAAATATGGCTGTCAACTCGTACTCCATGTCCTCCCGGTTGATGGAGTGTGATAATTCTTCCGGGGGAAGGTCGGAAATCATTGAACGGATCTTCAGCGTTGATTCTGCACTCAATAGCATGCATATTCGGATAATAGTTCTTCCCCGAGATGTGATCTCCGGCAGCTATTTTGATCTGTTCTTTAATCAGGTCGTGAAACATCACTTCTTCTGTAACGCAGTGTTCCACCTGTATGCGTGTATTCATCTCCATGAAGTAGAAGTTGCGATGTTTATCGACGAGGAATTCTACTGTTCCCACACCTTCGTAACTGATGGCTGAAGCTGCTTTAATAGCTGCTTCTCCCATTTTGTCGCGCAGTTCGTCTGTCATGAATGGCGAGGGTGACTCTTCCACCAATTTTTGGTGCCTCCTCTGGATAGAGCAGTCGCGTTCTGACAGGTGGCAAGCTTTACCGTATTGGTCGCCTGCTATCTGGATTTCAATGTGTCTCGGCTCTTCCACGAATTTCTCCATGTAGATACCGTCGTTCTTAAAAGCTGCACCGGCTTCTAGTTTAGCCTCTTCAAAAGCCCTCTCAATTTCTTTTTCACTCCATACCACACGCATACCTTTACCTCCGCCGCCGGCAGTAGCCTTCAGCATAACCGGATACCCGATCTCTGCAGCAGATCTTTTAGCATGAGCGGCATCTTCCAGCAATCCGTCAACTCCGGGTACCACCGGTACACCTGCTTTGATCATGGTTTCCTTTGCTGTTATTTTATCACCCATAGCCTGGATCATTTCAGCTGTCGGCCCTATGAATTTGATCTTATGTTCGCTGCAGATACGGGCAAAACGTGGATTTTCTGCCAAAAATCCGTATCCCGGATGGATAGCATCGGCATTGGTTATTTCTACCGCCGCCATAATATTGGGGATGTTCAGATAACTCTCGGCACTGCTTGGCGGGCCGATACATACGGCTTCGTCAGCAAACTTTACATGAAGGCTGTCTTTATCGGCCGTAGAATACACGGCAACAGTTTTAATGCCCATCTCCTTACATGTGCGGATGATCCTAAGGGCTATTTCGCCGCGATTGGCTATGAGTATCTTTTTAAACATCAATTGGTTTTAAACTTAAAAAAGGTTTGAAAGGGAAATGATTAAACTTCTACCAGGAACAACGGCTGGTCGAATTCTACCGGCTGTGCATCTTCTACCAGAACTTTCACGATTCTGCCTGATACCTCACTCTCTATTTCATTGAAGAGCTTCATGGCTTCAATGATGCACACTATCTGCCCTTTCTCTATTGTATCTCCTACGTTTACAAATAAGGGTTTATCCGGACCGGGCTGGCGATAGAAAGTTCCGATCATCGGACTCTTAATTGTAACTGTATTCTCTTTTTTAGCAGGAGCTTCTGCCTTCTTTTCTGCTGCTGCAGGTGCAGGAGTCGGAGCCGGGGCTGCTGCAGGTAATGGCGCAGCAGGCTGAGGGCCGGGTACAGCCATCGGAGCCGCAAATACAGGAGCAGGCTCTTTCTTTTGTTTAATGGTAATCTTGAAATCTTTTTCTTCAATACTTACTTCGCCAATGTTACTTTTATTGACGAGCCTGATAAGATCCTGAATTTGTTTAATGTCCATTTTTAAATTATTTAATTAGTCTGCTAAGGTAGAGGTATCAAAAATAAAATCAATGAAATAGGTAAAATACAACTCCCTGTCCATCCACCGCCAACAGGATGGCAGATGAGTGCACTAAGATATTTAAAATTAAGATTCGTCTTTCACTCTTTCTATGTAGTCACCGGTTTTTGAATTAATCCTGATGAATTCACCCTCGTTTACAAACAATGGAACGTTTACCGTGGCGCCGGTTTCCAGGGTAGCAGGCTTCAAGGTTCTTGTAGCAGTATCGCCTTTTATTCCGGGTTCGCTGTAGGTAACCTGCAAAACAATTTTATCCGGTAGCTCTACACCCATCGGGCTGTCTGTCTCTGTATTGATTAAAACAGATACTTCCTGGCCATCTTTAAGAAACTGAGGAGCATCAATTGAATCTTCGGGAACGGTAATCTGTTCATAGTTCTCAGAGTTCATAAAAGTGTATCCTGTATCGTCCTTATATAAGAATTGATAATTGTGCTTTTCTACTCTAACGGGGTAGATTGTTTCGCCACTGTTCCAGGTCTGCTCAATGGTCCTGCTGGTGTCCACGCCTTTCAGCTTAGCCCAAACCTTGGCACCAGCACGCGCGGTCTTGTTCTGCCCGAATTCTACCACTGAATACAAATTCCCGTCGATTTTTAGGATGAGTCCTGTTCTGATATCCGATGTTGTAGCCATATTTACTTTTTACGAGCAAAGGTAAAAAAATGAGGTAAATAGCCCTGTTTTTCACGTTTTTTCTTTAAAAACGAGAAATATTTCTCAAAAACATCACTTTCTGTAATCATGTGCCTTTGTTAATTTTCGGTTTTATCCATGGTTTTTTATGTTAATCGGTTAGTTTAGCAAAAAATCAACGACAGTGAAAAAATTCGTATTAAGTATCTTCTTCCTGGTTTCCTGCAGTACACTCTTTGCTCAGGTGGGGAATGATGTTCCGATTTATCTGCGTTTCCCGACAATCCCTGCCTTCATGGTTTATAAAGCGCCCGACAGCACTGTATTTACCAGGGAGAACCTCAAACGCAAGGGGCCGGTTATGTTTTTTGTTTTTAGTCCTGAATGTGGCCACTGCCAGAGTGCAACCGAGATGATGATCAAGAATATGAGTGCACTGAGACATACTGAAATTGTAATGGTAACCTATCTGCCTTACGATGAAATGATGGCATTCTACAAAAAATACCAGTTGAACAGGTTTCCCAATATTGTAGTTGCCCGGGATGCCTCATTCTTCTTCCCGACCTTCTTCAAGCTGAAGAATTTCCCTTCTTACTATATTTACGACAGAAAGGGCAAGTTTAAACAGTTTTATGAGGGAGATGTGGATATCAATAAACTGGTTGTTGCCCTGAAATAATAATCAATGGGAGTATTTCGTCAGATTGGTGAATATCTGTGGCTTGTTAAAAAAGACCCTGATGCGCCGAAAGGCAAGTGGATAGGGTATATGCATTTTATCAACAGACTTTCAATTCTCCTGTTTCTTGTAGCCATTATCATTATGGTAGTGCGGATGCTCCGCTGACCTAGGGGCTGTATCTATTCAAAAAATTACGGGACAGGATCGTGCCCATGGCCACCCCATGGATGGCAGCGGGAGATGCGTTTTATCGATAGCCAGAACCCTTTCAACGGTCCATATTTCTTAAAAGCTTCCAGGGCATACTGCGAACAGGTAGGTGTGTACCTGCACGATGGTCCGAGCCATGGAGAAATAACAAGCTGGTAAATCCGGATTGGCAGGATAAAGGGTAAAGACAAAATATGCCTGATGGTCATATCACAAAGGTAATCAATGCTTAGACAGATTGCCTATAATAAAAGCAGCCATTGCCAGTGCACCGTCCTTCAAAGCGTTGGTAGTAAAGATTGATTTAGCTTCAACAGTTTCGGCACTGACGATACCCGGAAGGTCTACCGTAAACACAATCAGCAGTAGTAAAATGCAAAGCAGGTATCCGGCAAGCTTGGCATATCGGTCGATGATAAAAGCTATAGCAGCTAGCACCAAAGCAGTACCGGTTAAGTAGGTAAAGAGCTTTGGAGCCGGCAAAAAGTCAGGGACATTATCTGCCATGCTTCCGGCGTTCAGAATCTGTGCAGCCCCGAAAATACCGATGATGAGACTGAATACATATATAGGAGCAACCGATGAAAATTTATCTTTCATAACAATGAGGTTTGGGTATTGCCGATTAAAAGTAGCGAATTTTACACTTCCTGCTATGGCTTAACTTCTGCCATGATAATTATGTGGAGAAAAAGATTTGAGCTCATTTTTGATGGTATCTGATACTTTGAGTGTGTCGATAAACTTATGCATCACTTCTTTGGTGATGTGTTCATTTCCACGGGTGAGTTGCTTTAATGCCTCATAGGGATTCGGGTAATTTTCTCTTCTCAATACGGTCTGAATTGCTTCGGCCACTACCGCCCAGTTGTGTTCTAAGTCAGCCGAAATCTTTTCCTTGTTCAGCAACAGTTTTCCCAATCCCTTCTCGAGCGATTGAAGAGCAATCATTGTGTGAGCCAGCGGAACTCCGGTATTTCTGATGACGGTAGAATCGGTCAGATCTCTTTGCAATCTCGATATAGGCAATTTTTCCGAAAGATGACCAAACAGGGCATTGGCAATACCAAAGTTGCCCTCAGCATTTTCAAAGTCGATCGGATTCACCTTGTGTGGCATGGCGCTGCTGCCCACTTCATCTTTCTTCACTTTCTGTCGGAAGTATTCCATACTGATGTAGGTCCAGATATCACGGCATAGATCGATCAAAATCACATTAATGCGCTTCAGGTTATCAAAGTGAGCCGCCAGCATATCGTAGTGCTCTATTTGCGTGGTGTGTTGCTGGCGGATGATGCCTAATTCCTGCTTTAAGAACCTATCGGCAAATCTCTTCCAGTTGTATTTCGGGAAGGCTGCATAGTGTGCATTGAAGTTGCCGGTAGCACCACCGAACTTTCCTGTGAACGGAATTTGCTGTAATAGGCTCAACTGATTTTCTAATCGCTCTGTGAAGACAGATATTTCTTTACCGAGAAGAGTGGGAGAGGCGGGTTGCCCGTGTGTCCGTGCCAGCATGGGAATGTCTTTCCACTCAGCAGTAAGGGCTTTAAGGTAATCAATCACTCCTTTCAGCGCCGGCATATAAATCTCGTGCAGGCTGTCCTGCCACATCATCGGGAAGGCAGTATTGTTGATATCCTGGGATGTCAGTCCGAAATGTACCCACTCACTGTGCTTACTCAGTTTGAGTTCTTTCAGTTTTTCTTTCAGGAAATATTCAACAGCTTTCACATCATGGTTGGTAATCTTTTCGGTATCCTTAATTTTCTGCGCATCAGCCTCCGAAAAGTTGCTGACAATTTTCTCCAGTTTCTTTTGTGCAGCAGCAGGGACAGTGAAGAATCCTTCTTTGCTCAGCATCAGGAAATACAATACTTCCACCTTTACACGATACTTGATGAGTGCCAGTTCTGAGAAGTATCCTGACAGGGCTTGTGTCTTGCTGTGATAACGTCCATCAACCGGAGAAACAGCAGAAAGAGGAGAGAGAGTCATCAGTCAAACGATTTGAGACGCAAAAGTAAATGAAAGTTGTTGGTTTGGTTAGGGTTTATAGGTTTATGTGTTTAAGGGTTTATTTGTTTATGTGGTTAGTGAGAGAAAGTCAATAGAGAACCTTTTTATTGGGGTATGTTGCACGACCCAATTTGAAAAACCCGATTTGTGTGACGCGAATGGTTTTATTATTTTCATGAAGGACTCCGGCATTATTCGTCGTCGCTTCTCACCAAATAGATATCCTGTTTTCCCGATAATAGCCTGTTTCGAAACTTCTTCTGCCTTAAAGGAATAGCACATACTGAAGCCGGCGTAGATAATAATCCATTGTAATGAATAACGATGTTTGCATTTGTACCGTTGAAATAGGCTATACTATTAGGATTGCCAAACCTGTCGGCAGTAAATTGAAGGTCGCCGTTGACCGTTCCTTGTAAACCATTTCCTGCTGTGTTAACTACATTCCCTGAAAATGAATAGTGCAACAACAACCCGTTGGACAAGTCCACTTGAGCAAATGAGTTTAAACAGAGAGGGATAAGGAACAAGAATAAGTGCTTCTTCATCGGGTGTTGTGGTAGAAAGTTGTTTAAGTCGTTCCGCCAAGTAAATTTATGATATTTTGGATATTACTAGTTAGCCTTTAAAAGAGTCAATACATCACCTTTGAATTTGATTATGAACTAAATTATGTTCTGAATATTTTCCGTTTTCTTTCTCATAAAGTAAAATGCAGGCGTTTGTATTTGGACTGTGAGATGTAAATAGAGGAGGGGATGAGTGATGTTTTTAGTTCCTTTCAGTACCGGAAGTAATCGCTTTTTATGGGTCACACATACTTACTCAGCTTCCCTTTTTTTACTAATTTTTTAAACAATGAGGGAAAATATTTCTTTATAAAAAGTTTTGCTGTCCAGCCTATGGTTTGGGTCTCAAATTTTCCATAATAAAAATCACTGGTATCGGTATAGCTGAGAAAATCGGGGTATTTATTTTGTAAATAATCAAGGATTGAATCTCTTCCTCTTTTATCAACCACACGAATCATGGAATTCTCACGCACCCGATATTTCTGTATGGTTACCCCTTCCATATAATAGAACTTTTTGTGGTTGTAAGCTGCACGCAGCCACATCTCCCAGTCTTCTGATCCCAGGATGGGCATGTTTTCGTCGAAGCCTCCTATCTCATCAAATAGTGTTTTTCTCACCAAACAACATGCATCAATGTAATTATATAGCATTAGTGTCTGAAGATTGAAATGACGTATTCCCCAATCTTTGCTCTTGTGCCCGAACATCTCTGAATCGCCATAGACGATATCAATTTCAGGATGTTTATCAAGTATTTCAACGCCTTTAGTAAGATAACCATCGGTCAATAAGTTGTCTGCATCTAAGAAGATAAGATATTCACCTTTAGCTCTGGAAATCCCTGTATTTCTCGCTTTTGATAGGCCGCCATTTGGTTGCCTGATGACTATATGCTCCCGGATTGCTGAAACAATATCCCTGGTATGGTCATCTGTACTGCCATCATCCACAATTATTAATTCATGCAACTCAGGATTGAAAACCTCTTCTACACTGGCGATCGCTTCTTTTAAAAAATCACCAAGATTGTAGCAGGGGATGATGATTGAAATTTTCGGATTAGTCATTTCTTATAAAAATTTATCCTTGCATTTCCTGTGGCTATTGTTCGAGTAAGTAATCTCAATTGATTTTTTCTGCCAGTACTAGATTGTTAAGGTATAAGTCGCTTCTTTTTACTCTCTTAGGCAGAATTTTATTTAAACTCAATCCCAATAGCATAGTGGGGAAACAGAAGATAAGAAAAAGTATTTGTTGAATGATCACCACTTTAGGAATGAGCATATATAAATACATAACCGTTAATTGGGTCAGGCATAACAGAAAATTTCCTGTTTTTTCCTGACGGATAATTTTAAAACCGTTTTTCTCTAGGAGGTGTTTAATGCCAAATGAAGAATATCTCGCATAATCCCAAGGCTGTTCGTGTTCAGGCCAGGCAAAGGGACAGGTCAGAAGAAGTAGTCCCCCGGGTTTAAGCACTCTGTTTAACTCTTTAATTATTTCATCGGGATTGAAGACATGCTCTATTACTTCAGTCGTTAAAACATTATCATATTCCCCATCCGAAAAGGGAAGGGTGCTGCCATTGTAATAAACATCAACCTTTGCTTTGTTATAAGGATTCCCTCCACCTTCAAAATCGACTCCGGTGTATTTTGTTATACGGGAAAACAAGTGTTCATACGGACGGGTACCACATCCGAAATCGATCATGCTTCCTTGCATATAATCCGCATTTAATTTAATAGCATTATACAGCCTTGTTCGGATAATATAGTAGGGGTTATAGAAAATATCCCGGAAGGAGAGTTTGAACTTTTCATAGAGAACTAAGCTCATAAAAAATATACTGTTTTTAGAGGAAGATTATCGCTTGATCAATAATAATATTCTTTTCCGATTACTGTCTGCAAAGGAACAATTTTATGAATGATTAATTTCTGATGCAGAATATATTTAACTGCAAATCATAAATACTACTTCCGCGAATCCCGGTAAAAGGTTGAGGATAAACAGGGCCTGCCTCTTTAATATAAAACCGGAAACCATTGCTTTGTATAATCTGCAACATTTCTATCAGTTCTTCATTTTGGGTGAATGAACCATGATACTCGAGGAATAATTTATCTACAAAGGATAATTTTGGGGCAATATCCTTTAGTACGGCATATTCTGCACCCTCAATGTCTATTTTAAGAAAATCGACTTTTTTGTCTATATAATCAGCCAGCCTGACAGCTTGGACCTGATTAGCCGAATGACCTTCAGGTATGATTTTGCTATCCATACTACCCTCCATATCGAAACTCACCATTGAATTATCGATCCATACGGCAGCATTTACTGCATTGACATTTTTTAGCCCCTGCTCGCTTATATTTTTCATCAAAAGAGCATAATTCATATTATCGGGTTCAAAACAAAGGATTTCTGCATCAGGACAAATCTTCTTAAGGAAAATAACACTCATGCCTATGTGTGCACCACAATCGATGATAAATGCTTTTTGGGGTAATAGCTGGTTATAAATTTGTTCTTCAAAAATCTCTTTCAAGGCACGCAAATAATCAGGGCCGCCTCTGAAAAAAGTCCTTTTTCCTAAAAATTTATGATAATGGGTTTTGTTTGCCGGCAAGTGTTTTAAGTACTTCTCATAAAAAAAGTTCACTCTATAAGTATCCTTTTCTCTGTGTAAACTATTTCTTACTCGAGTTGTGATACCATTAAAGATGTTAGCTATAAATGATCCTTCTTTCATTTAAGTCCTGTTATTTATTTCTTTGAACTGTACCGCTTTTTTGAACATTTTTTCTTTTGGACTAGAATATAATCCTACATCTTTGATTTTAATATTCGGTTTAAAAACGATTGCCTGGATAGTCTTTTCTATTGCAAGTAAATTAAGATTCTATTTATTATGAAATGTTCTTTTTCCTTGGATATTTAAATTTGCACAATCTCCTTCCATCTCTTGGTAAAAACTTCCTTACTGAACTTTTCCTTTGCCTCTTTTCTGTTAAGTTCACCTATCTCGTACAATAGTTTACGATCGGATGCCAGAATGGTAAGTGCCAGCAAGCCATCGTCTGCAATCTTGTCCTCGTCTTGAACGTTGGAAATCAGGAATCCATTTTTACCATCTTTGATATAATCAGGAATGGCATTTACGGCCGTAGAAACGATCGCTTTCCCCAACGCCATCATTTCCATAACGACCATCGGCAATCCTTCGAAAGCAGAAGTCAGCAGTAATACATCAGATTGTTGTTGAATTTTAGTTAATTCATTACGGTCACTCACATTGCCGTAAAAGGTACAAAACGGATATGTATTCTCATCTGCTATAGAAGACAAGTCGCCGGCAAAGGCAAAGTCAATCGGTAATTCCTTCTCAAACGCACGTTGCGCCATCTCCAGAATAATATATACTCTTTTCTGGGGCGACTCTCTGCCGATAAATATTACTTTCAACCGCTCGTTTTCAGGATAATCGATGTGTTCAGGAACAGAAACCATATTATCGATATAAGTCATTCTGGAAAAAAGAGATTGCTCTATTCCCTGCTTTTGGTAGAATTGCTGGGCCGAAAGCATTAAGTGTTTAGTACTAAATACCCTGAGGTCGATGTCACGTACAAATTGTTGAGTATAATTGAACCATTTATCGACATGAGAGAGCTCTATCCTTCGCACCCTCTGCTTTAGCCATGGCAGAACCTTATGAAAGTAGAGGCTCTCTCCGCCAATGACTATAGGGTTTTCGGTTTTATTAATCCACTGACTGATGACACCCCTGTAAAAGAGATTGACAAAATGAAATATTTTGTTGTCGATTAAAAGATGAAGATCCCATAATTCAACACCTGTCTGCTTAAATAAAGAGAGAAACTGATTGTTTTTAGGGGTCTTACTAAAAATAACAATCGGATTATAGTCTATCAGAGTTTTGGCGATGTCTGCATTATTCAGGTTAGCCCCGCCGATATCAGCCGATGGCGCAAATAAAAACAGACGGTGCTTGGTCTTTGGACGAAAAAATGGAGATAAGAGTTTGCCCAACATAACTAATGGCCAAGCCATCATAGTCTCACCCCTCCGCTTGAACAGCGCTTCGCTGTACGTCATGTTTGGTTTGTTCAGTGGTAACCTGACATTCATTCCAAATCCTTTAAAGCAATTGCAGGTACAGGCTTCTGTTTTTTGAAGAGACCCAAACCGATTGAAATCAACAGAAGCAAATAAATAATGATACTGGAAATTATGGTAATCATTCTTCCCTGTTTGTACGACTCAGGTTCAAATCTGAACTGAATGTTGTGTTCACCTGCTGGTAAATACATTCCCCTCAATACATAATCCGTGCGGAAGTAATCGGTTTTCTGTCCGTCCACATAAGCACTCCAACCCTCGGGGTAATAAATCTCGCTGAAGACAGCAACCTGCGGACTTGTGCTCTTGTAACTGTAATCTATTGTGTCGTTAATATTTCTTACCAATTGAATAGTTGCCGCTGAATCCCAACTGAATTCTTGTATTTGGTTTGCATACTTGGTCTCAACTACTGCAGTATCTTTTAAGTCTGTATCATCAAGCGCCAGCATCTCGCCATTAGCATCAGGTACTTCCTTGATTCCTTTTACAAACCACACATTACCGAAGGCTCCCGGATTGGGTTGTGCGTACGGCTGACCGGTTCTCGGGTCGGGCATAATAAAATACCTTGTGTTGAGCATGTTAAATACTTCCATGTTGCCTTTGCCGAGCTGATGTGTGATCAGGTCGTTATAAAGCGCCAGCTTGGCCGGGTGATAACCACCGACTGAGTTGTGATGATAGGAGGTAGTGGCATCGTTGAAAGGATCGACTGTCTGATTGAACACTCTGAAATTGGCATGATCCGGGTCTTGCTTAATCTGCAGGTCGGCAGGTGTGGGAGTGAATACAGCTTTATACTCACTCTCTTCGACAAAATTGTTATGGTTTAGATATCGCAAACCAATTCCTATCAAATCAAATCCTGTTAATACAATCAATCCGACGAAGGCCGTTTTCTGTTTGATTTTTTCCTGAGCCAGGAAATAAAGGATTCCCCAGCCAAGAGCCATCAGAATCATTGTACGTATAAGGTCTCCGCCCATGTGCGATTTGCGGTCGCTTTGCAGAGCAGCGATTAATGATGTGCTTATCTGTGCAGCCTGCTGTTGTAATTGCGGTGAGGGTTCCTGACCCGGAGGAGTTTGTCTAAGGAAGCTCTGTTCGAAGTTATCACGCAGTGCTTTGTCATTGGGACCGGTGAAAGAGGCAGTAAAGTAAAATGCACCCATCATTGCAATCAAGACTCCGGCTATGATTCCTGTGAGCTTTAGCTTCTTTAGTAACTCCTCCTCCTTGATGTGGTGCACCATCCTGGTAAGTGCCAGCACGCCGAGTAAAGGAAAGCATATCTGCGGTATAATCAGTGCCATAGTCGGCGCGCGGAACTTATTGTACAAAGGCATGTGGTCGAACAGGAAGTAGTTGATCGAACTAAGGTTGGCTCCGTAAGCGAGTATCAGCCCGAAAGCACTTGAGATGACCAGCCACCACTTGAGCCATCCTTTAAGGTAAACTGCACCAAAGATGAACAGCAGGCATACGATGGCGCCAAGATAAACAGGACCCGAAGTGACAGGTTGGTTACCCCAATACGCATAAGCGTTCTCGTATTGAAGTGCCTGTTCTTCAGGAACTCCTAATGTAGAAAACTCATCTGTAAATTTAGTTACCCCGCGGAACTCTTCCTGGCCGTTGCTGCCTCCGTAAAGCCCCGGTACCATGAAAGTAAATGTCTCTCCCAACCCTAAACTATAACGGAAGGCGTAGTCTTTATCCAGTCCGCCTTTTGTTTTTACGGTAGTATCACCGATCGTTAATTCAGACCGGCCACCGCGCATACTCTCTTTAGCATAGTTCATGGTAGGCAGCATGGTTACAGCATTCCCTGCAAATGCGATTACTCCTGCAATTAGTGCTAGCGCTGCAGATTTGATTGCAACCTGTATTTGTTTTTCTCTTATGGACTTAAAGAGGAAGGCCACAAATAAAATGAAGGCAATTATAAAAGTGTAATAAATAACCTGAATATGGTTTTGGAGTAACAACAAAAAGGCAGCCAGGGTAGTCACTGTAAATCCTGTCCAAAAATGCCTGCGAAACATTAATATCAATCCTGCGAGGACGGCAGGTGCAAAGCCGAGAGACAACATTTGAGTGTCGTGTCCAACGGAGACAATAATCGGGTCAAAAGTTGAATAGGCATAGGATAGTGCCCCAAGTATTCCGAGGAAAGGATTAGCACCAAATACTATACAAAGAAAATAGAAGCTAAGGCAGGCCAGGAAGAAAAAGCTGACCGGTTTAGGAAGTCCAAGAGTAAAAACATCCTGTAAATAACCAGCCTGGATATTTGTCCTAGCATCTACAAAAATCTGATAAGCCGGCATACCGCCGAACATGCTGTTGGTCCACAATGGGGCATAGCCATGCTGATCTTTGAATTCATACGACTGCTGCGCCATTCCCAGCCATCCTTGCATATCGTGCTGGTTCACCACCATACCTTGATAAGCAGGTTTGCAGTAAATGGAAGCAACAACTAAAAATATTATGGCTGCGGCCAGATGCGGGAGCAGCTTTTTAAACTGAAAATTCTTCATTTAAGTCAATGTGTTGTGTGAGTGGCACAAAGTAAATTCTTTTCTGTGAGAAACCACCTGGGAAGCGACTACCTTGTTTCAGGAATAGTTAGCTATCCTGTGGATAGCGCTGCCGATGAAATCGGGAATATCACCTGCCGTCATGCTTTCTTCAGAATACATGTGCGCAGCAATGTCACCTGCCATGCCGTGCAGGTAAACACCAAAGATTGCTGCATCTTTGGGAGGATAACCTCTGGCTAGCAGGGCCGTCAACATACCTGTGAGCACATCGCCGCTTCCTCCTGTAGCCATACCCGAGTTTCCGGAAGAATTAAAGTGCCCTGTTCCTTCGGGTGTGGCAATAAAAGTGTACCTGCCTTTTAGTACTATGAAGATTTGGAGTTCCTTTGCCTTTTGCACTGCAAGCCTTCGTTGGTCGAAGTTGTTTTTTGTTTTTCCGAATAGCCTGTCAAATTCTCCCGGATGGGGAGTGAGTATACTGTTAGCCGGGATGAGTTTCAACAGTTCCAGGTGCTGACTGATAACATTCAGGGCATCTGCATCAATTACCACAGGCCTTTTTTGTTGTAAGAATACTTTCTTCAAAAGTTCTTTGTATTCATCCAGATTACCGATACCGGGCCCGATACCTACTACATCATATTTTTCAACATCGATGTCACCGGACAGGGTATATTTTCCCGACACTCTGCACATCGCCTCAGGAACAGATGTTTGCATGATGATATAACCTTCTTCGGGGATAATACAGGTAAGTTTTCCGACACCGCTTTTCAGGCATCCCCGTGCAGAAAGTACTGAGGCTCCCATCATTCCATAACTTCCTGTAATAAGGGCTGCATGGCCGAAATTTCCCTTGTGTGCAAAACGGCCGCCGGGGCGGTACAATTCTCTTGCATCGTAGAGTTGAGTCAGGTAACATCCGGAAAGTTCTTCTTTCTCGAATTCCGGAAGCAGGCCAATATCAATTAGTGTTACGAGTCCGAAATAAACCTCATTCTCAGGCATCAACAACCCAAGTTTCATCGTCTGAAAGGTGAGCGTTTCATTTGCCTTGATGATGGTATTACCGATCGAACTTTTATCGACATACATTCCTGACGGCAGGTCGATACTCACAACGTAACTGCCCGAGTTATTGATTTGTTCAACGGCTTTTTGATATGCTCCTGAAAGTGGTTTATTGATTCCGTTTCCGAATAGTGCATCGATAATGATTTTTGCGGTCAGGTCGGGTTTGTTTTCAGGATCATAGTATTCGACCCCCGATATAGCCAGCCATCGTTTCAGGTTAGTGTTATAGTCTGCACTGCCTTTTCCTTTGGTGAAGAGGATTACCTTAGAGAGTAACCCTCTTTGCTCCCAGAGAATGCGGGCTATTGCAAGTCCGTCGCCGCCATTATTACCCGGACCGCAGAAGATGACAATCTCCTCTCCTGAGTAAATACTCAGAATTTGCTCTGCACATTTACTTGCAGCACGCTCCATCAACTGAATGCTTTCAATAGGTTCGTTAGAAATTGTAAACTGGTCCCACTTGTGTATCTGTTCTGAAGAGAAGATTTTCATAGGTTGAAGGTAATACAAGAATAAATATCTCGAGTCTCAAAGTAACATAAAAGAAAAACCGGATACACTTTGGACTGGTGCAAGAGACGTGGGAATAGTATCCGGTTAGAACACAAGAAGGGTAAGCTATTTTTCGCCCCGTACACCGATGCAATCAAATACAAAACTGCTGCCGCTATCGAAGTCTATGAAACTACCGTCTTCATCCTCCCATTGAATGGAAGATGTATAGCCATCTCGGTTTTGTGTTTTTACGGTAACTGTGGCTTTGTAGAAGGGAATCCATTCATTATCTGAATCTCCCCAGATGCAATGCATTATCAGCCCACTTCCTATTCCCGACGATCCCGGAGTAGGTACTATAAACAGATACATCGGTTACGATGAAGATGGAAATTCTGAAGAGTTTTTGCAAGAGATACTTAGTGAAAAGAAAATTCATAAAAGTGGCTATGCCTCTAAGATGAAGTGGGTAAGCGCTAACGGAGAACCAACAGATGAGTACTCATTTCAATGCAATTATAAGTAAGCTTTTAATGCCTTAATGCGATTTCTAAAAAATAAGTTTGGGAGATGAGATAATATCGGGATTAATATGAAATAACAGAGTATCTGATGCTTCAATTGAATCCATAAACTCATAAATAAATAAACAGATAAAACGGTCAACGTTATTCAGGCATGAACAATGAACAACTCATCACTCATAATTCATAATTCATAATTCTCTTCACATCCAATTATTCTTGTGCGCCAGAGAAATCACCTGGGCTTTGGAGTTGACGTGTAATTTCTCATAGATATTGGCGATGTGTTTGCGCACGGTGAGGACACTGAGGTCGAGAGCTGCAGCAATGCGTTTGGCATCCCATCCGCTGACAAGATGTTGCAAAATCTCCTTCTCTCTTTCGGTAATGGATGCAGGCAAGGCACCGGGTTTTTGTTCTGATTGTACGTTAGCACGGCTGAGGAGCTGCAAGGCTTTTCTGGCAATACCGGGACTCATCGGTGCTCCCTGATATTCCAGAACATTAAGGATTGATTCCTCTAAAACTGCCGAACTTTCATGCTTTAGCAAATAACCTGAAGCCCCCGCTTTAATGGCATCAAAGATTTTTTCATCATCATCAAATATGGTAAGAACAATGAAATGGATATGAGGGTAAAGACTCTTGGCGATGGAGATTGTTTGTATCCCGTCCATTTCGGGCATTTCGATATCCATGAAAATAACCTGCGGATGCAAATGGAGTGGGAGCCCCTTCAATTCTTCCAGACACTCATTACCATTAGTGGCGATGAAGCTGAGTGAGTAATTTTTCAGCTGCTCAATTTTCTGCAAGAAAGTCTTTCGGTTAACAGCATTGTCTTCTGCCAGAGCTATTTTTATTGGTGATTGATTTTCCATTGCAATTGGTTTTATGGTGAATCAATGACGTTTATTCTTCTTTAAAGAGTGGGGTGATCTCCACTTTGGTTCCTTTATCTGTTTCTGTGAGCCAGCTTATTTTACATCCTGCCTCCTTTGCCCTTTCTCTCATATTGAACAAGCCGTTGCCTCTTTTATTTTCAGGATCCATTCCAATACCATCGTCAGCAATACTCAGTTTGCAAACTTTATCGTCACTTTGAACTGAGACTAATACTTCGTGGCCCTTGCTGTGCTTGAGGGCATTGTTAATGGCCTCTTGCGTGATCCTGTACAAATGGAACGCATGTGCCTGGCTGAGGGTAATATCGTTTTCGATCTTCTCCGAGACATTGATGGCAATATCCGGATAGCTGGGTTGCAGTTTATGAATGAAGGATTTGATGCGATCGCTTACCGCAGTCAGTGGCATGGCATCTTTCTTTAGCGCCCAGATGGTATCGTTTAACTGGGAGACCATTTCACGCGAATTATTTCTTAGTTGTTCCACCGCATTTTCGTTCTCGGGGGTAGGTTGAATCGTATCGAGATTCGAGAGTATGGAAGCAGCAAAGGCGCCCAGATTGTCGTGCAAGTCGGCCGCAATTCTTTTACGCTCCTTTTCCTCGGCCCTGGCAACAGACTGTTCACGTTCGAGTTTTTCTCTTTTTTTATGACCGTTAAACCAAACGATTAAAGTGATAAAGAGAAATAACACTGATGAAATCAAAATGTAAAACAAGGTGTTGTTGCGTGAAAGTTTCAGTTTTTGTTGAATGATTGTATTTTCTTTTTTCTGTACTTCGTATTCGGTCTGCAACTCGGCAATAATTTTTTCGGAGTTGTACTTATCGAAAGAATCTTTTTGTTGGATAATGTGTTCTAAGGTTGAAACATACCCGTTCAGGTCGCCTTTCCTTTTGTAGAGATCGGCCAGTTCGTTATAATATAGCAATTGTGCATTGAAGTTATTAGCCAAAGATCCTCCGGGTATTCCGTATAAGGTATCATAAATGTTTCCCGTAGCTAAAACAGTCTTTGTGAAGGCGATGGCTTTGTCTATTTGCCCGGTCTGCCTGTAAAAGTCTATAAGACTGAGATTATCGTCAATAGACACCGAACTATCGCCGCTAGATCTTCTGACTTTCATTAACTCGTTGAGTGATTGCTCGGCTTCCGCAATCTTGTTGGCTTTCAGCAGAATGTCAGACTTTCTCTGCAATGCTATTCCTAGGTTGTATAAGTTCTCGGTTTCCTTAAACAAACCAATTCCTTTATTAATGAAGTAAATTGCCGAATCCTGATTTTTG
Organism: Chitinophagaceae bacterium; assembly: GCA_024103425.1. GTDB lineage: Bacteria > Bacteroidota > Bacteroidia > Chitinophagales > Chitinophagaceae > Ginsengibacter. The sequence continues at coordinate 39,035 of JAGFIS010000041.1, forward strand.
AGTTGAGAATAACCGTCAGCCATGTTTACAAAGACTGCTGCCTTTACATCATTGTATTTCCGGTTGTCGCCAATTAGTTTATTGGCTTGACTGAGCCAGTTCATAGCTTCGTGCGGATCATTTCTGGCCAGGGCAATGGAGCCAATGGTGTTCATATTTTCGGTCAACACAAGTGTGTCCTTCCATTGTTCTGCTTCGCGGATAATCTGATAGAATAATTCAAGAGCCTCCTGGTTACGGGATTTAGTCGCATATCCCATAGCCCGTAGCCGTTGCCCTTTAAAATAAACTTTCCGTTCGTCAGGGTTGTTGGGACTATTAGATTTTACCACCGGATGCGTTATTGCCAGCAGGCTGTCTAACCAGCCGTAACGCAGATAATCTGAAGCTACCGCCAGGTCAGACAGGTCGCGCAGGTGTTTGTTGTTTGTTTTATAGGCCAGATCGCGAGCGTAATAGGCGTAATAATCGAGAGTATCTCGTGGGATGGCTTTGAAATCTTCACAGAGTGCAAGGACGGCTTTCAGTTTTTCCTGATTGGTTTTGGCTTTATAAACATTGGCTAATAAGCTGTCAACAAGCTTAGTCTGGCTCTGTACCCGAAATGAAGTGCAACTGACAAAAAAGAATAATATGATTGTTCCGACCTGTTTCATATAAAACTATGAAAAGTCAGATTTAAAATTATGAAATACGAGGCATTAATTATAGCACCTACTACAAATTGAGTATTCCTCCGGATACATGCTCTGATGAAATACTACAAATTATGTATTTCCTATACTGAAAACGTACTTCAGTTTTACGGAGGAAGAGTACGAAACAGTTTCAATAACAAGATGAGTAATAAGTAAAAGAAGTCGTGTTTTTCCTGTGGGCTTTCAGGGTGTCACCTCCGGTGATGCCCTTTTTAATTACATAATTATTGCAGAACTAACTTCCCCAACAAATGAATAGAAAAACAAATAAACGGCTAAACAAATAAACAGATAAGCGAATAAGCCTAAAAACGTTCATCACCCTTGCTCTACAACTACATCAAAATATCTTTCCCTGATGATATTGATGTGATGCATCTCGTGACCGACAATTACGAAGAGCATCGGCAATACACCGATTTTGTACTCACTGACCTGCCCGATACGGTCGTAATCCTTTTCGGCGATACTTTTTACAAAAGCAGTGGTTGAGGCTCGCAATGCAGCAAACTCATCTACCAGGCTCTTCCAGGAACGCTTATCGGCTTCTCCCATCTTAGCGTACTGAACTTCATCAAAAGAGGGAAGTGTGTTTTTTTCGCCACGTGCGATAGCAAGAGCACGGTAGGTAAAGATCCTTTCAGCGTCCATGACGTGCTGAAGGATTTCTTTGATACTCCATTTACCGTCTGCATAACGATAGGTGGATTGCTCTTCTGTGAGTGAGTGGTAAAATTTAATTGATTTAGGAGATTGCTCTTCTATGATTTTCACAATGTCATTGCCTGATACCAGTTTCAGGTAATTATTGAAATAGGCCGGATAAGTAGCCGGATCTGGTCTCATTGCGTTTTGTTTTAGATACACAAAATAAGAGAAACTCCTTATTAAACTTGTTAATAAATATCTAATACGAAAACATTAGTAGGTCTGCAAACAGGGTGGGAATAAAAAAGAGGAAAGGAATCTTTTCAGATGTTACCTTTCCTCATTGTTTTTTCAGCGGTTACTTCATTAAAGGAGGTTATTATTTTCCTTTTCTTTTGCCTTTTATAGTCATGGCCAGTTTCACTGCATTGTATGCATTCACTTCGCCTCCTGTCTTAGAAATATCAGAGAGTTTTACCATTACCGGATTATCTCCTTGAGTCCCCGGCAGAATGACATCTTCTGTGATTGGAGTAACTGATTTTTCAATAACGTATTTCAACTGTTCTGCGCTCAGTTTTGGGAAATACTCAAGCAGTAAAGCTGCAATCCCTGATACCACCGGAGCCGCCATGCTTGTACCGCTCATCTTACCATACACGTTTCCGCCCGGCAGGGTAGAGTAGATATTCACACCGGGAGCGAATACATCCACAGAGTTCTTTCCATAGTTACTAAATTTGGCTGTGAACCCACCGTTGGTAGGATCGCCGTTAGCACCCACGGTGATGAAGTTTTTGGCTTCGCCACTACCGTCTGCAAAGACAGGATTCGGAAAGTTAAAACTTGAGTCCAGATTCTTGGAAGAGTTACCTGCCGCATGTACCAGCAGTACGTCGTGTTCTGCTGCATACTTTACTGCATCATCTACCCAACTTTTCTGGGGTGAGAAGCTTTTTCCGAAACTCATACTGATGATTTTGGCACCATTGTCCACAGCATATCGGATGGCAAGGGCGATATCCTTGTCGTGCTCATCCCCGTCGGGTACAGCGCGCAGCATCATAACCCTTACGTTATCTGCTATGCCGTCCATTCCGATACCGTTGTTTCTTACTGCACCTATAATGCCCGAGCAGTGTGTACCGTGCGAAGGGGTACCGGCCATCACATCCGAGTTGCCATAATACCTATCGTTGATATCATCGTAGTTGTCGCCCACGATTTCTCCTCTGTAATCTTCCGGAGGTGTACTGGCAGCTTCTGCCTTCTTAACTTCGCCACGAATCGAGCCCAGGATATCTTCGTTGGTAATATCATCACTGTTGTTCAGCCTCTGGATCTGTCTGTAGATTTGAACGGCAGCTTTATCTTCACTACCTTCGGGAATGTATTCCTGCAGGTCGTGGCCATTGAATTTTTCTTTTCCAAGCCTGCGTGCAATAACACTGTCCCCCGCTTCGAGAACACCTAAAACTCTTTTTGTAATTTGTGTTTCAAAAGCATCAACATCATCCACAACTTCTTTCTTAGCTCTTAAATATTCTGAAGCAATAAACTTGTCTGTACCGGTCAGTTGAGTTGTGTCAGGATCGCCACCGGAGTACTTGTCTTTCAATTTCCAGTAAACCCGTGCTGCTTCGTAAGAATCGGTTTTCACATTACGACCGTCTTTTCCTCCAAGAAAATTCCATCCGTAATAATCGTCGTTGTATCCGTTCTTGTCGTCGTCTTTTCCGTTGCCGGGAATTTCTTTTGTATTCTTCCAAAGAACAGGTTTCAGGTCTTCATGCAGCGTGTCTATTCCACTGTCTATAACAGCCACGAGTACCTGTTGGCTTTTTTTTCCTTTCAGCAATTCGTATGCCTTGTCAAGGCTGATTCCGTAATAACCTGTACCCTCGCGATCAAGCAGGTGCCAGTTATCCGGAGTTACCTTTTCAGGCAGTTTGGCAGAGTCTTGTTCTTGTGCAAAGAGCGATCCGGCAGGAATAAGCAGTAACAGGATAATTTTAAAAATAATCTTCTTCATTAAAGTGTGCGATTTTAAGAGGTACAAATATTTTACTTTATTTCCATTTTTTCTCGAGGGCTTTATATTATTATCATTATTTTATGTAAAACTTATTTATTTAATCTATGGTCCGTCAGGATATGTTTGTAAAGAAAAAAGGCCGTTTTGAAGTACGGCCTTTTGCGAATTGATATTTTATAACTTTAGTTAAGGTCTGGGTATTTAATCTCTGTGCCGGGTGCAGGAGTTGCCTTCTTGAAGAAAGCCCTCAGATCTTCATTGCTGGTCTTCAGGTCATCTTTGCGCAAATACATCATGTGTCCGCTGCGATAGCCTTTCCAATCCATCCTGCTGTCGAGGCTGGCAGACTTATTGATTTGCCACATGTCGTATTTCGCATTGAAATAGTCGCACGCACCGTCGTAGTAGCCTGACTGAACCAAAAGGTGCAGAGCAGGGTTAGACATCATGGCACTGCTTAGCTGCATACCCGTGCGGTCGTTATCGTTATTCCAGGGATATACCGGTCCGAACATGTAATATTTCAAATCGGTCTTGAACCCTAGATCATTTCTAAGATAATCGTTGATAGCCGGAGTGAAGGAGTGCAGCCATGAGTTCAGTTCGGCATTATAATCCGGTCCCATCCCCGCGTCCATCTGATCCTTACCTAGATAGCGGCTATCGAGTCTGCCTACAGTGAATCCCTTATCGCGAAGCAAATCTTTCCAAAAGAAATTGGGCCGGATGATGAGATTATTCTGCAATACACTTTCTTTCTTCAATCCCGAGTATCTCGCTACTGTAGCAGCAATCGAATTTCTGTCGCCCTCAGATAGAGAACCACCTCTGGCGAGTGCAGGCATGTACTTATCAATAGTGAATTTTTCTATTTCAGGAAGAATCTCTTCAAGGTCTTTGTTCTGTAAATCTGCCGGTAATTGTTTGTGATACCAGGCGGTCGCTGCATAATAAGGCAGCATCAACGCATCAGATGTCGGACCGGTTCTGGTGATACCCAGTTCGGTGGGGGAAACAAGAATTACACCGTTCAGGTAAACCCACTCCGAACTTTGAAGACGGTTTGCCAGGCCGGATACACGTGTTGTACCATAGCTCTCACCGATCAGAAATTTCGGTGAAGCCCATCTGTCATTTCTGGTGATGAACGCAGAAATCCATGATGCCAGATAGTTCACGTCAGCATTTACTCCGAAGAATCTGGATTTGTCAACTGTCTTGTCGACGATTCTTGAGAAGCCGGTATTTACCGGACACACATATACAATGTCTGCAACGTCAATAATAGAGTAGGGGTTTTCCTCAATTCCGTACGGCTGAACAGGATACCCTTCCGCAGAAATTTTTAATCTGCGCGGGCCGGTATAACCGATATTCATCCAGACACTTGCTGTACCGGGACCACCGTTGAACGATATTACCAATGGACGGTTGCTTCTGTCTTTCACGTCATCCCTTGTGTAGTAAACGTAAAAGAGTGTTGCGATGGTTTTGCCGTCTTCGTTCCATACAGGCTGCATACCTGTATGCGCCGTATAACTGAACCTTTGACCTTTAACGGTGATCTGATGCTGGGTGCGTACAACAGTATCGATTGGCAAGTGGACATCACCTGTAGTGGTGGTTCTGGCCGCCGGCCTTGCCTGAGCGTTACCCGCAGGAGCACCCTGAGCCGTAGCAGCTTGAGGAGGGCCGGAAGGCCTCTGAGCTTCAGAATAGGTGAAGGAGAATAAAGCAGCAGCAATAAAAAAGGCTTTAAATAGATAAGATTGGTTCATAAGAATATGTTTTTGGCTGGTTATAGACGTAAATGTAATCCTTGATTTTTCAAAAACCAGAAAAAAATTACAGGCGGTAAGAGATGAAATATCAAAAAATCACCCTTATATACAGTGGGGATTGTTAAAACACAGGTTTCTTGGGAACGTATCTTTACGCTTTTTGCGTAAAATTCATAGGCTGTGAAAAAGGGTAATAATGCCCTTGCATCCCGGGGAGGTGTATTATAGCTTTGTATTAGAATCTGAACGGCGAAAATCCTTAAACTGATTCCAAAGAAAACAAAGGTTAGAGCCAACGGATTCAAACTATAACAATGGCAGTAGTACCCACCTTAAGTTACAAAATGGCAAACTAATCCGGTAGCCTGAAAAACCAAACCCCAAAAGGAATAACTCCTTAAATTTAGTTTAATCTAAAAAAGCTTCCGTCTTGTACGGAAGTTTTTTTATCGACTCCTGAACCATTCGCGGATGACGCTTTCGTCTTCGTGAATTTTTACGGCAAGCGCTTCAATGCTGTCGAACTTTTCTTCAGCTCTGATGTATTTCTTGAACCTGATACGTAATTTTTGACCGTACAGGTCCTTGTCAAAGTCGAAGAGGTTAGCTTCGATGGCCTCACGATTATCCGTGATGGTCGGACGGATACCGATACTCATCATACCTCTGTAAACAGCACCGTTCTCCTCATCGGGCAGCGTGGCCTCTATTGCATAAATCCCGTACCGGGGGATGAGTTTGTGCGGGTCGGCTACTTTAATATTTGCTGTCGGAAATCCCAGTGTTCTGCCTATTTGATTTCCTTTTACGACCGCTCCCTCTAGGAAATAATCATACCCGAGGCATTCGTTGGCAGTGAGGATGTCTCCGGAAGATAGTGCTTCTCTGATCTTGGTAGAGCTGATGGTGATTTCTTCGAGTACATAAGCAGGGATTTCGTGAACTGAGTATCCATAAATAGTACTCAGTTTTTCCAGCAGTTTGTAGTCTCCCTTCCTGCCTTTTCCAAACCGGTGGTCGTAACCTGTGATAATCGATTTCGCGTGCAGTTTCCCGACAAGGAAGTCTGAAATATATTTTTCAGGTAGTGTATCCGAAAATTCTTTGGTAAACTCAACAACTACAACGTGGTCAATTCCCTGCTTTTCAAGCAGTTCCATTTTTTCCTCAAAAGAATTCAGCAATTGCAGTTTAGAATCTTTTTGCAGAACCAGCCTTGGATGCGGATGAAAAGTAACCAGTACAGATTCTCCGTTCTCTTTTTGAGCAGCTTCTTTCAGTTGCTGAATAATTTTCAGGTGGCCGGCGTGTACACCGTCGAAGGTGCCTGTTGTTATTGCGGCATTCTTGAAAGCGGGTAAACGGTCAAGGTCTTTGTGTATTTCCATCCGGATGCAAAGTAAATATTATTTAGCCTGATTTCATTTTTTACGCTCTTATGACACTGGAGGATTTCATTTTTCTCACTCAATGAAGTTTTTGAGTACATTGCCGCCCCAAATAAAAAATCAATCAGAAAGGTTATGAAACATTTGCTGGCGGTCGCTTTTTTAATGATACAGATACCTCTTTTTGCTCAGAGTAATACAGTTACAGGAAAGGTTACAGATGCTACATCCGGAGCCGTACTCGAGGGAGCTTCAGTAGTTATCAAATCCTCTCAAAGAGGTACTACCACAGACATTGAAGGGATCTTCTCGATTATGGCGAATACTGATGATGTATTGCTGGTAACAATGATAGGGTACGAAATGCAGTCGGTTGACATAGGTGGCAGAACAGAAATCAATATAGCCCTTGTGCCACAGTCTTTCAGTCTGGACGATATTGTATTGGTGGGTACCCGCGGGTCCGGAAGATCTAAGATTGAAACCCCTGTTCCGGTTGATGTCGTGAATATGCGTGACCTTTCTTTGAATTCAGGGAGGATGGAAGTCACGTCCATACTGAATACAGCAGTACCTTCGTTCAACTATAACCGTCAAAGTGGTAGCGATGGTGCAGACCATATCGATATTGCTACACTGAGAGGCATGTCGCCCGACCAAACTCTGGTTTTGATTAACGGGAAGAGGAGGCATCCTGCTTCCGTAGTATTATTATTCGGTACGCGCGGACAGGGAAGTTCAGGTACTGATCTCAACTCCTTCCCATCGGCCGCGATTGAACGGGTTGAGATATTAAGAGACGGCGCTTCGGCTCAATACGGCTCTGATGCGGTAGCAGGAGTCATCAACTTTGTCTTGAAAAAAGACATTAATAAACTGAATGTTCAAGCCGGATATTCCGGTTATTACGATCCGAAGTTTAATCCCGCTTATGCTAAGGGAATGGCTGAGAATCAATATATTTCATCAGGAAAAATTGATGGCAATGCGTTCAATACCAGTATCGACGGTGGATTCGCTGTCGGGAAAAATGGAGGATTTATGCATTTCTCAGGCGAGTTCACCACACAGGGAAAAACCTTCAGGCAGGTATTGAAAAGCGATGACTGGTCATCTTACTGGTCACTACCTGTAAACCCTGTAAGAAGGGCCAACGGAGAGGGTTCATCCAATACGGCAGGTGCTTTCTTTAATATGGAAGTTCCTTTGAACAATTCGGGCAAGACCAGCTTTTATTCCTTTGGTGGATATAATTATAAGTTCTCCGATGATTATGCTTACACGCGCTCCTGGAGTGGAATCATTGCAAGGCCCGATCGTTTCCCGACTGACGGAACAGGAAAGCCGATAATGGTGCCGGGGATAGTAAGAGTAACGTCAGGCTCAGGCGGAGTGGACACTGTTTACGATCCGCACATCCAGACACGCATTCAGGATGCCTCCATTGCGGCAGGGTTTAAAGGTGATTTAAGTAACGACTGGACGTGGGATGCCAGCAACACTATCGGTGGTAACAGTTTCCACTTCTATGGGGATAAGACATTCAATGCGTCACTCGGAGCGGACAAAACTCATTTTGACGACGGAGGATACAGCTTCCTGCAGAATACAGCCAATTTAAACTTCCTGAAAAAGATACCGGGAGTGGGAGGCGGACTGAACCTGGCAATGGGAGCAGAATTGCGCTACGAGCAATACAAACTTAAGGCCGGTGAAAAAGATTCTTATACAAACTACGATCCCAATAATAAGGACGGCGGAGCACAGGGCTTCCCGGGGTATCAACCTTCAGATGAAGTGAACGCTCATCGTACAAATGTGGGTGTTTATGTGGATGGCGAACTGGAACTCAATCAGGATTGGCTCCTCGATGGTGCCATCCGCGCAGAGAATTACAGCGATTTTGGTTTTACCTCTAACTATAAATTGGCAGCGCGTTATAAAGCTGCTCATAATTTGAATCTCAGGGGATCAGTCAGCACAGGTTTTCGTGCACCCTCATTGCAACAACTCAATTTCAGTTCCACGCTTACTGCCTTCCAGGGAAATAAAATCGTATCTGTCAAGATTTCTCCCAACTACAGCGATATCACGCGCTCTGCAGGTATCCCTGCTTTGAAGCAGGAAAAATCCTTCAACACCAGTCTGGGCTTATCCTGGAAGCCGGTGAATAACCTGCTCATAACCTTAGACGGCTACTATATCGGTGTAAAAGACAGGATTGTGTTGTCCGGCCAATTTAATGCCAACGACCCCACACTTGATCCTGCTTTGATAGCAGAGATGCAACGCACCAATGTTACCACAACTCAATTCTTCGCTAATGCTGTGAATACTTCTAATCTGGGGGTGGATATCGTGGTAGATTACAAAAAGAAATTCGGTCGCCAATATTTCAACGTACTCTTCGCAGGCAACCTGCAGAAGATGAAGATTACCAAGATCAACGTTCCAAAAAAATTATCAGACACGCGTGATCACGAGGCTGTCTTCTTTAATTTCAATCAGCAGAGTGTTTTGCTGGCATCGGCACCGCCCGCAAAATTCTCCATGAATCCTGAGTATGGAATCGACAGGTTCTCTGTGGGTGTGCGTTTCACCTACTTTGGAAAAATCAGTTTTCTGGGAATAGGCGTTGGCCCGATCTACGAAACTCCCATGATTCCTACGGATGCAGATCCAAGCAAGCTGATCAAATACGAAGTCATCTACAAAGGAAAAATTGCAAGCGACTTATATGTTTCATATAAGTTCAGCAATAAAGTAAAACTGTTTGCCGGAGCAGATAATATATTCAACGTGCACCCTGATCTCGGTGTGTTGCAGGCTGCCAAATTCTGGTCGTTCAATAACCAGTCGGGCGGACCGTGGGATGCTGTGCAGATGGGACAGAACGGTATCAGACTGTTTACCAGGATAGCCCTGACACTATAAAGTAAATTGTATTTCAGTTAAGCAAGGTGGCGTGTGAATTCATTCGCCGCTTTGTTTTTCTTTAATCGTTCTATTTATTCTACTTTTACAACCTTTGTAAAAACAGAGATTCAGATGTCATTATATTCCAAGAGAGGTGTTTCGGCTCAGAAAGAAGAGGTTCATTATGCAGTGAAGGATTTGTACCAGGGATTGTACAAAAAGGCATTTTGTAAGATTTATCCCGACTACTTAACCGATAACGAAGAGTTTGTAAATATTATGCACGCCGATGGTGCAGGTACAAAGAGTATTCTGGCTTATCTGTACTGGAAAGAGACAGGGGATGTGTCTGTCTGGAGAGGTATTGCACAAGATGCCATCGTAATGAATCTCGACGACCTGATTTGTGTTGGAGTGTATGATAAAATCCTCTTCAGCAGTACGATAGACAGGAATAAGAATCTGATTCCCGCCGAGGTACTCAAGGAAATTATCGACGGTTCCGAAGAGTTCTTCGAGCTCATGCGCTCTTGCGGCGTGAATATTTACTACATGGGTGGCGAGACTGCCGACGTGGGTGATGTAGTGCGCACTATTGCCGTGAATGGTACGATGACTGCTCGCTGGCCCAAGCAAGGTATCATCACCAATGAGAAGATTAAACCCGGTGATGCGATCGTCGGACTGGCTTCTTACGGGAAAGCCATCTATGAGAAAGAAGAGAACAGCGGCATCGGCAGTAACGGACTGACCTCTGCACGTCATGATATCCTTGAGAATTATTACGCAAAGAATTTCCCCGAGTCTTATGATCCGTCATTAACAAGGGATGTTGTTTACATCGGCGAACACAGGATTGAGAATATCAAAGAAATCCTTTCACCGACACGCACTTTCGCACCGGTGATGAAACAGGTGTTCAAAAAGCACTTTGACGATATTCACGGACTCGTGCATTGCAGCGGAGGAGGGCAGACCAAGTGCCTCAAGTATGTGCCCGACTTTGTGCGTATTGTCAAGAAAGATATGTTCCCCGTTCCGTCAATTTTCAAAAAGATACAACAGGCAAGTGGTGTGAGCAATTACGAGATGTACCAGGTATTCAATATGGGCTGTCGTCTGGAGATTTATACTACCGAAGAAAAGGCTGCAGAGATTATCGATATCGCCGAATCATTCGAAGTGGAGGCAAAGATTATCGGCAAAGTAGAAGCCTTCGAAGAGAAAGAACTCATCATCGAGTGCGAAGATGAGATTTTGTATTATCAATAAAAAAGCAGTAATGGACGAGCGTAGGGCTTGTTCCTTTTCTAGCGCAAGATAAACATCCGTCGAAACATCGCCGTATGTCTTCTTTCACTTAGTTGTAAAGGTATGATTAAAGGAAAAAACTTTTTGGTTTTTATGACAGTATCTTGCGCCAGGCCAGGTTTTTCTAGCGCAAGTGTTCGGCGACAGCCGGTCACTTGATGCTTACTGAATCCGCCCGTTTTTAACGGGGTTAAAAAAAATAGATATTCTGTTCTCCTGCGTATTACAAAAGCAGTTGCGAGGTTGATTATTCATTAAATGAACACTTCCTTTTCGAGAATAACCGTTGTAACTCTTCGCTCCCCAATGCAATTGGGGGAGATTTACCAGGATTGTGTCCTGCGCCAGATTGGTTATCTCTTGCTTCCCACAGTATAAGCCCTCCATTTATCAATCAGCACTTCCATATCATCGGGCAGTTTGCTTTCGAAGAACATCTCTTTTCCGGTTGTGGGATGCACAAATCCGAGTTGATAGGCGTGGAGTGCGTGACGCGGACAAAGCGCAAAGCAGTTATCTATAAACTGTTTGTATTTAGAGAAGACAGTGCCTTTTACAATTCTGTCGCCACCGTAGAGTTCGTCGTTGAACAGGGGATGGCCAATGTATTTCATGTGTACCCTGATCTGGTGCGTGCGGCCTGTCTCTAACCTGCATTCTATCAGGGTGACGTAATTAAATCGCTCCTTAACTGTATAATGCGTTATAGCCTCTTTTCCGTGATCGCCATCGGGGAAAGCATCAAACAATTTCCTGTACCGCAGATTGCGTCCAACGTTTGCCACGATAGTGCCTGAATCATCAGCAAGGTCTCCCCATACAAGTGCCAGGTACCTGCGGTGAACTGTATGGTCGAAGAATTGTTTGGCCAATACGGAAAGAGACTGTTGATTTTTTGCAAGCACTAAAAGTCCGGATGTATTCTTGTCAATCCTGTGTACCAGTCCGAACCTGTACAATTCTTCCTCACTGATGCCCGGATGTTGTTGCAGCAAGTGATAGGCAACGCCATTGACCAACGTGCCTGACGGGTTGCCACTTCCGGGATGCACTACCAGTCCGGCAGGCTTCTCGACCACCATCAGTTCTTCGTCTTCGTAAACGATATCAAGAGGTATGTTTTCCGGAACAATTTCGTTAAGGTCGGGTGAGTAGTCTTGATAAACCGTAATGGTATCGTCAGGCCTAATCTTGTAGTTGGATTTGACGGATTTCCCGTTTACGAGTACGCGTTCCTGTTCTATTGCCTGCTGAATTTTGTTACGTGTAGCCCCTTCGATGCGATTCATCAGGAACTTATCGATACGAAGCGGTTCCTGTCCTTTAGCACAAACGATGGTATGCGTTTCAAAAAGTTCTTCCGACGAGTCTGTATTTTCCGCTTCTGTCATATCAGATTATTGAACCGGTCTTTTAATGTGCCCTCTTCAGATTTCGAGAGACCATTGTTCTACTACCTTCGGAAGATTTACCAATAGACTATTTAAGGTTGTGGTACACCTTCTGTACGTCTTCGTCCTGCTCCATGGCATCTACCAGTTTTAGGACTTCCGTGGCACTTTCTTCGGGCAGTTCAACTGTATTACTTGGAATCCATGTTAGTTCTGAACTGATGACCTCAATACTTTTTTCTTCCAGAGCTTTAGACATATTTCCGAATTCGTTGAATGAAGTACGGATGATAATATTGTCTTCGCTGTCTTCACCGATTTCTTCAAGGCCGTAGTCAATCAGATCCAGCTCTAATTCTTCAAGATCCTGACCGGAGTTTTTGATTTTAAATTCTCCCATATGGTTGAACATAAACGACACGCTGCCGCTGGTACCGAGCGATCCTCCGTTTCTGTTGAAGTGCATTCTTACGTTGGCTACCGTACGTGTCGGGTTATCAGTAGCAGTTTCAACCAGTATGGCTACCCCGTGAGGTGCAAATCCTTCATAGATTTCTTCGTGGTAATCGGTCATATCCTTACCAACAGCTCTCTTGATAGCTGCTTCTACGCGGTCTTTCGGCATATTAACCGATTTCGCGTTTTGGATACACCTTCTGAGTGCAGGATTGTTTTCAGGTTCCGGGCCGCCCTGTTTTACGGCAATAGCAATCTCTTTTCCAATACGAGTAAACTGTTTCGCCATCTTGTCCCAGCGGGCAAACATGGTGGCCTTTCTCACTTCAAAAATTCTTCCCATGGGTATCGCTTTTAGGTCGCAAATTTAAGAAGTTAAAGCTATAAGATTAAAACGTGTGTTATACTTGAGCAGGATAAACATAAGATTGTGTTTGTTAAAACAATAAATGCAGCAAAAAAATGTTCTTTAGATTTGCACCATACTTCAGGGTTATCTGAGATGAAAAAGGGAGAAAGGGTCATATTTGGTAAAAAGGTCAGCGAATGGAAGGTCTTGCTCGAAAGATTGTTTTTCGGCGGCAGGTCCAGAGGTGGGCAGCAATTTGACCTTTGGTTGTTAGGGGTGATTGTTGTTAGTGTAATTGTAATTTTACTGATTTCTGTTCCGAGCATTGAGGAGGAATATGGATTATTCCTCAATATCCTTGAATGGCTTTTCACTATTATTTTCACGATTGAATATTTTTTGAGGATTTGGGTATCTAAAGAGAAGATGAAGTATGTTACCAGTTTTTACGGACTTGTCGACTTTATTTCTATTTTTCCGGCCTATTTGGGCATATTCAATTTCAGCTTCAGGGCACTCTTGATTTTAAGATCGCTGAGATTGCTGCGTATTTTCAAGATTCTGCGAATGCGCTCCTTTCTTTTTGAAGCACAGTTTATTAAGAGGGCTTTATTAAACAGCTACCGCAAGATTATCATCTTCATGCTTTTTATAAGCCTCCTGGTGGTAATTATCGGATCCATAATGTATATCATTGAAGTAGATACGCCGGGATTTGAAAGTATTCCTGATTCTATTTATTGGGCTACGGTAACGATTACTACAGTAGGATATGGTGATGTTTCTCCCTACACCCCTTTAGGCAAGTTTCTGAGTGTTGTTGTAATGCTCTGCGGTTATAGTATCATTGCCGTACCGACCGGAATTCTTACTGCTGAGATTGCAAGAGGCTACGGAGTTAAAAATGATGCTAACAAGAAATGCCCGAATTGCGGTTATGCCAAATTGCTGCCGACTGCTCACTTTTGCAGTAATTGTGGCGAAGAATTGATTCCTCCGGTTAAAGAAGAAGACCGGAACGAAGACAATGACTAATCATCTCCGGTCCCGGTCTCCGGTATTTAGAAAGTTCGATTTTAATTATCTGTTCCTTCTGCAGGAGTGTCGGGGTTAGCAGGCTCTGTTGACGGATCTCCTTCATTAACCTCAGGAGCAAGACTACTCTTGGCATTTAAGATTTGTTCCATCTGGTAAACATTACCAAGTATTTGATTTACTACCTGATTATCATACTTCAAAATTTCCTGCTGGTTGACATTCAGGCTGTTATAATAGGCAACCTGTTGTTCAAGATCTTTCTTGAGTGCAGCGAGTACTTTATTCGTCAGAGCAGTATCCTGAGCAGTATAGGCCGCCAGCAGGAACTGATAGGTTGACTGGTTGTGAATCTGTCCACGCGAAGGCATTGCATACGGCATATTGGAAGGCAACATATTGTTATCGCATCTCTCTAACAGATTTCTTGCTTTATCCAATTTCCCGTTGTCGGCCAGGAAGAGCGCCGTCTGTGCAAAAGCCCTTCTGATAGAGTTCAGGTGCCCGCGGTTGTCTTCGTCAAAGTAAACACCTTTTGTCTGTGCATTTCCGAAACGGAATTTGTTCATCATAACCTCGTAAGAGAAGTCGGCATCGAACTGTTGATTCTCCATTGGCACCAGTCGATATACCATTCCTTCCATCCTCAGAAAGTTTCCGAATCCTAATTCACCGAAAGGTGATGTGAAGCAGATCGGACGCTCCCAATTATTGGCAGCAATGATATTGAGCACTGCAGTCTCATTTTTTACTAAAGCCTGCTTGGGGATGGTAAAGCGGATGGTGTCTAACACAGGGTCGCCCGGTTTAACCGTTCCGTTTTTTTCTACGACGCTTCTGTCTACGGGAACGTAAACGTTTTTGGTCGGGAAAGCATTAATCAGGTCGTCATTATTTATAAATGAATACTTGATACTGTCGCTTCCGGCGTAGTCTCTCATCATCGTCAACAGATCCATCGGCTGATCAACGACAGAAGCAAATCCCGGCAGGGTTGGTATATAATAAATAGCATCTCTCTTGCTGCCAATAATCTGCTCGGGACTCCATACTTGTTTTATGGGAGCACTTTCGTTCACAGCATATCTCAGTTGATTAATGTACCAGTCAGTACCCAGCAAGCTGAAGTTGATTACGCGCACATCAGGACGAACACCCAATACCTCCTGCGCGAACCAAAGCGGGTAGGTATCATTATCTCCAAATGTTATCAATATGGCATTCGGAGCACAACTTTCAAGATAGTTGATTGCGAGATCAGGAGCCAGTGTTTTCTTGCTGCGGTCGTGGTTATCCCATTCCTGGAAGCCCATCAGTACAGGTACTGCAAGCAGGCATACTGCACCCGCAAGCCATGATGCCATTTTGCCTTTTATTGCTTTCTCAAACCACTCTTTCACCATCATTACACCGAGACCAATCCAAATTGCGTATGCATAGAACGATCCCACATATGCGTAATCCCGCTCCCTGGGCTGATTCCCTGCCTGGTTGAGGTAAACAACGATGGCAATCCCCGTAAAGAAGAAGAGTAGAACAGTTACGAAGAAGTCTTTTTTATCCCTCATGTAGTGGAAGATCAGTCCGATCAATCCCAGAATGAATGGAAGTGCAAAGAGTTTATTATTGGCTTTATCTTCTTTGAGAGAATCCGGTAGCATCGATTGGTCACCCAGCCTCAGGTTATCATAGAAGCTGATTCCGGTTTGCCAGTTGCCGTCTCTCACGTTACCCATTTCAATACCCTGAATATCGTTTTGGCGCCCGGCAAAGTTCCACATGAAGTAGCGCCAGTACATCCAATTGAATTGATAACTGAAGAAGAAAGCCATGTTATCACCCATGGTGGGTGCATTGTAGTATTTGCCGGTTTGCGGGTCTTTACCTATCCCTGCAAACGATGCATAATAATCGGCATGGCTTTGATCGTTATTGGAGTCCCACATTCTCGGGAAGAAATGTTTGTCTGCCTCGCTGTAAACCTGTGTAATCTTGGTTCCTTTCTTTTCGTATTTCTTATCTCCTTTGACATATGTAGCTTCTGTTTTGATTTCTTTAGGAACAGCAGTGAAATCCTGTCCTTTTAAAATCGGCCAGTCGCCATATTGCTCACGGCTGAGGTAACCAACCAAGCTCACCGGGTTATCAACATTAAACATATCGATCGGTGTATTGGCATTAGAGCGGATCAGCGTTGTGAAGTAAGTAGAGAATCCCAGCAACACAAAAGCAAATGCCCACATGGCCAGCTTCAGGAAGTTCCAGTTGCGCTTCATTGCAATCCTCTGTACGAAATAGATAAGAACACCGATAAACACAAAGAACAAGGCAAATCCGGTGAAGAACGGAGTGCCAAAGCTGTTAGTGAACAGGATATCAAATTTACCCGCCAGTTTAATGGTCCATTGAATCATCGGCACCTGTACCAGTCCTGTAATCAAACAACCTGCGATGAAGGCCCAGAAAGTACCCCATTTGGTTGTTTCATATCTCTTGTAATAATACACCATTACAATAGCCGGAATGGTCAGGATACAGAGCAGGTGTACACCAACGGATAAACCTATCAGATAGAAAATCAGAATCAGCCAGCGGTCTGCTTTTGTAAAATGACCGGTGATTCCGTTCCTTATTTCATTAGTGACATCGTGTTCCCATTTCAGTACAGCCCAGAATACCAGTGCAGTGAAGAAAGAGGAGCTTGCATATACTTCTGATTCAACTGCAGAGTACCAGAATGAATCGCTAAAAGTGTATGCCAGAGCGCCCACAACACCGGCAGCCATTATAATCACTAACTCTGAAGAAGTAAATTCTCCTGACGGATTCTTTTTCTCAACAATCTTTCTTGCAAAGTGGGTGATGGTCCAGAAAAGGAAGAGAATCGTAAACCCGCTCATCAAGGCACTCATGGCGTTAAGTCCGAGGATCGCCATAGAAGGGTTACTGAAAGGGATCATAAACAGCCTTCCAAGCAGAATAAACAAAGGAGCTCCCGGCGGGTGGGGAATCTGCAGTTTGTAGGCACTGGAAGCAAACTCTCCGCAATCCCATAAGCTGCCAGAAGCTTCCATAGTGGCCAGATAAGTAAATGACGCAATCGCAAATACAACCCAACCGGTTATATTGTTAATCCGCTTAAAATTCATAGTGGTGATTTTTTCGAATGAAGCAAATATAAAGCTATGATTTCTAAGTAAAACAGCCCCTGTGTAAATAAATGTTAATGAATAACAAAGGGCAGCGGTTAAACTTTGTTGCAATTTATTTGCTTCGGGCAACAGGAGTCTGTGAGCAGTTAGAAATCATTTATTGCCGATTATCACGGAAGCGGGTTCAATCATGATAAAAAAATTATATTGCAGTACTTAATATACAAATCAACTAATGATGAAAAGAATCCTTTTCCTTTTAACAGGTGCAATGTTTTTCGGGTCGGTTTACGCAACCGATTCTGTAACAGTTAGAGATTATCAGAGAGCTCAGGAATTTCTGCTGACCAACGTGGGGCGTATGGTGAAAAACCCGTCTCTCTTTGCTAACTGGGTTAACGATCAAAACTTCTGGTACACGCAGACGAATGCTGCAGGCGGTACAGATTATTTTCTGGTAAATGCCGGCAAAAATTCTAAAACAGCAGCATTTAATGCAGATAAGCTGGCGGCTGCTTTAAGTGCTCAGTCGGGCAAACAGGTAGCAGCAAGCGGGCTCAATCTGGGTCAACTCACATTTGCGAAAGACCTCAAGACTTTTACCTTTAACTATGAAGGATTTTCATGGACCTATAATCCGAAGAGTAACCGTCTGACCAAGGGTGAAGCAGTTCAGTCGGGACAAAGAACCGGCAGGGGCACCTTCGGTGGCTTTGGTGGTTTCAGAGGGTTTCAGCCTACCTCACCCGATGGCAGTAAGACTGTGTTCATAAAAGATGATAACCTCTGGATTAAAGAAGTTTCTTCGGGTAAAACCTACGCACTGACTACCGACGGTGTAAAAGATTACGGATATGCTACCGATAATGCAGGCTGGAAACATTCCAACAATGCGATTGTTTCGTGGTCGCCCGATTCAAAAATGCTGTTCACTTTCAAGCAGGATCAACGGCTGGTAGGAGATATGTATCTCGTGACTACCAACGTTGGACATCCGAAATTAGAAAGCTGGAAATACCCCCTGCCCGGCGACGAGCATGTTGCCATGATTGAAAGGGTTGTGATCCATGTCGATGAGCAAAATCCGCGTATTGTAAAACTGAAGATAGATCCTGACTATCACCGTGCTACAACCGGCGATGATATCTCAGGCAGAGGTGGTTTATCGGATGTTGCCTGGAGTGCAGATGGTTCTTCCATTGCTTTTGTTTCTTCTTCACGAGACCATAAGGTGGCGAAGTTCAGGGTTGCTAACCCGCAGACAGGTGATGTACGCGAAGTGTTTACTGAAACTTCTCCAACTCAGTTTGAATCAGGCCAGATGGGCGAGAGCTGGCAATACCTGCCCGAGACTAATGAAGTAATCTGGTACTCAGAGCGGGATAATTATGGCCATTTGTATCTCTACGATCTTTCTACCGGAAAGGTAAAGAACCAGATTACAAAAGGAGCATATGTTGTGGCTGATGTTGTGAAAACTGATAAAGAGAATCGGAAATTTTATTTCAATGCGTTCGGTCTTGATCCCGTAAATCCGTATTACAGGCATTTTTGCACTATTAATTTTGACGGTACAGGTTTCAGGGATCTTACTCCGGAAGAAGGAGATCACAGGATTTCATTATCACCATCGGGAGAGTACATTATTAATACCTATTCTCAACCTCACATCCCGCCGGTATTCAACTTGCGGAATATAAAAAACAACTCGGTACTTGAGCTGGGCAGAGCAGACGTTTCTGAACTGAAAGAAAAACTGAACTGGAAACCCGTTACGCCTTTCAAAGTGAAAGCTGCTGATGGGGTTACAGATATTTACGGACTGATGTTCACCCCCACAAACCTGGATCCTAATAAGAAATATCCTGTTGTAGATTATATCTATCCGGGTCCGCAAGCGGGTAGTATCGGTGCTAACTGGACATTCTCGCCCGTACGAGGAGACCATCAGGCACTTGCCGAACTCGGATTTGTTGTAGTAATGATTGAAGGTACATGCAACCCTTACCGCACAAAAGACTTCCATGATAGATGTTACGGTAATATGGGAGAGAATACTTTGCCCGATCAGGTGGCAGGAATTAAACAATTGGCAGAGCGCTATCCTTATCTCGATATTTCCAGAGTAGGTATCTGGGGACACTCGGGTGGTGGATTTGCTACTGCATCTGCTATGTTCAAGTATCCTGATTTCTTTAAGGTTGGTATCTCTGAATCGGGTAACCATGACAACAGAAATTACGAAGACGACTGGGGAGAAAGGTATATCGGGTTATTGACGAAGAACGCCGACGGGACAGATAATTATACCATGCAGGCCAACCAGATGCATGCAGAAAACCTGAAAGGGAAATTGTTGCTTGCTCACGGATTAATGGACGATAACGTGCCTCCTTACAATACTTTCTTAGTGGTGAAGGCTTTGCAGGATGCCAATAAGGATTTTGATCTGATAGTTTTCCCCGACAGCCGGCATGGATTCGGAAAATATTCCAACTACATGATGCGCACACGCTGGGATTACTTTGTAAAGCACCTGAAAGGTGCTGATCATCCGAAGGAATTTAAAATTGGTCGATAGATTATTGAATACCTTATATAAATTGAAACTTTAAAATACGAAAAATGAAAAGAATACTTCTTCTGGCTGTGGCCTTCGCCTTCACCTATGTGGTATCGGCACAAAGCAATGCTGCCCTTAACCTGACAAAAGGTGCGAAGTATAAAGTGACTTCAAAAGCTACGAACACGTCGGTAACAGATATTATGGGGCAACAAATGGAAAACAACTCAGATATTTTTATCGTCTATGATATTGAGGTTACAGATGTAAGTAATGATCAGTACACTATTAAGAATACGCTCTCGGGCCTGAAGTTCAGTACTGCTATGATGGGACAGGAAATGAAATATGACTCGGAGAACCCTGATGCAGGAGATGCTCAACTGGCACAGGGTGCGAGCAAGTTGCTTGGTCAATCTACAACAGTAGTGATTGATAAGCAGGGGAAGGTGATTGATGCCGGTAAAATTGGTGAGACTTCAGAGATGGATGTGTTGTTGAAACAGTTTCAGAGCGGCGACAATGCTGTTCAACTGGCCTTGCTGAGCATTCCGGATAATGTAAAAGTAGGTGACACCTGGAACTCCAAAAACGGATCAGGAGATACCCAAACAGATGTTGACTACACAGTGGCGTCGGTTGATGGCGACAAGGTAACGCTTGATTTGAAAGGTACCACCAAGAGTAATATGACGACCGAAAATATGGGCATGGAAATTAAAATAAGCGTGAGCGGAACAGTTGAAGGTTCAGCAGTTGTCAACAAAAAAACAGGTTTTGTGATTTCATCCAAAACTACCTCCAACTCAAAAGGCAGTGTGGAAGCACAAGGAATGGAATTTCCGACTGAGGCAGTTGTAGTTAATGAAGTAACAGTGACTGAAGGTTAAAAACAGTATAATAAGATAAATTAAAAAGAGGCCCGCGGCCTCTTTTTAATTTCTGTTTAGTTATTCAAATTGAAAACACTGATAGTGCGGTCGTTAGGTTTATAAAAAAGGTAACCGCCAAAATCATCCACTTCGTAATCTGGTTTCTTATCTTTTAGAACAATCTCCTTTACTACTTTACCGTCGTCTTTATTAATCTTAACCAAACCGACACCGTCATCCAGTTTAGTCAGGATAAATAATGAGTTTTCAGAAGCAGCAGTAGCCTTGAATCTCTTAGACATCTCCTTGAAAGACTGACCTGCAACTTTTCCCATGTCTTCGGCAAAATTCATATAGGCTTTACCGGTTTCATTCAGATCACCGATTGTAGCCATATTTGTACCGGCAAAATTCACCTGTCTGTGGCGTTGTGCTCCTACAGCGGTAGTCATGGCTATACCTGCTGCAGCTATACCGCCCACACCGGCTAAGATAGCTCCTGCAGCAGATTTGCCCGGTGCCTGATAAGATCCGCTGAACTTTTCTTTTCCATCAAAATCCACCATGGTGAAATTCTGATCAGAATTGAAGAATATGCCGTCTTTTCTTACCTCAAGATTAGAAGGTTCTTCTTTCCATTTAAAGTCTATTTTGCAGAGCGTATTGATGTCTCCCGTATTCTCATCAATCGCCAGAACCTCTGTTCCGTTAGATAACAGATATCTATTATGACCACGATCGTATGCTACTGCTACCGAAGAAGCTTTCTTATACTTAACAGGCTTTTTCCATACGGGGTCGCCTGTTTTAAGATTTACAATGTTGGCATCAGATTTAGTAATGTAAATCAACCCTTGTGGAGTAGTGGCCATCGTAATAATGTCTTCTCCTGTTGATAATGGCTTTTTGAACAGAGGATCGCCGTTGTATGAGATTTTATTGATACCTCCGCCTTCCAGGCCGAATAGGATTCCTTCATCTGTGATATAGAAATGGCTGATAAAATCTTTCGTCTTTGGTGCTTTCTCCCACAGGTCGGTGCCATCGCCTGCGCTCAGGAATGCAATTTTAGATTCACCTTTGCTTGCTGCAATTTTACCGAGCATAGAACTGCTACTCTTGGCCTCTACATCGCTGACAACAGCAATACCCTGGGGAAGGATTTGAAATCTTGAGACCTTTCCTTTTATTTTTCTTTCTTTAGACCAGAGCTCCTTGCCCGTTTCACTGAATTTATGTATTCTGGTATCACCATTGGGTCTCTCTTCAAATCCGTAAATTTCTTTGCCGGATTCATCCGCTGTCATCCATGTAAGGTTCTTTTCAGGGGCAGTCCAAAGAATATCACCTGTTGCAATATCAGCACAGATAACAAACTGTGAAGTGGGTACTAATACCTTGTTTCCAACTTTGAAAGGTGTACCGGTGCTCACAGGTACCTTTGCTGCACTTCTTGTTTTTCCGACGTCTTTATCCAATTTCACGAGGGCATCCTGATTCCCGTTATCCAGATTGTAAATCCCCGCAGCAAGAACATATTTTTCTGAAGCCTTCCGGTTACCAATAACTACCAGTTTGTTTTCGGGCAGAAAGATGGCTGCTTCGTTAGCGTCTTTCCATCCATTGTCTTCCGTTGCAAACAATTTTTTGCCTGAAATAACGTCGATTACTGTCTTTTTGGTACCTAACAAACCGCCCTGGTTAATGATGACATAAGGTGACATTGGGATGAACTCCACCTCCTCGCGTTTTACTTTCCCGTAGTCTTTAAAAATAAAGTGCGGCTGGCTTTCGCCGGGCTTAATTCCTGCAAACCCGCCACCTCCGGCTACTACGAGTACGCCGGATTCGGTAAGTTGCATAAAGTTGATTTTGCCTCCCATGTCGTAGGTATTCATGGGAGTATCTCCCTTCTGAGCGAATAAAGTGCTCGTGAAAAAGAGAAGAGCAAGACTGATTCCTTTGAATTTCATCTTTAGAATTTTTTGGATTACAAAATGATTTAAATACAAAGAATCTGCCTGTCGGCAATAGAAGCTAACGTGCGAATTGCATTAGTCTTACCCGCATGAATGGTTGTTGTGGGTAATTACATTAGATTGGAGGGAACGTATTGCAAAGCACGCCAGCTACCACCTCCCGAAAAACTGATTCTTATCGAAATAACGGCTTTTTATGCAGATTATTTTAACATGATTTTTTTTAACTACTTCACAGTGTAGTATTATTATCGAGTAATCATAGTAAATAGCTTGAAAATTTGTGATATTTTCAATGCAGCAATTTATAAAATAAAGTTGCCTTATATAAAAGACTGTCCCATAAAAAATAAACACGTGAAATGAAAAGGTTGCTCTCTATACTGGTGATCGTTGTTTTAATAAGCAGTTGTCAGAAGTCAGAAATAAAAATTGGGTACGATGCGATCATCGGTCAATGGGAATGGGTGCAGTCGAGCGGCGGATTTACAGGGTGGACAATATCTCCGGCTACCGAAGGCTATACAAGTACGCTGCAGTTCACAAAAGATAAGTACAGAGTATTCAGAAACGACAGCCTTTTTGCAGAAGGCTCTTACAAGTTAGAAATGAAGGTGTCTTCCATGACATCCAACAAGGAAAAAGTTTTGATGCTGGTATCTGACTTCGGGCCTGCGAATCAGAGGGTTGAATTTGAAGGAAAGAAGATGTTTCTTATCGATGAGTGCTACGATTGCTTTATATCTGAATACATTAAGAAATAAAACCGGCCATTTACCGGGCCGGTCTTACTTAAATATTTAGCAGAAGATTATTTTCTGTTCTTCACATATTTCTCCAACCACTGATCCTGTTCCCACAAGGTATGCAAGATTGATTCTTTGCTGCGGTATCCGTGGAATTCTTTCGGCAGCATTACTAATCTGACTGTGCCTCCCAATCCTTTAATGGCGCTGTATAGCCTTTCACTCTGTATAGGGAAAGTACCGGAGTTTTCATCATCAATACCATGGATCAGCAGGATAGGTGTTTTGATTTTGTCTGCATGAAAAAATGGTGACATTTTGCCGTAAACATTCGGAGCCTGCCAGAAGGTTCTGGTTTCGTTTTGGAAACCGAATGGAGTCAGCGTTCTGTTATAAGCACCGCTTCGTGCGAGGCCTGCAGCAAACAGATTCGTATGTGCCAGCAGGTTAGCTGTCATGAAGGCACCATAAGAATGTCCGCCGACTGCAAAACGGTTTCTGTCGCCGACTCCGAGTCCGACAACGTAATTGATAAGTGAATTGGCATTGTCGGTAATCTGCTCAACAAATGAATCGTTCGGGTAATCATTACCAGTCCCTACAATCGGCATGTCGGCATTGTCGACCACCGCATAACCTCTGGTCACCCAATAGATCGGAGATCCCCAACTGATTCTCGGGAAACGATAAGGCGAGCCTTTTACCTGTCCGGCAGCCTCTACAGTCTTGTACTCTCTCGGATAAGCCCATACCAATACGGGCAGCGGACCGTCTTCTTTTTTGTACCCTGCAGGTAGATAAAGCGTGCCGGTCAGTGTGATACCGTCACTGCGTTTGTATGACAACTGTGATTTCTCAACTCCCTTAAGTCCGGGATACGGGTCGGGGAAGTCTGTAAGAGCTGATTCCTTTTTAGTTTTAAGATTCAGAGAGAAATAATTTGGCTGGTCTTCCAAAGATTCTCTTGAGAAATAAACTGAACCTGTGTTGTTAAAGAATACAGGCGACTCATAATAAGGTGCTTTCGATTTGAAAAGCGTATCTGTTTTGCCGGAAAGTAAATCCCATTTCATAATGAATGGACGGTCGCCTTGGGGAGAAGCTCCGTTAGATGTAGTAAAGACAGTAAGTGCTTTTGTCTTACCTTTTCCTTTATCGACAAGCACGGTTCCTCCTTCATCAGAGGATGTATAAAATCTGCCCGGATTTGAATAAGTATCTTCCGATGACCTGTTTGAGATTTCTTTTATGATTGCACCTGTTTCAGGGTTAATTAGCGTCATCACAGCAATCTGAGTCCTCCTCAGGTTTTCATTGACGATCGCGTATTCATCATTGATCCAGTTGATTCCGCCAAAGCGCAGTTTGGTCGAATACAATTTTTTGGCAGTTCCGCTAAATGGTGCGCTCAGTGTGTAAACAGCATCCATATATTCTGTCTTATTCGCCGGATTGCCTTCGTCTAATGCTTCTGTCCACACAATAGTAGCAGGTGCACCTTTTCTCCATTGGTAGGAGCGGGGCCCGGCAGGGACAGCATCAAACGCGATTGGGGTTTTATCGCCAAGCGGTGTCTGATTGAGTTCCTTTACAACATTCCCGTCTTTATCGAGAACAGTAGTGTTATATGGAAAATTGTAGATAGGCACTAAATACGAATAAGGGCGCTGGATAGTTTCTACCAAAATATAATTACCATCCGGTGAATAGTCGATGGTTTTAAAAATAGATGGTTTGTAAACAGACTTTGAACTTCCATCGAGACCTATAATCTTCAAGTCAGAAGTAAGATAGAAGTCCATCAGTTTTTCGTCAAACGGATTTTGCAGTAAGTACTGGTATGTCCGTGCCGGAGTTCTTTTTCCAAGGTTTTCCTGAACTACCGGACCTTCGGGTACACCACTTTCTGTTGGCGGATTACCACGCTTTTCGCTGATGGTCTGTACGAGTAATCCCGAACCATCCGGAACCCACTGGAACGGCCTTCCGTAAGCATTATTTATACGTCCGCTGAATACTTTGCGTGCAGAGAAATCAGAAAGATCAGCTACCCAGAGTTCTATACCGTTGAGGGTTTTATTGCCGAAGGCAAACTTGGTAGCGTCGGGGCTCCAGGTAATGCGGTTCATAATGAATCCTGGAGGAAGACCGCTAAGTTTAGAAGTCTTTCCTGTTGCGATTTCTTTAATGGTGATGCCATTATAAGTACCGCCTGACTCCGGTTCTAAGGTATTGGCTCTGGGATTGAATTTCAATCCTGCCAGTCCGATAACAGGCTGAGATGATTGCTCAATCGACTGAAATTCCGGAGCTTCCAGAATCAGCATATACTTTCCGTCCCTGCTGAAATTCACGGAAGGGAAGGAGGCTTCTGCAAGGTCAACAATGCTCTTAGGGGGAGTCTGATACTTGAGATTATTTTGCCCAAAACCGGTAACCCAAAATCCGGTTAAAAAAACTACAATCAATAACTTCCTCATACAATCATTTTTTATTTATTAGCGTATAGTTGGTTGAATAACATTCTGAAGGTACCGTGTGATTGTGCCCTGAAAGTGATCTGAGTAGAGCACACGAAGAGCTTACCTTTTCCTACCGGAGCAGTAAACGCAACAATACCGTCTTTCAGGTATGTTTTACCCCATGCCCATCCGCTTCGCAGTGGATCGCCTTCGTCAAACCATGCAAGCGGCTTGATCCCTTTTGAAACAGCATCGGGATTCAGGGCAAACACATTCGATTGAGCGAAAACCATATCTGCAGTGTTTCTCATACCTGCATTTTCAGGTTGTGTGTTATCGATCTGCAACTGCAGAATACTGCCGGGTACATAGTAGTCGTTGGAACTTAACGGACTTTCTTCACCGGTCGGTTTCTTTGTAATTAACGCATTTCTTACAGGTAAGCCTAATAGATAGGCAAGGGTAGAGCTGGATCCTATTGCCACTACATTTCCGCCGTTACTCATGAATTTTTCAAGCTCCGGAATTGTCTTTTCCTTAGTGATACTTCCTAACCATCCTCGGTATTCTGCCGGGATAGATTCTTCGTTCATCTGTCTGAAGAAAGCAGGAACAGGCCCTATAGGCATTCTTTCATCGATAAAGAGAATAACATCGTATTTGCTGTTCAGATCGCCTTTATCGAGATCTTTCGGAAACACCACATCAAACGGGAAGTGATACTGTTCGAGCATCCAGCGTACCCATCCGGAAGGCATAGAACCTCCGTATCTGTCGTACAGTGCTATTCTTGCAGGTTTTAAAGGGGTAGTGCCTGCTGGTTTACGGGTTACCGGTGTAGCAGTAACACCCCATTCGGTTGCTGCGTTCTTCAGTATCTGGCTTCCGCCTTTTGCTACATAGAAGTTTCCGTCGGCGTTTACTCTGGAAACTTCAATACCGGCCTTTAGCAGGTCATTAACCACGATGAATGCATTGTTTTGTTTCGGACTCAACAGGTACCCACCGGAAGAATTGGTGAAGGCAGCAGGAGTAAATGATTCAAGTTCACCATATGGAATTGAAGTAAAGGGTCCACTGAAATCATTCAAAATCCTGTCAAATTCGATTCCCATTTGATAAGCCAGTGTCCAACCTGCAGCATCATACGGCCTTACCGGAGGGCCACCGGGATACTGGAAATCATTGGGATGATCCTGAGGTTCGAACATATCGATGACATGCGGTCTGAATGCCTGATTGGTTCTCACGATGTAAGAACCTGAAGGGTATTCTTTGCCTTCAACGGTGAAAGCATGTGTCGCTTTCTCAATGTGGATTCCTGAGATGATGAGTGCATTGATGAATCTGACCGCTGTTCCGAAGTCGGGCTGGTTTGCAGAGATGATGTAACCTCTGGCATCTCTGTTTTCCGGGGATTTGAATACAGAGTCGTAAAGTCTGGAATTAGCATTCGCACCTCTGGATCCCTGGGAATTCTGCCTTGATCTGTCGATCAAAGCTTTCAGTGAGTCGATATGTTTAGGAGAAGGAGTCCAGTTATCTCTGTTTCCTTTTTCAATAGAATTGCGTCCCATTTTATAGATGTTGTACAACAAATGGTCTTTGTTTCTGCTCGCATAATCCAATACTGCATAGTTCATGGAAACTGAGTAGTCAATTGAATTACGGAAGTGCCAGTCCTGTGGAGTCACGGGGAACGGAGTAGCCATATCTGGCATCAGCCTGTCTGGCACCAACGCTATTTTTGATGGAGTGGGTGAGCCAGTGGTTTCTGTAAGCAATCCGATGATGTTATGAAAATACGCAGTTGTGCGCAACCCGCCATTCCACCAGGTAGAATAAACAGAACCTTTCATTCTTGTGAAACCCGGTTTGCCTTCTGTATTCAATCTGTTGATCATAGCTGCACCTACTGCATCAATTCCCGTAACCAGCAAAGGGTCATAAACATAGTTAAACGGATCTCGGTAAGGAGGGCCCGCTACTACTGCACCTGCCGGTGAGGTTTGGTGATGGTTGTACATAATCTGCGGAAGCCAATCAACATACATTACGCGCGACATATTGCGGGTCTCACTCATGTTGTTCATGTAGAAGTCGCGGTTGTTATCGTGGCCGATGTATTTTTCATACAGCCTGGGTATGTTCATATTGCGCTTGGTAACATCCTGCTCCTGCATATACCAGTTGGACACTATTTCTTGCCCGTCGGGATTGGCGTGTACCAGCAGTACTACTACATCATTGAGTATCCTCTGTGTCTCTTCATCATTGCGCGATGCAAGTTGATACAAAGTCTCAATAAGCTGGTGTGCTCCTACCGTTTCGTTGGCATGTAAACCGCCATCTATCCACACAACGGACTTGCCTTCTTTAGATAACCTGCGGGCTTCATCATCAGTCAGCCCCTCGGCACGGGCCAGCTTCTGAGAGATGCTTTGATACTTGGAAATGTTTCTGATATTTTCAGGGGAAGAAACAATGATGACATACTGGTTTCTTCCTTCTTCGGTTTTTCCGATCGGGCGCAACAATACGCGGTCAGATGCGTTGGCTACTTTTTTGTAATAGGCCTCTGCCTGGGTGTAATTGGCTAACATATAGTCGTCGCCGATATTAAAACCAAAATGCGATTTCGGTGTCGGTACCTGTGCCTTAGTATAAGATGAGGTTATTAAAAAGGCTGCCAACACAAAAGGGAGTACAATTTTCTTAAGATTCATGTTGATTAAGAATTTTTCTGGATGAAGGGATAAAGAAAGCAATCCGAAGCAGTTAGTGAGTGCCCGGGCTGCTACCAATTATAAATTATTAGACGATTTTAAAATAAATTTTCTTCGCCCTGCAATTGTGTTACAGAGTGGTGGCTAAGATACCAAAGGTCTTCCTGAAAGTTATCAGGTGAGACTTTTTAGTGATGTGTTGTGAGTAAAACTTGAGGATAAGTTTTCAGAAATGAGTTTATTTCTTTTATTGGTTGAGATAGACATTAATTTTATCCAGAAGAACATTGATGTCAAAAGGTTTCGAAATGAATTCGTCGGCACCGTATTCCTTTATTCCGGCAGCAGCACTGGGATGAGCAGAAATCATGATGACGGGCAAATCTTTGAGTTTCTTCTCTGCCTTAATTTTCTTACAGATAACACGGCCGTCGTGCCCACTGAGGAGCACGTCTAATAATACCAGATCGGGCTTGAAGCTTTCAATTTTTGCCATCGTAGCTTCAGCCTTTTCGTTGACATCCACTGTGAATCCGTTTGAAGCCAATAAGATCTTCATCACCGAAAGGATATCCGGGTCGTCATCTACTACTAAAATCCTGGACATATTGCTTTTCATTTTTCTGCAAGTGGAATTTTGACTGAAAACTTTGAGTATTCATTTTCCTTACTCTCCACTTTAATTTTACCATTGTGTTTTTTAACAATGCTCTGTGCGATGTAGAGCCCCATTCCCAACCCGGGAAAGGTCTCTTGACGCTCTCCTGGTACTCTGAAGAATTTTTTGAAGACTTGTGAGTGATAATCTTCAGAAATACCGATTCCGTAGTCTGTTACGTCCACGTAGAGATTTTCGCCGTCTTCCCACAGTTCGATTTCCACCTTATCTTCTTCCTCAGAGTATTTAAGTGCATTAGCCAGCAGATTTTCCAATGCCTGCGAAAGCCTCTCTGCATCTCCGTAAACCATTCCTCCACACTTGCCGCAATTGAACTCAATCTTCCGTCCCGGATATAATAAATGCATTTTACTAATAACGACATTAATTAAATCTTTTAACGGGAACTTCGTGAATCTGTATTCCAGTTTGCCCTCTCTGATTTTATTGGCATCCAAGAGGTCATTTACAACTTCCGAAAGCCTGTCTAATTGGTTAAGCGCACCCTGTGCATAAATGCCATACTTGATGTTTTTTTTCTTATCGAAGTATTGATCGAGCAGATGGAGGTACATTTTTAGCGAGGTGATGGGAGTGAGCAATTCATGGCTGACAGCGGTAATGAAATCACTTTTTTGTCGATCAAGTTCTTTCCACTCGTGGATATCTGAACATGTGCCGATGAAGCCAAGGAATTTATTATCCTCGTCAAATCTCGGATTTGCAGTTTCCAGCATCCATTTATAGGTTCCATTCTTGCACCGCAGGCGATATTCAATGCGATAAGGCTTCTTGGTTTTATAGCCTGTTTCAAAGCGGCGGCGCACATTGGGCAGGTCATCGCTGAAGATACCCGTCTCTCTGGCTTCTTCAATTTCCTTGCTAAGGGAACGGCCGCGGAACTTAAGCCATGCTTTATTGAAGTAGACAAAATGCTTTTTGTTGTCTGATAACCAGATTGGTACTGGAGTATCTTCAACTATTTTGAACAGTGTACTTTCATTCATTTTTCTACAGGTTTCAGAACCGTTGAACCTTTATGGGGAATGATGAAAATCACTTCACAATTCTGATACCCTCAGGAAAAACTGAAGCACACTAACAAACTCATCGTTCTCAAAACAGACTCAAGGTAACCGGACGGCCAGTGAATTTTACATGCAATACCCCACACGTTATTCTTCGTAATGAAAAAACAAGCGCATTTATTAATGCAAAATCTGTTCCTAAAAGTTGGGAATCAGACGAGTTGCTTAAACTTTTCGGAAAGTGAGCGGTTGATCTCTTCCAGGAATTCCTCGGTGTACAGGTAATCTTTACCCGCTTCTACTTTGTTTCCTTTAATGCAGATTGCGAGGTCCTTGGTCATTTTACCGCTTTCAACGGTTTCGATACAAACCTGTTCAAGCATATGGGCAAAATCCTGCAACTTCTGGTTGCCATCCAATTTACCTCTGAATGCCAGACCTCTGGTCCAGGCAAAAATGGATGCTATTGGGTTCGTAGAAGTAGGGTTTCCTTTCTGATACTCGCGATAGTGGCGCGTTACTGTACCGTGAGCTGCTTCGGCTTCCATGGTTTTACCGTCAGGGGTAATCAGCACGCTGGTCATCAGTCCGAGTGAACCGAATCCCTGAGCCAGTGTATCGCTTTGTACATCTCCGTCGTAGTTCTTACAAGCCCAGATAAAGTTACCATTCCACTTCAGTGCACTGGCCACCATGTCGTCGATGAGCCTGTGTTCGTAGGTGATACCTGCTTTATCGAAAGCTTCTTTGAATTCTGTTTCGTAAATCTCCTGGAAGATGTCTTTAAATCTACCATCGTATTTCTTCAGTATAGTATTCTTGGTAGAGAGAAATAAAGGCCACTTTTTATTGAGAGCCATATTGAAGCAGCTTCTTGCAAATCCTTTGATGCTCTTATCCGTATTGTACATACTCATTGCCACACCGTCGCCAACGAAGTCATATACTTCCCATGTAGTAGCCTCACCGCCATCTTCGGGAGTGAAGGTCATGGTGAGTTTTCCCTTGCCCTTGATCACGGCATCAGTAGCGCGATACTGATCGCCGAAGGCGTGACGACCGATGATGATTGGTGCTGTCCAGTTGGTTACCAGACGCGGAACATTCTTCATCACGATAGGCTCTCTGAAAACCGTTCCGTCGAGGATGTTTCTGATAGTGCCATTCGGGCTCTTCCACATATGGCTCAGGTTGAATTCTTTCACTCTGGCCTCATCAGGAGTGATGGTAGCACACTTAACACCTACGCCGTATTCTTTGATGGCGTTGGCAGCGTCTATTGTTACCTGGTCTTTCGTAGCATCCCTGTGCTGAATTCCGAGGTCAAAGTATTTGAGTTCTATGTCCAGGTAGGGCAGGATGAGTTTATCTTTAATGAATTTCCAGATTATACGTGTCATTTCATCGCCATCCAGCTCTACTACGGGGTTGGTTACTTTAATCTTTTCCATTGATAATAATTATGATTCGAAGTTTCGCAATATAGTTAAAAAGCGTCGTCGATTTTTATAAGAAAACCTTTAAAAAATGATTGTTACCAATTAATTACAAATGTCTCATGATCTCATCACCAAATTCGCTGGTGGTGAGCAGGGTAGCCTTTTCCATCAGGTTGTAAAAATCGACCGTTACCCTTTTGTTTCTGATAGCAAGCCCCAGAGCGTTGGTTATTCTTTCTCCGGCTTCCTTCCATCCCAGATATTCCATCATCATCACACCACTTAGGATGAGAGACGACGGATTCATACTGTTGGTATTTGCAAATCTCGGCGCGGTACCGTGGGTGGCTTCGAAAATGGCATGACCTGTCTGGTAGTTGATATTGGCACCCGGGGCGATTCCGATACCACCCACCTGTGCTGCAAGTGCATCGCTGATGTAGTCGCCGTTCAGGTTGAGTGTGGCAATAATGGAATAGTCTTGTGGTGCGAGAAGTGCCTGTTGTAAAAAGTTATCGGCAATAGTGTCTTTGATGATGACTTTACCGCCGATGGACGCTACTTTCATATCTTCGTTAGCTACTGTTTCACCACGCTCTTTCTTGGTTTTTTCCCATTGATTCCAGGTATAGGTTTCGTTCGGGAATTCGCGCTCTGCCAGTTCGTAGCCCCAGTTTTTGAAAGCACCCTCGGTGAACTTCATGATGTTGCCTTTGTGTACAAGCGTTACACTCGGTAGTTTGTTTTCTATGGCATACTGAATAGCAGAACGGATCAGTCTTTCAGATCCTTCTTTGGAAACTACTTTGATACCAACCGATGTAGTTTCGGGGAACCTGATTTTCTTAACGTTCATATTTTCCTGAAGGAAATCAATCACCGCCTTAGCTTCAACAGTTCCGGTCATGTATTCAATTCCTGCGTAAATATCTTCAGTATTCTCACGGAAGATGACCATATTCACTTTTTCGGGTTGCCACATAGGAGAGGGGACACCTTTAAAATATCTGATAGGCCTCTGGCAGACATAGAGATCGAGTTCCTGACGCAGCAGTACATTCAGACTTCTGATACCGCCACCGACAGGAGTGGTCAGCGGACCTTTCATAGCTACCAGGTGGTCTCTCAGCGCCTGCATTGTTTCAGCCGGCATCCATTCTCCGGTTTTTTCAAAAGCTTCTTCACCTGCAAGCACCTTCTTCCAATGGATTTTTCTCTTACCGTCATATGATTTTTCTACTGCAGCGTCCAGTACTCTAACCGTTGCTTTCCATATATCCGGTCCGATTCCATCGCCCTCAATGAACGGGATAATAGGTTCATCAGGTACTACTAATGTACCGCCGGATGTCTTTGTTATTTTGTCTGCCATGTCTTGTTTTCTTTCTTTTTCTGTTTTAAAAATGTAATGTACAATTGACCCAGGAGTCATCAAATTGTACTCCTTTGTATTTCTTATAAAAATTTATTGCGTCTTCATTCCAATCCAGGGCCTGGAAGAACAGGCCTTTCAGATTTTTTTCTTTTGCAGTAATGATGAGTTGTTCAAACAGCAGTTTGCCGATTCCTTTACCTCTCCAGTCTTCCGTTACAATGATATCCTCGAGGTACATCATCGGTCCTTTCCAGGTGCTGTAACGGATATGGTACAACGCAAAACCCACGACCTGTTTATCAATCTCTGCAATGTAGGCCCACCAGACAGGATGAGCACCAAAACCGGCATCCGAAAAAACTTCTTCGCTTACAGTTACCTCATTCGGAGCCTTTTCATACTTTGCAAGTTCACGTATAAGGTTCATCATTGCCGGTATATCATGTTTGCCGGCTTGTCTGATAATCAGTTTTTCCGGAAAGTTTGCTGCACTCATGATTAAAAAGTATTTATTATGATTACGTCAGCGCCTGGTCCAGGTCCTTAATGATGTCTTCCACGTTTTCTATTCCAACACTCATGCGGATCAGTCCGTTGGTGATTCCAAATTTCAATCTGTCCACTTCCGGTACACCGTAGTGAGTCATCGATGCAGGATGTGAAACCAGTGTGTCGCATGTGCCGAGAGAAACAGCTCTGGTACACATTCTAAGCTTATCAATAAATTTCTTTCCTGATTCGAGTCCGCCTTTTAATTCGAAACTCATCATCGGGCCCGGGTGCCTCATTTGCTTGGATGCCACGTCGTGATCTTTGTGTGAAGACAGTCCCGGATAATTCACCCTGGTAACCATAGAGTGATTATTTAAGAATACTGCTACTCTCTCAGCATTGCTGCAATGACGTTCCATTCTTATTTCTAGTGTCTTCATTCCCTGTGTCAGCAGGAAGGCATCAAACGGATTACTGTTGCCTCCGAGCAGGCGTTTGGTTTTCTCCATTTTAGTCTTCATCAGTTCGATATCCTTACCAACCAAAACACCTCCGATGGCGGTACCATGCCCGTTCAGGAATTTCGTAGTTGAGTGTACAACAAAGTCCACATCGAACTGGAAAGGCTGCTGCAGGTACGGGGTGGAGAAAGTATTATCTACAGCTACTTTGATGCCATGTGCCTTTGCCATAGCGCTGATGGCCGCAATGTCGACACACTGGATGGTAGGATTCGCCGGAGTTTCTAAGTAAATCAGCTTTACCGTCTTATCCTTGCGAATGTATTCTTCGGTAAGGTTCAGGTCTCGCATGTCGATAATAACAGCCTCTATGCCCAAAGGCTCCAGTACTTTGTAGAACAGCTCGTTCGTACCGCCGTAAAGTGAGTAATGGGTGAGCAGTTTATCTCCCGGTTTCAATGTGCCGAGTACGAGTGTAGAGATGGCTGCCATACCGCTGGAATGCAGGATCGCTTTCAGTTCAAGAGGCTTTCCGTTGTGGGTGATGTCAAAAGCTTCCAAAGCCGCTATTTTCTCTTCGGCCTCATAAAAGTTAGGGCCTCCCCAACGGCTGTAAATAAAACCGTCTTCTTCGCCTTTAAAGCGTTTCATCCCCTGGTCTGCAGTGTCAAAAACGTAGGTACTACTCGCATAAATCGGGGTCAGATGTGCGTAACTGGAATCAGTCTTATGGCCTGCGTGAATCGCAGCACTGCTGAAACCTGAATAATCATGGGTGAAATTCTCACTCATAAGGTCTGCAATTTTGCTGCAAAAGTAGTCAATCAAATTGTATTGTCTTTGTTCCTGAATTGTAGTTATATTTATTGCTCAAAATTGGTTTCAACCCATCATAATGAAGAAGGTATTATTGCAATTAGCCGCCTACCGTAAATGGGCAAATAAGTTAGTAATTGAAAGGCTGCGCGAACTGCCGGAAGAGGTCATAACCAAAGATATGGGTGACAGTTTCGGGGGAATACAGAATACTCTGTTTCACCTGCTGGAAAGTGATTATATCTGGTGGGACCGTGTCCACCTCAAAGAAATTATTACGGCTCCGTCTGCAGAATTCAAAACCGACTTCAAACAACTTTCTGCAGAGGTTCTGAGGTCGGCAGATTCCTGGGTAGGCTTTATAGAAGAAGCCAGTGAAAACAGGCTGCAACACGTTTTTGAATACCGCAACTCCAAACGCGAGGCATGTAAGCAGCCTCTTTATGAGGTTTTATTGCATCTGATGAATCATCAGACCTACCATTACGGTCAGATTATTACCATACTCAGATTGCAGGGAGTTGACAAGCTGCCGGCTACGGATTTTATCCGGTTTGTACGCTCATCTAAGAGAGGCTAATCTTTACCCTGCGTTTGTTTCGCTTTCAGAATATTCATCGGCGAGCACTAAGGTGTCGATCGTGGCTAAGACGGTGATACCACCTTTAACAGACTGATTCAGTCTAACGTTAACCGGCGTACCAACAGGAAGTAAAATATCTACACGGCTACCGAATTTAATGAATCCCATCTCCTTACCTTGCTCTACATGCATCCCTACTTTCAGATAATTCACGATTCTTTTGGCCATTGCTCCCGCAATTTGCTTTACCAGAATTTCGGCTTTATCGCTTTTGATAACAACCGAATGCCGTTCGTTTTCGGTAGATGATTTCGGATGCCATGCTACCAGGTATTTCCCTTTGTGGTATTGACTGTATTTCACTTCGCCCGACATCGGAACACGGTTCACATGAACGTTGGCCGGACTCATAAATATCGAAACCTGCAGTCTTTTGTCTTTGAAGTATTCCTTGTCTTCGGTCTCTTCAATAACCACCACTTTTCCGTCGGCGGGGCAGATAATCTGGTGGTGTGCTATGACAAATTCACGCTTGGGCGAACGAAAGAAAGAGATGATGAAAATTAGAATCAATAACGTAACTCCGAAAATAATCCATGCGAGCACAGGGCTATGTGCACTGAAAAAATAAAATACGATGAGATTGATAGCACCAAACACCAGTGCTGCCAAAGCAATTGACTTATAACCTTCTTTGTGGATTTGCATTCTCGTTATTATTAATGGCCAAAGATACATTCACATTCTGATTGGAAAAAGTTCCTTTATCTTTATTGAGCCTATTTTTCGTAGAGACAAATTGCTTGAGTACAATGAGAATAATGGTGGTTCTTTTTGGTATGCTTCTGTTATCAGGCTGTTCAGTCGACGATAACAAAACAGTAAAGCCGCTTTATTTCGAGGATAACATTGATTCAACCGTTAATCCGGCAAATGATTTTTTCGATTATGCCAATGGCAGATGGATCAAGATGAACGCTATCCCGGATGACGAAAGTTCATGGGGAATAGGCAATCTCATTGAAGAAGAGGTGTACAACCGCATGTGGGAGATTAATGTACTATCAGCAAATTATACGGGTAGTGATCCTGTTCGAAAGAAAGTAGCTGACTTCTGGCGGACAGCGATGGATAGTGTGACAATCGAGATTCAGGGGTTGGATTATCTCAGGTTTTATCTGGACGGTATTAACCTTGTAAGAGATCTTACCTCCTTCCAGGGAGCCGTGGCAATGTTGCAAAGGATAGGTGTGCCTGTTCTTGCAAAGCCGTTTGTTGCTCAGGACGAAATGAACAGCGAGCGCCACGCTTTGTATTTATACCAGGGTGGAATAGGGATGCCCGACAGAGAGTATTATTTCAGGTCTGACAGTGCAACGGCCAATATTCGTCAGGCCTATGTAAAACATATCGGTAATGTCTTAATCATGCTGGGCAGAGATAAAGACTCGGCAAAAAAAGATGCACAGGCGGTTTACACATTTGAAACGAGGCTTGCCATGTACTCTAAGAAAATTGAGGATATGCGCGACCCGTACGAGAATTACAACAAAGTTTCTTTTGCAGAATTGAACGGGATGAGCCAGTCTTTCAAATGGAGCAAATTTCTGATGGATATCGGTGTACGTGGACTCGACTCTATAGTGGTGGGACAGCCGGAATTTATAAAATCACTTGAAACCAGCCTGACAGCCACCAGTATCAAAGCACTTCGGGATTACCTGACCTTTCATTTAGTATCTGCCTTTACCGAAGCACTGCCGCTTCGTTTCGGAGTAGAAGCATTTTCTTATACCAAAAATCTCACAGGAGCTACAGAACGCAAACCGCGATGGAAGAGAGCTTATTTCCAGCAGGAGCAGGCAATGGGAGAGATGCTCGGTCAGTTGTACGTAAAGCGCTATTTTAATGAATCATCCAAGGAGAAGTATGAGGATATGGCTGAAGAGATAAGAGACGCTTTCCGGGAGCGGATTAAGAATCTCAACTGGATGACGGCAATCACAAAAGAAAAAGCGATTGCCAAACTCGATGCCATGGGGTTGAAGATCGGATATCCTGATAAGTGGAAAGATTTCAGCACTTTGGAGATCACGGGCGAGAGTTATCTGCGGAATATTATCAATGCCAGCAGATGGCATCATCAGTATGAGTTTGATAAACTGAATAAACCCATCGATAGAAACGAATGGGAGATGACTCCACAGACCTACAATGCTTATTATCATCCTGTGATGAATGAGATGGTGTTCCCGGCGGCAGCATTTATTATTCCCGGTTACAGGGATAAAGATTTGGATGAAGCCATGATGTACGGTTATTCAGGAGCCAGTTTTTTCGGTCATGAAATCACGCATGGCTTTGATGACCAGGGAAGGTTGTACGGTGCAGACGGGAATTTGAAAAACTGGTGGAATCAGGATGATTCAATCGCGTTCGTACAGCAAGCAGAGAGAATTATCAAACAGTTTGATGCCTACGAACCTGTGCCCGGTTACTTCATAAATGGCGCTGCTACGCAGGGCGAGAACATCGCCGACCTCGGAGGATTAGAGATAGCCATAGACGCTTTCAAGCAATCGAAAGCTTATAAAGAAGATAAAGTCATTGACGGTTTTACGCCGATGCAGCGTTTCTTCCTGGGATACGCCTTGAGCTGGATGTACAAAAGCCGTCCTGAACGATTGATGAGTCAGGTGATGACGGATGTACACTCACCTGCGAAATACAGGGTGAACGGTCCGTTGGTAAATGTGGATGAGTTTTACAAGACATTCAATGTTCAACCCGGCGACTCGATGTATTTACCTGAGAATAAGAGGGTGAAGATTTGGTGAGGAATTGTCTGGTTGCGTTTCAAAAGTTTTAATTCAATAATAATTCTCAATGGAAAAAATCAAAATAATTCATTGTGATGATCAAGCAGTATTCAGGCGAGGAGTTTTTGAAAGTCTTCAGAAGTATGATGATATCGAGTTGATTGGTGAGGCAGTACACGGATTGGACTTATTAAATAAACTGGAAAATTTAACTCCTGATGTCATCATTCTGAATATGATGATGCCTGTAATGAGCGGTATGGAAACATTACCGATTCTAAGAGAAAAATTTCCGCATATTAAGGTGTTTGTCCTTTCACTCGTTGACGACCCAAGTATGGTATGTATGGCCATTGAACGAGGGGCTAATGGCTATGTTTGTAAAGTCAGCGAGCTTGAAGAAGTTTACCGGGCAATTCGGGTATGCTATAAGAAATGGTTTTATATAAATGACCTGGTTTCAGATGCATTTAAGTGGAAATTGGAAAAAGACGAAAAGAAAAAACTGATAGACCCGGGATTAAATTAGAGATGCAACTGCTCTATTTCTGTTAATGAGTAATTTACCGGAGTTCTGAAGCGTTTATAAACCCTAACCCCTAATCAATTGAAAACTATTTCAAACTTTCTGATTGTATTATTGCTGTCTGCCTCAGCCGAACTTTTATCGTGTAGCTCTCCAAAAGGATTGAAGGAGTCATCAAAGCACCCGACAACTCCGGCTCAACGCGAAGCGATAGGTAAAATATTGCTTGCGAGCCCGGACGGGAGTGATTTGCGTTTGAATTCGTTAAGAGGAAAGGTGGTGTTCATCAATTTCTGGGCTACATGGTGCCTGCCATGCAAAGTAGAGATGCCATATATCGATAAACTGATGAAATCGTTTGTAGGTGATTCACGTATAGTCTTCCTGACTGTGGATGTAGAAAATGATTTTCCGTCATCCGTTGCCTATATGAAGAAGAAGAATTTTGGATTACCTGTATATGCTATCAAGAGCGGCCTGCCACAGGGCTTTCTGCCCAATGCGATTCCCGTTACTGTCATCCTTAAGAAAAACGGAGATATTGCTACCATGGAGGTAGGAGCTGTTAATTACTCAAAACCGGTTGTGAAAAAGGCTTTGGAACAACTGATTAAGGAATAATCCGGGAATTCTAAAAGTCTTCTTAGAAGTACTTAAATCCAAAAGTAACCCCTATGTATTGCCCCATGTTATTCAGTAACGCAGCATGATTAGGCATGTCTTGCAATATGTAAGGATAGGTGACGTCTTTCTGTATGGCGTGTGAATAAGATACATCGATGAAAAAACCCTTGTTGCGGTATCCGAAACCTCCCGAAAGCCTGAGTGTGTGAGCATCTTCATACGAGTATGGGTTCCCGTAATAGGCGCCTCCGATACGAACCATCCAGGTATTGAATTTAAATTCTGATCCTAACCGTAAATTCACATTGCTGCCGTATTCATCCTTAATTAATTCTTTTAGCTCTTTAAAGTAGTCTTTGTATGCCTGGCTGTTTTGTGCATCGTGGAATCCGGCCTGTCCATAATTTACATATTCAACATCAGCAGTAACAAAGCCTTTTTGCTGACTCATATCCGGGCCGATTCCGAAGAAATAAGTAGCTCCCAGCATAGCCCTCATCGGGTTGGAAAAATTGTATTTGCTGCGCAGCATATAACCATCGTTCAGATCACGGGAGCTCTGTTTCAGTTCTCCCGGGCCTGCGTATCCCTCGAGGTCAGTGGTGATGGTCATGTTGTAGTCATCGGTGAACTGAAAGAAAGTCGGAGTATGGAAGGCAAGGCCGAAACGCAACTTATCCATCGGTTGATAGATAATACCAAGCTTTGCGTTGATACCCGTCCCCTTTGTTTCCAAAGTCTCCTGTGCTGTGAAGTAATTGAAATTGCTGATGCGGTTGCCTTCGTCAGTTTCTTTGTACTTCGCATCTCTGCGATAGTGGAGTATTGGTACTCCGATAGATCCTCCCAGGAATAGTTTTTCTGAAATATTGATTCCCACGCCGACAGAAGCTTCTGTAATTCCACCAGAAGTTTCCACTGACATGGCTTGATCTAATCCGAATGCAGGATTTGCTAAACTCTGATAGCCAATCAGATTGCCTTCATTATCTAATAGTGTATCAATCAAAAATGTATTGAATGCCATACTGGTGCCGAACGGATAGTCTTGCGCAGCAGAGTTGGGATCCATAACATGGTTGTTGATAAGCTCTTCCAGAAATTTTTCGGAGTACGAGGTGAATTTATTGGTGCCACTGTAGTTAACCGCATTATTAAAATCGGCTAACCGGTTAAAGCCAATACCAACAGTAAGGCTTTTTATTTTTCCACGGTTGCGCGGATCTGAAAGCAAGATACCTGATGTGCCCAGCCCGAGCTTCGAACTTTGAGCTGTTGCAGTATTTGCAAAGTATCTGCCCTCATTGCTGTTAAATCTATAAAATGGTGTCAGAATGATATCACCTGTTTTAAAATGTCCCAGTCCGGCAGGATTCAGAAAAAGGCTTGAAAACTCACCGCCGAGAGATACACCTGCACCTCCAAGTGCCTGATTCCTTGCCGTACCTCCCTGGCCGGTCATATAAGAGTAGCGCAAAGCATCTGTCAGGTCCTGCGCACCTGCCTGGTGTAGTAACAATATAACAATGAATGATACAAGAATTCTTTTCATAAAGTGTAGAGTTAAAGCTTTCTCACTACAAAGTGATCTTTGCGTGTGAAAAACTCAATTAATACCGTATCCGTAAATACCCATTAAAACTTTCTGATCGGAGTAGAACCGTTGCTTGACCTTGTGTTAGACGATGACGGAGGTGTTGTTGTCGTCCTTTCAAAAGTCCTTGTATTCCTTTCTACTCTGCTGTTTGATGATCTGTTATTGAAGATAGGGGGGCTCTGTCTCTGGTCAAGTCTGCCACCCGACATTTCCCTGCTTCCTGATGAGGGAGAGAATAGCTTACGAAGAACGTTATTATTCCTTCTGTCAACAGAAGCGTTATTAACAGAACCTCTGACACGCGTGTTGCCGGTTGTAGGTGTTACCATAGTGCGGATGGGAGCAATAGTAGCACCGGTATTATCTGTTCTCCCCGCATTTGAATTCCCAGGATTAACTCTTATCAGGTTACCGCTTGTTCTCGGTCCGTTATCTCTGAGCCTTCCGATCCCGATACCGGAGTTATAGCTTGGGTAGTAATGACCATAAATCGGAGTATAGTATCCGGGATAGCCATAGATGCTATGACCGAAGGATCCGTAAGTATAACCGGAATACCCGAAACTTCCAAAAGGATCGAACGGATTATAGTAACTTCCG
Source organism: Chitinophagaceae bacterium (assembly GCA_024103425.1). Taxonomy (GTDB): domain Bacteria; phylum Bacteroidota; class Bacteroidia; order Chitinophagales; family Chitinophagaceae; genus Ginsengibacter. Next base: position 80,561 of record JAGFIS010000041.1, read on the forward strand.
AACATCGGCGTATAGAAGTATGAAAACGGACTGTAAAAATGCGGTCTGAACGGCGAATAAAACGAAGAATATAAGGGCGAATAGAAAGGATTGCCAAAACCGTAAAATGGCGAACCGAAGTTAAGACCAAGCGAGAAAGACGATCTGTATAACGGATTCCTTATCCCTCGCCTGATTTCCATGTCTTCCAGAAAATCGTTTCTGTAGCTGTAACGATCTTCATCGCTCGGCGATGAAAATGTAACATAACCGTCGTCATCATCCGAAATTCCTGGAGAATAATATACGTCATCGGGTGTCTGCATAGTCCTGTAGGCTGCACTACACCCAACAAGCATGAACGAGGCCATAATCAAAAGTGCGTATATCGGCTTCATGGTTTTACGGTTTTATGGTTAATAAATTTCGAAATTATATTTTTGCGCCACTGTAAATTTAAAACTTAATTTTCGCAATACCTTTTATCTCGGGCTTTTATGGTGTTAAAGTAGTTCTAACAATTTGAGTCTCAGATAGAACTGTTTTTAACTGACCCACTGCCCGCAAAAGTAGAATTATATGAGCAAAGAGATTACTTCGAGAGAGAAAGATTATTCACAATGGTATAACGACCTGGTGATAAAGGCCGGTCTTGCCGATTACAGTGCTGTAAGAGGATGTATGATTATCAAGCCTTATGGTTACGCCCTTTGGGAGAATATGCAGCGCCAGCTCGACGCGATGTTTAAAGAAACAGGGCACTCCAATGCCTATTTTCCGCTTTTTATTCCAAAAAGCTTTTTAAGCCGTGAGGCTGCGCACGTAGAGGGGTTCGCAAAAGAGTGCGCCGTGATTACGCATTACCGACTGAAAAATGATCCCGACGGAGAAGGAATTATTGTAGATCCTGAGGCTAAGTTGGAAGAGGAACTGATCGTAAGGCCTACATCAGAGACTATCATCTGGAATACCTACAAAAATTGGATTCAGAGCTACCGCGATTTGCCGTTGCTGATTAATCAATGGGCGAATGTAGTTCGCTGGGAGATGAGAACGAGATTATTTCTTCGTACTACAGAGTTTCTCTGGCAGGAAGGGCATACAGCACATGCGTCAGCACAGGAAGCTGAAGAGGAAACCCGCAAGATGCTGAATGTGTATGCATCATTTGCAGAAGACTGGATGGCATTGCCGGTTATCAAGGGAGTGAAATCAGAAAACGAAAGATTTGCAGGAGCAGTGGATACCTACACTATTGAGGCGCTGATGCAGGACGGGAAAGCGCTGCAGTCGGGTACGTCACACTTCCTCGGGCAAAATTTTGCGAAGGCCTTTGATGTGAAATTCAGCGATAAAGACAACCAACTGGATTATGTGTGGGCTACAAGCTGGGGCGTGAGCACGAGGTTAATTGGTGCTTTGATTATGGCACACAGTGATGATGACGGACTTATACTGCCACCTAAATTAGCTCCGCTTCAGGTAGTTATTGTACCGGTTTACAAGAGTGCAGAAGACAAAGAAAAGATCAATACCAAGGTTGCCGGGATTCAAGAGAACCTTAAAGCACTCGGCATTTCCAGTAAGTACGATGACGATGATAACAAACGCCCGGGATGGAAGTTTGCCGAGTATGAGATGAAGGGCGTGCCAGTGAGGATTGCAATCGGCCCGCGCGATCTCGAGAATAATGCGGCAGAAGTGACTCGCAGGGATACAAAAGAAAAGGAGAGCATTTCACTCGATGGCATTGCAAACACCATTAAAGTATTGTTAGACGATATTCAGCAGTCAATTTACAATAAGGCAAAAGCTTACCGTGATGATCATATTACGGAGGTAGGTAGCTGGGAAGAATTTGAAAAATTGCTGGATGGCAAAGGCGGATTCCTTTCTGCTCATTGGGATGGAACGGTAGAAACAGAGGAGAAGATTAAAGAGCTGACGAAAGCCACCATCCGTTGCATTCCGCTGAATCAGCCGGAAGAAGACGGCAAGTGTATCCTTACCGGGAAGCCGAGTAAAAAGCGGGTTTTATTTGCCAGGGCTTATTAAAAAATTTTCTTTAAAACAGAATTTGCGTTATAAAGGATAAGCGATACTTTCGTATGGCTTATGAGCTTGTGGTTCGTCGCTAAATTTTCATAATCATAAATTTTAAATATGGCATCTGATCTGATATCAAACGACCTTGAAATATCACCTTCAATAGAAGGCTATTTGGCAGAAACAGCAAAGTGGGGAAAATTCCTTGCCATTGTTGGTTTTGTGCTGACAGGTATATTTATTATCCTCGCTTTTACTTTTACTGCATTCCTTAGCAGTACAATGAGGGATGTTTACGGTGCCGATTTAGTTGGACCGTTAGGAAGCGGAGGAATGATGATTAACTTCTTCATTATGGCTGCGGTAATATTTTTTCCTTCCATGTTCTTGCTGCGATTTGCAAACAGAATGAAAGAGGCCATCAACGATGTTAACCAAGGGGCTTTAGAAAACTCATTTGAAAATCTGAAGTCTCTTTTTAAGTTTTACGGAATCATTACGCTGATTGTTCTGGGTATTTATGCACTTGCATTTGTGTTTATTTTTCTGGCGCTTCTCTTTTAACGAAAAGATTGCATTTGGTTAAATGTCAGGGATACGCGTGGCATAATTTTTGGCTTTTTAAGAGTAAACTCCCCTTATGTTCCGCAAATCCGTGTTTTGTCTTTTCTTCACAGTTTTTCTAATCGTATCCTGCTCTCCTAAGGTGAGTCCTTCAGGAAGTGCGCGCATTATTTATACACCTGAGAAACAGACAACCACTACAGTTATAAAAGAAAAACAGACTGACGAAATACCTGCAGCCAAAGAACCGGAAGAAGTGATTTCCACTGCAAAAACGAACCTTGCAGTCAAACCAAAGACACCTGCTCCAAAATCCATTTATGTAAATGATCTTGCTGCAAAGCAAAGTATAGATGGACGTTTGTATTATGATGTTGACGGTAACCGCTACTGGAAGAATTACAAAGATGGGAAGTATTATCTGTTTAATAAGTCCATGTATAATAATCCGGACTTTAAGCCAACGGTTAGACAGTGATGAATTATGAATTATGACCGATGACAAGTGCCGTTAGGCGGTTTATTTGTTTGTGGTTTAAGCGTTTAATGTTCAAACTTCAAACCGCGAAACACTCTCGACTTGGCCGAGACGAACTACAAACCTAGAACTTACCGGCGAAAGTGATGAGTAATGAATTTTCAATTTTGAATCTTCAATCTTCTGTCAATGCAGCAATGAAACGCAGCATCCCCACCACAGCGGTCGACACTGCGGAGAAGAAAGAGTAACCTTTTGGATGCCTGGTTATTAAAAGCACCTGTAGCGTCCGGATTTAAGTTGACTTATCGACTTACCCGAAATCAACCTGCTTCAGGACTATACAACAACCGTAAAAAATACTGCATTTGCACTATTGACATCCTCCCCAAAAAAACGTTATTTGGATGTAAATATGGGCAATATATACACCTACAGAAAATCCGCACTCGAAAAGCCCCAAAGCTGGGAGCTTTCTGATCAGGGTATTAGCTGCCGCCAGGAAAAGGGAACCAATATTCAAATTTCTTATCCCGAAATAGAAAGTTTACGGTTGTTTTATCACCCGAATAACCGGTATCGGCTCAATAATTATTGCTGTAAAATAACCTTGAAAAACCAGGCCACTTACAATATTTATTCCTGCACTTACAAAGGCATAGCTGACTTTGGCAATCAGGCCGAAACCTATATTCCCTTTGTTAAAGAACTGGTGCAAAGGACAAAGGCGGCTAATCCCGATTGTGAAATCCAGACAGGCCATACCCCTTTAACTTATTACGGCAATATCGTGTTTGTAATCGTTGCCATATTGGCTGTTTTTTTGATTTTTTCTGTGTTTCCGGACGGATACAAAAATGGTTTTGTCGTGGTAAAACTGATCGTCATCGGTTTTCTGGGAATTTATCTGGCAAAATCCATCAGGGTAAACAAACCCAGGCTGATTTTCGGAACTGAAATCCCAAATAATGTTTTGCCTCAAATACCGGGAACAGACCACACAGACAAAGAAACCCAGTCCATAAACACAGAATTGAAAAATGTTCATCACATAAATACCACCAAAATCAAAAGCACAAATAGAAAATTAAAATTAAAAATAAAAATAACCAAAAACGATCTGCTGTTTACACTCGCCACCTTCTTTGCACTCTGGTTCTCAGCAGTAGGAATAATATGGTTCTATGGGGTTGCACTTTTTTGTGCTTACCCGTTTGGAATCATCTCATTTTTGATTTGGAGAAATATCCGAAAAGACGGAAAAAAAAGAAACATCGCCATTCCGATCATCCTGATTATCGGATTACTTAGCTCGTTAGGCTTTCTGGCTTACATATTAATTAGTGAAAGTTAAATCTAAGATATCATGAAAGCCAAAACATTCTTTGCCATTTGCCTGATGTTGTTCACGGCAACAGCATTACAGGCACAGCAATTAAAATCATTTAGGGATTCCAATGGTAAGTTCGGCTACAAAGACAGCACGGGCGCAATCATAATAGCCCCCAGGTACGATAAGGCTTTTGAATTTTCTGACGGATTGGCAAGTATAAGGCAAAATGGTAAATGGGGTATAATAGATATGAGCGGTGCTGAAATAGTACAACCAAAATACAGTTACGCAGGGGCTTTCCACAATGGTATTGCTTGCATTAATATGGGCGCCAAAGTAGATGGATATGGCAATGTGCACGGTGGTAAATGGGGGCTGATAGATAAAACGGGAAAAGAAATTATTTCACCAAAATACGATAAGGCTTACCAGCATTTCACCGGAGATTACACCATAACAGGTCTCAATGGCAAATATGGAATTTTAGACAATAGAGGGAAAGAGATTATTTCACCAAAATATGATATGATTCCCAATCCCGAGGAACTCATTCCCGGTCCTCTACAAGAAGTTTGGCTTAACAACAAAGCCGGATTCGTAGAACTGTCCACAGGAAAGGAAACAGTCCCTTTAATATACGATGATGTAGTTCCTTTCTCAGAAGATCTGGCTGCAGTCAATATAGACGGTGTGGCACAAAACTTCAGGGTGCTTGGTGGTAAATGGGGAATTGTGGATAAATCCGGAAATGTAGTAATACCTATTATTTATGAAATACCGGGTATTTCTGTTGCACTCCGGTTCAAAAACGGGAAAGTCTTAGTACATAAAGATGGCCTGGATTTTTGTATTGACAAAACCGGCAAAGAAATAAAATAATTAATCCTTCAAAAGTCAAAAATGATGAAACCAATCATTTTATCCTTCCTGCTGATAGCAGGGGTTACAGCGCAGGCACAAGTAAAAATTTCCGTTGGCCCTACTAGACCCGATGGTTTTGCAATTGTAACAAAAAAAGAAGTGACCCAATGGTCAACAACTACCAAAACCTATGGCCTGCTCCATGTTGCTACAAAAGATACGGTATTGCCCTGCGATTACCAGAATATGTTTTATACAAATGATGCCGGTCTGTATATTACCCAAAAGTCCTACGACAAAAATGGTTTATACTCAGCCCCGGACAGAAAGTTTTTACTACCCCCGGAATATACTACCATTGAATCGCAGTACGGCTACAAGGGGCTGTACCGGGTAAGAAAACCTGATGCATCCAACAATGACAAATGGGGCTATGCAAATATCAAAGGAGAATTTGTAATTCCTTTGCAATATGCTTATCTGGGCGATTTAAACCAGGGTTTGATATGCTTCAGCAATGATAATAAAAAGTACGGTTTCATCAACCTGCAAAACGAGGTAGTATTGCCGGCACAATATGCCTATGCAACATCTTTCTACAACGGGTTGGCGGTTGTTGCTTTAGAAAAAGGGGGCAAATACGGTGCAGTTAACAAAAAGGGCAAAACAGTTATTCCCTATGCCTATGACGGCCTGAGCGGCTTCTATAAAAACTACGCATCCGTTTACAAAGTAGATAACAAAACCGGTTCAAAACTGTACGGTGCTATAGATCCTAAGAATAAGCTGGTATTGCCGATGCAATATGATAATGTTATACCCGAAGGACAGGGCCTGTTTACCGTACAAAAAAATATTAATTATGGCATAATGGATAGTACGGGCACAACTGTAATGCCTATAGAAATGCCTGTACAACCGAAGTATGCTGATGGCGTTATTATTGTCTCTGCAAAAGATAAACGGCAAGGCATAATAGATAATAAAGGCAAATGGATTGTAAAACCGGAGTATGATTACATTTCATCTGCACGACATCAGAAAGACCTTTTCTATGGACAACTGCCCGGTAAAACCATCCGTGTATTAGATAGAACGGGGAAAACGGTGATAGAAAGAAAGAATGTACAAACTCAAATAATCGGAAAAACAAAAATTCTATTTGTGGGAACAGATAAGGCTGAAGTGTTTGACCTGCAAGGTAAGTTGCTCAAAACTTTTGCGCAGGTAACTATAAATCCGTTTATTACAACATTCACAGACAAAGAAGATTCATTAATTATAGGCTATGGCAGCACAATACAGCACATCAATCTCATTACAGGTGAAAAACAAATGCTGGATGTAACACGGGCAGACAATATTACTGACGATGGTATTTTTTTAGCTCAGAACAGCAAAGGTTATTTTTTCTATGATTATACAGGCAAACAGCTTAACGATTCGGCCTATGCAGTAGCAACAAGATTTTCCGATGGCAGGGCTGTAATTCAAAAAAAGAAAAATGAGGCACCGGCATTGATAAACCGTAATTTCCAAATAGTAAAAAAAGCGGATTATTTACAATATTATTCCGGATACTTTTCCGAAGGAATTGCACGTATAAAAAGTCCCATATTTGGCTATCCTTCCCTGTTTGACATTTCATATATTGATAAACAAGGCAAAGAACTTTTTAAAATAGAAAGGTTAGAAGGTGCCGGAGATTGTATTGGAGGGGTAATTCGTATGAAAGTGGTGGGGGAATATTGTTTTGTCAAACCTAATGGTGAATATATTGATATTGGAGGTAAATATGTTTCAGGCTTTGATGATGCCGGTGATTTTTCAGAGGGATTGGCGAGAGCAAAGTATCTAAAATGGGGATATGTAGATACTGCCATGAAAAAGGTAATTGACTATCTCTACGATGATGTTACCGATTTTTCAAAAGGTGCGGCATTGGTGAGACAAAACAACCAATTGTTCTTAATAGACAAACAAGGAAACCGTATAGACCAGAACAATTATCAAGGATACAACGGCAGCAAAGACGGCTATTTTGCAGTAAAGAAAAACGGAAAGTTTGGCATTATAGACAATAAGGGAAAACAGGTAATTCCTTTTGAGTACGATATATGTATTCCACCATCGGAAGGATTGGCGTTTGTGAAAAAAAACGGCAAAGTGGGTGCCGTAAATTTTAGCAATAAAACCGTTGTACCGTTTGAATATGACAATGCAGATGTTTTTAAAAACGGATATGCAAGGGTAATAAAGGCGGGAAAATACGGCCTTGTAGATAAAACCGGCAAGCTGGTATTGCCCCCGGAATATAAAGGCATATCAGATGTGTATAAAGGGAATGTGGTTACAGAAACGGCAGATGGCACCAGGACCGTATCGTTGAAATAGTAAAAGCAAACAGAAAAAATAGAATAATCAATCATGCAAAAATCAAAACTATGAAACAACTCATTTTATACTTGCTGCTGATAGCTGGGTTTACAGCACAGGCTCAAGAAGTAAAAACAATTACATCCCCTACCGGAGATATCTATGAGGGTCAGGTAAACGCACAGGGCATTCCCCATGGCAAAGGCAAAGGAATATTTAAGAATAGCCATACGATATATGAAGGAGATTGGGAAAACGGCAATCCGAATGGTAAAGGAAGGTTGGTGCTATGGAGACTGATTGACGGAAAAGCAGACACCACAGAGCGATATGTAGGTGATATTGTAAATGGAATAATAACAGGTAACGGCACTTTTACCATGGTGGGCAAATGGGAATATACCGGTGGATTTTCAGAAGGAAAATTTAATGGAAAGGGAAAGAAAACCTACATCAATAAACAATTTATTGGGGGCGAATGGAAGAATGGAGAACTTGTTTCCGGCACATATACCGTAACTTCCTTACTTCCATTTAAAATTTCGGAATGGGATAGTAAAAGAAGAAGTACAATTGATAAATATGGATACAAAACAGAAGATGGCGATGTGGTTATACAAGCGAAATATATTGGCGCTGAAAAGTTTTCAGAAGGCATGGCTGCCGTGCGCACCAGTGTTCTCAGTAAAGACTATTCTCAGGATTGGGGTTATATAGATATTCAGGGCAATGTAAAAATTGATTTTAAATACATAACAGCCTATCCATTCTCGGAGGGATTGGCAGCAGTAGGCACTTGGGATAATGAAAACAGAATTACCATTTATAGCTATATAGACAAAACCGGCAAACCAGCCTTTACGGAAGAATATGAATTTGCTAACGACTTTTCCGAAGGCTTGGCTGCTGTGGTTAAAGACAATAAATATGGTTATATTGATAGAAAAGGGAAAGTAATTATTCCGTTTAAATATCGGTATGCGAATGACTTTAAGGGAGATCGAGCTATTGTAGAAAGCGATAATTTAAAAAAAGGCCTGATAGATAGAAAAGGCAACCTGCTTGTTCCGTGTGAGTACGAATCTATTGATGATTTTAAAGAAGGACTGGCTATCGTTAGAAAAGGAAAACTTCTTGAAGGAAATGAAAAATACGGCTATATAGACAAAACCGGAAAGTTAGTCATTCCCGTTATTTACGAAAGTGCCTTTGATTTTAAAAACGGCAAAGCACAGGTAGCGTTAGACGGTCGCAGTTTTTATATTGACAAAACCGGCAAAGAGATAAAAGAAGAAAATTAATTTTTAAACAGAATATGATGAAACAACTCATCTTTTGCTGTTTGCTTTTGACCGCCATCACCACGAAAGCACAGGAATTGAAAACAATCAATTTCCCTAACGGGGATACCTATGAGGGACAGGTGAATACCCAGGGTATTCCTCATGGCAAAGGCAAAGGAATTTTTTTAAACAGGCATGTATTATTTGAAGGCGACTGGCAAAACGGTAAACCAAATGGCAAAGGAAGGTTCGTGGAATGGAAAATAACAACAGGACTTAAAGCGGATACTACGATCAGGTACCAGGGTGAAGTAGCAAATGGTAAAATAACAGGTACCGGCACTTATAACAAGATTGGCGAATGGGAATACACAGGTGGTTTATTGGAAGGAAGATTTAACGGCAAAGGCAAAGTTGTTTTTACAAATGGCGAAATGCAAGACGGCGAGTGGGAAAATGGTAAATTAAAAAGTGGTCTTTCTACCGTAAAACTGCATCTGTTTCGTACTGCTGTTTCTGATGACGTCAGAGGTTACATCGACAGGTACGGCTTTTACGATGTACTCGGCAATCGTATATCACCTAAATATGATGATGCCAGGGAGTTCTCAGAACTCAGAAGGATTGGCTGCAGTTGCTGTTGATAAATATGTCGGTGGCGGCAGGGCAAATAAGAGGTATGATAGACAATGGGGTTTTATAGACAGTACAGGGTTTTATGTAGTAAAACCGCAATATAGCTCTGCCGATAGTTTTAAAAACGGCAAAGCCAAAGTAACACTCAACGGAAGAGAATTTTATATTGACAAAACCGGCAAAGAAATTAAATAACTGATCACCAAAAAATAAAACTTATGAAACAATTCATTTTATACTTTCTGCTGATAGCAGGATTTACAGCACAGGCGCAGGGAAGAAAACCATCACAGAGGGTAATACTATCACAGAAATTAATACCATTTCAAGATGCCAATGGAAAGTACGGGTATAAAGATGAATCCGGAAAAGTAATCATCCAACCACAATATGATTTTGCCGATAGTTTTTCCGAAGGCTTGGCACCGGTAAACATCGGTGGAATTCCGAATGAATGGGGTAGCATCAGTGGCGGTAAATGGGGTTCTATAGATAAAAGCGGAAAAGTTGTTATACCAATTAAATATGACTTCATGGGAAGTTATTTAGAGGGGGTGGCGGTGGTGAGCCTCAATGAAAAATACGGTTTTGTAGGTAAATTAGGATTATATATATCTAAGCCGCAATATGATCAAGTCCGGCTTTTTTCTGAAGGATTGGCGGCAGTAAAACAAAATTGGAAATGGGGCTTTATTGATAAAATCGGAGAAGAAATAATTAAACCAAAATATTATGAGGTCGGAGATTTTCACGAAGGGCTAGCGCCCGTACCACTCAATAAAAAATGGGGCTTTATAGATAAAACCGAAAAAGAAATTATTAAACCACAATATGATGATGCCAAGAGTTTTTCCGAAGGACTGGCGGCAGTAAAACAAAATGGTAAATACGGCTTTATAGATAAAACCGGTAAAGAAATTATTAAACCACAATATGATGGTGCTGGTAGTTTTTCTGAAGGACTGGCAATGGTGAAACAAAATGGTAAATATGGCTTTATAGATAAAACCGGTAAAGAAATTATTAAATCACAATATGATGATGCTGGTAGTTTTTCTGAAGGACGGGCAATGGTAAAACAAAATGGTAAATATGGCTATATAGATAAAACAGGTAAAGAAATAAAATAATTGATTACTCAAAAATAAAAAATCATGAAACAATTCATTTTATCCTTGCTGCTGATGGCAGGGTTTACAGCTCAGGCGCAGGAATTAACACCTTTTAAAGATGCCAATGGAAAGTACGGATATAAAGATGAATCCGGAAAAATAGTCATAGCGCCAAAATACGAATATGCAATCGCTTTTTCTAAAGAAATGGCAAGGGTAAACATTGGAGGAACTCCCAATATATGGGGTACGGTTGATGGCGGTAAATGGGGTTTTATAAATAAAGCTGGGAAAGAAATAATTAAACCGCAATTTGATAATGTTGAGAATTTTTCCGAAGATCTGGCGGCAGTAAAAAAAAATGACAAGTGGGGTTATATAGATAAAACCGGGAAAGTTGTTGTTGAACCTAAATATGATGCTACCTGGTCTTTTTCCGAAGGAGTGGCGGCAGTAGAACAAAATTGGAAATGGGGCTTTATTGATAGAAACGGAAAAGAAATTGTAACCCCGAAATACGAAGATGCACATAGTTTCTCCGAAGGGTTGGCAGCAATAAAACAAAATGGTAAGTGGAGTTATATTGACAAAACAGGTAAAGAGATATTTTCTCCACAATATGATGAAGCCAACTATTTTCACGAAGGGCTGGCGGCAATAGAACAAAACAGGAAATATGGCTTTATAGATAAAACAGGAAAAGAGATTGTAACACCTAAATATGAGTATACAGAAAATTTTTCAGAAGGATTGGCAGTAGTTAACATTGGTGGAACTCCCATTGGATGGGTCGGTGTTGGTGGCGGAAAATGGGGTTTTATAGACAAAACAGGAAAAGAAATAATAAAACCGCAATATAGTTCTGCCGATAGTTTTAAAAACGGCAAAGCCAAAGTAACTCTCAACGGCAGAGAATTTTATATTGATAAAACGGGTAAAGAAATAAAATAATCAATCATTAAAAACTCAAAAATCATGAAACCACTCATTTTATGCTTGCTGCTGATAGCAGGGTTTACAGCACAGGCGCAGGAATTAAGCCCCAATTTTTACAACCAGTTTAAAGCCATTTTAAATACAGATTGGGAATCGCTGAAAGGAAAAGGATTAGACGTGAAAAGAGATAGTTTAGGTTTTACAGAGTATTACCAATCCAAAAAAAAATTGGATGGATTTACGCTTACAATGGTTAATAAAGAATCTAAAAGCTATAACACCACAAATATTGATAAAACGGTTGATGGTGAAAATAAACCCAACCCGAGCAACGTCCAGCTTTTTGAAAAAATAAAAAAAGAGTTAACCAAATTAGAAAAGGAAGGATTTCAATTGCAAAATGAAAAAAACAGTTTTGATATTGTAACCGACCGGAGCGCGTTATTTTCCTCTGCACGGGTATCCTTATATGACAATATCATTTATATAACATTTTTTAAAGATTGGATTTTAAAAACAGTTTATTCCAATGGAGATGTTTATGAAGGTGATTTCAGCGGAACAACCGGCAAAACGGTTAAAGGAAAATATACCTGGGCGAATGGTAATGTGTATGAAGGCGATTTTGTAAATGATAAAATGGAAGGTAAAGGTAAGATGATCTGGAAAAGCGGTAGCGTTTATGAAGGCGATTTTGTGGATGGCAGGCGGACTGGTAAAGGAAAATTAATCTTTGAAAATGGCAATGTGTATGAAGGCGATTTTGTAAATGATAAAATGGAAGGTAAAGGTAAATATACCGGTAAAAATGGAGGAAGTTATATAGGTGATTTTAAGGATGGAAAGTTTAATGGAAAAGGAAAATTAACCAAGGTGGATGGTACCGTGTATGAAGGCGATTTTAAAGATGGTAAATTTATGGGTAAAACAGATTAACCCTGCATCTCTACCTGCTCTGTGAAAAGCAAATCCGCAGCAATCTGCAATGCGGTAACCGATTCCGAAGGCATAGAATAAATCTTACAAATTTGCATGATAAAAAATAGAAATAAAATAAATAATTACGAAAGAATAAAAACGATGAAACCACTCATTTTATGCTTCCTGCTGATAGCAGGGTTTACGGTGCAAGCGCAGAAATTAACGCCATTTCAAGATGCCGATGGAAAGTACGGTTTCAAAGATGAATCCGAAAAAATAATAATAGCGCCGAAATATGATGGTGCTAATGATTTTTCTGAGGGTTTGGCAGCAGTAAATATTGGGGGAACTACAGGTGAATTTGGAGGTATTCTTGACGGTAAATGGGGTTTTATTGATAAAACAGGGAATGAGATAATTATACCGCAATATGATTATGTCAGGGATTTTAAAGAAGGGCTTGCTCCGGTAAATAAAGGCGATTTATTGGCTGGTAAATGGGGCTTTATCGATAAAACAGGAAAAGAAATCATAGCACTACAATATCATGATGCCAAAAGCTTTTCCGAAGGATTGGCGGCAGTACAAGAAAATGGGAAAATGGATGGTGGTAAATGGATTCGGGGAAAATATAGCTATATAAATAAAACCGGAAAAGAAATAATTAAGCCGCTATATGATGGAGCCGAAGATTTTCACGAAGGATTGGCGGCAGTAAAACTTGACAAAAAATGGGGATTCATTGATAAAACAGGAAAAATAATCGTAACACCCAAATACGATTATGTTGACAAATTTTCTGGTGGAATAGCAAAAGTTTCACTCAATAGAAAATGGGGTCTGGTAGATAAAGCAGGGAAAGAAATTGTAACACCGAAATATGATTTTATAGGTTCTTTCCACGAAGGTTTGGCTCAGATACGACTAAATGGCAAACGGGGGCTTATAAATAAAACAGGAAAAGAGATTGCACCACCGAAATATGATTTTATAGGTTCTTTTTACGAAGGGGTATCCAAAGTACAACAGAATGACAAATGGGGATTTATAGACAAAACCGGAAAAGAAATAATCAGGCCACAATATGGTGGTGCCACAGATTTTCACAAGGGACTGGCAGGAGTCAACCAAGATGGTAATTGGATATTCATAGACAAAACAGGTAAAGAAATAAAATAATTGATTATTCAAAAATCAAAAACTATGAAACAACTTATTTTATGTTTTCTGCTGATAGCTGGGTTTACAGCACAGGCGCAGAACTTAACACCATTTCAAGATACCAACAAGAAATACGGTTTCAAAGATGCCAAAGGCAACATAGTAGTGCAGCCAAAATATGACGATGTGTATGGTTTTTCAGAAGGCTTCGCGTCTGTAAACATTGGTGCAAAACTTAGTTCTGTCACTAAGGCGATGACCGGTGGCAAATGGGGTTTTATAAACAAAACAGGTAAAGTAATTGTAGAACCTAAATATGATGCTGCCTGGTCTTTTTCCGAAGGATTGGCAGCAGTAAGCCAAAACTATAAATTTGGTTTTATAGATAAAACAGGCAAAGAAATAGTAAAACCGCAATATAACGAAGTTGGTAATTTTTCAGAAGGTATGGCATATATGCGTAATGAAGATGATTTATATGGTTATATAGATAAAACCGGTAAAGTTGTTGTAGAACCTAAATATGATAACGCAGGTCCTTTTTCAGAGGGATTGGCGGCAGTAAGCCAAAACTATAAATGGGGGTTTATTGATAAGACCGGAAAAGTTGTTATTGAAATTCAATATGGTGGTATCAGTGGTTTTAGGGAAGGATTGGCACCAGTAAGCCTAAACGGCAAACATGGCTATATAGACAAAACAGGCAAGGCGGTCATCCCTCTGCAATATGAAGGAGGTGATTATTTTTTTGACGGCATGGCTGCTGTTAGGAAAAACGGTAAATGGGGTTTTATAAACAAAACCGGAAAATTTATTATCGAACCGCAATATGACTTTGCCCATGGTTTTAAAGACGGCAAAGCCAAAGTGAAACTCAACGGCAGAGAATTTTTTATAGACAAAACAGGAAAAGAAATTGGCAGCAATCCGCAATCGGCAACAACAAACACAAACAATAAGCCTGCTACAGCAACAAGTACTACTTTAAGCCCCAATTTTTACAACCAGTTTAAAGCCATTTTAAATACAAATTGGGAATCCCTGAAAGGAAAAGGATTAGACGTGGATAGAGACAATCTGGGCTTTACAGAGTATTATCAGTCCAAAAAAGATCTGGATGGATTTGAACTTACAGTAGAGTATGAAGAAAATAAAAGCGGTAACACTACATCTTTTGACAAACATGTTTTTGGTGAAAATAAACCCAACCCGGGCAACACGCAGCTCTTTGGCAAAATAAAAACGGAGCTCAGTAAGCTCAAAAATGATGGATTCAAATTGGAAAGTGATAAAAACAGTTTGTATATCCTATCTGGACAACAGGAAGAAAAAGTTTTATCAGAATTATTTTGGGACGAAAATAGAATCTTCATCAATTTTTATAAATCATATTCCGTCAAAACAGTTTTTTCCAATGGAGATGTTTATGAAGGTGATTACAGAGGAACAACCGGCAAAACGGTTAAAGGAAAATATACCTGGGCGAATGGTGATGTGTATGAAGGCGATTTCCTAGGCGACAAGTTCAACGGCAAAGGAAAATTAACCCTAAAAGACGGCAGAGTATATGAAGGCGATTTTAAAGATGGTAAATTTATGGGTAATGCAAATTCAAACACCAACACCAACACCATCACCATCACCGCCACATCCTCCGACCCGATGGAAAAAAAATTCGTAACAGCATTCAATGCGGCAACCAATTCTGAAAGCAGGGGAAAGGCTCTGGGTGTTCTATTTGGCGATGTATATAAGAACGCTTCACTTAGCAATGAGCAGAAAAAGAGCTACATGGTACGCAAAGTGGGTGAAGTCTATGCCATTGATAAGGAAGCCGTATTTAAAGGGTTAATGGGAGCAGATTGTTCTACACAAGAGATGAAGGAAGTTTTTAATTCATTGCCCGACGATCAAAAAGCATTTATTCAAAAAAGATCGCAAGAAGTTTCTTCGGGATTTAAACAGGTACACTAAAATCAAAAATCATGAAACCACTCATTTTATGCTTGCTGCTGATAGCAGGATTTACAGCGCAGGCACAGCAATTAGAATCATTTATGGACCCTAATGGCAAGTTCGGCTACAAGGATGAAGCCGGTAAGGTTGTCATTGCTCCGAAGTATGAAATAGCCAACAGTTTTAAAGAAGGGTTGGCGGCAGTAAGACTAAATTACAAATTTGGTTTTATTGACCCAACAGGGAAAACGGTTATTGATTTTAAATATGATGAAGCGTATTATTTTTCAGAGGGACTGGCTGCGGTGATGTTAAACGATAAATTTGGTTTTATTGACAAAAAAGGAAATTTTGTTATTGAACCCAAATACGAAGCCGCCTATCCGTTCCGTGAAGATGCGGCTGTCATCATGCTTAACCGGAAATTCGGCCATATAGACAAAACCGGAAACATTATCATAGCTCCTGAATTTGATTATGCCGCTAATTTTTCTGAAGGATTGGCTGTGGTAAGGAAAAATGAAAAGTATGGTTTCATTGACAAAACAGGAAAAATGGTGATAGAAACCCGTTTTGAAGATGCAGGCGATTTCTCGGAAGGCTTAGCCGGAGTAAAACAAAATCGTAAATATGGATATATTGATAAAACAGGAGAAATTGTTATTGAACCCGAATACAGCAGTGCCGGAAAGTTTTCAGATGGTTTGGCCTCTGTTGAACTCAACGGGAAATACGGCTTTATTGATAAAACCGGCAAAGTGGTCATCCCCATCCAATATGAACTTACCGGTGATTTTAAAAACGGCAGAGCCACGGTAATTTTAAATGATCAGGAAATAAATATAGATAAAACCGGGAAAGAAATAAAATAAGGGAAGTGAATCACCAATAGCAAAACAATGAAGATTACCTCACCTAAATATTATAATATAGTTGAAACCCTTGTCTTTCTCCTTATCACAATTTGGGGAATTATACTTGGGCAGGTAACCGTCTTCTACATCCTTTACCTGTTTTGGTTTCAGTTATGGGTGCGCACCATCATTGATATTATATATGCCCGAAAAAACGGACAAGCAGATGGTAAAAAACCTTCTTTATTCTCAATAGCAGGAAGTGTGTTCGTATTCTTTTGTTACCTCTCACTGATTGTAGTATTTTTTGGATTTTTGCTTAACTCTGACAATCTGGATTTGGTGGCCATTAATATGCGGACATTGGTTTTGCGAAACATCGGATTTGATCTCAATATTTTGATTTTTGTTGTACAATATGCTGTATACCGCAGGCAGATAGGAAACAAAGGCTTACAAATTGCCTTGTTCGACAAAGGGCATCTCATACTGCATATTTCCATTATTCTGGGCGCATTGATACAAATGCAGTTTGTCAAAAAACATCCCGAATATTTTTCAGGCTATGAGCTTTGGGGTGCTGCATTGGTGGTATTGCCTTTCCTGTTGCTGAAGATATTGTTTAACAGTCCGTCTTTTAAAAAAATAGTGACTAAGCCTAAGCTGCTGAATGTTTTGTTTAACGATCCGTTAAAAGGAAAACAGACAGATGAAACCTCCAATTGAAAATTGGACTAATGTGTTTGGATTATAATAAAACACAATCATAGCAGGGAATTCCAATGACAACGGACAATCGGGCAAAAATCTGTCCGAAAAATAGGGAGTAGCTAAAATAGTGTATAGGTGGGTTAGCTGCATCTACTGATAACTTTTCATAAGGAAAAGCATCGGGAACTTCTGCCTGAAGTTATTCAAACGCCTTGAACTTATTTTTCCGGATTGCTTGGAGATGTAAACCTTTTCGAGTACTTTTTTTTATCTAACCCAAAATATTGCAATGATGAAACTAACCCATTTAAGCACACTGATTTTTACAGTCGCTCTTCTCACTTTTCATACAGATACTAATGCGCAGAAGGCAAAATCCCGCACACTGAAAAAGGTTTTAGAATTGAAAATTCCGGCTGAGCAAACCTCGGGTAGCAACGGTGTGGGAGTGGCGTGGCATCCGCTGCAAAAAAAGTATTATACAGCCCTGGGCGGAAACAAGAATTTTGGAATGTCCGTCTTTGATGCCAATGGAAAATTGTTATCCTCTCCTGAACTTAAAGCTATGTCAGACCTTCGCGGGTTATGGTATAATGAATTGACAAAAACCATTCAGGGAAATGCCTTTTTAGATGGCGGATGGCTGGAATACGTTTTGGATTCCAAAGGTATTCCGACCGGAATTCAAATTATTCGTAAGGGAAAAAATCAACCGGATAATTATTCAGTAGGGGCTTTTAATCCGAAGGAAAATGCCATCTACTTTTTTATAGCCAAAGAATATGGTTATCGGAAGTATGACTATACAACAGGTAATTACGAATTTATTGATTTCGGTTTGGGGGCAGCAGATAAAGAAGAAGAGGATCATGTGTGGGACTTTTATTCGGATGGTATTGATATCTCCGAAGAATATAATTATTCTACCATGGTTTATACGGGTATCCCCGGAGCAGAGGTAGGAGTCTTGAATTTTGAAAAAATTATTGTTGAATTATACGATATCGAAACCGGGTATAAAACCTGGGAATTGAAATTTCCGGAAGGATTGAATTTTAATATTTATAAGTTTATGAACTTCTCTTACGCCAATGGGATGTTCTGGTTTTTTGATAAGGAAAAAAGAAGCTGGGTGGGATTGAAGTAGTTGAGATATTGGCTCTTATTTCTGTTTCCCGATTCGCCTCCCGCGTGAAACGATGGCGAAATATTCTTTTAATATTGCTTTTAGTGAATCGCCGTCACATTCACCCTTTCAATATCTTTCAATATCAGTTCGATGTGCCGCTCCTTGGCTTTGTTATCGTATTCGCTGATGATCTCCAGAATATCATAATCAATAAAATTTACCTCGCTGCCGTCGATGGTCAATGAGCTGTTTCTTGGTACTTCATCGAGGATTTTTTTGAGACGGGCTTTGTTGAGGAAGGTAACGTTGCTGTTTAGTTTTATCTGGTAAGCATTTTTACCTGAATTGATAATATGGAACTCTTCTTTAAAATTATTTTGAACGATGTAGTATGTAGAAACTGACAGTCCGATAAGCACTCCCGTCAGAAGATCGGTAGCGATGATCCCGACGATGGTTACAATGAAAGGAAGAAACTGTTTCAGGCCCAGGCTCCACATGTTTCGGTAGAGTTTTGGTTTGGTCAGGTTGTATCCGGTAATAATCAGGATGGCAGAAAGCGATGCATAAGGAATCATATTGATCAGGAAGGGCACCAGTAATACTGCGAGCAAAAGAAACACTCCATGAGTGAATGCCGACATTTTAGTACGACCACCTGCGTCCACGTTGGCAGACCCTCGCACCACTACTGCCGTCATCGGGATAGCGCCGAGCAATCCGCAGGTCATGTTACCGACGCCTTGCGCAATCAATTCACGATTGGGTGGGGTAATCCTGTTTCGCTTGTCTAATTTATCGATGGCTTCAATACAGAGCAGTGTTTCCAGCGAGGCAAGCAGTCCGATCAGCAATCCGTATTTCCAGATATCGCTTGAAGCAAGAAGCTGACTAAAATCGGGAAAAGAAATATCTGAAAAAGTATTGGGCGGAATATTGACTAACTGAGTGGGTTTTAATGATAAACTTGTACTGTAATTCATAAAGATGAGGTTGGTCAGCACACCTACGATTACAACAAGGAGGGGAGCAGGAATTACCTTGAGTTTCTTAGCAAAAGGCAGGTGAAAGAAAGTCATCACCAAAATGGATAATACAGAAATAATAATAGCTTCTCTTGTAACGCTCTCGTTGAAGTTTTGGAAGTTGACTCTGAAATTCTGTTTAGAAAAAAGACTGAGAAATCCGTCTTTCCAAAAATCAGGCTGGTCATAACCCAAAGCAATCGGAACCTGGTTTGAAATCAGGATGATACCAATCGCAGCAAGCATTCCTTTCAGCACGGCAGACGGGAAATAGTTGGCGATGGCACCGAGTTTTAATACCCCCAATAATATCTGGAACAAACCGGCCACCATTACCGATAACAGGAAGAGCTTATAGTCGCCGAGTGTGAGAATTGTGGCAGCCACCAAGGTCGTTAAGCCGGCTGCAGGGCCTGAGACAGCGAGAGGTGATCCACTGACCAGTGATACTACAATACCACCGATGATGCCTGACAAAATACCCGCGTATAAGGGAGCACCCGAAGCAAGCGCAATGCCCAGACAAAGGGGCAGGGCTACGAAGAATACTGAGAGCCCTGCTGGCAAGTCATTCTTCAGCCAGATTAATCTATAATATCTTATTGTTCTTTTCAATGTTGCAAAATCTCTACCCAAAGATAGTGAGTAGAACACCTCATTTGCCTGATGGATTATTTACCTCTAATTTTATACAGGACAAAACCTGAAATCTCTTATTCATGGATAACCGCAACCGGAACTTTCTGATATCATATAAAACACTGAGACAGTTGATCGGTGTGTTAGGCATTCTACTGCCTTTTTTGTGTTGGGGAGTGAATGTTTTGATCAATCGCCTGGGGTTACTCACCAATCCCCTGTTCATAGACAAGTCTCAAACACTGCCGTATAAAGCAGGAACCGATTTAAAAGACTCGATCAGCTTTTTCTATTACACGACATCTGGACCGCTTTATGTGGGTATTCTGGTAACAGTAGCTATTTTCCTCTTTTGTTATTTCGGATATCCGATGAACAAAACAGATGACAGGTTTGCCTGGCTGACAGACAGGAGGGTGGCGACCTTCGCAGCTTGCTGTGCACTCGGCCTGGTTATTTTTCCGACTAATTCAGTACAAAAGATTACCGATAACATTCACATTTTTGTTGTTGGTCCGTTGATCGGGAGAATTCATTTGGTCTTTGCTGCCTTATTCTTTATTTCAATGGCAGTAATGAGTATTATCAACTTCAGACGGATGCCCGGAAAAAAATTACTCAACAACCGGGAAGGCATATTATATCTTGTTTGTGGTTGGGGTATCATTCTTTGTTTGCTGTTGTTGGTGGTTTATGGACTTTCTGCTGACGGAGATAAATGGTTGTGGGGAAAACCGGTTTATGTTTTAGAGGTATTGATGGTTGGCTTCTTTGGTACGGCATGGTTAGTGAAAGGGAAATCTGTGCCTACAGAATTCATTCTGAAAAAATTGGAGCACTGACCGGTTAGAAAGCGACCGGCAGGTTGCGGGCAAAAAAACGGGTATCATCAGATGAGACAATACCCGTTGAATATGGTTTTTAGTTTTTTACTTTTTTCCGAATAACATGTGGTCAAGCGAAATTCTTCCCGGGCCGAGTAGCAGAAGTGCAATGAAAGAAGCAAGGTAGAAGAACCTCAGTTCCAGAACACCGAAACCGTCTCCTGCAATAAATGCGTGGAAGGTAAAAATTACAATGAAGTTGATCACAAGAAATACGAGTGCAAACCGAGTAAACAGTCCGAGAATCAAAAGGATAGAACAGATACCCTCGGCAAAGGCTGCAAGATAAAAAGATAATGTAGGGCCGAAGACCCCGATTGGATCGAAAAACTGGATTTCTTTTCCACTAAAAATAATAGTCAGCTTTTCGAAACCGTGACCGTATAGCAACACCAAACCGGCCACCACTCTCAAAAGCAGTAAGGCAATGTCATTACCGGTCTTGTACTCTTTAACCAAACACGAAGTAAGTTTCATAATGCAGAAGATTTTTGTTAGAAAATAGATATTAAGAAATCATCTTATGTAAAAATATGCGATTTTCTGAGAAAAGTATCCGATTAATTGTAAAAGGCTCTATTCATTGTCATCGGATTAGTAAAGTTTCTTTCCTGAAGTAAGCTATTACAATAAAAAGTCTCCCAAAATTCCTTCCGGAGGCAGTGATAATATTTATTTAAAATCTTTCTGTCTGATTTTTCTTTATCTGGGTCTGATTCTTCCTTTAGTTTCTTTCTGCATAACGTTGCTGACTCTTTCGCTTACCATTCCTTCAAAACGCAGTCTCGGTACTTTAATAGGGGCCGGTATTTTGACTGACGGATCTTGTTTCAATTTGTCGGAAAGCGGAATCGTTCTGCCGTAGCTGCCTGTAGCTATGTAATTAAAAATCTTATCGAGATTATCATCGCCTTCTTCTCCCCAGTCGTAGCCAACATAATCGGCAGCAAGTTTATCAGGAATCATTCCTCTGTAGTAATCTCCCTGGTTTGCAGAGTTCTTGGTAACGAAGTTGATGGCGTATAAATCGGCAAGGAAAGTCTCTATGCCATTTTTATATATACTTAAAGTAAAAGTAAAGAACCCGGCCGGTTTACCCCGGGTAGTATCACCCACCATCTGAACGTTTGTATATGGTTTAAGGTTATTGATAACGAGTTCACTGGCAGAAGCCGACTGGCTGTTCACTATAAAGAATATATTCTGAAGTTGAGAGAGAGTGCCGCCTGTTTGGAAATTAACGATATCAGGCAGGCCGATCTCAGTCTTGTGGGCAGTCAGTTTATCGTTAAATTCAAAGTGATACATTTCCTTTCCTGCAACGGATGACGGCGCTAACTGGGTTGTAAGGTATTCGGCCGTATTGGTGGAACCTCCGTGGTTATATCGCAGGTCGACAATTACATCGGTCACAAAGTTGTTGCTGAATTTATTAAACACACGGTCCAGCTCAGTTTTAGTAAGGGTAGGAGAGCCTCCGCTGGTGACATTCGAAAAAGTATAGAAAACAAAATAACCCACTTTTCTTGTTCCGATATCATAAACTGTGTCGAATAAAACGGGGTTTATTTGATAGTTTGCTGAAGCCAGTGTGGTGGTCGTTGTAGAACCATCCGGTTTCTTAAAGGTGAATGATGCTGATGCATCGTAGAAAAGCGCGTTAACGGTACGGTTATAGTTGGTTCCATTCGGTCCGTCGTAAACCACATCGGTTCCGTTGATTTTAGAAATAACCCAGCCGCGCCTTACACCTGCAAGTCCTGCGGGAGAATTTTTATCTGCATACAAAACGACCAGGATGATATTGCTGTTATTGTCGTAGGCGAAGGTCACTTCCAGTCCTTTATCTCCGGCTACGCCTCCCTGTATCTGTTCGTCGGTAGTACCGTCATCCAGAAAGCTGTAGGTATCAATTTGCCTTCCCTGACCATCTTTGGGGAAACCCTTCATGTAATTGAGCAGAGCAGGTGCATCAGAGAAAGTCTTGTTGAGCGGGTCGGTCTCCGGTACTTGCTTGTACCAAAAGTATGAGGGGAGGTCATAATTTTTATCCCTGCCACCATCGACATAACTCTTCTGCATAGTACGATACATCAGATATTTGAGGGAATCACTGTCAGACAGTTGTTTATCAGTACTTCCGCCTCCGCTGCCTGATTTTTTACAGGATACAGCAAAAAGAGAGAGGGCAGAAATAAATATTACAATAGGTAAAAGATACTGTTGTCGTTTCATAAAGTAAAAATATAGATTTCAGGTTTTACACAAGGTAGGAAGTGTATTGATATATTAAAATGAATGAAGGTTAATTTCTTTGTTAAATAAATAGAATTTCTATTATATAACGCTCAAAACAGACAGTGCAGTTTACGTGGCCTTTTAACGGTTGATATTCATTTTTTTAAAGTAGATTTGCGACTTCAAACCAGACCAGATAAGATGAAAACTTCAAGTATAATTATTCTTATTGCTATTGCCGCAGCTATCGGCGGATTGCTGATGTACTCTGTTGACTTCTCTACCTACGACACAATTCAGTCAGCCAAAGAGAAACAGGGTGAATATGTTCACCTGATAGCTAAACTGGATAAAACCAAACCAATAGAATACGATGCGCTGAAAGACCCCAACTATCTTACCTTTTTTGCAGTTGACAGCCTGGGAAGCAGTGCTAAAGTAGTGTATTTTAATCCGAAACCTGCTGATTTGGAGAAAAGTGAAAGAGTGGTTTTGAAAGGCAGAATGGAAGGAGATGTATTTCAATGCGATAATATCCTTTTGAAATGCCCTTCAAAATACAAAGACGAAAAATCGGTTCTGGAGTCTAACATCGGGCAATACTAATTTGAAACAATGGAATTTTTGAACGAACATCTGCTGCCCGGACAGATAGGGCACTTCTTTATATTATTAGCTTTCGTTTCAGCTCTTTTCGCAACAATAGCTTTTTTTAAATCTCATCTTTCTAAGACAGAACAAGACCGTACAGCATGGTTGAAGTTGGCTCGTGGTGTTTTCTTTACCGAGATGGTGTCTTTGTTTATTGTTTTCGGATTGTTGTATTACATCTGTGCAAACCATTACTACGAATATCTTTACGCATATAAACATTCTTCACTTGAGTTAGAGCCTAAATACTTGCTTGCCTGTATTTGGGAAGGGCAGGAGGGGAGTTTTCTGCTTTGGGCGATGTGGCACAGCGTGCTGGGAACTGTTGTTATACTGACGGCTAAGAAGAGAGAAGCTTTGGTAATGACGGTAGTGAATGCTGCCCAGGTTTTCCTGATCGTAATGCTCCTCGGAATTTACATTGCGGGAGCCAAGGTGGGAAGCAGTCCGTTCAGTCTTACCAGGAACGAATTAGAAGGAGCTATCTTCAGCAGGGCTGATTATCTCAACTTCATTCAGGATGGTATTGGACTAAATATCTTGCTGCGAAACTACTGGATGGTAATTCACCCGCCGGTTCTATTCTTAGGATTTGCCAGCACCCTGATTCCCGTAGGGTTTGCTTTTTCTTCCCTGATTAAAAAAGATTGGGGAGAGTGGATAAAACCCGTTTTACCATGGGCTTTGTTTAGCGGACTGGCATTGGGCACCGGTATTATGATGGGTGGAAAATGGGCTTATGAATCGTTGTCTTTTGGCGGCTACTGGGCGTGGGACCCTGTTGAGAATGCATCCTTTGTGCCATGGCTGATTCTGATTGCTGGACTTCATTGCATGGTCATTTATAAGTCGACCGGCCGTGCACTAAGAGCCTCTTATGTGTTTACCATTTTGGCTTATCTATTTGTGCTGTATTCTACTTTCCTTACCCGTACGGGGGTGTTGGGAGATACTAGCGTGCACAGCTTTACAGAAGCAGGCAAGATGATGAATATCCTGATCGGGATATATGTGCTGGGCGTATCGATTCCCGTGTTTATTCTGTTTTTTAAAAATTACAAACACATTCCGGCAATTCATAAAGAAGAGAATATTTCTGCAAGAGAATTCTGGATGTTCATAGGCTCTATGATATTATTCCTCTCGGGAATTTTTATCATTGCAGTTACCTCATTACCCGTTTACAATACTGTTTTTGGAATAAATATAGCTGATCCGCCGGACAGGGAGTTCACTTACAACAAGGTGATGGTATTGGTGGCCATTGTGGTGGGATTGCTCACCGGGGCCGGCCAATTCCTGAAGTACAAGGGAACTACGAAAAAATATTTCCTTTCAAAGATTGTATGGCCGGTAGTTATCTCTGCAGCCATCTATCTCTTGATAGTCATTTTTAACCCGCTTAAGTACTCAGTTAAAGGACCGGGATTTCTGTTTGCCATCAATGTTGCACTGTTTGCAAGTATATTCTCAGTAATAGCCAACTTCCTATACATTAAGAATGTAATGAAGTGGAAGATGAAAGCTGCGGGCAGTGCTATCACACACTTTGGTTTTGCTATGATGATTGCAGGAATGATTATCTCTTCAGGAAACAAAGAAGTAATCAGCGACAACAGCAAGACAGGCCTTTTCATTCCGTTTGATAAAGACCCGACAGGCAGGAATGCCGAAAACCCGATGGAAAATCTGACGCTCCTTAAGGGGGTTCCGACAGAGATGGGTAAGTACACAGTGACCTATGAAAAAGACAGTGCCTCACCAATAGAGAAAACAAGAGTCTTTTACAAAGTCAATTTTGTAGAGAGAACAGCTGACGGGAAGAAAGGAGAAGTGTTCTCCCTCTGGCCCGATAGCTACAAGATGAAAGATAATGCGCTCACCAGTAATCCGGATACAAGACATTATCTGACCCATGATGTGTTTACTTATGTTTCCACAATTTCAGTAAACAATGATGAGGAAGACACAACTTCGTTTAAGACAAACGAAATGCACATCGGAGATACAGCCTTCTATGAGAACGGATACATTGTATTAAATGCGATAGAAAAGAATCCCAATAATGACCGTTTCCGGTTTACAGATCAGGATACCGCACTGGTAGCCGATCTTACAGTCTTCAGTAAGGAGGGAACAAGCTATAAACTGTATCCGGGGTTGACAGTTTCAAACATGACAATCGCATTTTTGGACGATACCTCTATTACTCAGAACATGTATGTCCGGTTCTCTGGAATTACTAAGGATGATCAGTTCAAAATCGGGATTAAAGAACACAAAAAACTTACTGAATTTATAGCGATTAAGGCCTATATCTTCCCTTATATCAATCTGGTATGGCTGGGATTAGTAATTATGGCTGCCGGATTCCTGGTTGCTATTTTACACAGGGCTAATGCATCTAAATCACTGTCAATACTGTCTTTAATTTTGATAGTCGGAGCCTTGATATTTCTTTTCCTTTTCGCAAACGCTTAGAAGAAGATTAACAATAGGGCTTTTGAGGATTCCAAAATCTTGATTTAATTTTAGGTTAGTGAAAATTCGTAATTCCATACAATCTTCTCTGGTAGCCATGATAATGCTTTTGGCTGCGGGATGGGCTAATCCCGTGAAGGCACAGTATGGCATCAATGATACTCTGCTAGTCGGAGCCGTAATCGAGGATGGGGATACTATTCCCGCACGGATTTTACCCGTTGTTTTTGTTTGGCAGAAAGGTAAACACAGTAAGAAGTGGACCAGGCTGCGCAACGCTGTTTATGTAACCTATCCTTATGCACGGACGGCAGGAGCAGTATTTACCGATATTGAAAAAAATATTGCCGGCATGGATAGCAAAAAAGAAAGGAGGCAGTACATCAATAGCCGGGAAAAAGAACTGAAGAAAGAATTTACGGATCCATTGAAAGAACTTTCTGTTTACCAGGGAAAAATTCTCATGAAACTGATTAACCGTGAGACCGGTGGTACCAACTGTTATGATATTCTGAAAGAACTTAAAGGTGGTGTAACAGCCCGCTTCTGGCAAACGGTAGCTTTCATATTCGGAAGCAATCTCAAACAGCCGTATGATGCCTACGGAAATGATTCAGAAATAGAAGTCATAGTGCAGGAAGTACAACGTATGTACGGTTGGCAGCAATATCAGTGATTGGTGCGAGTTCAATTTACAACCTGATATTTTTTTACCTGTTACCTTTGCAGAAATTTAATTGCAGATGAAGCTAGATGTTATGGCCATTGGTGTGCACCCCGATGATGTGGAATTGAGTTGTGCGGGTGTGCTGATAATGGAGCAAATGAACGGTAAGACAACAGGAATCATAGACCTTACCCGCGGCGAACTGGGAACCAGGGGGACTGCTGCCACAAGAAAGCAGGAAGCTGTAGATGCTGCAAAGGTATTGGGAGTTGCAGTTCGTGAGAATCTCGGCCTGGCAGATGGCTTTTTTGAGAATAACAAAGAGACCCAATTGAAAGTAGTCCGTGCCATCAGAAAATACCAGCCCGATGTAATCTTTGCCAACTCATTAGATGACCGGCACCCTGATCATGGCAGGGCGGCCAAGTTAGTTGAGGATGCTTGTTTTCTTGCAGGTCTGCGAAAAGTGAAAACAAAAGACGGTAAGAAAGATCAGGAGCCGTGGCGACCTTCGTACGTATTCCACTACTTACAGGACTATTATCACCGTCCGAGTTTCCTTGTAGATATTTCTGCAGCCATTGATAGAAAGATTGAGGCGATTAAGTGCTATAAAACCCAGTTCTATACAAAAGGCTATAAGAGTAATGAGCCGCAAACCTATATTTCATCCCCTGAATTCCTGGATGCAATTGTAAGCCGGACTGCAGAGTTTGGAAAACACATAGGAGTGAAACATGCCGAAGGATTTGTTACCAGAAAAATGATCGGCCTTAAGAACCTCGATGGAATCGTTAAACATAAAACCTAAACACCGGTAGATAATTTGAATTATTTTCATGAAAAATTTTATAGAAGAGTACAGATCATTAGTTCCTGCCCATTTTCACGATACATCCAGATTATGGATATATCAGGCTGACCGAGAGTTTACAGAAGAGGAAATACAACGACTAATTCCTGAATTGGAAAACTTTAATAGCGAGTGGAACAGCCATGGAGATAAAGTAATGAGCTTTGTAAAGTTATTCTTCAACCGTTTTATCATTCTGATGGCTGATGAAAGTGTTGTGAGGGTAGGAGGCTGCAGTACAGATGCATCTTATCGGTTTTTAAAGGCATTGGAAAAGACGTTCGATGTGCAGTTGTTCGATAGGCACTCGATGGCATTTATTGTGGACGATGAGATAAAAGTGATTCATTTTACAGATTTGCAGAAAGCAGCAGAAGAAGGTGTGATATCCGGAGATACACTTTACTTTAATAACACTGTACTGAATAAGAAAGACTTTATTAATAGTTGGATTGTACTGGCGAAAGAAAGCTGGCTGTCGTCCAGAGTATCTGCATTCAGTGCTGTATAATCCTAGTCGAATTTTCGGTAGAAAGGATGAGTTGCCAGTTTCAACATCTCTTTGTCACCACTGCTATCACCGTAGACATAGATATCCGAATAGTCTGAGAGGTTGAATTGTACTTTAATCCGTCGCGACTTCTCCCCGAAATTGCAATTTTCTCCAACAAGCCTGCCGGTTATTTTACCATTTTTTACTTCGAGTTCGGAGGATATAAGAGAGCAGTTGTTTTGCCGGGCCCAGTACTTCACCCATTGCGATGCAGAAGCAGTAACGATAACAACATCAACTCCTGATTTGCGAAATCCCTTAATTCTGTCTTTCATTTTACCTCTGATTATTCCGGGGAGTTTCTCTTCAGAAAATTTTTGACATAGCCGGTTGAAATCCACCTCATCCATTCCTTTGAAAAAATAGGAGAGCAGTATTTCTTTAGCACGCCGGTTTGAAATTAAATTCAACTTCATTCCCACGATAAAAGGGCTAAGCAGCAGGAGGCCAATCGTAAGCTTACCGGATCCTTTGCTGAAGCGAATCAGTTCAATCATAGTGTCTTTGGTGGTAATGGTACCGTCAAAATCGAAAAATGCTATTTTTTTCACTGCATTTATTTTAACCAGGTGATATCCTTTACATAAAGGATAAGGTAGAAACTGATAATCCACAAAACGATGGTGGCCTGGATAAACCTGTCGCGGTAAAGAATTTTCACCGGCGACTCTGATTTTTCTTTTATGTATATCAACTGCAGGTAGCGGAAGAGTCCGGCAAGCACGAAGATGCAGGTGTAATATAAGCGATGAGTGCCCAGGCGGTCGATAACTTCGGGTGACATAGTGTACATGAAATATGCCACGATCATTACCGCAGAGACCAAAGCAGATGAGATATTAATAAAGTCGAGATTGTACCCTCTTATGGATTGTCGCATTTCGGCTCCCGACCTCAGCTTCAGGAGGACATCATCCCTTCTTTTGCCAAGACCGAGAAACAATGCTAAAAGGAACACCATAATCACTAACCACTCACTGAGAGGCACACCGATGATTATAGCCCCGGCTTTAACCCTTAGAACGAATCCTACAGCTATAATAAAGATATCAAGTATGGCAATCTTTTTAAGTCCTAAGGAATAAGCAAGGTTAAGAATCCAGTAAAGAAGAAGGATTGCCAGAAAGTTTTTACTGATGAAATATGCTCCACCCATTCCTGCCATAAGAAGTAGAATACCTATGACCAGGGCTACCCCTTTATGGACTTTTCCGGATGCTATGGGACGGAATTTTTTCTCCGGATGCTTCCTGTCGTCCTCTACATCACGATAATCATTCAGAATATAAACCGAAGAGGCAACGAAAGAAAAACAGAAGAACCCTTCCAGAACATGATATACGGATTCAAGTATGAATAACTCCCCACTAAAGAATAATGGCAGGAAAAGAAAAGTGTTCTTTATCCAGTCTTTAGGACGTAAGAGTTTTATATACTGCTTCATACTTCATTTTTGATTCCTTTATATCGCTGTACTATTTCCTGTTCTATCAGCCAGAGCATCATCGTAATGAAGATCATTATAATAGGAACCAGGAATAACCGGGTTTGGTATGCAACAACTGTAATATAGTGAACAGCAAACCAAATCGGTACTATCCCTATAAACCACACTTTTAAAATATGGGGAAATGCTTTAAATCTGTATAAGATAATAAAAGGAATCACCCCAAAAGTTCCTAGTAGCGCCATATATGCTTTAAATCCTGTCGGACTTAATAAGTTAAGTTTTAACATAGGAAGACCTGCAGGCACTCTCCATTCCTGTTGAGGAGGGTATCCGTAATAAATTCTTAATCCGGCGAAGATGCTAAAGAAAATAACATACAGTATTCCAACAAATACCCATGTCTTTAGTTTGGGAAATTTTATTTCCTTAATATTCAACCTCATGAACGAGAAATTTGTGAAATCGGTTGCTGAAATAAAATACAGGAAAGGAATTAATAAGCCCGTTTCTCGATTAAATGCAGCTAATGGTGTAATTAAGAATAACCATTTGGGACTCCACTTATGGATAATCAAATTAGCAGTGAGTAGATAAAGTATTATGTCAGTATAGGTGTTCAATGATAAGTCAGCGACATCGGACGTATTACCCATTGCGATTGAAACAAATGAAAGTCCTAAAAATATAAGCCATTTACTTTTGACAAAGGCGCCCCATAATCTCCAACATAAATAGAAAATAAAGAAGTGCTGAATGAATCTGAAAAGGGAGAAAATGATAAAGTATTTCAGTGCATCCGGGTTACTTACAAGGTCAAGAAAAGTATCTCTTTTTTCATTGGGGCCGGAAGTATTTTTAATTGTAAAGTGAAGTTCATTAGGAATTGGAATTACTTTATCGATAGTATGATTATAAACCCACATTGCACCTTCAACCATATATGGACTCAAAATCCGGTATTGCCAAGGATTGAAAAAAGAAGATTGACCGGCCATCAAGTCTTTATGCCTGGAATAGGTTAAGTACCCATTGCCATAGTAGTAACTTGCAAATAAAGGAAATAAAGAAAGCAGAGCAAAACAAAAACATATAAAGAGTTGTCTGCCTCTAGTTTTTTTGGGCCACAAGGGTGTAATGGGGGTAGACATACATTCGCCTTTTATCTTGTTTAATTATTTTTAATTTATTCTTTTCCAGAAGCTCTTTTGCTCTATCCATTTTTAGTTCATTTCCAATCTCACCTGCAAAGACCATATCGTGCATTTTATTAAATAAAACCAGTGGACTGGAGGCGTTAATGTCTTTCAGAACTAACCTGGCTCCGGGTTTCATGATCGCTGTCAGATTGGCTAAAAATGATTCCTGCTGCTTCTTAGGTACATGATGCAGTACATCTATCAGAAAGATGATGTCCATTTTACCCAACTCTTCAGGAAAATTACTACCATCAAACGTTTCGAAATGGTGTTTTATTTGAACATTTTGAGAAAATAACTCTTTTGCATTGTGAATCAGTCTCTCAGTTATTTCAATTCCGTAAACACTTTCAGGATTATCAGCAAATTTGGATACTAATAGCAAGAACTGCCCACTGCCACAGCCCACATCTCCGACTTTATCTCCGGGTTTTACTAAAGAAATCAGGTCTATAAAAGGGCAGATATAGGTACGATAACGGATTTTAAGGGTGTCAAACAGACCGGCCTTAAATTCTGTTTCACATAAGAAGTTTACAATCTCCTTGTTTTCAAGTTTTGGTGCCATGCAGTATTAATAGGGTTACTCTGCAAATTAAATACAAAATGTGGAAAACTTTATATAATTAAGTTTTATTATTCACTAAAAAACTGCAGGTATTTACAGTTGTAAAGACAATGAATGATTCTATGAAACAAGATGTATTAGATCTCTCCGGTATAGATAGTACAGTAGCTCCCGGAGAAAACTTGTTTATTTATGCTAGCCTTACACGCATAAGGTTTTCATAATAAAAGGCCATCAAAAAAAACTGTCTCAAATTTTGTTTTGATACAGCCTCTTTTTGTCGAATATTAGATATCATTAAATCATAATTCTCCAGATCATACTATCATCATTGTTTCCAAACCCTCTTCCGCTACGGTTATTTTGAAATCGGTCTTTTAAGCTTTCAATCAGTTGGAGCTTGCTGCTCTTTTCGGCCTTTGAGTCTATTGGAGCTACAATTCTGTCAGGTTTTACATCCACGACACTCACCTTAGTGGCATACCAGGTAGTGTGCAGGCGATTAATTACAAGACCGAGGATAGTACCCGGTAATCCGGTAAAACCTTCAGGACCACCTTGTGCCAGAATTTCGTTAGTGTAGAATGCAACAACAAACACTGAATCCATAATGATAGCAGTAGCTCTTCTGCAGTTGAATCCTGCTATCTCACGATAGTCGTTTGTGAGCTTCCAGTTAATATGTCCGATGGGGTCGGTAAGGAGGTAATTCTTTTCAAATACACTCTTCAGAGATATTTGTTCTCCTTTTACAAAGTCGGTAAATACTTCGTCGTCTTCACTGCCTTGTCCCATTCTAAAGAAGCCACCGCCTCTTCCGCCCATTCCGGCATTGTTTTCCTGTGGAATAGCTTTGTACAAAGACTTTTTGCCGTCTGTTTCGTAAGAGTAGAACGAAGAAGAATACTGAGGCATATTCTGCTTAAACCTGTCCAGCATCTCCGCCGGGATAGAGGCCCACGTGTTTACTTTCTTTTCGTATTCGATTTTAACTTCCTTAAGTATCGGGCTCTGAGCTGAACTAACAGCAACCCAAAAGCTTAAACCAACTAATAGAAATATCTTTTTCATAAAATAATTTTTAAAGGGTTTAGAATCTCATTCCTCTCATCATTCCACCTCCACGTGAACCACCTGAAGACGAACTTCCTGCACCGGTAGTGTTGAAGTTATATGTCAGGGTTAGCAGTCCATATCTCTGGAATGTCAAATAGTTTCTTTCTATAATCGCATTCGGTTGAATAATTCTTTCATATCCTTTGTTTTGGTCGAGGATATCGTTCACGCTGAAACGCAGTGTGAGTTGCTCTTTCTTGAGGAATCTTTTCTCAATATACGCATTCCACAATGTCATCTCGTTCTTAGTGTCGGTTGGATCTAACTGTTGCCTGTGTTCGTAAGAAATATCAGTACCGAGGTCTATTTTACCCGGTAAGGTCACACGGCCGTCGAAACTGATATTTTGAATCCAATAGTCTTTACCTGCAGCTGTACTGATGCTTGAGGTTGACGAATTGTAGGAAGGTCTGTATCGGAGTTCCAGTTCATATTTCTGTACATCTCTCTTACTTAACTCAAGCCCCGGAGTAATGTTGAAGCTGCTCGACAGGTTTTCTTTTCCGTTGATGAAGTTGGTGTTCTTAGAAATTGAAGAACTTGGTGAGATACCTATTCTCCATGTCTTACCCACTTGGCGTGAATAGTTACCACTGAAGCTTATTGAATAGTTTACTCCATCTACGTTGATGTACTTGGTCACACGTCGTCCCATCTGATCAATCGTATAACTGCTGCTGATCTGATTGCTTGTCGAGTTATAGTTCAACCTCAGGAAGATGTACTGATCTTGCAGCATCTGGAAACTGTTGAAGTTCAATCCGATGCTGTTGCGGAAAGACTGTCTGAGATCAGGGTTGCCAACAACTATGTTCAAAGGATCGCTGTTGTTCTTCAATGGCTGTAACTGATCAATAGTCGGTGCTTGTGTGCTACCGTTATAGTTGATACTGATGGTAGATGCAGCACTCAGCTTATACCGCAAATCTGCTCTCGGGAAGATGTTTGTATAACCGTATGGTCTTCTTGTATGATCAAAGTTGTCTTCCTGTACATAATCTGTTCTTGCCAGGCTACCACCGGCTGAAAAAGTGAGTTTTTTACCGTTATAACGGTAGTTCAAACCTCCGGTGTTAGTATTATAGATGTACTTAAAATCACTGCTCAGAGAGTCTACCAAAATAGCATATTTATCATTCACGTCTTTGTTGTAGGTAAGGCGTACCTGATCGTTGTTGTTGTGATTGTAACTGTAATTGATTTCTAAGAATCCTTTTTTACCCAGCGGATTTGTATAACTAATTCTAGCTTCCAGTGTTGTTGTTTTCGTAGTATTCACCTTGTTCTGGTCAGTATTTTCTGTTCTGATCAGTGCACCGGTCGGGTCATAGTATTTAGCTTCGTTGTTCAGGAATCCATCACTGGTTGAATTATTATACCTCTGGTTGAAATTGATACTGATGGTTCTTCCCGGAGTTTTAAATCTCTTTCTGTAGAAAGCATTCGTATTAAAGGCTTCTGATTCGCCATGGTTGGTGTTCAGACTGGTGCTGCTGTTTACCAGATCGCGGGTTTCACTCAACGACTCAGATAAGCTCTTAGTGTAATTATCTGAAGTGTTTCTGCTTCCTGAGGCAGTAATCTTAAACTGTGATGTAGAATCTAAGGTAAGGTCTAAAACACCGCTCAGGCTTTGACGAATCTGGCTGGAGTTACTGGAAGAATTGTTTCTGCTGTAGTACAAGCTGTCAAACAGTGTATTCTCACTGAAGGAACTCCCACCTGCACGGATATCAATCTTATTAAACAAGTAGTTGCCACCTGCTGAATTCTTGCCTTCGTTCCATTTATCACTGTAATGCGCCCCAGCTTTTATACTTTCGGGGAGTCCCTGACCGAAGAAATTACCCGCATCGAGACCGTCATCACCGAAGCCACCCATTCCGCGACCAAAACCACCTCTGAATCCACCGAATCCATCATTGAATCCGAGGGATCCCTGGTCGCTCCAGCTTAAACCGGTTTGATCCGTACTGCTTGCTACGCCAAATACAGAAAGTTTTCTCTTAGATTTGAATGAGTTTAGCATCCCCGTCAGATTATAGTATTTATCTAATCCTCCGGCAGATACTTTACCGAAATATCCTTTCTTGGCGCCATCTTTAAGTTTTAAATCAATCGTCCTTACTTCCTGACCGTCGTCAATACCGGTAAAGGCTGCCTGATCACTTCTCTTATCATAAACCTGTACCTTCTGGATGGCATCAGCCCTCAGGTTTTTAGTTGCAACCGTGGGATCATCACTGAAGAATTCATCACCATCAACCAGTACTTTTTCTACCTGTTTTCCCTGTGCAACGATTTTCCCGTCCTTATCCACCTGTATTCCCGGCAATTCTTTAAGCAGTTCTTCAACAGTGGCGTTTTCTCTTACCTTGAAGCTATCTGCCATATACTCGGTGGTGTCTCCCTTAATACGAACAGGAGGAGGAGAAATAACAATCTCATCCAACAACAGCGCTGTTTGAGTCATTGGAATCTCTCTGTATTCTACAGGTTCTCCACCCACAACATCAAAAAAATCGACATAGTCGACATATTTCGGGTAACTCACCAATAGGATGTACGCACCGTCCTTAAGGTTATTTATGGTAAAGTTTCCGTTTTTGTCAGTCCTGACACTTGTTTGCAGAACAGAGTCACCTTGGTTTACGACTGCTACGGAAGCCAATTCGATCGGTGCCTGAGCAACCGTGTCTTTAACGGTACCTTTTACAGTAGCTTTTTGGGCAAAGACTCCACTCGCAATCGACAGGGTAAACAGAATTAATAATACTTTTTTCATACTGATTTTAATGTGTGCGGTAATTAGACGTAAAAATATCCCAGGTTCCGCCTAACAAGGTCTTAAAACTACACAAACGGTCGTTTGAACGGTCTATTGGAAAAAAAAGAGGTGTTTTTTTTTAGAAAGTACGGAAATATTCGTAGTTATTCCGGATAAGAGATTTTTATAAACTTCCTGTTAAGGAGAAAAAATGAGAATTTTACCCCTGTTTAAGCTTGTAATTGCTGTAATAGTAGGTACCCAAAATCACGGCCAGAAGACATACCTGAGCCAGAATAGTCTGAACGGTAGGGTAGATACCCAGCCAATCAACCCTGAAGAAAGAAGAGATGCTGGTCACTGACACCCACCCACTTTCCTGTAGGCCGTGGATACCTTTACCGATGAGAATTACCGCCAGGAATACAATGATCCATGAAGAGTAAACGAATAGCTGACGTATTGGGATTCTTTTTGAATATTTAGAGAAGAAATAAGCAATAATACCTATTAAGGCAAAAGCGGCCAACACTCCTAATCCTATAGCTGACTGATTTCCCGGAGCAGCTTCAAGTTTGACAGCCTGAAGAAAAAGAATAACTTCAAATGCCTCTCTGAATACTACCATGAAGGAAAACGCAGCCAGGCCAAACATCTTTTCTTTCTGCAGGAAATGGCCGACTTTATCTTCTACAAATCCCTTCCATTTCTTTGCCGTAGAGTTGCTATGAAGCCAATACCCGGCTAATAAAAGAACTACTACCGCTACAAGCGAAATCAACCCTTCCATTATTTCCCTGTTCTTTCCTCCGAATTGGATAATATAATCAGATAGAAACCATCCTGCAGCTCCCAATAACACAGCTGTTATCCAGCCACCATGAAGCCAGGGGATTGCTTTTCTCACGCCGGAAGATTTGATTAATGCCAACACCACAGCCAGAACCAGAAAAGCTTCAAGGGCTTCGCGAAGCATGATAGTACCTGCTAAAATGAAGGTCAGAAAGTAGTTCATTTTCTTCCCTTTCATAAGGTCGTCAGCTTTAGAAATCATCGCAACCGCACTCTGAACTTCTTCTCTTACAGCATCTACTCCTTTATCTTTTTCTATGGCCTGGCGAACATTGAGCATCTGGTTTTCCAGGCCGACAACAAACTTCGCATCCAGTGTGCGCAGTCTGGCCTCAACCGGCTCTATGCCCTCCAGATATGCAGTGAGAGCCTTCATTCTCGCAGTTTTCTTATTACCGGCACTATATTCTTCGAGCGCAGCATCCAGTTCATTTTTCGCTATTATCAGACTTGCGTTCAGGTTATCACCTTCAGGAGCCATTAACCTCAGTGCAACCAACTTGGCTTCAGGATCTTTGAAATTAGTTTTGAGTTGATTAACCAGAGCCTCATCAGAAAGGGTAGAAACCTTATTCAGATTGTACATTGGATATGCACTGGTGAAATTGTCTTTGAGCACAGCTTTGTCACCGGCCTTGTCCTGATAGGGGAGTGACTTGATGTAAAAAGCCAAATCCCATACTTCTTTATCACTTAATTCAGGGTACCCCCTCATACTGGTTCCTCGCACTCCCAACCTGATGGTGTTAAATCCCTGGTAAGGAGAAAACTTGCTGTACAATTCTGCACCGAGAAAATTTGTCGGTCGTGGATCCTGATCTTTCGCAAGAATGCCGTTGCCATCTCCCTTATCTCCATGGCAGTCTTTACAATGGATAGAGTAAAGTGTTTGACCGTTTTGAATGTCAGGCCATACTTTGGGAGCAGTTGCTATCCCTGTGATGTCGATAATAGCACTCTTAGCTTCTTCTGCTGTCTTACTAATCTCTGCAGCCGGCCTTTTCTTGTCTATAAGCGTTCTAAGATTACTCAATTTCTCTAAAACACTATTTTCATTTGAACCTAAGAATTTTCCCTCTTTGGCAAATTCAAATGCCTGTTTGGCAAACTCTACTTGTTCTTCATACTCCAGCTGATCTATTATTTTACCGTTTTCAACAGCAACAGGGTAATCCATAGATACATAGCTCAGCAGATGAATTACTGTTTGAATCTCCTTATCGTTGGCAATGCTCTTTTGGGCAATTACTCCGGAGGGGGTGAGAATTATGAAGACAGAAAAAATCAAAAAAATAAGAGTACGCAATCCTTTTACCATTTTACACTACAGTTTTTTAAACGCTACTTTAATAAGGGTTGTCTTTAAAATTATTATTTCTTTCTCAAGTATAATTGAAGAAAAAGTTTATTTTTAACTCTTTAAATTTCTGACTATGAGTGTTTTATACAAAAATAATTTCGTATCTAAATCTCTTTCACAGAATCTATCTTAACTGTTATTGATATGAAATTTTCAGGGTTAAGATGCAAAGAAACTGTAGGGATAAGAGAGCCATTTATGAAATCGGGAAAAAATCTGCAACTTTCCGGTTTATATTTATGTGGATAACTTTTGATACCTAAGCCGCAAGTCGTCGCGGGTATAAAGATTGTTCATTCTCAGAAATAAAAAAATCCCGGTATTTTATTGTTTCAATTACACCGGGACTTAAAATCTGATGTAAGATTTTTATTTTCTCTCTGTTTTTAGCTTCGTTCTTATTGGTTTTTGATGACTTTAAAAGTGGTACTTACTCCGTCAGGTCGGATAATCTGAATATTATAGATACCGGGTTTCAGGAAGTCTGCCGGAAGGGTTACCTCTTTGGTTACAACAGTCTGACGGTACAGTTTCTTTCCAATATTACTGTAAATAATAACTGTCTCGTCTCCGGCGAGTCCTTTGATATTAATTTTGTCAGAAATCGGGTTTGGAGCAATTACGATTGAATTGCCAAATTCAAAATTTACTGCACGGATTGTACTATACTTGAACGAGCCATCAAAGTTTACCAGCTTAATTCTGTAAAGATTGGTTCCGGGAGATGGTTTATAGTGGATGAAGTTATATTGTACTATAGAGGTGCTGTTATTATTTGGGGTTTTGTTAGCCACAAATCCGGTACTATCCCAAACACTTCCGTCGCGGCTGTATTCAATTACGAAACCTTTTCCTTCGCTGCCCGGAGTGGTTGTCCAGAATAATTCTGCTGCTGCTTCCCTTTTTGAAGCTTCAAAACTGATAAAGTCTATCGGCAGGATTGTCATTGTACGTATAACGTAGGGCACAGCAGGGCTCACCAAACCTGCTGAATCGGTGATGGTATAATCAAACTGCAGTTCGTAACCTGTGGTTCCCTGGCCCAATTGACCATATATTACCATTTTGTCGATATCAAAGTTGTGGATAGTAGTACCGGCTGTTACTTCCTGGATTCCAATGGCACCACCGAAATCATAGTACAGCTTGGTATTGCTTTTAATACTGGTTACGGTAAATGTCGCTCTGATTCCCAGTGGATTACCGTTGCACGAACTTTTTGTTGCACAATCCTCAGGATCAGTTCCGGTCAGGGATCCGTTGGTGCTATAATTATCCACTAACTTGGGCGACGACATCAATATATACTTAAAACCGGATACAGGCGGATAACCTGAGGGTGCACCGGAAGAGAAGTCATCGTTTGTAACGATGTATTCCTTAGGATCAGCTACTGGCGGCAACTCGATACCAAAATCTACTTCAGTTATGTCTAATACTCCCGAAGGGAACGAAACAGCTATTTTCCCATTATAACGTGTTGATGGTGCATTATCTCCTGTTCCACTACCATCATTTACCCCCGTTCCAGATGCATTATTTATTCCAAAGTTTTCGCCGACGTAATGCCAGTCATTCGCCAGTGCAGGCGCCAGAGGAAACATGCCAACGACTGGCTGGTTAATTGTAAGGAACAAGGTGACACTCAGCGGTGATGTCAGGTCAAAATTATAAGTACCGTCAGATTTTACGGCAGTAAAATCTAATGCTACACCGGTCGGTCCGACCATCACGATATAAAGCTGAGGTTCTGTGGCAGAATAGTATCCTGACCCGGCAGTATATACGGGAATTCCGTCAACAGCAGGAATTGTTCCGTTTAGACCGTTAGGATCATGGAATACGGTACCGGATATCGAATAGGCTGCTGCAATGCCAAAGTTTACATTATTTACATTTGAATTACTTACGACAATATTATTGATGATGTCTGGATCCACACACGCAGGTACAACACAAGGGCCGCCATAATTATGACCCGTGTATTTCCATATATAGGGTAGAGGACGTGCAGATTCAGGAATAGGATCACCGGGTGTTATTTGTGTATTGGTAATCCTTACTGAATAAGTGCCTTTTGACTGAACTGTAAAAGAATATTTTCCATCTGTTCCTACTGGAATGGAAGCTATAACTTCTCCGTTATGATCAAGCAAATTGGCCCACACTCCGTTTCCGCCCAAATCTGGTGCATTGCTGCCGAATTCGGCAGCATCCTTAATAGCATCATGGTTGGTATCTAACCACACCATTCCGCTTATTTTATAGAGCGGACATTCTTCAAAAGGAATTTCTTTATCGACGTACAGGGTGGAACAATAAGACGTGGCTAAAGTGTATCTAACCACTACTGAACCGGAAGAACCTGTTCCGGTGAAGGTAAGTTTGTTACCGTCGGTGATTATCCCGGGACCGCTTATTATGGAAAAAGTACCTCCCGGCGGGGTTCCTTTTAATAATAAAGTTTGCGCCTTACATA
This sequence comes from Chitinophagaceae bacterium, assembly GCA_024103425.1. Lineage (GTDB taxonomy): Bacteria > Bacteroidota > Bacteroidia > Chitinophagales > Chitinophagaceae > Ginsengibacter. Next base: position 120,676 of record JAGFIS010000041.1, read on the forward strand.
CGGTATTTTCGTCGTCATCAGTATAAATCGGTTCTGCAACAAAGCTGATTTCGGGAACAACATTAGTGCCACAGACGGTAATAGTGGCCGTATTAAAAATGAATTTGGGATAATAGGTATCTCCGTCTATACCGGAAGCAGTACTACCATGAATGGCGTGTCCAACGTATCCAAAATTTTCCTGACATTCCTGAATGATCATGGTTGTGTGTCCACCGGTATTTACAGTAATCACTTTCGAGGTTAATGGATCAAATGCTCCATTAGCGAGAGGTTGGCCGGGATGAAATGGAGTTTTTGTGTTTTTATCCTGACCGGTTGCTGTTCGGCCCAGCATTGATCCGGCGTTGGATCCCCAGTTCCACAACCTTCCTTGTGTATTAAGGATATTTATGGCAGGCCATCTGGAATCATGTTCTTTGGGAGACATCCATTGAACATCTTCCATAACAGCTCCTTTTACATTAGGATTCGATGGACTCGGATAATGAGGTTGTACCCAAATTACCGGCAAGCTGCCTTTACCCTTTGGTTTATATGGCGTATTGGTTGTTGTGAAATCACCTAATTGGTACAACTCGTTATTACCCATACCATATAACTTATAGTTTGTGTAAAGTAGGTAATAGGTTGGATCATTAGCTGATTGTTTGTCTTTACTTTCATGAAACTTATCCCATGAAGTAAGGCCAATCATTTTTATGGGAGTAGTCTCATCCGGCAATAACATTTCAGTTGCATAGGCACGTGACTGTACACTGTAGCTTGTTTCTGTACCAAGCAATGTCTTTTCACCCCACGTATATACTTTATTGTCAGTGGTCAGAGCCATGAGCGTTGTAATACTTCCACGAAGCGCTATAACATTAGTCAGGTCAGTGGTTGCGTTGGTTTTAACTTTTGACCATTTGGTATTATCCAATGGTTGGCCATTGCCCTGGTTATTGGCATAGGTCAGTGATAATACATAAGCAGATCCGTCGCATGTAACAATGGCCAGTAAGCCGGTAGTTCCAAAAAGCATCTTCACCTGATTCGGAGCTACCCCGGCAGGTAATCCGTCGGCTTTACCATCAATAGTAATTTTTTCAAATGCAGTTGTATTCTTAATAGAAGTTGAAAGTGCAATACCGGTACTTCCCCATGCAAATAAACCCGTTGTTGTCAGAAGAATTGTCTGATGCTTCGCTCCCTTGCTTGTAATCGCATATCGGATAGGAATTCCGGTAAGACCGGGAAAATTTGTACTATTTACATCCGTTGGTAGCAACAATGGAGAAACACCATCAGCCGCGGTTTGTTCGCCCCATATTTGTACAAGACCTGTACTGGTACGAATCATCGTGGCGTGAAAAGCCGATGTGAAGTTATCATATTCAACTGTAGAAGTGTTAGTTGTAGAATAATAGCCGTAGTTAGAATAGTCGGTACCCGGGCAGCCGGTGCCCTTTATGAAACCACACTGAGCAGCGGCATTAATGCCTAGCAATTGTAAACAAACCAATGCAGGCAAGTATATAACTAAATGAAAACGAGAGTAAAGTTTTTTCATACGGACGGTGGTTTAAATAGTTTTCAATAGGTAGCCTTTCGGTTTTTCGTAATGTTATTCCGCCAGTACTATTCTTCAAGAAGCAGGGTTTCCTACACCTATATTCCGATTCCACGCAGCGGAATACATTCATATTCTGGTTTTCACACCTTATATAACGGTTATTGTATATCGATTGTTGTATTTTTTCCACTTTTATTTCATAGTATTTTTACTGTCTCTGAATTTTATGGCTAAGACCGGAAAAAGACCGGAATCCCGGTGGGGTTGCCGAAACAAAAAGATTGGGGTACCCGATTTAGACGGCCCTCTGATTTCCATTACCCTCTCTTTCTCAAAAATTTATAAACTTATCTTATTCATAATCTTAAATTGCAGTGCATAACCTGCGTTGAAAGTTTTATGGTTAAAACACCATTCATTTTTGTCCTGTTTCTTCTGATTCAGATAACTTCTGCGGGGCAGTCTAACACTCCAATAGAATCACAACTTTCCAAATGGTCGGAAAAAGACCCGATACAAAAACTCTATTTACAAACTGACAGAGATACTTATCTGGCTGGGGATACTGTGTGGTTCAAAGGATATTTTATGTCTTTATTTGAGCCCTCTTATGATAATACTACTGTCTTTGTAGAACTGACCGGTATTGACGAAGGCGTGATTGTGACTAATGTTTTCCCCGTTTACCTTTCTGTTGCAGCGGGTCAGTTGGAAATCCCCGATACTTTAAAAACAGGTAATTATTTGTTGAGAGCGTATTCGCCTTTGATGATGAATCAACCGCTTTTTACATTCAGGAAAATTCTTCAGATAGTGGGAAAAGACGAAAGAACTTTGTCTCAAAAACCCTCTGTTTTAACAGTTACTTTTTTTCCTGAAAGCGGAAATTTTATAGCCGGATTAGAGAATACCATCGCATTTAAAGCTCATGACTCCGAAGGTCAACCGGCAGATTTTCATGGGATAATCAGAAACAGTAAAGGTGATAACATAACGAACATTCAGTCTGTTCACGATGGCATGGGAACATTTAAATTAACACCGGAAGCCGAGGAGATTTATTTTGTAGAAGTAAACGGCACCAGGTATGTCCTTCCAATAGTAGAGAAAGAGGGTACTAAACTTGAAGTGGTGAATTCGAATGGAGGAAAAAGATTCAGAATCGTCTCGACAGCAACAAGAGATGAATTAAAACCGGCTTTGATTCTTGGTCAAATGCAGGGAAAGACCGTGTTCAGGAAAAAACTGGAGAATGATGGCTCTGAGTTTAAGGGCTCTGTTAATACAGGAAGCCTTTACTCAGGGATTCTTCACCTGACGGTTTTCAACGAGAATAACCTGCCGTTGGCAGAACGCATAACATTTGTGGATAACAAAGAGTATATTGTTGAAGGCAACCTGACTGATGAACATTTTACGTTTGAAAAAAAAGGAAAGAACCAATTCTCAATTATTCTGCCTGACTCAATTGAAGGAAGTTTTTCAATTTCGGTCACAGATACCCATTACAATGAACAGCAGGATTATGCGGGTAATATCTGGTCGTGGTTCTTACTCGGAAGCGACTTAAGAGGCAATATTTACAGGCCTTATTATTACTTCGATCCTGACAACCCTAAGGCAGCTGAGCATTTGGAGCTAGTAATGATGACTAATGGCTGGACACGCTTTAAATGGAAAGATTTGAGTGAGGAAAATTATCTTCCGCTGAAATATAAAGATCCCGGTTACATTACATTAAGTGGATCAATTACGTCTGCCGGAAAGAAAAGGGCCTTTGCAGATAAGGATATAATCCTTTTCATGGCAAAAGACTCCACCAGGTTTGGAAAGAATCCGATCCTTCTGACTACGGATGCAGAGGGGAGATTTACTATCGACTCTTTGATTTTTTTTGAAAAAGCTTACTTCCTGTTCTCCGACGTAAAGGGCAATAAAAGCCAGAGTATAAAAGCACGGTTCTCCAAGGATGATATCTTTGGCGGACCATATCCGGTGCTTACTCAATCCTGGCCTCAAAACATTAAGGCATCAGAAGCACCGGGCTGGGATCCGCTAAGGGATACAGGCCTTACAGGTAAGAATGTTTTGCGGGAAGTAATCGTAAAGGGCAAGTATCGTTCAACTTTAGAAAAACTGGACGATGACTATGCTTCGGGAATGTTTAAGGGAAATTTTTTTAACCGTATTCTCGATATCAGGAATGAAAATTCATCAGGAGATATTTTTCAATACCTAAGAGAAAGGATTCCCGGATTGAGAGTTGCTGGTGGCCCGGGTAGTTACCGTCTTAATTACAGAGGTGGAAACCTGAGATATTATCTCGATGGCGAGCCTCCCGACGACCCGACGGGTGATGTAGAAGATAACAGTAATGTTACTGTTTTTCTCGATGAAATGCCATCTAACAACACAATGATTGAATCGATACCTTTGGGCAGGATTGCAATGGTGAAATTGATTCCTTTTTCTCCAATGGTTGCCGGTGGAGGCACAGCTTTGGCTATTTACCTTAAGAAAGGAAAGGATCTGGAGTGGAATAATATTGATAACGGAGCTTCTACGGCTGAGTATTACGGTTATACTATAATTAAGGAATTCTATGAGCCTGACTATAGCATCGACAGGTCCGCTAATGTCCGGGACAACAGAACTACCTTACAGTGGATTGCAGATTATCAGGTTAAAGCCTCTAATCCGCGTATTCCGGTTTCTTTTTATAATAGCGATCGTACTCAAAAGTTCAGAATTGTAGCAGAAGGTGTAACGACTGAAGGGCGGCTTCTGCATTTCGAAAAGATCATCAGCAAGTAGAAGAGGCTGAAATAGAAAGAGTCCGCCTTTTTTAGGGTAGGCGGACTCTCTTTTAGCTTACTTTATCGTTTATTGTTTTTGCAACTTGATGTTGTAGTTGATATCATCATTCTGAATTGTTGCATAATACACACCAGGAGTAAGCGCAGGCAGATTCGCAATATCTATAGTATTATTACCTTGTACAACTTTAAGAGTTCTTACCATCACCGGCTGTCCCATTGCATTTCTCAGAGTCATTTTGGCATCAGCAGTTTTGTTAGCGCTGAATGATGCAGTGAAATGACTTGTGAACGGATTAGGATAAGCAGTCATTGAAGCTTTCATTCCACCGGTAGCTACTTTTACTACGTTAGTGAAGATAAACTTACCGTCCAGGTCAATTTGCTTCAGTTTGTAGTAAACATACTGACTGTTTCCGGGATTAGCATCGTTGAAAGAGTAGCTCAATACAGTTCCACTATAACCTGCACTCTTTACTGAACCGATTACAGAGAAGTTCTGTCCATCCACACTTCTGTAGATCTCAAACTTATCACTGTTGATTTCCTGAGCTGTCTGCCAGTCTAAAGAAACCTGACCGTTATTAAATCTACCGTTAAAGTTCATCAGATCAACAGGAGTAGGACCACATGCCCCAACTCTGATAGTGAACTCCTGAACATATCTGCTGCAAGAAGGATTTTCAAAAGCAGAAGGAGAAGTAGCTGCTACCAGACGGTATTTTCTGTTATTCATTGATTCCTGCAGGTTAGCAACAGTCAGCGTAAGCGTATAAGAGCCATTGTTAAATGTAGCCTGAGCCGGTTGAGTACTATCAGAAAAGGTTGTACCACCATCAGTACTTACCTGCCATTTGTACCAGGAGTTTGTCTCAGTAGCATCATTTACTGTGAAGTTTACCTGTGCAGTGTTAGTTACACACAGAGGGGCTAAGTCTCCGGATAAAGCGATGTTAGATTCACGAACGTTGAAAGAGATATCGTCCAGACCCAGATCATTACCAAGAGCTACTGAAGTAGCGTTAATTACTTCCAGAGTAACTTTAGTAACGTTTGCGGGAACAGTATAAGTGCCGGCTACTTTCACCCAAGTAGGAGTGTACTGGTAGGCAACTGTTCCGCTGTTTGCTACCGTTACCGGTGTACCCCCTTCAGGAGTGATAACGAAGCTGATGTTAGGCTCACTACCGGGTGTAGCATACGGGCTGCTTGCAGGTAATAAGTTAATTACATATGAAGAAAACTCATATTCTGTACCGGGACAAACTTCAATATCTTCAATTCTATAGAAAACGGGGCTGTGTGTATTATCGGGAGCACCATTAACTGCCATAAACCATCCACCGTCTCCGGTATGATCTTTTCCTCTCCAGTCGCCTTTAATACAGTTACCACCGTTAGCATCACCGATGTTCTTGATAAGGGTATAAGTGAATTCAGGTCCCAAACCACCGCTTTTGTAAACATAGGTATAACCACTCTTTGGTGTGCCGGGATCCGGGCTGCTCAGAGTTTCGAGCTTGTTTCCAATATTGCCTACCGGATTGTAGCTCTTATCACCCTTACGGGTACATTTACTTGCATTTGAATTAGGAGTTACGAACGGAGCACTGAAGGTTCCTTTTGCACCTAACAGGTTGGGGCCTAATTGATTGTTTTGAGCATTGATGTTTGTGATTCCGAATAATGCTATAGCCAGCATTGATAAGTAAAACTTTTTCATTCTTTGAGGTCTTAGAGTTAACAATTTTTAAATTGGTAATCTCAAAAGATAAAGTGGATCAAAGTGGCTTTGACAAAGGGAAATTTGGAGGTAAGCGTTATAGTGCTTTTACATTTAGTTCTTCAAAAGGTATTGGGGGATTGTTTTCTATTTTCAGCCGGACGGCTTCAGTAGGAAAGCGGATACAAAATTATATGGCTATTTGAGAAATGCAAGAGTAGAAGAAATATTTTTTGAAAAATAATTTTTGATCCCGGCGCTGAAACAGTATTTAGTCTTTTTCAACTAACGGAATATCAATATAGTAGCATAAAAAAACCTGCCTGAATCTTTTCAGGCAGGTTTTATCATTAAAGCTTACTAATTGTTATCTCTTCTGCAACTTGATGTTATAATTAATATCATCATTATGGATAGTTGCATAGTACACACCCGGAGTAAGCGCTGGCAGATTCGTTATATTCAATGAGTTATTACCTTTCATTACTTTAACTGTTCTTACCATTACCGGCTGACCGATAGAGTTTCTCAGCGTCAGAGTAGCATCTGCTGTCTTATTAGCACTGAATGATGCAGTGAAGTAGCTTGAGAACGGGTTCGGGAAAGCCTGGATTGAAGCTCTGGCATCGTCGATGGCAACTTTTACCACGTTAGTAAAGATAAACTTACCATCCAGATCAATCTGCTTCAATTTATAGTATGCATATTTGCTGCTGCCCGGATTAGCGTCGGTAAAGGAGTAGCTCTTTACTGTTCCACTGTAACCTGCGCTCTTTACAGATCCGATTACAGAGAAGTTCTGACCGTCTTCACTTCTGTAGATTTCAAACTTATCACTGTTGATTTCCTGAGCTGTCTGCCAATCCAAAGAAACCTGACCGTTGTTGTATCTACCGTTGAAGTTCATTAAATCTACCGGAGTAGGGCCACAGGCTGTTACTCTCACCACGAAATCCTGAGTGTATCTGCTGCAGTTTGCACTTCCGAATGCTGAAGGGGAAGTAGCGGTTACCAATCTGTAAATTCTTCCGTTCATCGACTCCTGCAGGTTAGCTACAGTTAATGTAAGGGTGTAAGAATCGCCGGTGAAAGTAGCCTGAGCCGGTGCTGTGCTATCTGCGTAGGTAACACCGCCATCAGTGCTCACCT
>JAGFIS010000042.1 GCA_024103425.1 Chitinophagaceae bacterium
TACCGGGGCAAACATCGATGTCTTCAATTCTATAAAAAATTCTGCTATAACCCGGATCGTTGGTGGGCGCTCCGTTTACAGCCATAAACCATCCTCCGTCGCCGGTATGATCCTGAGCTCTCCAGTCACCCTTAACACAGTTATAGCCATTGGCGTCACCGATATTCTTGATAAGGGTATAGGTGTATTCGGGTTGTAAAGCGGGGGTTTTTTGCTTGTATCCTGTGTTCTTATACACATAGGTATACCCACTTTTCGGTACTCCTGTTCCGGGTCCCGAAAGCGATTCCAGCTTGTTACCGATATTTCCCAATGGAGCATAGCTCTTACTACCATCCCGCATACATGAAGTAGCGTTATTGTTTGGAGTTACAAAGGGTGCACTAAAAGTTCCTTTTGCACCGAGAAGATTAGGTCCGAGTTGTGCTTGTACATTGGTGAACCCCATGAATGCCATTGCCAGCACCGACAAGTAAACTTTTTTCATTTCTTGTGTGTTTTAGAATTAACAATTTTGATAAACCGGTAATTGCAAAAGATAGAATGGACAAAATGGCTTGGCTTCCGGGATTTTGGAGGTCAGCGCGAGTAGTCGCCTTAACAAAAATTCTTCTAAAGGTATTGGGGAGATTTGCTTGTGCCAGCCTGACGGCTAGATTAAATAAGCAAATACAAAATTATCAGGATAATTGAATAATGCAAGAGTAGCACTGGATTTTTTTTAATCTTCTTTTCTTTTTCACAGTTTATATAGAAAGTCTTTTCATTTTAAAATAAAAAAGCCGCCGGAAAAATTCCGGACGGCCTTTTTAACCAAAAAACTATTCTACATCTACTGCTTTTGCAGTTTTATATTATAATGAATATCATCGTTGTGGATAGTGGCATAATAAACACCGGGTGCAAGGTTCGGCAGATTTGTAATATCTACAGAGTTATTTCCTTTAACAGCTTTGATAGTTTTCTGCATTACCGGCTGCCCAATTGAATTTCTTAAAATTAAAGTAGCATCAGCAGTTTTTGTTGCACTGAAAGCAACAGTAAAACGATTAGAGAAAGGATTAGGGTAAACCTGGAATGAAGCCATTTTATTTCCAACTGCCACCTTTACTACATTAGTGTAGATAAACTTACCGTCCAGGTCGATTTGCTTCAACTTATAATACACATACTGGCTGCTACCAGGTTGATTATCAGTGAAGGAGTAACTGATGGTTGAACCGCTGTATCCCGCACTTTTCACTGACCCAATCAGCTCAAAGTTTTGAGCATCAGTACTTCTATATACTTCAAACTTATCGCTGTTTACTTCCTGAGCAGTCTGCCAGTCCAGCAATACCCGGCCGTTACTGTATCTTCCATTGAAGTTCATCAGATTTACCGGAGTAGGCCCGCATGCCTGCACCCTTACCACGAAATCTTGAACGTATTTACTACAGTTAGAAGCATCAAAAGCATCCGGTGAAGTACTCGCAACAAGGCGGTAGATTCTTCCGTTCATCGACTCCTGCAGGTTAGCTACAGTTAATGTAAGGGTGTAAGAATCGCCGGTGAAAGTAGCCTGAGCCGGTGCTGTGCTATCTGCGTAGGTAACACCGCCATCAGTGCTCACCT
>JAGFIS010000049.1 GCA_024103425.1 Chitinophagaceae bacterium
CCCCACTAGCCATTATCATTAAAAGAATTTTATTGCCATAAGTACCTTGATTATCCAAATCAAGGACGCATATAAGCCCATACTAAACGCATAAACAAATAAACATTTAAACTCTCACACCAGGGATCACCGAAGGTAATCCCTGGTGTGGGTGGGGCTTAAATCAAAAAAGCCTATCCCGCCCTTGGCGTGATTTGGTTTTTTAGTCCGTAGCCTTCACTCGAACAAGTTCGGTTCGGCTTAGATAGTAGCTTAACAGGGGATTACCTCCGGTGATCCCGTTTTGGGTGGGGCTTAAATCAAAAAAGCCTATCCCGCCCTTGGCGTGATTTGGTTTTTTAGTCCGTTGCCTTCACTCGACCAAGTTCGGTTCGGCTACGAACTAAAAAACCTTCGCTCTCGCGAAGGTTTTTTTGATTTGCGGAGAGGGAGGGATTCGAACCCTCGGTACAGGTTGAAGCCCGTACAACGGTTTAGCAAACCGGCCCTTTCGGCCACTCAGGCACCTCTCCTAATTCAGGGCTGGCAAAAGTAACTAATGCCTTTTAAATTAGAAAATAATTCAGCAACTCTTTTAGCCGGCGGCCCACTATTTTCTACTACAAAATATGTGAATTCCTCTAAAATAATTTCCTTTATCTCTTTTTGCTTCTTACATTTGCAGCCCTTCAAGGGCTCGGGGTGTAGCGTAGCCCGGTCATCGCGCCACATTTGGGATGTGGAGGTCGCAAGTTCGAATCTTGCCACCCCGACAAAAAACAAAAAAAGGTTGCTTCAACGGCAACCTTTTTTAATTCGTTTATATGCTTTGTTACATCGCAGCTAACTGTACCTTGTGCTGCAGCTCCAGAACACTCTCTTTAAATAATGTATCTGTATCCATCAGGTCTTTTACTGTCTGGCAACTGTGGATAACCGTAGTGTGGTCTCTTCCGCCAAAATGCTCTCCGATTGTCTTCAAAGAATTCTTGGTGAAGGCTTTCGCCAGGAACATTGTAATCTGGCGTGCCTGCACGATCTCACGCTTACGCGTTTTTTGCAACAGCTTATCATACGGCACATCAAAATATTCGCAGACCATTTTCTGAATGGTATCAATAGTAATCTCCTTGCTGGATGATTTAATGAAGTTGCGTAATACTTTCTTCGCAAGCTCCATATCAATATCCCTCTTGTTCAAAGAAGATTGTGCCAGCAAACTGATGAGCGCCCCCTCCAGTTCGCGTACATTACTCTGAATATTGTAAGCGATATATTTTACAACATCCTTCGGCATCTCCAATCCGTCGTTCTTCATCTTCTTTTCCAGAATTTCTATCCGGGTCTCGTAATCAGGAATCTGCAGGTCTGTACTCAATCCCCAGCGGAAACGGCTCAACAAACGCTCCTGCACTCCTTCCAAATCTTTCGGCGGCTTATCTGATGTCAGAATCAGTTGCTTACCGCTCTGATGCAAATGATTGAAGATGGCAAAGAAAGCATCCTGCGACTTCTCTGCACGGTTGAAGAATTGAACGTCATCAATAATCAACACATCTATCAACTGATAGAAATGAATGAAATCGTTGATGGCATTATTACGGCTGTGATCTATAAACTGATTGATGAATTTTTCGGAGCTTACATACAAAACCACTTTATTATTATGTAATCTCTTTACATCATTACCTATTGCCTGAACCAAGTGTGTTTTACCGAGCCCGCCACCTCCATAAATAAGCAGCGGATTAAAGGATGTAGCGCCCGGCTTTTCTGCAACTGTCTTTCCGGCTCTGCGTGCCACCCTGTTGCAACTTCCTTCTACGAAATTATCAAAGACATAAGTCGGATTCAGTTGCGAATCGATCTGCATCTTCTTCAAACCGGGAATGACGAAAGGGTTTTTAACCGGACTTGTTATCATCAACGGAAAATCCATTTCATTTTGTCCGTACTGTTTGTAACCATGTCCCGGCACATCCATCATCATCGGCTTGTTGCGGCTGTTACCGCTATCGACCATGATGCGGTATTCTAATCTTGCATCCTTTCCAAGTTCACGCTTTAAAGTTTTTGCAAGAAGATTTACATAATGCTCTTCGATGTACTCGTAAAAAAATTGGCTCGGCACCTGAATGGTCAACACATTACCTTCTAATTGCACAGGTTTGATCGGCTCAAACCATGTCTTGTAATGCTGCCACTCCACAATATCTTTTATAATATCAAGACAGTTAGCCCAAACTTTTTCAAAAGTGTTATCCATTTTAAATGAAGCGCAGCTTTAAATAACCTACTAAAAAATTAACCCAGATTCGCAAACAAATTATTGTGTCAGAAGTACTGAAATTTAACTCATCTGCAGCAATGGCGAATATCAAGATTATTTGTTGAAAAAAAAATTTTTTATTGTTCGATAATATGTTTAAGAGCACATATTTACACTATTTTTTAATGCTCATTCTGGCTTTCAACTTACAACATTTTTTATTAGTAAAAGCATAGATTAATGTTGTACCTTCCATGATTTCTGATTTTTAATTACATATTTAACTTTAACTCTGAAAATTAGAGATTTAGAAAAAATACAGAAGAAAAATTCAATAAATTTAAGTCCATCGAAATCCTCCACTCTCAGGGTATCAATCTAATTTAGCAGAACAAAAATTTTTTCAAACATGAGCTACGAACTTACCGGTATTTTACTCCATAAATTTAAAACAATACAGCGCACTGCAACATTTCGCGTCAGAGAGTTCGTAGTAGAACGCTCTGAGGAAATCGGAGGGAAAGTTGTAACCAATCCGATCAAGTTTCAGATGACCCAAGACAGGGTTGATATACTTGATAAATTCAACCCCGGCGATCGTATCCAGGTATCATTCAACATCAGAGGTTCCAAGTGGGAGAAGGACGGACAAGTCTCTTATTTCAACAATCTCGATGCCTGGAAAATCGTAAATGCATCTGATGACAAAGGGGCACCGGAATCGCCAAAAACCACTCCGGGCAAGGCTTCTGATGATTTATTTTCAGACGCGCCGGACGAAGATGATGATTCCGATCTTCCCTTCTGATCCAAGCCCCAACGCATATTCCTTCTATGAATACCTCTCAAATAATTGTCGGGCTATTTCCGTGCCTATTCATTACTTTTATCCACATTCAAAGAGGTAATTTATGATTCAGCTTGAATTACAAAACCTGAAGAAATATTATGCATCTCATAAAGCAGTAGATGACATCAGTTTCAGTATTTCTGAAGGGGATATCTTCGGTTTGCTCGGGCCCAATGGTGCAGGAAAGACCACACTCATCAGAATGATCACCGGAATTATTTTCCCCGATCATGGCTCCATTATTTACAAAGGCAAAACATTTGACCCTGTAGAGGATATTTTCCATATCGGTTATATGCCGGAGGAAAGAGGTTTATACAAAAAGATGAAAATAGGTGAACAAGCACTTTATCTGGCGATGTTGAAAGGGCTTTCGAAACAAGATGCACTGAAGAAAACTAAAGAATGGTTCGAGAAGTTCGAAATGCAGAATTGGTGGAACAAAAAAACCGAAGACCTCAGCAAAGGAATGAGTCAGAAACTACAGTTTGTAACCACTGTACTACACGAGCCTGAGTTGCTGATTTTAGATGAACCTTTCAGCGGCCTTGACCCTGTCAACAGCAACCTGATTAAAGAAGAAATTTTCAAGCTGAACAAGGCGGGCACGACCATCATTTTCAGCACACACAGAATGGAGCAGGTTGAAGAAATCTGTAAGAAAATTGTGCTGATTAATAAAGGAAAAAAGATTCTTGATGGAGAACTGGCTCAGATAAAAGAAGATTTTAAAGAGCATATTTTCAAGATTGGTTTCGACGGTGAGTTGCCACAGTTTGAGAGTTCAACATCCACACTGCTCTCTCAAGACGAAAATGTATTATCTGTTCGCATCCACGATGAAGCATCTCCGGCTGATGTACTGAAGGAGTATCTGTCATACGGCACTAAAATCACCTCGTTTAATGAGGTATTGCCAACCCTTAATGAAATTTTCATCAGACAGGTAGAAGAAATAAAAACTACACCGGCCTTTTCTGACACTATTTAAACTCATTGTATGTTCAAGAAAACTGGATTGATAATTAAGAGAGAATATTTGACCCGGGTCAGAAAACGCTCTTTCCTTTTCACTACTATCCTGTTGCCGCTGATTCTGTTCGGATTTATTCTGGCTATTGCCTACTTCAGCACACAAAGCTTTGAGAATCAGAAAGTTGCCATAAACGACAGCGATAATATTTTCCGCTCTTCGTTCAGAGATGGGGACGGCATTCAATATGAATTTACTGACGATGTAACGGCCGATAATTTTGCCGAAAAAGGATATTCAGCCTTCCTGATTTTGCCTTCCGACTTCTCTTCAGTTAATGATTCAGTGTCACTGATATCCAGTAAACAAATCAGTATTATCACAGAAGAGAGAATCAAAGACCAGATTAATGATGCATTGCGCAACAAAGCATTATTGGAAAACAAAATTGACAAACAGTTGCTCGATTCCATCAATAATATCAAGCAAGAGAAACTTTATAAATTCTCAGCAGTTATCCGACAGGGAGAGAAAACAGAACAATCCAACGCCGGGCTTTCGTACGCAATCGGCTTTGCCTCGGGCATGCTGATTTACCTTACGCTTATTATCTATGGCACTTCTGTGATGCGAGGTGTGATGGAAGAAAAAACTAACCGGATAGCTGAGGTCATCATCAGTTCTGTAAGGCCATATCAATTGATGGCAGGTAAAATTATTGGGATCGCAGCTGTCGGACTCACACAACTCCTGATCTGGATTGTGTTTCTGTTGGTTCTTGTGGGGGTTGCAGGGTTCTTTCTCCCGTCAGACGCACTTCAGGCAGGCAGTGACTTGCCGATGGGAATGGCCAATGCAGAAAACGCCTCATCGGCTATGGAACTCCTTGAAGCCAAGAACCTGCTGCTGTCGGCAAACTGGCCTTTGATTATATCTACGTTTGTCTTCTACTTCCTCGGTGGTTATCTTTTTTACGCAGCTTTGTTTGCTGCTGTCGGCAGCGTTGTCAACGAAGATGCACAAGAGGCTCAGGCACTCGTGTTACCGGTGACGATGCCGATCATTTTATCGTTTGTGATTATGGCGGCAGTCATTAATAATCCTGATTCTCCCATGGCTGTGTGGAGCAGTATTATTCCACTGTCATCGCCGATTGTTATGATGGCAAGAATCCCCAGCGGAAATGTTCCATTCTGGCAATTAGGTTTATCTATCGCTCTTCTGATAGCCGGATTTATTTTTACCACCTACATTGCTGCAAAGATTTATCGCACAGGTATTCTCTTATATGGTAAAAAAGTAACACTGAAAGAAATAGGTAAGTGGCTGTTCAGAAAATCCTGAGGTAATAGCAACTTCTATAGTTCGATATCTAATTCGTTATCCCAGTTGGCACGCACAGATAGTTTTTGCGATATTCTGAGCACTTTTTCGGGTTGCCGGCGCTCGCCGTAATTACCGGTATCCCAGATTCCATTTTCGTTTTCGTCTTCCAGAATCTGAATTGTGTAGCTACCGGGAACAACTAATTTCAATTCAAAAATTCCTGACTTTAACGGGTAAGACGCCATTTGCTTTTGCTCCGAAATTAACTGCAGTACGGGATGTGCAAACTTGTCAAGATTTTTAAAACTCAGCTTCACGCTGCCGTAATCACTTTCTTTCTTAGTTGTCAGTTTCAGAGTGTCTGATTTTGCATACCTGTTACCCAATGTGTCAGTAGCGGCATTTTCCAATATCAACAGTTGCAAGTCCATGCCCTCTTTCCACGGGTAAGACATCACCAATTTTTTTGAAGTGGAGTCCAAAGCATACTTTACCCCCGGGATACGATTATTCAGAGTGTCTAAAATAAAAAGCTTTGATGTATCGTAAGATTGCAATGGATGATTAAAAGTAATCGTCAGAGGAGTGAGCAAATCCTGCCTTCCCGCTGTAAGGGAAGTTAAATATTTTAACTCAGGATCTACTTTTTCTGCTGCAGGTTTTGGTTCAGGCTTCTCAGCCGCAAAAGCATACAGCGACACAGGTGTATGCCCGGGGCCGGTCAGGTCGACTGTACTATCCGAGAAAGCAAAAATCTGCAGCGGGTTATTATACATCAACTGTCCGCTTTCGTCCTTTAATGCATAGATATTATAGGAACCTGAGGGAAGATTTGGAAACAGAAATTCTCCCTTTCCGTTCACTTTGGAAATATATCTCGGCTTCTGTTTATAAACGGCAGAATCTCCTAAGTCAGAATACAACATTACTGTGAGTGAAGAGTCGATTGTGCCACTCTCCGCCATCACCACGCTTCCGGTTATCGTCAGTGAATCTATGTATTTGCCTGTTGAAAAAATATAGACAAAATCTTTCAGCACATTACCCTCATTAAGATCACGTATAGCTTTTCCGAACTGGATTGTGTACGTGGTATTGGGTTGAAGGGTATCAAAAAGACGCACGGTTATAGTCCGTAACTTATAATCAAAAACAGGATTCTTTCTAGGCAAAGGAGAAACCAGCACATTCTTAAATACGTCGTTCAGCTCGATGTATTCATTAAAGTTCAGAGTGATTCTTTTTGTATTGAATTCTAGCGTACCGTTTTCAGGCTGAGCCGAAACCAGTACCGGAGGGATGGAATCTTTAGGCCCTCCCACCGGCATACCAATCTGTCCACAATTAAAATTGATTACAGAAATAAATACTCCTGTCACCAGGAATAATAAATAAACCGCTACCGGGTTAGACCTTCTCATCTGAACTTATATGCGAGTAATATACTTCTCCATCTGCTTCAACTGATCTTTGATCTGCGGAGTTGCAGGTTTTAAGGCTTTCGCTTTTCTGAAATATTCTTTCGCTGCTCTGAACTCGCGCTTATTAACCATAATTGAGGATAATTGCAGATAGGCAGCACATTCATTCTCCTTATCGGGTAAACCGGCTCGTATTGCCTGCCTGATCAAAGATTCAGCCTCTCTGAAATTTCCCTTTTGAAGACTCAGCATTCCCAACTGAAGTTTGTTGGCTCCTTCGGCTTCTTTTACCGGAGAACCGAGGTTCAGGCTTTTTCTCATGTGCTTTTCAGCAGTATCAAAATCCTGATCCACCATAGCCAGATTACCTTTTAAAGTGTAGTAAACAGACCTCATCGGCTTAATTAATAAACGGGGAAACCAGATTGAATCCAAAACCTTCTTTGACCCTTCAATATCACCTTCTTCCATATACTCCTGGATCAGCCTCATGGGCCCAAAAAGGAAGTGGCCTACAATCATAATTGCTGCTATCAGATAAAGAATAAATGACGGCCAAAAGCCTGCCTGAAAATTCACATAAATCGCTGCCAGCAAAAACAACACTCCTAACTGAAGGCGATATCTGATCAAAAAATTCAAAAACTTCGTCATCTTAAAATCTTACTTAAACAGGGTAAACAATTCATAAAAAGCCCGGCAAAGATAAGCCATTCAATCCTTAGCATTTTTGCAATTTCTACAATGAAACAACGCCGAAAAAGCCGGCCGAGATCGGAATTGAAGCAACCTTTAAAGTGGAAAGTGAGAACTGTTAAAATATCAGTTCATCATGAAGTTAGTATCACCAAAGAAGCTGGCATCTTCCGCCAATTTCAGCTCCCACTTCCAGGCTGTATCCATCATTTGATCGAGGTTGTAAATGGGATTCCATCCCAGTTCTGTCTTTGCGTGTTGATTATTAGCATAGACAGCCATGATATCTCCAGGTCGCCTTGGGCCAATTTTGTAATTCAGCTTCTTCCCGCTCACTTTCTCAAATGCTTTGATGGCTTCGAGTACTGTGACCCCGTTTCCTGTGCCGAGATTAAACACAGAAACTTTCTCGGAGTTTTTCCCTTCCATCAGATATTTCAAAGCAAGAGTATGTGCTGATGCGATGTCGGAAACATGAATGAAGTCGCGGATACACGATCCGTCACGGGTATCATAGTCATCACCAAAAACGGTCATCTGATCCAGTTTACCGATAGCTGTTTGAGTAATCGCAGGAACAAGATTTTGAGGCCTTCCTAAAGGAAGCTCTCCGATTTTTATAGATGGATGTGCGCCGACCGGATTGAAATATCGCAGCAGCACGCTGTTGATTTCAGACACATTGCTAATGTCTCTTACTATCTGCTCTCCCATTTGCTTCGTGGCGCCGTAGGGCGACTCAGCAGGCTTTACCGGTGATGTTTCTGTTACGGGAACATGATCGGGGCTGCCATATACGGTGCAGGATGAAGAGAAAATAAAATGAGGTACTTTAAATTCACTTGCACACTTCAGCACATTCATCAGCGATCCGAGATTGTTATCGTAATACATCATCGGAAATTCAACTGACTCGCCCACTGCTTTATATGCTGCAAAGTGGATGATCCCTTTGATCTCCGGATTTTCATGAAAAACAGCAAACAGGTCGTCGAAATTGCACAGATCTACTTTGTAGTTCTTTACTTCCTCCCCTGTAATCAACTTGATTCCTGTCAGCAGGGCAGAAGTAGAACGGGAATTATTATCAACTGAAATAACTTCAAAACCATTCTGAATCAAGTCGACAATGGTATGCGAACCTATATAGCCACAACCTCCGGTAACCAATATCTTAGCCATAACTTTCTAGTTGAGAACTTCTGAACACAGAAGATATTTTACACAAAAATATGAACTATCAGAAAGACGAGCATTGCAATAAAAGCACTGATCGGAATGGTGATGATCCATGCCCAAATAAGATTAACTGTTACACCCCATCTTACAGCAGACAACCGCTTGGTTGCCCCTACTCCCATGATCGATCCTGCAATCGTATGCGTACTACTGACGGGGATTCGCATTGCCTCGGTTACAAACAAGGTAATAGCACCAGCCGTCTCCGCAGCAACACCTTCAAAGGGTGTTACCTTAGTGATTCTGGTACCCATGGTTTTAATAATCTTCCATCCGCCACTCAAAGTACCAAGCGCTATCGCCGTGTAACATGCTAAAGGCACCCAAACCGGCATTTCTTCAAAAGTATTAATAGCACCACCGGCAATCAAAGCTGCAGTAATGATTCCCATTACCTTTTGTGCGTCGTTGCCTCCATGTCCCAGGCTGAATATGGCAGAAGAGAGAAGTTGTACGCGTTTAAACCATTTATGCGACTTCACGGTATTCAATGTATTGAGGAAGAAAGTGATGATTGCCATCGCAATCAGAATTAATCCCAACAACACCCATTTGAAATTACCATGATAAAAAATTACCCGCAGGTAGTAATTTTCATAATGAGTTGTCAGCTTCGAGTTATCCGTCTCTAACATTGCCATCAGAAGAATAACAACCAGGACAATTACTGCAATTGAAATCATCTTAGGTACGTGACCCTTACGGAAGGAGTTAATAAACCAAAGTGAAATGATGAATGCCACTATCATGCCCACCAACGGAGCCAGGAAGATGAAAGCTACAATCTTCAGGACGGGTTCAGCATTTACCGAATTAAATCCGGCATGGGCAATAGCCGCACCTCCAAAACCGCCAATCAGTGCGTGAGAAGATGAGGAGGGAATACCGAACCACCATGTAATAAGATTCCACATAATCGCCCCAATCAGGCCGGAGAAAATTACAGGAAGTGTGATGAATTCCTGCTTCACTGTTTTGGCAATCGTGTCGGCAACACCGTGCTCTTTAAAAATAAAAAAGGCTGAGAAGTTAAATATCGCAGCCCATACCACAGCCTGAAAAGGAGTGAGAACCTTCGTAGAGACAATAGTAGCTATTGAGTTGGCAGCATCATGAAAACCGTTGATATAGTCAAATATCAAAGCCAGTGCAATAACTACAATCAGAAATGTCGTCATCTTCTATTCTGTTTCTGTAATCGCGTGCAATTAAGCATCAGGCATATTTTATAATAATAGACTCAATAACATTAGCCACATCCTCACACTTATCGGTTATAATCTCCATCACCTGATAAATCTCTCTCTTCTTGATAACCTCTTTTGCATTGGGTTCATTTTCAAAGAGGGCTTCAATACTTAAATCAAAAATATCGTCAGCCTGGTTTTCAATACTGTTGATTGCCACCATGGCATCCGTCATCCTCCGCAAGTTCTTCATATCTCTCAAGCCCAAGACAGCCTTCTGCACCTCTGTACAACTCTTGAGGATAAGATCAGACATTTTCTGGAAAGTAGATTCAATAGGATTTACTTTGTAGATAGCAATCTTTTTCGCACAGGAATATATATAATCACATATATCGTCTAAAGATGTTGCCAGATAATGTATATCCTCCCGGTCAAACGGAGTTATAAAGTTTCTCCCGAGCTCGGTAAATATCCTGTGTGTAAAGTTGTCGTTTTCGTGTTCCAGGTCGGCGATTTCTTTAGTAATCACTCCCCTTTTCTCGGGATCTGTTTCATAAACCAGCTGATTTAATTTCTCAGCCATCTTTAAAACATTGTCGCCTACGCTTTCAAATAAATTAAAAAAGACTCTGTCCTTTGGCAGGAAGAATTTCAGGATAGCATTGAAAGCCATTTTTTAGTTTTGGTGCAAAAGTAAGGATTACAGAGTTGCTTGCAAGAAAATGGAGTACCTTTTTATTAAATCAGAGGAAATCATAATCAAGAACCCTTCGCAGATACTTTTTATCAACAAAAATCCACGTAACCTCATAGTTACCCTGTCTTGACTTGTTGAACAAATAGAGATAGATTCTCTTTCTGTCCTTAGAACGGTAGACTGCATCAGCCGAAAGTTCATAGCCTTTGTTCATGTAAGAAAAATTCAGGTTATAAAGATCATGATAGGCGGCGGCCGGTATATCCAGCGTATCGCCGTCAACAACCAGTAAGACGGAGGCTATTTCAATCTTAGGCACTCTGCCATAGTTTCCGTAATAAGTGCGCTTATCGATTTTGATCAGATTGGTATTTGATTCGTCCTCAAAAAGTAACTTGTGCTTAGTGGCGTCAAACGGGCCAAGGACTACTTTAGCGTAGACGCCATCGCCTTCTATTACAATGCTGTCTTTTGATATGAGTACGGGCGATATCTTATCCAGCGTATTCGCAAAGGCACTCTCTACGATACCACCGAAGGAGAAAGAGGCAACATCTGCCCTTACATCCTTTGGTTGCAGTTTATTGAACGACTCGGTCTTGCGGCGCGTATCGGTTATTTCCTGCGCGATCGCCTCAACGTATACAAGACATAAGACGACTACACCAATCCATATTTGTAATAACTTTTTCAATTCTATCTTCTTACGGTAGGATAACCTTTAGAAATCCAGTTTGCATAAATGTTCTGCGGCAGGTCAAGCAACTTGTAATTAGTAAAGCCACCTGACTTTAAAACATCTATAGCAGGACGAACATTCGGACAGTTTGCATACGGACAACATCCGCAATACACGACAATTGCCGCATCTTTTTTAACGGGTTTCAGAATCTCCTTTAATTTCTTTACTCCTGCTGCCCTTCCTGCTGCCCCTGCATCGATGGAGTTTGGTATCAATGCCGACGGACCAACATTAATAAGCATGGGTACATCTTTGTTCTTGCGTATCTTATCAGCTAATACGGCCGGATGCTCCAGTTGATCTGCAGTCCAGTTTTGCGGCCTGAATTGCCCGCATCCCACCTGGGTGAATAAAACCAGCGCCAGCAGCCCGAATAGTTTCCCTTTACGAATTTTCATTATGGTCATTAAACTCAAAAGTAGAGATTAATAAAGAGAAAAAACAGATGTTAACTTTTTACAAACAATTGTGCCTATTGGTCTGTCTCAGGTTCAATATAGGTTTTTATGGCTTCCACATAATTCTCAAAAGCCGTAATCCCTTTTGGGATAATCCTGCTCAGAGTAAGCGGATAGTTATTCCTGAAAGTCTTGATGACATCTATATACCCGGCCGACTTAAGCTTCGCCAACTTAGTACTGATGTTCCCCGAAGTTGCATTGTTTTTTTTCTTAATAGGATTAAAGTCTGCCTCTCCATTGTGGATCAGGAGAGAGATAATCGCCAAACGCAATTATGAATACAATATGGGATCCAATTCCTTAAAACCCAATTCTCAAATTTTTGTAACTCCTATTCCTGGAAAGATAACACTAACTTCCTCTATACATATTCATGAAATAATCCAGATCATCTTTTCCCCATTGTGGTGCTATGTCACTTGCTGGTTTGAATTTGGCAAACAAATCAGCGGCTTTATCAAACAATGGCTTAGCTGCATCCTTACCACCGCCGAAAGCCTCAGGTGTATAAAACAGATTTTGCGCCTGTATCAGTACAGGCCGGGGATTGGTAGAATCGAGCGTCTCCGCTTTTTTAAGAGATTCTGAAATAATCTGACCGTACATCATATATCTACTCTGAGGGTCCACCGTCATGTGTGCCGTAGCAATCATACTTTTTATTACTTCTATTTCAGAGTTATCCTGCTTCAGAATTTCTTCCGATTTCTTAAGGGAAGCTGTTGCCTGATCTGCCAGAGCATCCTTTTTTGAAGCATCTTTTTCAACAGTAGCCTTTAATGCCATGACGTATGCTGCATAATAATAAGGAAGCCATTTATCCTTTTCGGCATCGCCAATTCTTGTAAAGTTGTTGGCAATTTCTTCAAAATTATTTTTAATCATTACACTGTCAAGCATGGCTATATTCTTTTTCATAGCAGTGATATATCTGCCACTCTGAGAAAAGGCCATTGTTACGGTAAGCAGGGCTATACAACCAAGGAAAATCTGTTTCATTGTCTATGTTTTATGTTATGAACTTTAATTATTTCTTATTTTTTCCGGCATACACTGCCTTATAGTGAATCCATAATACCATCAGCCAAATTAATGTTGGCCACACAGGCCAGGGAAATTTTTGATTGCTTTCTTCACCTGTGCCATGGAGGTTTACTCCCATATACCAAAGTATCCACATCAACAATCCTGCTACAAGAAAAACCATCACATGCCACTTGAAAACACCTGCTCCACGCATCTTCCTCTGTTTTCTTTTTTTACCAGTTGTCCTGACCATCATTAATATAAAAGTAACATAATCACAGATGACTATCTATCGCTTCCTGGGTTCTGTCTATCCCAAAACTGATAAAATATCCGAGATACAAAAATCTTTTCGAGCTGGGCAACACAGGTATCATCCGCTTTCCATCTGCCGAAAAATCATAGCTATATATATTTTTGAACCCAGGCACATTGGTTACACTTAATACCAGTACGGAAAATGATTTTGGGTTTTTCTTACCGAGGGACGGCAGATAATTGAAACTTATGCTAAAGTCATTGTAATTCTTTGTCAGGCCTTGTCTCCGGATTTTATATAACTGATCAGATTCATTATAATAAATATCGTAATAAGGCCGTCCTGAAGCAAAGGTATAGCTCGCATTAATCTGCAGCTTAGCCGGCAGAATAAAGGTCCTTAACACCACAGATGCTGTGTGCCTGGCAGAAAAAGGTGGTTGAATTGCATCAGGATAATTCAGAAAATTTCTTTTGGTGTCAAGATAGGAATAAGATACCCAGTAATCAATATTATTAATGGACTTTTTGTCTCTCCAGAATATTTCAATTCCTTTGGCATCTCCAAAACCTTTATTATTTATGGCTGTTAATTGCCCATAGTTTCCGGTTGATTTTATCAAATCTTCATACTTCTTATAAAATGCCTCTGCTCTCAATATCCTCTTATTGGCTATTTTCTGATATTGTAAAATGTAATGAGTAGCATTTTCAAAGTGAAGTTTGTCAGGCGAGGGCAGATATTGCATGTCCGGAGTTTGATAGAATTTACCATAAGCCATTGACACCTGTCCGCGGTCTTTGAACTGATAAGCCAACGACAAACGCGGGGCAGCATTCCAGAGAGACAATAATTGCGAATGCTCTGCACGTACACCTGCTCTGAGTGCTAATTTGGGCATCAAATAAATATCAGACTCTGCGTAGGATGCCAATAAATTCTCTTTGATACGTATATCAGATTTCTGACCATCGTAAGCAGTATATTCCATTAAGTCATTGGTATAATTGTATTCGTTACCAAAACGAAGGGCACTCAGGCCTCCCAGATTTTTCTCCAGTACCCACCTTCCATTGGCATAGTAGCCTTTATTATTGAGATGAAAGGTTTTGTAATCATATAACGGATTGCCTGTAGCAACGATATCTTGATTATGTTCATCCAGTAGTTGTCCACCAATTTTATCACGGTTTGTACTGTATGAACCACCTAATTGCATTTTCCAGCCTTTTCCCAATTTTTGCTTCCAGCTCAGATTATGGTACATATTAAAATTGGTAAGTGAAAAAGCATTCTTTAAACCTGCAGAATCGATATCCGGATTTCTGAATCCAAGTTTTGAAGATGACAGATACAGGTAATACTTAATCATACCTCTTCCAGTTTTTATTCTGAAATTCCCATTCAGTTCATGTATATTGGGTGTCTTAAAATAATCTGATTTGGGTTTTATTACTTTATTAGCCAATTGCAGATTGGTATATCCATAAGACA
This sequence comes from Chitinophagaceae bacterium, assembly GCA_024103425.1. Taxonomy (GTDB): domain Bacteria; phylum Bacteroidota; class Bacteroidia; order Chitinophagales; family Chitinophagaceae; genus Ginsengibacter. Next base: position 14,623 of record JAGFIS010000049.1, read on the forward strand.
AACCCCAGCTACTCTTCTTATTCTTTGCAAGTTTTTGAATACCGCCATTAAATCCCAGGTATGAAATCCCCAGATCCGCTGAAGTCCCTTCCGGCAAGTCAATACTCTCAAGCAAAAGCACAGACGACATAGCCTGGCCATAAAGTGCAGAGTATCCACCGGAACTAAAAATAGTGCCTGTAAAGAGAAAAGGATTAAACCTTCCTCTGGTGGCCTGCCCGGGTTCACTGGTGTAATAGAAATTATTTACCAAAGTCCCATCAATAAAAATCTTTGTTTCTTTACCTGTTCCTCCTCTTACAAACAATCCATCCTTCTCACCTACCTGCTGGCTTCCAGGAAGTGTCTTGATAGCCGACGTGATATCAGCATTGGCATTGGCTGTTGTAACTACGTCCATCGTGCTCAATTCGGCCGATTTGTTTTTATCTCCTGCTTCAAAAGTTCCGACAGTAATTACTACTGCCTCCATCCGGGTAGCTTCCCGATGAATAGTCGCATTTTTCTCTATAGATTGTTCCTGAATGAGGATTGTATCGGTATAATTTTCATACCCCAGACAGGAAACGATAAATACCTGTTTACCCTTTTCTGAAGTGGTGAATTTATAATAGCCCAGACTATCTGACGTGGCGCCGTCATAAGTATCTTTCAGACTTATGCTTGCACCTTTTACAGGTTTTTTATCTTCGTTTGTTATCCTTCCGGAAATTGTAACCTGTCCCCAGGAATATTGGAAGGATAAGATAATTATTAAAATTAATGCGATTCGCATATTAAATAAGCCTTATATAGGTTTTATTACAAATATAATAACAATCTACTTTATAAATCAGAATATTTTTATATTGATATGCTTATCCTTCAAAAATTATTCTAAACATAACACATTGATTATCATTTATTTAAAATCATACAGGTAGAATCACTCATTATTTTTCCACAAAAAAAAATTTATTAACATCCACCAAATTTAATTTGTTTATCTGTGTGAGAATTGTAATTTAGCAATAGAATTTAATGGGTTAGTAAGTAACAAGAGTCGATCCTTGATCGGCTCTTTTACTTTATGAAAAGCGAAGTTTTTCCTTCAACCATTTCAGCTTACATTTACTTCTTTTCAAACGGATTTTTACGATGAGCAAAAGCAAGACGGCTTTCTTCTGTTCGAACTGTGGACACGAAAGCCCTAAATGGATGGGCCGGTGTATTCAATGCGGAGAATGGAATACTTATGTTGAAGAAATTATCTCTAAGGAAAAAGATAAGTCTAAAAATATCTGGGACGATTATTCAGACTCAAAGAAAAGAAAAGCGATTACACTTAACGAAATTCAATCTGATGATACTGCAAGAATTATTACAAACGATGAAGAACTCAATCGCGTGCTTGGTGGAGGTATCGTTGCAGGCAGTGTAGTATTGGTAGCAGGTGATCCCGGTATTGGAAAATCAACACTCTTTCTGCAGGCAGGCGGACAATTAAAAGGATACACTGTGCTCTATGTAAGCGGAGAAGAAAGTGAACAGCAGATTAAAATGCGGGCAGAACGATTGCAAATCAAGAATGACAATTTTTACCTGCTCACGGAAACTGATACACAAGAGATTTTCAAAGAAATTAAGAAGCTGCGTCCTGACCTTGTTATCGTCGATTCCATTCAAACAATGCATACCCCCTTTATTGATTCTTCAGCAGGTAGTATTTCGCAGATACGAGAGTGTGCTGGAGAATTTCAGCGATTTGCAAAAGAGACGAACACACCTGTATTCCTGATCGGGCACATCACGAAAGACGGAAGCATTGCCGGGCCTAAATTGCTCGAGCATACCGTTGACACTGTACTGCAGTTTGAGGGCGACAGGCACTATACCTACCGCATTCTGCGCACGCTGAAGAACCGCTTCGGAAGCACTTCAGAAATCGGGATTTATGAAATGAGTAACCAGGGAATGAAGCAAGTCACTAACCCTTCTGAAATTCTGATTACACAAAGAGAGGAGCCTCTGAGTGGTGTAGCGATAGCAGCCACGATTGAAGGCATCAGGCCACTGCTGATTGAAGTACAGGCCCTGGTAACACCAAGCGTTTACGGCACCCCGCAACGTACACACACAGGCTTCGATATCCGCAGACTTCAGTTATTACTCGCAGTGTTAGAAAAGCGCGGAGGCTTCCAGTTTGGCAATAAAGATGTATTCATTAACATCGCAGGGGGTATCAAATTAGACGATCCTTCTCTCGATCTGGCTATCCTCAGCGCACTCTTAAGTTCTTATGAGGATATTCCACTCTCTACAAAAATTTGTTTCTCAGGAGAGGTGGGTTTGAGTGGTGAAATCCGCACTGTCAACCGGATAGAACAAAGAATATCAGAAGCAGAAAAATTAGGCTTTCAACAAATCATCATCAGCAAGTACAACGAAAAATCCATTACCGGTAAAAAACATAACATAGAGATCATTACCCTGTCGAAAATTGAAGAGCTTTACCGCTTTCTTTTTTGACGATGGCAACAAATGTCTTTCACAACATACTACACCTTTTTTATCCACGCATCTGCCCGGGCTGCGGAGGTGATAGTATCGGTAAGGATGAACAATTGTGTCTGAAATGTCTGAATGCCCTTCCTGTTACCAGGTATCATCTTTCGCGCGACAACAAAATTGAACAGATGTTTTATGGCAGGATACACATCGAAGCAGCAATGAGCTTTCTGTATTTCTCTAAACATTCACTAGTTCAAAATCTGATGCACGAATTCAAATACAACGGAAGGAAAGACCTCGGCCTTTTTCTCGGTCAGCTGATGGGTAGGGCAATTGAAGATAGCAAGGTTTTTAACCAATGCGATGTATTAGTACCCCTTCCCCTTCATCCGGATAAACAAAAAAGAAGGGGCTATAACCAAGCAGAAATTTTATGCAGAGGTATTCACATGATCACCGGGCAACCTGTTGTTGCCAACAGTGTAATCAGAAACATCAAGACAGAATCTCAGACGCGGAAAGACAGAATCGATAGATGGAAGAATGTGGAGCACACTTTCAGTGTATCCGACGAAGTATCACTAAAAGGAAAGCATATACTTCTTATTGATGACGTTATCACTACTGGTGCTACCCTGGAAGCATGTGCTGCTGCTATTCTCAATACCGGTCCGGCTACCAAAGTCAGTATTGCCACGCTTGCTGTTGCCACAAAATAAAAAAGTGAAGGACTCTCATCCTTCACTTTCAAAATATTCTTTAATCAGACTCTTACTTCACAGAACCCATCTTGGCTTCGATAGACAAAGTAGCATGAGGCACTGCACGTAGACGAGCCTTATCAATCAGTTTTCCGGTTACGCGGCAGATACCGTAGGTCTTGTTCTCAATACGAACCAGTGCTTTCTCCAGGTGATCAATGAAACTGATCTGACGGCTGGCCATCTGTGCCAAACGCTCTCTTTCCATAGTCAGGCTTCCGTCTTCCATTGTCATGTAACGGCTTTCGCTCTCATCGCCTCCCATTTCATCCCTGCGGGTAATCAGCCCTTGCATGTAAGCGAGTTCTTTCTTTGCAGCTTCCAGCTTTCTCAAAATCAGAGCTTTGAACTCCTGCAGGTCTGCATCGCTGTACCTGACTGTCGGACCAACGGGCAATTCTTCCGGCTCATCCAGGATAGATTTTCCGGGTTGATATTTTCTAACACGTGTGGTGCTGGTTTTAGGAGCAACAAAATTTTCGAGCTTCTTAGCCTTCTTTTCAGCTTCTTTCTTTTGCTGAACTGCTTTCTTCAGTAACTCCTGATGAGCAGTCTTCGTGTCTGTTGCCTTTGTTTCTGTATGCTTAACTTTTGGAGCAGCGGTTTCCTTTACTGCTGTTTTCTTAGCAGCTACTTTCTTCTCAGCAGCTTTTGGAGTTGCAGTCTTCTTAGCTGCAGCTTTTTTCACCACTTTCTTTTCTGCAGCAGCCTTAGTCGCTTTCTTTGGTGTAGATTTCTTAGTTGTCACTTTTACGGATGTTTTCGGGTTAGTTTTTTTCGGGGCGGCTTTTTTAACAGCGGTCTTCTTTACTGCTGCCTTTGCCGGCTTAGCCGCAGCCGTTTTTTTAGCTGTAGCTTTCTTTGCAGTACTCTTCGCAGCTGCATCTTTTTTCGCTACCGCCTTCTTAACAGTTGTCTTCTTCGCGGCAGATTTAGCCTCTGCCTTCTTGGTTGCCGCTTTCTTTGCCGCTACTTTTTTAGCCGGAGCCTTAGCTGCAGTTTTTGACTTTGCGGGTGTCTTGGTCTTGGCAGTTGCTGCCTTTTTCTTAGTAGTAGCCATAGCTAAATTTTTATAATCTTGACTGTCAGAATGTCATCATTCACTTCAATTTTTTCACCATCTTTAAGTTCAGGAACGAAATCAATCTGACGTGCTAAAATTTCGGCGCAAATATACTCATTAAAACCACTAATTATATCTTTTACACCGTTTTTCTGTTCTACAATTAGGACAATTTTATCAGTTATCTCAAGCTTGTGGACTTTTCTCAGATTTTGTACTCTGTTTACCAGTTCACGACTGTATCCTTCGTTCTTCAGAGCATCGCTCAGTTCAAGGTCGAGTGCTACTGTCAGAGGTCCTTTTATGGCTACTTCATACCCCGGAATTTCATTTGTTGACAGTTCCAGATCCTCCCCGGTAATGTAGATCGGATCTTCACCCGCCTTCTCATAATCAGGATTCAGAAGCAACTGCCCGTTGACAGCTTCATCAATCTTATCATTAGTAAGTTGTTGTATTTCATTGGCAGCCCACTTCATTCTGGCTCCCAGGCGCTTCCCGAGTGTCTTAAAGTTTGCTTTCGCTCTTTTTTTAATAAAGTCGTTATCTACCGGAAGTAATTCTACTTCTTTAATGTTGGTCTCAGACTTAATAATCTGAATACCACTTTGCAATCTCCTCTCAAAGTCTGCTCCGAGTGACGGAATGATGACTTTCTGCAATGGTTGCCTTACCTTGATATTCACTTTCTTTCTGAGAGATAAGATCAGTGAAGAAATATCCTGAGCCAGTGCCATACGTTCTTCCAATTCCTTATCAATTACTAGCCCATTAGCTACAGGGAAATCGGTCAGGTGAACAGATGGCTTTTGCGCAGCTCCGGTTCCATCCATCAGATTCTTGTACAACCAGTCGGCAAAGAAAGGAGCTACAGGTGCCATGAGCTTGCTCACTGTTACAAGGCACTCTAACAGCGTCTGATAGGCTGATATTTTGTCTTTTACATCTTCAGCATTGACAACACCATTCTCAGTTCTTGCCGGCTTCCAGAAACGCCTGCGGCAAAGCCTTACGTACCAGTTGCTCAGTTCATCATTCACGAATGTATCTATTGCCCTGCCTGCCACCGTCGGTTCATAATCATCAAAACTCTTCACCACTTCGTCAACAAGGCTGTTCAGTGAAGACAAAATCCAACGGTCCATTTCGGGGCGTTCACTCACGGGAATCTCTGCATGTTGATTATGGAAGTCGTCCACATTAGCATAAAGCGCAAAAAACTGATAAGTATTATACAGTGTACCAAAGAGCTTGCGCTGAACTTCCTTAATGCCTTCAACATCAAAACGGAGGCTGTCCCATGGACTCGCATTTGTTATGAGATACCAGCGTGTGGCATCCGGGCCAAGCTCTGCAAGGGTTACAAACGGATCCACAGCATTACCCAGGCGCTTACTCATCTTATTACCGTTCTTATCCAGCACGAGCCCGTTGCTCACCACAGTTTTGTACGCAACACTGTCAAAAAGTAAGGCTCCAAGCACATGCAGTGTATAAAACCAACCGCGTGTCTGATCCACTCCCTCTGCAATAAAGTCTGCCGGGAAGTTTTTCTTGAATGTCTCTTTATTCTCAAACGGGAAATGCCACTGTGCATAAGGCATAGCGCCGCTGTCAAACCAAACGTCTATCAGATCGGGAACTCTCTTCATCGGTTTCCCGTTAGGAGATACCAAAACAATATCGTCTACATAAGGCTTGTGCAAGTCCTTTGTCATCCTTAAGATGTATGCTTCTTTTGTCTCTCGATTTGCAAGCGCAACAAATCCTTTGTCGATAGATTTTCCTATCTCAACAATCAGTTCTTCTTTAGAACCGATGCAGATTTCCTCTTCTCCGTCTTCTGTCCTCCACACGGGTAAAGGAGTACCCCAGAACCTGCTGCGGCTGAGGTTCCAGTCCACCATATTCTCCAACCAGTTACCAAAGCGGCCTGTTCCTGTTGATGCAGGTTTCCAGTTGATGGTTTTGTTCAGTTCAATCATCCGGTCTTTTGCTGCCGTAGTTCTGATGAACCATGCCTCCAGCGGATAATAAATAACAGGCTTATCCGTACGCCAGCAGTGCGGGTAATTGTGCTCGTACTTTTCTATTCTAAATGCACGACCTTCCAGTTTCAACTTAACAGCGATATCGACATTGACATCAACGTAATCTTTTTCATCCTTGTAATCCTTCACATACCTGCCCGAGAACTCTCCTACCCCATCAATGAACTTTCCTTCTTTGTCGACGAGCGTCAGGATTCCCAGGTTGTGCGATTTCCCTACCTTAAAGTCATCAGCACCAAAAGCAGGCGCGGTGTGTACGATACCGGTACCATCCTCAGTCGTTACAAAATCTCCGGTTATAATTTTAAAAGGATCTGCTCCGGGAGTGATCTCCTGAACTTTCTCCAGAGTATTCGCTTCTGACGGTAATAATTGTTCGTAACGCAGGCCTTCAAGGTCTTTTCCTTTGAAAGTTTTCAGTACTTTCCATGGAACGATCTTATCTCCGGCTTTATACTGATCAAAGCACTGTCCTTCGCCTTCGGGTTTCAGATACTGACCAATCAAAGGTTGAGCAACAACTATATTCACGAAATCACCTGTATAAGGATTCGCTGTTTCAATGAGGCAGTAATCTATCTTCTCACCGACGGTCAACCCCAGGTTAGAGGGAAGTGTCCATGGAGTAGTCGTCCATGCCAGGTAATAAATATCAGCAGTACTGTCTTTGAAGAGAAACTCAGAATCCTGATTTCTTACAGCCTTGAACATCGCCACAACACTGGTATCTTTCACATCCTTGTAGGTTCCGGGTTGGTTCAACTCGTGCGAGCTTAATCCGGTACCGGCAGCAGGAGAATAGGGTTGAATGCTTACGCTTTCGTATAGCAGGTCTTTATCATACAGCTGCCTGAGACACCACCAAAGTGTTTCAATATAATCGTTTTCGAATGTGATATAAGGATGTTTAAGATCTACCCAGTACCCCATCTTGCGGGTGAGTTCATCCCATTTATCTTTATACTTCAGTACCTCTCTGCGGCAGGTAGCATTGTATTCTTCTACCGAAATCTTTTTGCCGATATCTTCCTTAGTAATACCTAGCAGCTTCTCTACTCCCAATTCCACAGGAAGGCCGTGAGTATCCCATCCGCCCTTACGGTTCACCTGGTAGCCTCTCATCGTTTTGTAGCGGCAAACCAGGTCTTTCAGGGTTCTGGAGATAACGTGGTGAATACCTGGCATACCATTGGCGCTTGGAGGCCCCTCATAGAATACGAAGGAATCCTTACCTTCTTTTTCAGTCACACTTTTTTCAAAAATTTTCTCCTCATCCCAAAATTTCAGGATATCATCTGCTATGGTGGTCAGGCTCAGCTGTTGATATTCAGGATATCGTTTCTCCATTTCCGTTCTCTTTAAAAATAAAAGGATGCAAAGTTAACCATTTTATGGCTTCAATTTTGGGTCAGGACAGCCTTCCCGGGCTCTTAATTGCACAAAAAATCCCGGATTTCAGACAAAGGATTCTTATAAAAAGTGAAGTGTACCCTACAACCGGATAGAAGCGTTTTAAATAGTGTAATCATTCCTTTTTGGTCAATTTTTTATGTACTTTTGCGGCCCTAAATGCCGGAGAGTTGTCCGAGTGGTTGAAGGAGCACGCCTGGAAAGTGTGTATATCAGCAATGGTATCGAGGGTTCGAATCCCTCACTCTCCGCAAATCAAAAAGCCTTCGCGAAAGCGAAGGTTTTTGCATTTAGCAGCGAGCCGAACTCGTTCGAGCGAAGGAGGATAAATGCAAAAACCTAATCACGCCAAGGGCGGGATAGGCTTTTTTGATTTAAGCCCCACCCACACCAGGAATCACCGAAGGTAATCCCTGGTGTGAGAGTTTAAATGTTTATTTGTTTATGCGTTTAGTATGGGCTTATATGCGTCCTTGATTTGGATAATCAAGGTACTTATGGCAATAAAATTCTTTTAATGATAATGGCTAGTGGGG
>JAGFIS010000006.1 GCA_024103425.1 Chitinophagaceae bacterium
GACCTCTTGAACGACCTTCCATTTGAAGGACTCACTGTAGTGAATCTGCTTTTCTTTACTCATTTTAATCCTGATTTAAGTTGACTTATCCACATTTTTGGAGTCAACCTATTTCAGGACTATACAGGTTGTTTATTATGAGATTCCGTCCCGAACATTCGGGACGGAATGACCCCAAGTAAGAAAGGGGTTAAAAAAAGAAGTCATTGCGGACTTGATCCGCAATCTCTTCAAACAATTGTTTTGAGATTCCGCATCAAGTGCGGAATGACAGCGTTGTTTTACGTCATGCTGTCCCGATAGCTATCAGGATTGATTCAGCATCTCTTTTTCCAGACTTTCTGAGATTCCGTTCCGAACATTCGGGACGGAATGACAATAATAGATGGTCATTGCGGACTAGATCCGCAATCTCATTTTACTCTATCATGAGATGCTGAATCATGTTCAGAACCTCAGAGTATAAGCGGAATGACAGGAAGCACAAAGTAAGAAAAGTCATTCTCGCCTATCCATCATTTACCGGTACCTTTTGTTTTCCCTGTGGAATTTTTGCGCAATACTTCTTATACCCCTCTACCAAAGCCTGTTCGCCACCTTCATGAAGCCGTCTCAGAAAATCTTTATTGCTGTGAAGCGTAGCCGACTGAATCCGGTAATTATGCCACGTCCAGTACACCTTTTCACGGAGTGTGAGCTCCCTGTTTCTGAAAATATGCCAGGCGGCTTTCATTGTCGGCATCCACACTGCGGGCAGGCCGGGACGATATCCGAAAAATTTATAGAAATGATAATTGACGGAATAATTTGTACTAAACGTATAATCATAATTCTGATGATGGTAATGATATACCACCAGAGACGGATCGCGCAACAGCTTCCACCCTTTCAGTAACGCATGATAGCTCCACATCCAGTCCTCCGACATTTCAGTCTGTACAAAGGGTAATTCAATCAAAGCCTGCCTGCGGTACATCGCTACCACGTTATCCCATGCTACCAGGCCGGCCTGTTCATGCTGTGGAAGAGATTTGAACTTTTCCGCATCGGTAATCTGTCTGACAGATACCTGTGGCTTTGAATAAGGATGATACCACTTCAGCGGATTCTTATCCTTTTCATGAGGTACAGCCTGGTGGCCTGTAACCGCCATCACCTCAGGGTCTTCAAAATGTTTTGCCATCTTTTCCAGCATCCGGGTATCCGGCAGCCATGCATCCTGAACGGTAAGGAATACCAGGTCGCCTGTCGCATGTTGTACACCCAGGTTGCGGGTGAGTCCGTGGTCAAATGATTCAGGTGGTATTTCTATAACAGTGGCACCGTTTTTCTTTGCGATAGCGATACTGTCATCCTTTGATCCCGAGTCGATAATAATGATTTCGGCCGGTTGCAGCGTCTGGTTGTGCAGGCTTTGCAGGCAGCGTTCCAGCGTGTCTGCACCGTTTTTTACCGGGATGATAACAGAGAGGGTGATGGGTTCGTAGTTCCTAGTTCCTAGTTCGTGGTTCGTGGTCAACCGGTTTGAGGGTTTAGAATTCAGAATTAAGGGCTATGGGTTTAGAGTTCAGAGTTTGGGGTTGGGGGCTTGTTATCCGCCATTTAGCGGATTCTGTTTCTATCCCAACAACTTATAACAAAGCCCTTTTATTTTTAGTTTTTTTAAAACCGGATTCTCCGTATTCCCCCACTCTATCAACCTCTTGTATCTGCGTAATTCTTTTTCGGAGAAAATGCCACTCCTTTGCATCATCTGCATCATACTTCTATACAATTCGGGGAATTGATTCTTTCGGGAATACAAAAAAGTACGAATGCACCCGTTGATTCCGGCCTTTATATCAACAGCATACTTTCTTACAAAGGAATCAGGATAGGTATCAAAAATAAGGTTGTAATACTTTACTCTGTAGAGGATGGAATTGTAGTAAAAGTTGGATTTCGTTTCGTCAATATGATGCGTTCGGTAAAAACAATCTGCCGGCTGTTCGTAAAAAGTTTTAAAATGAATCCCTTTGTACATAGACCGTAAATGTAATTCAGGGTCTTCCATATAAAGGAATTCCTCATTGAATCCACCGGCTTTTTCAAACGCCTCCTTTCGCCAAATGGGAGCCATTGTCTGCCAGGGGTTATTTATTGTAAGAAATGCGCTTACCCATTCTTCTTCCGGAACACGGTTATTGAAAATGGTTTCTTTATCTCCGGGATGCTCTGAAAACTCACTCATTAAAAACACTCCCGCATCCACAACGGGGTTTTCTTTCATTGCCCTTTCCCGCTGTTCTAGGCAGAAGGGCGCGAGCAGATCATCAGAGTCTAAGAAGAGAAGGTATTGGCCTTTTGCCATCCGGGTGCCTAAGTTTCTGCAGGCTGAAGGACCTTTGGTCTTATTACCCTCTCTTTGATAAATTCTGATTTTATCATTTGCCAGGCTTTGTAGCTCACTCCACACTTCATCATCAGAATGGTCATCTGCGATGATGATTTCCCAATCGCCGGAAGTCTGTGCTTCCACGGACGCAATCGTTTCTTTTAGTAAAGAAAGGCGATTGTAATGGGGTATGATGATGGTGGTCAAAGTTATTTAGTGATGAATTATGAAATATAAATGGTGGAAGTAATCCCTACTAATTGTCATTCCGCACTTGATGCGGAATCTCGTAGTAATGCAGGATGAGATCCCGGATCAAGTCCGGGATGACAGTGTTGAGATGATGAGTGACATTGCGTAAGCAGGACTTATGCTATCACCTCAAATACGCTCTTGCCTTCTTCTGCTCCCTTCTCGATGCCAGCATCTCAAAAATCCTTCTCAAATTTGTTCTGTACGCCTTTGCCAAAACTTTATTTCCCGAAAACTGAAGCCTTACAAACTGCCTTGCAAAAAGTGCCAAAGCACCAGCCGTAGATGCCTTCGGGTCTTTAAATAATGTTACCGCCTGATTTACCTGAAACCACAATTTCTTTTCCGGACTGCCCAACCCTTCATTCGTTCCCTGATGGTACAATAAAGCTTGTGGCACAATACCTGTTTTCAAACCGTGATACTGCATACGCTGTACATAATCATTGTCCTCGCCATAATGAAAAAACAACGGATCAAACCCTCCTACCCTTTCTATCGTACTCAGCGGCATCAGCCAGCAGGCTGCATGCACAAACCTTGATGGATAAACCGGTTTCAGTTCATTTCTTTCAAGATCTTCTTTCAATCCGGGCGTATAATTTTCCAATACCCATTCTTTAAAGTACCGCTCGGTATCGGCTCCCGTGTAGTCATGATGGTAGGGACTCAGAATGCCGTACCCGGGATTTTGATGGAAAACTGCCATCATCTTTTCAATTGCAGATGCTTCTATCCATGCATCCTGGTTGAGCAGTAATACATAGTCGGCTCTTTCTTCCAGGGCTCTCTTAATGCCGATGTTATTGGCCTGACCGAAACCTAAGTTTTTTTCGGATGCAATTAATTCAACCTCCGGGAATTCTTCACGGATGATCTTTACGGTATCATCCTGAGATGCATTGTCTATAACTATGGCATGAACGGGCTGCGTACTTTCTCTTAACGATGACAGGCATTTTTCAATCCATTCAGCTCCGTTGTAAGTGACTATAACTGAACAGATTCTCATAAAATCACCCACTTTCGTGAAGAAAAATATTTGACTGAAAACATTCGCATAAGACCAATCAGAAGAATTTTGCTAGTAAATAATTGTCTAAGAATTAAAGAAATCGCAGAATATTATTTCCTGCTAAATATCTTGAAGGGTTTCGACAAAAAATTGCCCAACCGGTATTTGCTAGAACTGTAAAATGCAGTTTTCTGATCTTCTAATTTTTTCTCTAACACAAATTTTTCTTCAACAGTTTTCATTAGATCCCCGCAGAAGTTTTCATAGATATCTATGTGTTTTTTAAAAATGTAGTTTTTATACCATGCTTCTTTACTGCTGCCACTTTGCAGATTATCCATTGTTGAGTTTCCCCATTGCCTGTAATAGAAGTAGCACTGAGGTAATTGTACTACCTTGCCACCATTCTTCAAAAACCGCAGCCATAGCTCCCAATCTTCGTAAGCATCTAGCTTGGTGTCATACCCGCCAAATTTTTGTACTAATTCTTTTTTAAAAACAGCACTTGAGAATATTGAATTGCAGAAGAGTAAATTTTCAAATTTATACTCAGGCAGTTTCCATTCGCCCCCCTTGTTTCCAAAATAATCAGCTTTGCTATACACAATTGCCACTTCCATATCTGAATGAAAGACCTTCAAAGCAGCTTCCATATATCCTTTTCCTATTTTATCATCAGCATCGAGCGGTAAAATAAATTTTCCGTTAGATACTGCCATCCCTGCGTTTCGGGCTGCACTGCGCCCTGCATTATCCTGGTCTATCAGCCTGAAGCGGCTATCCCTATTGCACCATTCTCTCGTTATTTTCGTGGTATTATCCTTCGACCCATCGTTTATGATAATACATTCCCAATCAGTATATGTTTGCTCAAATACAGACTGCAGAGCATCGGGCAGATATTCAGCCTGATTGAAACAGGGTACTATTACAGAAACAATTTGATTCATGGTTGGTTTAAATACCTATTTTCTTTAAATGCCTTCTCAGGCGAAACCATCTGGAGTTTTCAAGCAATTTTAATTTGTTTGAATCCCTTTCAGCTTCTTTATAATCTTCAAGAAAAGATGCATACCGCAGGGATAATACGGCACGGCGTTCTTCGGAAATTAATTTTTGATTTGATGCTACACTGCTCAATCCGTTGTATGGAAAGACCGAAATAGTTTCATCAACATATTTATATTTCGCGTTCAGTGAACATACCGAATACAGAAAAAACTCCCAGTCGGAAACAATTTTCAGTTGTTCATTAAACAACCCGAATTTCTTTAGTAGTGAACTCCTTATTAAAGTTGCCGGATGAGGCAAGGTGTCTGCCAGAAAGTATTTGAAAGACAACTCTGCGGGATAATTTTTCACCCATTCCTTATCATCTTCCTTTACCAAAATATTCCCATAAACAAGATCATATCCTTCTGAACGGGCAATTAGTGTTTCCATACTCTTTTGGTTAAAAAAATAATCACCACTATTCAAAAACATCAGAAACTCGCCTTTTGATTGCCTTATTCCTTTATTCATGGCTGCATACACTCCGCTGTCTTTTTCGCTCACCCAATAAACCAGTTTCTCAACATGTTGCTCAATGTATTCCCTACTGCCATCGGTACTGCCACCGTCTATTATAATATATTCATAATCAGAAAAAGACTGTTTAAAAACTGACTCCATCGTCTGTTTGAGGCCTTCCAGATTATTCAGGTTAATTGTTATTATAGTAACAAGCGAGCCCATATTATTTTTATTCATAGATTCTGTCACGCATCCAGTCGACATTTGTTTTTATGACTTTTGCAGGTATCCCGGCGGCAAGACAATTTGCAGGAACGTTCTTTGTTACAACAGAGTTGAGGCCGATTATGCTATTGTCTCCTAAACACACTCCCTTTAAAATTGTAGAGCGAGCTCCTATCCAAACATGATTACCTATAACAATGTCTGCGGCATAATTGATTCTCTTCTTTGTTGTCAGGTCTATTATGGAATGAGAGTCTCCGGTTCTGAATACTATTTCATTCGAAAGCATACAATCTGTTCCAATCAAAATTTTGCTTTCCGGTTCAGTTACCGTTAAGTGTGCAGACTCAACCGTAGTATGTGATTGGATTACAATTTTACAGTCGTTGTCTTCAAACCAAATGCTGCCGCCTTTGTAGTGGCAATTCTCTGCTATTTTCAAAGTATGATTGCTGCCTCTTATATAAATAGTAACATTTGAGATGGTAGAATTTTTGCCAATTTCCAATAGATTGTTATCTCCGATAATATCAAGCTTTACATTAAATAACAGCCCCTCATTATTAATGACATTATTATTCCCCCTTAGATCACCTTTTATGGTCTGACGGGGTTTTCGAACGCTTTTTCGCAGGTAAGTGTACAGTCTGTTACTCTTGAGCTTCCTTTTTAACCAATTTACTTTCCCTTTCAAGAAATGGTTTTTACTAAGTTTAATAAGGAGCGAAAAAGATTTAATGGATAAAGTATTCTGCAGATTTTTTTTATCCAATTTGATTATTCAATTCAGTGGTGCCTATATCCTTAATTTTCCTTGCAGGATTTCCGGCATAGATAGTATATGGAGGAATATCTGCCGTAACAACGGAACCGGCACCAATAACAGCCCCCTCTCCAATGCTCACCCCTTTCAACACAATTGAGTTTGCTGCCATCCATACTTTATCTTCGATGCTTACAGGAGCACAAGCAGCGTCAAAAATGCTCTGCTGATTAATTCTACGATCTGCATCAACTGGATGAAAGTCTGTATCGTAAACACAAGAGTTGACACCGAAGGCACAATCATCCCCTATAATAACTTCTTTTGCGGCACAAATGGTACTGCCAGAAAATCCCGATCTTCCGATTTTGATGACAGCTCCAGAACTAAGTGTTGCCAGGATTACAGGGTGATTGATTCCGGCAACATTGAACTTGCTTTTTGAAACGAGAATGCAGCCTTTATCAATTATAATTCTGGACCCTTTAGCTTTTGATATTATAGGTAATCCTTTTAGGGTAACATAACCAAATTGAGTTTCGACACCCTTTGATTTAAGATAATAGTAGTCGAATAGCAATTTTGGATAGGCAGTAAAAACCCAAACTATTTTGCTTTTGGCTTTGCGGAGGTGGAAGTTTATCCTATAAAAAATTGACGGCAAAATAGAAATTTTTAGACCAGGGGTTACTTTTTTAATTCTATTTCTAAAAAACCGGGAACATCGAAAAACATTTTTTCAATTTCGGGTAATTTTTCCTCCAGGTAATTCCACCACTTTATTTTCTTGAACTGAATAATCTGCTCTTCTGAAAAACGGTATTTATGTATTTGAATTGGATTGCCATAAGCTATAGCATAATCAGGTATATCTTTAGATACTACACTGCCTGCGCCTATAACGGCACCATCCCCAATTGATACTCCATCAAGTATTGTAACATTCATCCCAATAAACACATCGTTTCCTATATAGATTCTTTTTTGTTCAACTATCTTATCCCTCTCTGACAATGTCATTCCATTTTGTTTTCGGGTAGAATAAAACATAGGAGATGTGCTTATACCATCAATCGGATGGACACCCCAACCACAAAAACAATTCGGACCTATTGATGTGAACTTACCTATCGTTGTTTTGTTTACTATAGAATTATCACCAATGTAGGAGTAGTTGCCAATAATACAATCAGTAATTAAATATGGCGGATAGATTTTGACGTGCTTTCCCAAAACAGAATTTATAACGGATTTCCTAAACGGATCAGGTAGATTATCAAGCCTATACAGATTGGGATAGATTTTTATAAAAATCTTTTTTAGAACCTTGCGTAAAAAGCGTTTAGCTCGTGTAATAATACTTTTTTTCGATCGTGTAAAATTCTGAGGTTTGTTTAATTCTCTTTTATAAAATTCGAGGATAATATTTTTAGCCGATTCGTCTTCTTCCATTTTAATTCCGGCTACGTTTATTTCAGATGCCAACTTGTCGTGTTGGTACGAAACTGTTTGTGCATTGTGACTTCCTGTATTATCAAATCCAATATTTTGTACAAGAGACTTGCCCGGGTAAAGCGTAAGACCGTCCATTAAAAAGGTCGTCGCATGCCATTTTATAAACCATGTATTCAGCAAGCCGGCAAGGTTGGCTTTCAACTGATATCCCAAATAGTCTCCTCCAAACCTGTTAAACTCCTGCCATCTGTCATGCTCTTCGATTTGTTTGTATAGTGAAAGAGAATCATTATTGTAAAAATCCCATGCCCTCTTCCATGTGGCCCAGCCCCAACATAACGGCACATTAAAGAAAAAGGTCGCTGGCAGATTCTCTGAATGGGGATACATGTACCCTGATATATGCATCACCTTTTCTTCATTTTCATACAATTCCAAAGCATCATTCATATACTTGAGGAATCCGCGTGAGGTTACGATATCATCTTCCAGAACAATAATTTTTCCGTGTCTGTTCACCACTTCCGTTACACCGGCTACAATAGAATCGGCTAATCCTTTATTGCTCTCCGACTCAATTATATGCACTTCCTTACACCAGCTCTCTTTTCGTATCAGATTTCTTACTTCTTTAATTTTTTCCAATTGTTCCGGCGTAGCGTCCTTCTTCGGCCCATCGGCATAGATGTAAAGTACAGACTGATCTGCCAGATCATTTGTCTTGAGGGCATTTAATGTCTGCTCCGTATGCCAGGGGCGGTTGTAAACAAATAATACTATAGGGGCTATATATGCCATAGTGTTTTTTTCTTATTATTTACAAGTGGTATTTGTTGAATAAATTTTAGGGATAAGCATAAGTGGCTGTATTGCTATCATTAATTATTTCCAATAAGGCCCTACTCCATCCACCTTTCCGCCATGTTCGGGTTTTTCTTCATCAAGTGGGAAAATCCAATGATCATTGAACAGATGTCTAAAGTCCTCTTTCTCCAACCACCGCTTACCTTTTATACCGAATAGAAGTTGTGAAGCGCCCCCTAAATGAATAGCGACCTTCCCAGACTGTTTGATAAAGCTTGCCAGTGGTAAACCGTATGCTCCTGCACCGATGATGGCAACATCAAATTCAATGCAGGAAATAGAACCTTTCATGTTTTCCAGTGCTTCTTTCCAGTTTTTAAAACGTGTATCAGCTCCACTGAGTGATTGAACGGCTTTTAAAGTCAGTAATTCAAATTCAGGCAACACTCTTTTATCTGCAAACAAAATTTCGCGCTTCGAATATTGTTTCCTTATTGAAGTTTCAAAAGGGTGTATCACCAATACTCTTTTTCCTTCCAGAGCTTCAGACCATGGATGTTCATAGAAATAGGGTTCAAGAAATCTCAGTCTGCACCTCTTTGCTTCGGGGCATAAAGTGTTTATCAGGAAATCTTCCCCTCTGTTATGCCATACACCTATCAGATCTATCTGCCTGCTGCTTTCAATATACTCTCTCGAAAAATCTTCTATTACATGGGAATCTTTAGGAAATACCCCCGAATGTGTAAAAATCTCTTCAAGAATTTCGTCGTTGAAACCGTTGTAATCACTTACATGCTGTACAATGAAGTTATTTACTGTTTTAAGTTCTGACGCCCCGAATCTGGTAACCATAAAGGGCTGCTGATTCAGAATCCCTTCTTTTATCAGATTATTTGTATCCACAATCGACAGAAGATTTTCTGTATACCGATCCCCTGCAGCTCCGTCAAAAGTCAGGCGGAGCACTCCTGTTGCAGCTTTATTCTCACTTTGCGCTTTGTGGCCTAATTTGTTGATGATACTTTTAATCATTTTCTTCTTTGGGAGCGTGAGCGAGTTACAGAATTAAACTCTTTCCGCTATTGCTTTGTTTATGGCAGTTTCCAGGATTCCTAAGTGTTTTTCCATTGTGAAGTGTTCCTTCACTCTCTGCTTTCCTGCCAGACCTAATCTTTTCGCCAATCCATCCTCTCTTAAAATTCGAAGCATATTGGATGCCATGCCATTCGTATCTCTCTCATCACAGAGTAAGCCCGACTTTTCGTGCAATACCACGTCAGGTATCCCTGCATGATTTGTAGCTATCACAGGCAGACCTGCAGCCTGTGCCTCCAGTACGGCAACGGGAGTGCCTTCTGAATCACCATTAGATCCAATCACAGAGTGTTGTACAAAAGCAATTGATTCTTCCATTATTTTCCTGATTGTTTCCGGTGGTTGTACGCCGAAAAATTCAATTTTATCTGATATGTTCAATGCCTTTGCCAGATCTTTGCATACGGGCAGTAATGGCCCATCGCCAATCATAATGAGTTTGGTGGAATTATTAGTTTCCAACACCTCATTAAAACTCATTATTGTAAGGTGTGGAGCTTTTTTCTCCACAAACCTGCCGACACTGATAAACTGCGAACCTTTGTACCCCGGCATGATATCAAAAAATACAGGATTAGGACCGTAAGGGTTCATAACCAATTTTTCTTTGGGACACCCCAACCTGATCAAATCGTTCTTCATTTTAGAAGAAACTACGATTACAGATGAAGCATATTTAAATAAAGCCTTGTACTTTCCCTTATATAACTCGAGTAAATCATAAATACTTGCATCAGCACCGTGAAAGTGAACAACTAAAGGCAATTTCAGATATCTCAATACTGCCAAAGTATCAGCCCCTGTGGTACCGTATTCGGCCAGTACTGCATCCACACCTTCGTTTTTGAGGCTGAAGATTAATTTCTTCTCAGCAGCAGAAAACCCTTTCAACATCTTTTTTTCTGCGCGTAATCTCAATGGCAAGTTCATCATGCTTTTGCCTTCCAGAAATGAAGGATATAAATCACCATAATAATACTTCACATTAAAAGGAAGATTTTTATGAGCCTGAATAAAGGTTTCGGAGTAGGCATTCTGGTTGGGTGAAAAGATGGCGAGGGTATGCATTATTTAAAAGCGATTCCGTATAATCCTGTTATCATTTGTCCTTCTTTGAATTCCACAGGAGAAAACTTATCTATCTTGATTAATTTTTTAATTACAGGCTTCAAAACTTTTGAAAATAGATTTCTTTTTCTTTCCGTCATTGGCGCTCGCCTTACCCACAAGCCCAGCATCTGTGCCATGGAAGCGTGCCAGCCACCCGTAGCTTTAATGTCAATATTTCTGAATTGACATTCCTTTAAAATTCTTTCAAGTGCAAAAGGGGTATAACGAAATTCATCGTGAGGCACTTCATGGAGGTTCCATAAAAAGGGAACAGTAAAAAAGAAACACCCTCCTGGTTTTAATACCCTGTAAACCTCTTTTAATATTATCTCAGGCCTGGGACAGTGTTCAAGCACCTCAGTTCCAAAAGCAGTTTCAAAACTACCATTTTCAAAAGGCATGGTGATACCATCCCAAGTAAAATCGGGTTTAACCGATTCATCATAAACCAGTGCAGTTTCAATATCAAGCCCGGTGTATTTTGTAACAGCAGAGTTTTTCAGGATGTAATCTTTGTAAGGCATTTTGCCGCAGCCGATGTCTAAAAGATTTCCTTTGAGGATTGGTAGTTGGAGATTTATAGATTTAAAAATAGAACTTCTGACGTAATATCTGTCAAGGTTTTCCAAAGTATAATTTATCTCAACAAAGTTGTCAAACCTCATAACTATTTAAAATTTTCAACTTTCCTAAAAATATCCTCTCCAAGTTTTTCTCTCAATAATTGTTTCTTCTCTTCAATTTTTTCATTTTCTACTTTTGCCATTCTTTTTGGGCTGCCAAATCCCAATCGTCTCAAAAGTTCTCTTTTCAAACCAATGGATTTCTGAAAATTCCTATGATAATCAGAAAAAGGCTGCATATTGAATTGATTGGAAAAAACTACATGTAGATAATCGCCAGCACGCCAAACACTAATTTCTTTGTAATAAACCAGCCTTAGGTTACAATCTTTTGAAAATTGAATTAACACGTCAAGAGTAATATCTTCATCAACTGGTTGAATCTCTGACGGAATATTTCTTTTCAGATAAGAAAGGTGCTGAGGGGTCGGACAACTAAAAAATAAAAATCCTTTCTCTGAAATATGTTTTCTAATAAAGTCACTCAAAGGTTTCCGTTCATCCAGCGGGATATGCTCAAAGACATCCATTAAAAATATTAGATCAAATTTGGATTGATCCTCTAATTCAAGTTCCGAAATTGAATCAGCTCTTTTAAAAGTTAATAATGGTCCACCAAACAATTTTTCAGATATTTCAATTGACTCAACGCTTATGTCAAATCCAGTAACTCTTGCATTTGAAAATTTTGTCTTTATGCGATGACAAATTTCTCCGATTCCGCTCCCTATCTCTAAAATATTATTAAATTTATTTTGTCCAAAAAGAGAGTTCAACGTTTGCCATGCGTATTCTACACGATTATTACCATATATAAATCCGGAAAGTTTTCTGATGGTAGCTTCATCATAAAACTTCTTGATTTCATCTTTTGACTTTTCCATTATTAAAATTTATAAGAAAAATATTTTCATCAATTTATTTTTACCGCTAATCTACCTGTGTAATCAATTCTATTTAGAAATAATTTAAGATTTCTTCCTTTGATAAATTCATCAACAGCTTTTTTCGCCCCCCGCCAATGACCGTAATCATCAATTATTAAAATGCCTCCCACAACTAGTTTATCATAAAGATGTTCAAGTTCATGTTTTGTGGATTCATACCAATCAGTATCTAATCTTAACAAGGATATCTTTTCAACCTCTTCACACGGTAATGTTTTTTCAACTGGACCAGGAATAAAAAATATCCTTTCTTTTGGATAACCACTAATGTCCATATTATTTTTTACTTCATCCAAATTTGAAAAGCACCAATTTGATTTTCCACTATCATCATTTTTGTAAGCTATAAACTGATCCTTCGCTGAACTCCTATCCCATGCGACATCAATATCACTTGGCTCACTCATACCTTCAAACGTATCAAACAAAAAAAGTCTTTTTTCAGTTGACTTTAACTCCAATAATTTTTTAGCCACCAGCATCATACTTCCCCCTTTCCATACTCCACACTCTACAATATCACCTTGTAAACTATTATTAACGATGTATTCAATACTTCTCATTAGAGAAACCATTCTTTCTACACTGGTCATTGTAAATTCCTTGACCGAATTAATTAAATTAATCTCGTTTTCACTAACATCTCGCCAGACATTTTTAAATGGATCTTCTGCCTGAGGAACATAAATAACGTCCTTCTGAGAAAGTAAACTTTTAATACGACTTTTTATGCCCATTGCTTAATTAATTTTTTTGATATCCCAGAATGAATCTTCTAAATATGCACATGTATCCGGCTGCCACTTAAAATGAGTTCTTTCTGCTTCATACATTACAACCTGGAAGGGACAAATATTTTCCAATCTTTCAAAAACAGCACCTCCGGGAGGTTCACTAAAGTGACATCTTAAATAATAGTTACCCATATATAATTTAAGTGCAGGGAAACAGCAGCTCAGCCTATAAGTCCCCTTATCTCTGCAAAAAGGTCTGTCAGAATCAAATATCCAGCAATGTGTAAAACTTCTTTCTCTTGAATCTACTATCTGAAAAGAAAAACAAGCACCATTAATAGGATAAGGAGTACAGATGTCAATATTAACTTTCATTTCTTCACCACATAAATGAACATTATTTGGTAAAGAGGTTTCAAGTTCTACTTTCTTAATATATGGAATATCCTTTCCTTCTGTATTCTCATATGTAAGTGAACTGTCTTTCTCTGTATTAAAATATTCTCTAACTACATCAGGTGTCTTTCCATTAAAAATAATCCTTCCTTTATCCAATAGTAATGAATTCTTTGTAAGCTTAGAAATAGCTTCCATATTATGACTCACAAACAACACCGTCCTGCCCTGCCCTTCGCTGACTTCCTTCATCTTGCCGATGGCTTTTTTCTGAAACTCCACATCACCGACGGCCAGCACCTCATCCACAATCAGAATCTCCGGGTCTAAGTGGGCTGCCACCGCAAAGGCTAAGCGCACATACATACCCGAACTGTAACGCTTCACAGGCGTATCCACATAGCGCTCCACACCGGCAAAGGCGACAATCTCGTCAAACTTGCTGCGGATTTCCTGCTTCGTCATGCCGAGGATAGCGCCATTGAGAAAGATGTTTTCACGCCCGGTGAGTTCAGGATGAAAGCCGGTACCTACTTCCAACAGGCTGGCTACACGGCCTTTGATCTTGATGCTGCCGGTGGTAGGCCCTGTAGTGCGGCTGAGGATTTTGAGCAGTGTACTTTTGCCGGCGCCGTTGCGGCCGATAATGCCGAGTACCTCGCCCTGCTGTACATCAAAATTGATGTCCTGCAACGCCCATACATATCCGGACGTGCCTGCTACTTCGCGATCATTCTCCTCCCCGATTTTGAGATACGGATCTTCATTGCCTAAGATGCGGGTATGCCACCAGCGGTTGACGTCAGCGCCGAGGCTGCCGAGTCCTACGTTGCCGAGGCGGTATTGTTTGGAGAGGTTTTCGACTTTGATTACGGTTTCCAATTGGGGTTTTTGTTTATGCGTTTATTTGTTTATTCGTTTATTGCAGGATTATTCTCACTTCATTTCAGAATTCAGGCCGTTTACTGAGGTGATTTATTCTGTTAGTTGTTTAACGGTTTTCTGCGTTACTTATTTCTCTGATCCTTCTCAACAGGCGCAAGCGTCCTGCTTGTGCTTTCAATGCCAGGCATTATTGATTGATTGTCACTTTTTGGCTTGACCCAAAAAGTAACCAAAAAAGTCAAGGACAACCCGATCGCTCCGCGCGTTTGTCCGGCCAGCGCGCATGGAGAGTCCATCCTCGCTTCGTTGTTGTCTGATTATTTAAAGGTTTTTTTTCGCAACGGTCACGCATATTCGGAATTGTCGATGACCTCGCGGTTGTTCTCCTCACCGATTTTGAGGTAGGGGTCTTCATTGCCCAGGATGCGGGTTTGCCACCAGCGGTTGACGTCCGCACCGAGTGAGCCAAGCCCTACGTTGCCTAACCTGTATTGTTTACTTAGGTTTTCTACTTTTATAACTGTACTCATAAATTGTTTGTCACTTTTTGGCTTGACCCAAAAAGTAACCAAAAAAGTCAAGGCAAACCCGATCGCTCCGCGCGTTTGTCCGGCCAGCGCGCATGGAGAGTCCATCCTCGCTTCGTCGTTGCCTGATTATTTAAAGGTTTTTTTCAGTGCCCACACATATTCGGAGTTGCCGATGACCTCACG
>JAGFIS010000013.1 GCA_024103425.1 Chitinophagaceae bacterium
CAACGTGTTCATTTATGATATTATACGAAGTTAGACAAAAAAACAACGGTTGATTACCACCGCTTTAGCGTTATACTTTCTGTATTGTAGTTAGGACAATCCATGTTATGAAAATATATAATATATGATCTTTTCCGTCAGGAAAACATCATATCATTCGGCTTACTACAGGTACCCTGCGCCCGCTGCCGAAGGCCTTCGGAGATACTCTCAGTATAGGACAAAACTGATGGCGTTTGAATTCAACCCGGTGCAGCATACCTTCTGCTTTCTTCACCGTTTCGGCATCGTATCCCATAGCTATAATTTCCTTAGCTGATTTTGATTTTTCGATCAACAGATAGAGAATGGGGTCTAATAAAGAGTAGGGAGGCAGGCTCTGCTCATCGAACTGGTCGGGCCTGAGCTCTGCCGACGGCGGTTTATTGATAATGTTTTCGGGAATAATTTCTTTTTCCGAATTGATCAGTCGTGCAAGACTGTACACCTGAGTCTTGTAACAATCGCCCAGCACCGAGAGGCCTCCGGCCATATCGCCGTATAGCGTTCCGTAACCGACGGAGAGTTCGCTCTTGTTGCTGGTATTGAGCAGTGTATAACCTAATTTGTTGGCAATGCCCATCAGGATATTGCCTCTTGTGCGCGCCTGAATATTTTCTTCTGCTACCCCGAACGGCAGTTTGCTGAAAATCGGATCGAGCACCTGCAGAAAACTGTCGTACACAGGTTTTATTGGGATGATATAATAAGGCGACTTCAGGTTTTCTGCCAGTTGTTTTCCATCAGTGACACTGTGATCGCTGCTGAATTGAGAAGGCATGAGAACGGAAAAGACATTTTCACTGCCCAACGCTTCACACGCCAGTGCAAGTGTTACGGCACTGTCCAGTCCGCCACTGTTGC
This sequence comes from Chitinophagaceae bacterium, assembly GCA_024103425.1. Classification (GTDB taxonomy): domain Bacteria; phylum Bacteroidota; class Bacteroidia; order Chitinophagales; family Chitinophagaceae; genus Ginsengibacter. Next base: position 904 of record JAGFIS010000013.1, read on the forward strand.
CGAGGATTGCTTTTTGAAGCCCGGTCTTCCTGAAGTAATCGCAAATCCCCGTGAGGATCGCTTCTTTTAATTGAGCGGTGTTTACATCAGGGTCATATTGGTCATCTTCAGGTGTTTTGGGAACAGCTGCAGAAGCAAGTGCTTCATCGGGTGCGGCGAAGGTTCCGTCTTCAGTCAGGGTTACAGTTAAGTAATCTTCCTTAAACTGAGCCATTTTATGCGACTGGCGGCCGTCTTTATCGTATATCAGTGAAGCACCGTCAAAAATCAGTTCGGTCTGTGCACCTACAGCATTGCAGTAAACCATTGGTAGTTTGTACTTCAAAACATTACTGCTCACAATTTTTCTGCGTTCATCTGTTCTTCTGTAATTAAAGGGAGATGCCGAGATATTGATTATCAGGTCGGGCTGCTGCCCCATCAGTTTTTCCATGGGGCAGACTTTGTAAAGCGGATGGTCGCCGAGGTTCCAGATGTCTTCGCAGATCGTGAGAGCGATTTTCTTTCCTTTGAAAGAGATCGTATTCCACGATCCGGCAGGTTCAAAATAGCGGTCGTCATCAAATACATCATACGTTGGCAGGCAGGTTTTATCGACGATTGCATGAGTCTCCTTATTGTACAGAAAAAATGCTGAGTTGAATAACCGCTTTCCCGAAGTTGCTGAATTTCGTCTCGGTGCCCCAACGATTACGGCAATACCTTCTGTGTGGGTTGCAATTTCTTCAACCGCCTTTTCTGTTTGCGTGATGAATTCATCCACAAAAAGATAATCCATCGGGGAGTAGCCGCAGATACTCATTTCGCTGAACACAGCCAGGTCGGCACCTTGTTCTTTTGCCATTCCAATCGCCTCGATAATTTTAGCAGTATTCCCTTTCAGGTCGCCGATGATGTAGTTCTGTTGCGCAACGAATATTTTCATGCTACAAAATTAGACTATTAGCAAGAGCTTCAAATGTAAACTACATCCCTATTTTTGCCGAATGAAGAAGTTATTATTTATAGCTGTTGTTTTGTCATTTGTTTCATGTAAGAGAACAAAGGCTCCCGATGTGTCGGGAATTGAAGTGAATCTGGAAGTACAAAGATTCGATCACGATTTTTTTAAGCTGAATCCTGAAAACCTCACACAAGACCTGGATGCATTGCGCAACAAATACCCCGATTTCTTTGATGATTATTTTGTGCAGATTTTGGGTCTGCGTCCGGACAGCGTTGCGGTAGAAGGCACTCAGGAGAATACAGCCTTGCGGCAATTTCTGAAAGACTACCGACCTGTATTTGATTCTTCAGAAAAGCTGTTCAATAACTTCGATAAATGGGCCGGTGAAATTAAAAAAGGGATGCAGTATGTGAAGTATTATTTCCCTGATTATCCGTTGCCGGATAAGGTGATAACCTTTATCGGTCCGATGGATGCATTCTTCATGAGCTCTTATGGTGTGCAGGGCGATGTGCTTTCGGAAGCAGGTTTGGGAGTGGGGTTGCAGTTGCATCTTGGTGCTGATTTTTCATTTTACGAAAGTGATGCCGGGCTGACGTTATATCCGAGATATATTTCGCAGACTTTCACTCCTCAAAATATTCCTGTGAACGCGGTTAAGAATCTGGTAGATGATATTTTTATTCCCCAAGGCGGAGCACTTTCTTTGATAGAGCAGATGGTAAACAGCGGGAGGAGGTATTATATTGCTGAGCTGCTGCTTCCGAAAGAACCCGAGGAAAATATTCTGGGATATACCACAGATCAGTTGAAAGGTGCATATGCTAACGAGGCAGTTATCTGGGATTTCTTTCTCAATAATGATTTGCTGAATTCTTCAGATCAGGATATCACGAAAAATTATATCGGCCAGAGTCCTAAAACTCAGGAGTTCGGAGAAGGTTCTCCGGGAAACCTGGGCAGCTTCACAGGCCTTCAGATTGTGAAGAAGTTCGCTCAGAAGTTTCCTGATGTTACTCCCGATTCGCTGATGCGTATACCACCGAGGGAGATTTACGAGCGGTCTAAGTATAAGCCTAAAGGTTAGAGCAGCATTGACTGCGGACTTAAATAATCCTACTTTTTGTATATCCTCTTTTCTGCAGCCATTGAAGCGCTTTTTCTCTGAAATCGCCCTGAAGTAATACTTCTCCGTACTTGGAACTGCCGCCGGTGCCGCAGAACTTCTTGATTTCTTTTCCGATAGATTCAATCATATCGTCAGGGGCTTCAAAGCCGGTGATTAGTGTTACTACTTTTCCTGCGCGTTGTTTTTTATCGAGAGAAATTCTGATTTGCTGTTCAGCTTCGGGCACAGATTCAAACTCCTGTTCTTCTTCCGGTTCGGGATTAAAATCAGGATCGGTAGAATAGACAATTCCCGATGAGTTGTTACGCTTTTTCTTCTTCATGCGTTAGAAAATTGAACGTGGAATGCCAATGTTACGAAAAAATAGCTTGAAGCTTGCAGCGTTGACTGAAAGAACACTTTTTTGCCGATTGGGTTAGCGTTTTTACTTCTCAAACCGTATCTCCTGCAAAACCGTTCTTCCACCTTTCTCTTTTGCAAAGAAGGTAGTTCTGTACGTTCCCGAAGATGTAATCAGGTTACCGATACAATAGAAGGAACCGGAGCTTCCGCTTTGGTGCAAAACTTTGAAGTCACGCACGCTGTTATCAGAGAAAAAGCCGGAGATAAACGCTGCTGCTTCAGATTTACTATACTCTTTATTAGTTTTATCAAAGGTGATTTCCAGCAAATTATCAAAATATGCAGATACCTTGCCGGCATTCCCTGAACGGAAAGCCTGGATAATTTCAGAGGCAGCCGATTGAGAAAAAGCGGTTGTGCTCAGAAAAAAAGTAAGTGCCAGAAAAAATGTTTTCATCATCTTAAGCTTTTTGGAGGTTAAAGATGATTAGTGATTGCCTAAAATTTATCATAAATATAATTTCTCTTTATGAATAAAACAATGAATTAATAGCTTTGACAGATGAAAACCAACAGAGCTATTTTAATAATAATGGATGGCTGGGGACTCGGAAAGGTTGCACATAGCGATGCCATCCGCGCAGCAAAAACACCTTTTGTCTCCTCCTTATACGAGAAATATCCGAATAGTACACTTACCACCTGCGGGCGTGCAGTGGGTTTACCCGAAGGGCAGATGGGCAACAGCGAAGTAGGCCACCTGAATTTGGGTGCCGGAAGAATAGTGTATCAGGAGCTGGAACGGATAAATATTGCGATCGAAGATGGAGCGCTTGCTAACAATACCGAGCTTCTGGCTTCCATCAATTACGCTAAAGAAAACGGAAAAACGCTGCATCTGATGGGGCTGGTGAGCGATGGTGGGGTACACTCGCATATCAATCACCTGAAGGCTTTGGTTCGGATATGTAAGGAAAAAGGTCTCGAGAATGTGCTGATTCATGCTTTCACCGACGGACGGGATACCGACCCTAAGAGTGGAATCGGATTTCTTACAGACTTGCAGGAATATTTGAAAACTAGCACCGGAGCAATTGCTACCGTAACAGGACGCTATTATGCGATGGACCGCGATAAGAGATGGGAGCGGATAAAGAAAGCCTACGATGCTCTGGTTCGTGGTGTTGGAAAAAAGGCTACGGATATTCTGAAGGCAGTGCAAGAGTCCTACGACGAAGGTGTAACTGATGAATTTATTCTGCCGATTGTCAACGATAATCTGAAGTCAACAACAATCAAAGATGGTGATGCTGTTATTTGCTTCAATTTCAGAACCGACCGCTGCAGGCAGATAACAGAAGCGTTGACACAAAGAGCATTTCCCGAACAGGAGATGCAGCCGCTGGATTTGCATTATACCACGATGACAATTTATGATCATACTTTCAAGAATGTTCATAATATTTTCAACAATCAGGATCTGAATGAGACAATGGGTGAAGTATTGGAACAGCATCAGTTGAAACAGATCAGGATTGCGGAGACAGAAAAATATCCGCATGTTACTTTCTTCTTCAGTGGTGGCAGAGAAAAACCTTTTGAAGGCGAAAGAAGAATAATGATTCCATCCCCCAAGGTGCCTACTTACGATTTTCAACCTGAAATGAGTGCAAGGGAAGTGACCGAAACTTTGCTGCCGGAAATTGAAAACAAGACAGCAGATTTCATTTGTCTCAACTTTGCAAATGCCGATATGGTTGGGCATACAGGAGTTTGGGAAGCGGTTGTCAAAGCTGTGGAAACCGTTGATGAATGTGTGCAGAAGGTGGTAACCGCGGCGTTGAGCAGCGGATATACCGTATTTTTAACTGCAGATCATGGTAATGCAGATTATATGATTAATGAGAATGGCACACCGAATACTGCACATACCAAAAACCTTGTACCTTACTTTGTAATAGGTGCGGGTAGTCTGGAGTTACAGCCGGGAAAATTAGGGGATGTAGCACCGACTATTTTACGGTTAATGAATATCGATGTTCCGGAAGCAATGACGGGAACAATTCTTTTCAATAGAAATTAATTTAAAGACACAAACAAACTCAAATGAAAAAGATCTTCAAAATCATACTGACTATTCTGGTGATCGCTTTTATTGCGATTCAATTCATCCGTCCGGATAAGATTATTGACTCGCATCCTGCAGAAGTAGCTATCAACAATACTTTTGAGGTTCCTGAAAGTGTAATGACCACCTTCAAGAATTCATGTTACGATTGCCACAGCGATGAGATTAACTATCCCTGGTACTGGAATGTACAGCCTGCAAGATGGATTTTGAACGATCACATTCTGGAGGGCAGGAGGGAATTAAATTTCTCTGCCATAGGGGGGTACCCTATATATCGTCAGTACAAGAAGCTGCATGAGATTAAGGAAGAGATTGAAGAAGGGAAAATGCCGATGAAAGGCTACACCGTTATCCACTCAGGCACTTCTCTCACCGAAAGCCAGAAGAATGAAATCTATGCCTGGACAGAACAGGCCAGGGCGGCTATGGAAGCCAAATACCCTGCCGACAGCCTTTTAAAGAAGAAATAATTATCCTTTTTCAGGCGGGATTAGCTTATAGTTTTCCTATGATATTCAGCAGTTTAATGTCATAGTGGAAAAATATTCTATTTCTGTATGCAGCAAATTATGGAATTATTTGTCTTATCTTAGTGGGGTTAAAGCAAACCCACCCACATGACTGAGGAATTAATGATCCAAGGCTGCCGGGAGAATCTTCCGAATGCACAAAAAGCGATGTACAAGCGCTTTAGTGCCAAAATGCTGGGGGTCTGTTACCGGTACGCACGAAATCAGGAGGATGCTGAGGACATGCTTCAGGAGGGTTTCATTAAGGTATTCAGTCAGATTCACCAGTTTAAAGGTGAAGGCTCTTTAGAAGGCTGGATCAGAACGATTATCGTACATACCTGTATCAATCATCTGAAGAAAAATAAGAAGTTTACTGAGAGCGTTTCTCTGGTGTATGCCAACGACGTTCGAATCAGAGATTATTCAGTGCCTTCAGTTCTTCAGGCTAAACAGGTGGTAGAGTGTATTCGTTCATTGCCCTTAGGTTACAGAACCGTGCTGAACTTATATGCGATTGAAGGGTTCTCGCATAAGGAGATTGGAGAAATTTTGGAAATAGCTGAAAGTACGAGCCGGTCTCAATATACAAGGGCTAAAGCTTTATTGGAAGAAATTTTGATAAAGAAGAAAATATTGGCTAAACCGAAGAAAAATTTGAAACTGGTTTCAGGTGAAGTCTAGCTGCTGATTGTAATAAACCAAAAAAATACCTGAATGGGAGATAATGGAAGGGAGATTTGACACGGATGATTTTGAAAGCTTATTGAAGGAGCAAGCTGACCGGTTCTTTCTTGTACCCAGTGAACGAGTATGGAAAGGAATCTATAATGGATTGCATCCGGGAAGCAAGTGGCCTTCATTAGGGATGGGATTGGTCATTCTGATCAGTCTCGTATGGATTGGAGGCTCACACCAGTCTGCGCCGGAGAACACAGTGTCTCCCGGAATCACCAAGAACATAATTGCGAACACAACACCGGTCGTGCAGGATCGGGCAAGCATTTTATTTAATGAGGACAACGTTCAGAGTGCCGGGGGCAATTCCGTTGCCGTACAAGAATCGTCAGCTCTTTCTTTGACGCCTGTGTTGAGGGAGGAAGCTCCGAAGGGAGCCGGTGCCCTTGCAGCTAAGCAGAAAGCATTAGAAATACCCTCACTCCCTGCAGTGGATCTGGTACAGAAGGTTGAAAATACCAAAGCAGTTGAAATGCAGAAGACAGACTTTACGCAGCTTGTTAAAACTGAAGAGTCAGTTCCTGTGATCCAAACATCAGAAGAGAAAGTGCATAACGCACCCGTTGAAGCAATGAAACCTGTACCGACCGCTGAGAAGCCGGTAATGAATCTGCAGTCAGATGATTTGACAGAGGAAACATTGCCTGAATTGTCTGAATTCAAGAAGCAGGAGTTTATTAAATTGATTACGCAGGCTACTCTTGCGGCTCAACAAGCGAATGCTGCGCCAAGTCTGAAGAGGAGCTCAAAGGTTAAAAAAGCTCACTGGGAATTCTTTGTTGCTCCCTTAATTTCAAACGTACGGTTTGAAAGAAAAGAAGTTGAAGCTCCTCCGGTATTAAGCTTTGCCGGCAATACGCCTACCCCTGCACGTGAAATGAGCACACGCTCAATGGTGGGTGTACAGGCAGGAGCTGATGCATTGTATAAGATCAACGATGGTCTGAGTTTCCGTACAGGTGCGCATCTGACCTATTCAGGATACAAAGTGAAAGCAGACTTTGTTCACCCGACTTTTGCTTCTGTAATCTTTGTAGATGGTACAGGCGAGCAGTACAGCAAGAGTTACATGACTTATTACGGTAATAAGGGCAGCGAGGGAAAGACGAATCTGAACAACTACAGTTTTGCATTTTCAGTTCCATTCGGGATCGACTGGACGATATATGAGAATAATAATGTACAAATCATCCTGATGTCTTCTGTAGAACCTATGGGTCTCTTAAAAGGCAATGCATATATTCTTTCTGAAGATGGAAGAAATTATGTTGAAGACCTCGACCTGCTCAGAAGGTTCAATATCAACGGAAATGTAGGATCCTTTATCAGCATCAACTCCTCGAAAGTCAACTGGAAGATGGGGCCGGTATTCAGTTACCAGGTGCTATCCTCCTATCAGAATGCTTACCCTGTTAAGGAGCATCGGATCAATTACGGCTTCAGACTGGGTGTGGGTAAGCGTCATTAAAAAGTTTTGTAGGCAGGTATTCTTCCAAAGAATTTTTGAGACTTGGGCTCCGGGCTCGGTATGTCTGTTTGATGAAGGATTATTTTATATCCTTCCAGTTCCACCACTTCAGCTTTTCCGGCTCATGCCGTCTGCGTGGAGTTTCTGCAAAATATACCGCACACCTGAAGACATATAACAGACAACGATCTTGTATCTGACCTGCAAATTCATTAGAGGCATTATAGAGTAGCTGCGGATCTTTTTTCTTTAAGTCAGAAATGCTCTGTATTCCTATGTTGTATAGGTCTGTTGCTATAGAATTACCAACGCCTGGGATTCTTTTGAGTTCTTTTATGGAAGCCTCTTTAATCATTTTTTGTGTCGCAGACGTTATTAGAAATCAATCAATTCAACTATTGCTTCAAGATAATGCCGGTCAGTTTCGTCAAACTGATCAAACTCAATACTGTCCACATCCATTATACCTACAACAATATTGTTTCTGATTATCGGTATAACTATTTCAGATTTCGATGTGCTGTTGCAGGCAATGTGACCCGGAAATTGGTTGACATCGGGCACGATAAATGTTTGAGCCTGAGCCCAGGCAGTACCGCAAACGCCTCTGCCTTTTTTTATACGGGTGCAAGCCACCGGGCCCTGGAACGGACCGAGTACCAGCTCATCATCTTTTACGAGATAAAAACCTACCCAGAGCCAGTTGAATTGCTCTTTCAATGCACCACATACATTTGCCAGGTTGGCAATGAGGTCGGGCTCTCCGTCGAGTAACCCTTTTAACTGTGGAATCAGAGATTCGTATTGCTCTGTTTTATTACCTGTTATTATGGTAAGGTCTTCGGCCATAGTGCAAAGGTAAGTGGGACTTAGTAGTGGTAAATGCTAATTTATTGTATTGAACAAATGGTATTCTTGATTGCCTCGTTCATCTTTAAACGATATTTCTCTTATTGTGATTAGTACGTAGTAATTATACGGGATAATCAGAGCTCGCAGTATAAATAATGTTTTGTTGTAAGTAGTTGAGTAGTAAGAATTTGTAGAAAGTAAATGCTATACCTATTCGCATTTTTGAAAAAAAGAATTCATCTGAAACGCTTGAAAAGCTTGCATTTCTTGGAAGAGCACAGTAAATTTACGGGCTTTTGTTATAGTTTGTAACTAAACCTCTGAAATCATGAAACTACTTTTACGCCGGGTTACCGGCGCAGTGCTACTATTGTCCCTAACATTCAGTAGCTCGGCTAAATCGCCCTCCGAAACGAACACAGGAGACTTAAAAAATGCCTCAGAATCTACTTATTCATTTGCTCCCGTTACTCTTACGTCAAGCAACCTTCCCATTGTAATAATTAATACAAGCAATGGCAAGTTGAGTGATATCAAGAGTGATGTGAAAGTCCTAGCCGATATGAAGGTGATCTTCAACGGCGAGAATCAACGAAATTATGTGACTGACCAGGATTTCCATTATGAAGGGAAGATCAATATTAAGATTCGTGGACACAGCTCGCAGCAATTTGATAAAAAGCAGTACGCTATTGACCCCAGAACTCCGGACGGAACTGCTAAAGAAGAAGTAAGCTTTTTTGGTATGCCTGCCAGCAGCAAGTGGGTGCTTAGTGCTGTTTACTCGGATAAGACGCTCATGCGCAATGCACTTGCTTATCAATTGGCCCGTGAATTAGGGCAGTATGCTGCCAGAACCAGATTCTGTGAGGTTATTATCAATGGTGAATATCGCGGACTCTATATTTTTCAAGAGAAGATTAAGAGACAGAAAGGAAGGGTAGATATCAAAAAACTGAAAGATGATGATATCACCGGTGGATATATATTCTCGATTGATAAATTGGACGGAGGAGAGATTACCTGGAATTCACCTTATGAAGTTTACGGAAAAGGAAGCGACAGAAAAAACAAGAAAATCACCTTCCAGTTCGTAGAGCCTGATGAGGATGATTTAGACTTATCTATACCTGCTGATAAAACAAAGTTTGATTATCTGAAAGGATATGTTACCGATTTTGAGAATGCGCTGAACGGGCCCAACTTTCAGGACCAGGATGTTGGATTCAGAAAGTATATAGATGCCCATTCGTTTGTAAATGTTTTCCTCATCAACGAAATATCCAGGAACGTGGATGGTTTCAGGCTGAGTTCTTATTTCTATAAAGATAAAGGAGGCTTGATTGTGGCCGGTCCGGTTTGGGACTATGATATTGCCTGGGGAAATGCTGATTATTTTGACGGATGGAAGACCACCGGTTTTGTTTATAATTTTAACTGGCCTTCTTATGAGCCGAATGTACCTCCGTTCTGGTGGAAGCGCCTGCGTCAGGACGAGATTTGGGAAGAAGACCTTCGTTATACTTATCACAGTTTAAGAAGAACTACCTTGTCAAACAATCATATATTCCATTTGATAGACTCGATGGCTGCCGAGATTAACGAAGCTCAGGCACGCAACTTCACCAAATGGGATATCCTCGGTACTAAAGTATGGCCAAACAAGTATGTAAACGGAAGTTTCCAGGGAGAAATAGATTATCTGAAGACCTGGATTGGTAGTCGTCTTGCTTATCTTGATGCCAACATACCTTCACCTTTTGGTCCTCTGCCGGTTAAGTTTATCGACTTTAAAGTGAAACCCGAAAATGGATTTAACCAGCTTTCATGGGAAGTTGAAGGAGATCCTTTGGCTGATTATTTCTCTGTAGAACGAGCAGGTGCTGATAATAAGTTTTATGAGATTGGAAGAGTTGCTTTCAGCAATGGGGTAGCAAAGTACAGCTATAAGGATTATTCAAATTTTGAAAGTGCAGCGTTCTACAGGATTAAAGAGATAGATAAAAACGGCGAATATGTTTATTCCGGCATTGTTTCTGTCAGAAATATGTCGGGAGGTGCATGGAAGATCACTCCGAATGTTGTTAAGAATACACTGGTTGCAGTGTATAGCGGAAGCAGATCGGCAACAGTGCGCACGGCTATATACAGTCTGAACGGACACAAAGTTTCAGAAGGCAGACAAAGCGCAGCTAACAGATTATCGATAGATGTAAGTGGATTGGCTGCAGGTTTCTACGTTTTAGAAATTGCTGACGATGCAGGAACAATGACACGACTAAGGTTTGTAAAAGAATAAGAGTAGTATCTAGTGGCTTAATTTAAGAGGTCGATAATCCGTGGAGGTTTGTGCGGATTGTTGACCTCTTTTTCTGTATAAAACTGTCAGGACGTTTTTTTAATCGAGTGTTTCAAACGTCAATAAAGAGTGCTCTCTATTTTCTGAGGGGGATAAAGCAAAGCAGGAAATATTGAGTAAAAAATCCCTGCCGCTGAGACGGAACAGGGATATTACAGAAGAATATTTTATGCAGGATTAAATTTGATGGGCGACTTTACTTGTCATCCTTATTGCAAGTCAGAAAGACAAAGGCTGCAACTGCACCTCCGGCAAGCCCGCCTACAAGGTAAACCCAGAAATCAGCCCAGTCTGCCATATGCATCACTGACATTCCAAGCCCCACTCCCGGATTGAAAGCCCCACCGGAATAACCACCTAAGGCATAGGCCATTGCAGTAACTGTGAAGCCGATTGCGAGCCCATAGAAGCTGTTACCCTCCGTCCCTTTTGCAGTTGCGCTGTTAAGAACAACGAAAACAAGAGCAAATGTTCCGAGGAACTCGGCAATTAAACCATTGGTCGTGCTCGCCATTGCTGCCGCATCTCCCGGTACTTTATCGCCCAGCAGAAACATCGCTACTATAGCAGCTGCCGCAGAGGCAATGAGCTGTACGATCCAGTAGCCAATGGAGTCGGCTAAACTAATTTTTCCACGGATTAGTACCCCAAGAGTTACTGCAGGGTTGTAGTGGCCGCCTGAGATATGCCCACCGGCATATACCATAACCATCAGCGCAACACCAATAGCGATAGGAGCAGTGATACCAACACTGTCACCGCCGCCCAGAACGGCAAGGCCGACAGTCAGTACCAGAAAAAAGGTTCCGATAAACTCTGTGATTAGTTTTTTCATGATGCGTAAATTTTAATTGTTGTTTGGTTCAAGAGAGTTAAGCGATGTAAACGCCGGCTAAAAGTAGGATTATTTTTTTTATAATGTTTTGACTTATCACTTGAATCTGCGTTATTACTAAATGTTAACTGAGGAACTTAGACGCTTATTCGTTTTACTTTTTCCTGAACAACGAAAAAATCCTCTGCACCAATGACTTTTTGGGCTTCTTACTTCTCTGGGCAGTACCCACCTCGAGGTCGATAATCCTACCCGTTCTCATATTGAATATCCAGCCGTGGATGCCGGGATATTCTTTTGTGCCTTTCAGTTGCTCGACACAATCCATCTCCATCACGTTTTCAACCTGCTCGATGACATTCAGTTCTGCAAGACGGTCATAGCGTTTTTGTTCGTCTTTGATGCGTTCCAGCTCTTTTTTGTGGATTCTGTAGATGTCTTTGATGATCTGTAGCCACGGACTGTTTTTACCGATACCTTTCTCTTCCATAGCAGCCTTGATGCCGCCGCAACCATAGTGTCCGCAGACGATGATGTGCTTGACTTTTAAATTCTCAATCGCATATTGAATGACGGAAGCGACGTTCAGATCAATCGGGTTGACGATATTGGCAATGTTGCGGTGTACGAAAATATCGCCAAGTCCTAAACCTGTTATTTCATCGGGATCAGCGCGGCTGTCGGAACAACCGATGAAAAGATAGTCGGGTGTCTGATTAAGGGCAAGACGTTCGAAAAACTGTGGGTCGGTTTTTGTCTTCTCGGCAACCCACTTCTCATTTTCCTGAAATATTTCTTCGTACGATAAAGGCATGACTGCGGATTAGGGTGAATCTTATTTTTTCCAGTCCCAAATTACAACTATCCATTCTGTTTTATCAGGACCGGTGTAGAAATAAATTTCTTCAAACCCGACTCTCCTGTGTGCTTTGAGTGACCGGGTATTCGTAACCGCGATTTCGGTGATGGCAAAGTCATATCGATTGCCATAACACTTTCTGTAATATTCATAACAATTATCAAAAACACCCTGACCGCGATATGCCTTATCTACACAAACCTGACCGACGAGCATGTAGTTGAAATCTGATATTTTTTTGCCATTGTACGCAATGTTATCGAACACACTAAACATGGGAAACAGAATGGGTATCTCATTCCTTAATTCTTTCGTCATGGCCAGTACGTATCCTGCTACTTTGTCTCCGTCTTTAGCAATGACGTGTGGCTCTGTGTCGTTCATCTTTTTGAGTAACTTATAAGAATGATCAACAGTTACGAAGCCCTGGCTTTCTATTTCTGCCACATTCAGGTTGCGCGGCAGGTTGGCCTTCTGCAATTTTAATATTCCCTCTAAATCGCTCTTTGAAACTGCTGTAGTATAGGTTACCATAATGAACGAATCTGAAAAATAAACCGGCTCTGTCGGCCGGCGTAGTGCAAAGATGAGGGAAAGTTTAAACAGTAGAGAGTTTGACGCAGAGGCTGTTAATTTTAGTTCCACTCCCCTAGGTAGTTTGTATTTTTATTCATCAGAAATTTTCATACTGAAGGCGCCCTACTATTTTTTCTGTTGCAATAATGCCGGAAACATTCATTATACTTCTTATTTATACAAAAGCAGTATGAATAAGCAGAAATAAATCTATCTATTTGTGCACTTTTTGTATAATAAGGATAATTTTTGTTTTTATTGAGTCTATTTTGAGGCTGCCCGGCTTCAGGCAAAGCTCTTATTTGATAGTATTAGATCGGAGTGAGGATATCTTCAGTCGCTGCAACACAAAATTCTGTTTTTCAGTCAATTTCTTGGGAGAGGGGGTACCTCTTCTCGGGTAGTTAAATGGTGTTGGACTTAATAGTTAAACTTACTTATTGATTACCACCGGGAAACGACGAAGATAAATGAAATGTAAACTGCGGATAATATCGCCGGCGGAATGGATGGTATGTGCATGCTCTTTTTGTTTGAGAACAAGATGAATAGCCGGAATTTTCATTGCTGTTAAACGCTTAATTGTGCATCCGGTTTAAATTGTTTCGGTTTAAACTTCAGTAATAAAACCGCTGCAATGGCATACAAAATAATGGTGATGATGCCACTTTCTCCCGACCAGTAAATTAAAGGAGCTCCCGTAATAAATAAAGGGGAAATATAACCCCAAACGGTGTTGTGAACTGAATGGAAAAGTGAAGCTGTCCATACGCTATTGCTTCTCATTTTAAGCTCGCCGATAATGATGCTTAAGAAGCATACGACCGCTACGAATAAAATGGTTGTTATGACAATGTTTCCTTCGGTATTATACGCGCGAGCAATAAAAATCAACGGGAAATGCCATAGAGCCCATATCAATCCTACAATCAGGTGTGCCTTCAACCGCGAAGAGGTATGGGCAATTAATTTTGGAAGCAGATAGCCCCGCCATCCTAATTCTTCGCCCAGGGAAAGAGTAACCGTCTGTAAGACAGAAAATATAATAATAGGAAGAAACGGATAGAGAAGATGATTAATTTTTTCCCCCTTCGGATACCCGATAAAAAAGTCAGGATTTATCAGGTAGGCTATAAGATAGCTTGTAAGCAAAACAACAGAAGGAATTACAAACGCATACGCTAAATATTTCCAGCTGACTCCGAATCCGATTTGTCTCCATGCATCTTTAGACTTCCCGTCTTTTGTTACTATAAATAACATTATCAATGTCACTATTGAAGGAATGAACATATAAGCTCCTAAAGTCAACGGTGAATTGATAAGTGAGAAAACCACAGCAAAAGCCAACACTAAAACACAGTAGATGACGATTTTCTGCTTTTCCGGTAGATTGCGACTCAAATTCATAATCAACTTTTCCTGACTTTTAGGTTAGACTTACCAAGCTCGTTGATATGGTGCTTGGTAAATTGGCTTGGTGGTAAGGGTTGTGCCGCATGACGGAGGGTGGATTTTACCGATTCCGCACCTACATGGTTGATACGAAGATCATATTTTTTCTTTTTAAAAACGGTCAATCTCCGGCTGTTCCGGTCTTGCCGGCAGGCGGGTGGGGAAGTCGTTTAACCGCTATTGTGGCAAAACCGCTTGCTATAGGAATATCCCTTTAAGTCAATGTTTTATGGCCTATTTTGGTGTGTAATGGTAAGCCCACTCTTTTGCGAGCTTTGGTTTGTGCTCGGGCTTGCTAATGTGTGTAGGATTTTCATGCTAATAGTTTCTCCAATTTCATTTTCCACTTTTCCCAATCGGGCATTTCTTTGGTCTGTAAATCAATGAATTTTTGAGTGTGATCGTGATGTATTAAATGACAAAGTTCGTGTATAATAACATATTCAATACAGCCTTTTGGTGCTTTAATCAATTCCGGATTTAATATGATTTTTCCTTTTGGAGTACAACTTCCCCAACGAGTGGGCATCTCACGCAACACAATTGAACTTGGTTCAATTGTGTGTTTTTTGAATTTGTCAATAAGTGGTGCTGCAATGGTATGAAACTTTGTCCGTGCATGTTGTAAATACCAATTGGTTAATAAGTCTTTTGCTCTTGACTTGTCACTTACTGTTACTTCAATGAATTTACCTTTTAGCTTAACAGACTCGTCTTTGCCTATTTGAATTTGCAAGCGGTATTGCTTGCCAAGATACAAATGTGTTTCACCGTTTATGTATTTCCGTTTGGGAGTCTTTGGTTGAAAGGAAAGAAAGAAGCTTTGTTGTTTGATTATCCAGGGTGCTTTTTTTCTTATTTTTTCCTTTACTTTTTCAAGGGATGTGTTTATTGGTGCCTTTACCAATACTTCCATTTCAGGAGTTACAGTAATACCAAGTGATTTTCTGTCGGAATATTCCAAACGAAAATCTATTGTTCTACTGCCCAATAAAATATTGTCTAAAATTTTCTCCTCATTCATAGCTTATATCTCATCATTTATATCTCAACTTTGCTACTTCAATACAATCTTCAGCAATCTTATCCATATCCTTGAATGCCAAGTCCACATTGTATTTATCTCGGACTTCATCAATCAGGTAGTCGCCAATTTCAATAAGCAATTTTCCTGTGATGTTTGTTTTGTATTGCCAGTCGATAATGGGTTTTCCATTGTCAAAAATAGAATCTTGAAGCAGGTTGTCAATTTGTATAGCGGTTTGTGTTGCAACTTCTTCGAGAACAACATGGTCTTGTATCTTTTCTGAAAGTGCTTCAACAGTCAAACCGAAAAAGGCTTTGGCAACATCTCTGTCTTTCAATTGCTCCGGGATATCATTGTCAGTATGATCCAGTACATTGTTCATGATGTCTTGAACCCTGCTCAGGTATTGTGCTTCATTGATTCGTTTGGCTTCATAGTCGGCAATCGTTTCTTTCAGCATTTGCGAAAATTTCTTGTAAAAAGCAGGATCTTCATCCATTTTTTCTGTGATGTGCTTCGCTGTTCTGCTAGCAATCTTGTCAGCTTTAGCTGCTTTTCCTGTGGTGTTTTCTACTTCCTCCTGAAATTTATCTTTATCGAAAATGTTTACCAGTTCTGTGATGGTTTCAATTTTCTCGGTAGTAATGTGTGTGTCAATCAGTTTTTGAATCTGGCCTTCGTATTGTTTGTAGTCAATTTCATCGCTATATCTTTCTATTACTGCAACACGTAATTTCAAAAACATGGCTAAATCTTCCTTGTAACGGCTGATTACCTTTTCTTCAACTTCCTTATGGAATTGGATTGAAGATAAAGCCAGTTTCAAACCTTTTGCAAATGCAGCCAGTTTATCGTAAAACGAAACACGAAGTGCTTCATCTTTTAATAGCTGCTGATAAGCTTCAGCATCCCGCTTATTGGCAATAGTCTTGAATATATCCCAAAGTTCTGAATGTTTTTGAGGCAACTTTTTGATTTCTTCCGAAATGTTGATGAGTGTTCCTGTCAAATCTTCTTCATCAAAATCTTCAAATGAAGAGTACATCTGCAAAGCATCATCCAGGTTTTCAATTACACCATAGTAGTCAATGATGTAACCAAATTCCTTGTCAGGATAAATACGGTTTACGCGTGCAATGGCTTGCAAAAGCTTATGTCCTTGAAGGTTTCTGGTAAGGTATAGAACCGTGTTTTTAGGCTCATCAAAACCGGTAAGCAATTTATCTACTACAATAATGATTTCCGGATCTTTTTGGTTTTTGAAACGGCTGATGATGTTCTTTTCATAGCTTTTTGAATTGCCATGTTCATCCATCATTTTTTTCCAGAACTGATTAACCTTTTCCGAAGATTTTTCATAAGCACTTTCTTCGCCTTCACGTTCATCAATGGATGAAATCAGAACCTCGCTGCTTACAATGCCTATTTCATCTAAATATTCTTTGTATTTGATGGCATTCACTTTCTTATCACAAACCAACTGTCCTTTGAAGGGTGTTCTACCTTGCCAGTTATCACGAAAATGATAGCTGATGTCCCAGGCTATCATTCGCATTTTTTGTTCGGCAGAATTCAAATGATCGTATCGTGCAAACTTCTTTTTGATGTCTGCTTTTTGGTATTCGGTCAAAGGCTCTGAAATCATTCCGAAAAAAGTATCAATCGGACTTGCATTCACATTCTGCAAAGCCAATCTTCCCTCATATAGTAATGGAACAACAGCTTTATCTTTAACAGCCTGATCAACGGTGTAAGCATCAATTATACCACCGAATTTTGCTGCTGTGTTTTTATCTCTTTTAAAAAGGGGAGTTCCTGTCATGGCGATGAAACATGCATTAGGCAAGGTTTTTTGCATGTCAATATTAAATATGCCATGTTGCGTGCGGTGACCTTCATCCACTAATACAAAAATATCATGGCTTTCAAGTGGTTTCTTTATCTTCTTAACTGCAGCATTGAATTTGTTTATAATAGTAGTAACAATCGCATCACTATTACTTTCTAATAATTCTACCAATCGTTGCCCTGTGGTGGCATTCTCTACAAATTTCCCGCACTTAAGGAATGTTTTAGTAATTTGATCATCCAAATCGGTTCTATCAGTTACCAACACAATTTTCGGATTGCGAATGGTTGGTTCCATGGCAATGGCTTGTGCCAGCATTACCATCGTTAATGATTTTCCACTTCCTTGCGTGTGCCAGATAACTCCACCCTTACGTTTTCCGTTTTCAATATGCTTTATTCGTTGCATGGATTTTTTGATGGCGAAAAACTGCTGATAACGGGCAACTTTCTTTTCTCCATTGTCGAACAAAACAAAATTGAAAACAATGTCCATCAATCTTACAGGACGGCATAAGCCAAACAGGTAATTATCCTGTTCAGTTGGCAAAATTTCCTTTTGCTCTAATGCATCAAAGTATTGACGGACATATTTGAAGCGGTCTGAAAACAACTGCTCTTTAACTGTTACATTCAGAGGCTTGTTTTTTAGTTCCTTTAATTTGTCCGTGTATTGGCGTTCTTCTTCATCAGTACTAAATTTCTCCTGCCACTTTGCCCAAAATTTTTCCGGAGTTCCATTGGTGGCATAGGCTGCTTCCTGGGTAGCAATACTTAAAATAAGTTGCGAATACACATACAAGCTTCTGATTCCATCTTCTTGCTGATTTCGCAAATGCTGACTGATAGCCTGCTTCAACGGTTCTTTCATGTCAGGGCGTTTGCACTCAATGATGCAAAGCGGAATACCATTCACAAACAATACCAAATCGGGTCGGTAATGCTCTTTGCTGGTGCTTCGCATTACACTGTATTCTTCGGTTACATGAAATTTATTTTTGCTAATATCCTTCCAGTCAATGTATTGCAGGGTAAAACTTTTTTTATCGCCATCTATACTTTGTTCCAACGCCTGACCTAAAGTGAGCAAGTTGTATGCTTTTTCGCTGGCTGCAATATAGCCTTCGTTCATAGGCAGATTTTTCAATGCCAATATGCCCCGTTCAATATTCTCATCTGTGAAAATACTGGTCTTAGTTGCACTTATCCGAATGCTGTTGATTTCCTTCAGTTGCTTCCGCAGAATATCTTCCAGCAAAACATTGGTGGTTTTGCCCCCTCTTTGCCTTTCGGCTTCTGCCGGGCTCAAATAGGTATAACCCAAATTCACCAGCATTTGCAGTGCCGGAATCTGGCTGATATGGTCTTCTTTAAAACTTGGTGTTTCCATTACTTTTTCATTTTTAGAGAATCCGGTGCCAAATACAGAGAATAGAACTTGCCCGGGGCCCGAACCAATACAGAGAATCCGGAGCCGGATACAGAGAATTGAACCTTAAGCCACAAATACCGTAAGTGGCTGTAGTACAAGTTTTTATATATAATTTTGAATATGAGCTCTATCTCTTGTATCTGCAATACAAAGAAAAGCACCATCTCTTTCAACACTTTCTCCAGTTCTGGCATCTCAGCCTTATAAGGAATCTTTTGCGGCATATAAACAATTACCTCCTTATTCATATTTGTCTCTTAGGTCTGCGATAACTGCACTTAGTAAAACATCACCTCTTAAATCCGCATATTTATCGGCAATAGAATACCGAGCACCTTTTATTTTACCTTCTACTTTCAACACCTCATCTTCCATCAGTTTCATCTTTAAGTAGTTTATCTGATTTCTTGACAAGGAGTTTTTCAATAAGTTTTCTAAATCGCCAATCTTTAAAGCGTTTCCTTGCAATGCCAAAAGAAGAAGTTCTAATTCTTTTACCAAATACCTTTTGCCAATTTTCAATCCGTCCTTGACCAGTGCATGGTATTCATTTGATAAGGTATATCGGTTGGTATGGCCTGAAACTTTTTCAATCAAACCCGATCTTTCTAACTGACTTACAATCTCTCCCTTCAGATTTTGGAATATGCCGTTGCGAATTTTACAAAGTGTAATGATTTGCTCAACACCCAGTTTAGGTTCTTTTTCGCTATTTTGATATTGGCTCACGAATACATGAAAAGCCTTGTCAATAATTTCAGTTCGTAGAATTAGCGAGACCTGAAACATATCCGAATTTGTAAAGTCTGGTTCTGCTTTTCCTTCCGATAAAGTGATTGAAAATATCTTATCTACTCCCTGACCGCTGCGTTCTACTAAGCCGGTCTTTTCCAAAATTTCTGTCATTAAGCGGCTTCTGGGCGTACTGCTTACTGTAAGAATATTTTCTATGGTTACACCTTTTGGAAAGCCTCCCGGGTTGGATATGATTATTTTATTAGGATATTGCTTGATAACCACTTCGCTGGTAATGGTATAATCTCTGTGTGCAATGGCGTTGAGAACAGCTTCACGAATTACCGCTTCATTAAAATCATATAAATCAAAAATATAGGCCCCTGACTGTACCGGGTATTTTCGGTTGAGGGTAGGTTGGTTGATTAGTTTCCAAATGTTGTCAATAGCAATAAATAAAGGTTCGTCAACTACCTCACGGCTATCGTGGTGTATTTGTGCTTCGCTGTTGCGAAACTCCCAAATGGTTTTGCTTTGGGGCAACTTGTTATGAAGTATTTCTTTTTTTGCCAGCAATATCAAAGCTGCATAGTTAAGCTTTTTTTTATCCAACAGTTTTAAATCGGTTAAGACTTGTTCGGTGCTAAGTTGCAAAAAGCTCGGATTCTTTTGCTTACGGGCATAGCTTTCTTTCATCTTTTTGATGGCTGTTTCATCCAGATCACCTATGCCGATTCCTTCACAAACTTTAGCGGAAAAGTCGGGTTCTTGTTCCTGAAGAATTTTGAAAAGTTGTTCGTCACTCATTGGCAATAAATCCTCACCAACACGCATTAACGGAACATCTTCAAACTTCAATGTTTTACCAACAGGCCTAGATGGTATATGAATAACAAGAACCCTATTAGCCCCTTCGTATAGCACTTCTGTTTCAACTCTGATTTGTTTATCTCTGAAAATATCCTCTTTTAACTTGCCCTCATGACCATCCCAGGCAAGCGAGCCTGTGATTATGTTCAATCCATTTTTATTTTCTTGGACCCCAAGAATAAACTTGCCTCCACCTTCATTGGCAAGAGCAACTACGTAGCCCAAAACACTACGCCTTCCGCTGTTGTAGTTGTATTGAGTTTCAGCTTTTTTAAATTCAACCTTATCTTCGCTTTCTTTAAGCTGTTTTACTTCTGCTATAGTCATATACTATATCTTTTTATCTTTAGGTGGACAAGGGTCATTTCCATGGCTGTTTGGATTTTGAATTTTTCCATCTCTACCGTGGGGGATTAATTCTGATTTCTCCTGTTTCGCTTTTTCGCGACTCCAGCCCATTGCTTCTTTTTTGGTTTCAAAATGCCTGGATGCTCTCTCTGCATTTTCTCTTTTTGAATCCCAACCACCTTTCGGGTTGGGAACTATGTGTCTTTCTTTGCGTGCCATAATTTTATATTTTTTAAGAACCTGTTATCTCAATAGCTTCAACAAAGCCACCTAAAGCTCTATTCTGGTCAAATATTTTCATTGATAGATCAGCTTTAGGCATCCAAACCCTACCTAGTTGAATAGCCAATGAAATTGGCATTGCCGGGAATATGTGTAAAATCGCATTTTGACCGTGTACTCTTTTTAAATTTCTAAAAACTTCTTTCATTTTTTCGCCAAAATCTGCAATTTGTTTGCGAGATTTTACAAAATCATTATCTGGGTTATCAATTTTGATGCTGTATATAGAAGTGTCTTCACCTAAGACTGATATTACTCTTTCGTTGATAATTGTGTCGCTTAACTCAAGTTTAAGTGCTACATTAGACCTTGTCTCTGAAGATGTTTCAAAAAGATATTCTGTATCTATATTTTCGCCAAAACTCCAAGTGTCTGGGTTTCTTCTTTTTTGGCGGACATCTACAGAAGTAATATCATTTAGTAGAACACCTAATTTGATTAACAATGGTATTGGAGCAAAACCAAATAAGGAAATATGTTTAATATCTCCATTATTTAACAATGGAAATAAAAGACGCCCGTATCTTTGTTGAAGGTTTTGTATTTCAGAAGCCCAGAAATTAGGGTCAGAATCCTTATTTAAAGTATTAACAGTTCCTAAGTCTATATTTTTTGCTTCTGCGGGATAAAAATCAGGTAATAAAAATTGACTCACTACACTATATTGAAGATTTGGAGTATGAGCCCCGATGTTAGCATTTAATGTTACTATATGACTTTGTTTGTCAGGTGAAATAGCGCAAGCATTTGCAATGCGCTTTTCGTGTTCAGCTTTCATTTCTAAAAGCAAACTTTCAGGATGGCCAGTAATATCATCTCTGTCAATTAATCTATGATGCGTATCGCATAATAACATTAAGTTAGAGATGTCATCTTTTAATAAATCAGATCTTGTCGCACAACCTCTTGGGCCTCTCTCCTTGTCTGCAACGATATGAGCAATATAAGATTGATTAAAATTTCTTTTCGTCAAAATATCAGTGTGTAATATCTTGTTACATCCTCTATATTGACAACGTCCACCCGAGATTGCCCAAAGCATATATTTATTTTTATCAGAAATCGTTGTTACGCTCATTTTACTCTAATTTTCCCGGTTAATAATTGCTGCATCAGGCCTTTTTTCTTTTCTCTCAGTTTATCTGCCTTTGATTTCAAAAGGTACATTTCCTTGTCCGCTGCTTGAAGCATTTGAACAATTGCTTTTTGCTCCTCAATGGTAGGGATGAAAAACTTCATTGAGCAAAGCCCATCAAATGACAAGCTATCTCTTACACTTCCTTGAACGAACATTGGAATATGACCATAAAACCATTGAGTTTTTAAGTGGAAATAAAGGAAGTCAGGCAATAGATGTTTTACGTTCGTAGAAAAGACAACATACATTGGGCTCAAAATCCCTTCATCAAAATTTCTTAGTAAATCAAGTGAGCCCACATTTACTCTGGAAGGGTTATAGGCAAACTGCCATTTTCTTACAATTTTATAGTTAGACGCGTCTTCACTTGCAACCGATCTGTCAAATTGGTCTGATTGACTTATAAATCCTCTTGAATTAGTTACGGATAAAACATTGGTGATTTTGGATTCCTTATTTCTTTCAGAAATTTCTTTCAGAAACTGCCCAACAACTTTTAGATTAACTTCACCGCTGTATCCTTTCAATCTTATTTTGCCAGAAAGCAATTGCTGCATCAGCCATTTTTTGCGAAGTTCTTTTTGGGCAATTAGTTTTTCGGTGGTATGTATGGCGGCATCGGCTGTGCTGAGTACACGGGCGATGGCTTTTTGTTCATTCAAGGGGGGCTTATAAAATGGAAAGTCACCAACATCTTTACTAGTTATGTTTGGGTCTTTTCTGCTACTTCCAGCAAGTGTTTTCCATAAGCCAACTTTTCCATTTAACCAGTATAAAAGATAGCCTGTGTCAATTTCATCTTTATTAACAGTAATTGCGGATAAGGCTTGATTAATTGTCGCTTCTATTCCTAATAGACCTGTTCTACCAATCTGATTGAAGCCACCATACATAGCAACTAACACAGTTCCTTTGGGATATATCTGTAGAGAAGTTTCTTTTAAAGCATATTCCGTAATCTTTTCTTCTGTTTCGGTGATAATAGAGTTGTTTAGGTCTGTTGTTTTAACCCATGGAATATTTCCATTCGTATGATAAGCAGAATTGCTTCTTAATGGTGTTGTACCAGATGAAATTTTACCAATATCCTTCAACTTTACTTTCTCCCAATTAATAGGAATTTCAGTATTTGAAGGTAAATTCAGATTCGCTTCTTTTTTATTTTTCATTGCTATTTGCATCATCAATTGTTTCTTTTTGTTTGTTAGCTTGTTTTTCTGCTTCTGTTTTGTGATGACTACCTCCACCATACCAAGTTCCTATTGCTACCCATAGTTCGTAATGGCAGAGCCATTCGCAAGCCCAAGGAATAATTGTTTTAGTATAAAGCATTCCAGCATTCCATTCAATTCCGTTTGGATAGTATAGACAGAGTCTTTGTTCAGGTGTGGAATAAACATGTGGCAAACTCTTTTTTCCTTCGGCAAGGGGTAAGGGTTTGGGGGCAATCACATAAACGTTTACTCCTTGATTTCTTTTATACTTTAACTTTAAAGTATATGTATTACTCAAAGGGGACGGTGTTACCATGCACGTCCAAGTGAGCGATTCCTCACGAAAGCGTTTGGTTACGCCATCGGGAAACATTTTTTTCAGCATTCCCTCTTGCACAATTAATGATATTCTATTCTTCCTTTTTACCATAGAAATTGTGATTCTTAACTATAGTTCCGGCAGCTCCAATCATTCCGGTTTTTGCAGCTACATTCAGATTTCCATCTTCACGCCGCTTTCGTAAGTTTTCACCGTAATTATTGAATGCCTTGGTAACTGCATCCTTACCAAATGGCTTTTGCATTGATTCATTAATGTATTGTAAGCCCTTTCCACTTTGGCCAAGGATATTGTTCAAGTCTTTTTTTACTTCGTTAAGCCAGATGTAAAAATTCTTTTCACGTTGTGGATACTCCTGCCATTTATCAGCAAAGTTCTCTTCGTCATTTACAGGATTTGAAATCCACTTTATTCTTTTATCATGCTCATCTGACCATCGTTCCTCAATGTAGTTTTCCATGTTGTTCACTACATTGATCAATGCTTCTATTATATCAGTTTCTTTGTTGTAGGCTTTTGATGCCAGTGTTGTGATGATGATAGAAATAGGCTTGTGTTCATCTCCATTAAAAAGCATATCCCGATGCCGTTTCAAAATCTGAACTACTCGTTGCAGAGGCAATTTTTCCTTTTTATATTTGGGTATTAGAGCAATTGATTCGTTCAGCGAAAATGCCTTTTGGACATCAAGTGTAGCTTGCTGAAAAAACCAACGACCATATCCGAATGGGTTACTTTTTAGCCATTCCAAATGATTGGTTTCCCAATCGTAGTTGTCTGTTTGGTTATCGGTTATACGAAGGCTAAGTTTCTCTATATCCTTTAGTTCGGTATCAGAAAAGGCTTTTTCCAAAATCATTCTGTAGCCTTTGTCAACAATTGACGGAAGAATGTCCATATGATAATTGGCATCATTTGAATACACTAAAGTCCAACACCTTCTGCCTTCATGATCGAGCATTTCTTTGTAGGTTCCGTGTGCTTTCAAACGGTCACCCACTTTGTGTTTCAAATCTTTCTGCGTCCATTCCGGATTCTTGCCTTTCAATTGACAAACAAGATCAATATCCAAATCATCTTTATCGTTGATTGGTTTCACCATTGTTCCAAGCATGAATGAACCTTGTGGTAAAATTTCTGGTGAATAGAGCGCAAGCGTGGAATCCTCTTTGGCGAGCCAATTTCCCACAGCTTCATAACTTTTTACGGCTGTCTCATATTGAGTTTCAGTGATGTCAAGCGTTTTGCCTAACTCTTCTAAAATATCACTGAATTGTTGTTTTTGTTCTGTCGTCAACATGTTAAATCACATTTAATTGTTTAAGGTATTTATCCATCTCCGCTTGCACCGTTTTAAGTTCATCCTCCAGCTTTTCAATCTCTTTTTGCACCGCAGCAATATCCACTTCGGGTTCTTCCTCAAAGGTGTCCACGTAGCGGGGGATATTCAGGTTGAAATCGTTTTCCTGTATTTCTTCGGGTGTGGCTACATAGCTGTATTTATCTTCCACCACACCGGGCTGTAATTTTCCGGCTGCAAAGTCACGATAGGTATTTACAATGTGTTCAATATCGCTTTCACGTAGCTTGTTTTGGTTTTTGGCACTTTCGTAGTGCTTACTGGCATCAATAAACAAAACATTTTCACTTATTTTGGCCTTGTTGAAAATCATGATGGCAGCCGGTATGCCGGTGCCAAAAAACAGGTTGGCAGGTAAACCTATCACTGCCTCCAATAAGTTTTCTTCAATTACTTTTTTACGGATTTTCCCTTCGCTTGCCCCCCTGAATAGCACACCATGCGGTACCACCACACCTGCTTTCCCGTGCTCGTTCAGAGTTTCAATCATGTGGCTGATAAAAGCCCAGTCGCCTTTGCTCTTAGGCGGTACGCCACGCCAAAAACGGTTGTATTTGTCTGTTTCGGCAATATCTGCTCCCCATTTATCCAATGAAAAAGGCGGATTAGCCACCACGGTGTCAAACTTCATCAGTGCATCACCATCTTTTAATTTCGGGTTGCGGATGGTATCACCCCAACGAATGGTAGCATTATCAAAGCTATGCAAAAACATGTTCATCACCGCCAATGCCCAGGTACTTCCGTTGGCTTCCTGTCCGAAAAGCGAAAAATTATCTGACCCAACTTCTAAACCTGCTTTAATCAATAGAGAGCCCGAACCGCAAGTGGGGTCGCATATACGCGAGCCGCCTTTACTTTTAGTGAGTTTGGCGAGTAATGAAGAAACTTCCGAAGGAGTAAAAAATTCACCTGCTTTTTTACCTGCATCGCTGGCAAAGTTGGCAATTAAAAATTCGTATGCACCGCCAATAATGTCCGTTCCCCCCAGGTGAGAAGGGCGTAGATCGAGTTTGTCTGCATTAAAATCAATCAGCAAATTTTTAAGACGATGATTCTTGTCCTTTGGTTCCCCCAGTACACTGCTGTTAAACGAAATGTTTTGAAAAACACCTGCACCATCTTCGCTGTACAATTTTTCACGGTTTACTTCCACCAAATCAGCCAAAGCAATGTCGATAATTTCGCCAATGTTGGATTCATTTCTATGTTCATATAAGTACTTAAAGTGGCTATGTTCCGGCACAATAAAGCGTTCGTGTTGCATAGCCCGTTTGGCACGTTCCACGTCACCGTTGTACTTTTTCAGGTAGCTTTCCATTTTATCGTCATGCACATCGCTGAGATATTTCAGGAACAACATGGTAAGCACATAGTCTTTATAAATGCTGGGGTCAATGCTGCCTCTGAAGGTGTCGCAAGCTTTCCAAACTGCATCGTTGATGTCTTTTTGAGTTATTTTAGCCATGTTATTTATTTTATTGCGTTGATTATTTGCTGTTGAATTTGTTTTTCTCTCAGTGTTTCAATTTTCTGCTTCAAAGATTTTTCTTTGTTGCGGAGTTTTGAAATTTCTACGATTGCTATTTGCGTTGAAATATCCGGAACCGGTATTACCAAATTCTCTAAAACCTGTTTTGAAATAGAAGGAATGGAAGTACCAATGGCATGACTTTTTAAAAGTGCTTGTGTGGTGTGATTATTAAGAAACCAAGCCAAAAACTGAGGCAACACTTTGTTGTCGGTTAGTCTGATAACAAAAAAGGAGGTGGAAGCTACAGAAGGTTCGTTGTGGTTTTCATAAACAGCTGCAAAGTTTTTAGTTCCTTTCGCAGCAAATAGCACATCACCGTCTTTCAGCAAGTGCTTTTCAGCGATCCCTTCAGCTAGCAGATCAGGCTGCAAAACAGAATGCAACTCACCATATTCGTCAAAATACTTGGCCTGTAGATACACCAATTCACCAGTGCCAGCAGGCTTTGCAAATAGGCCGGTTTGGATGTGTGTTATGTATTTTATTAGCGTTTCCAAAATTTATTTCTTTGTAGTAACACTACAAAAATAGACAAAGCTTTCTAATTACCTAATTTTTTATAAAAATAGATTTAAGTAGTTATTCTACAAATAAAGATTAATTTGTCTATACTATCTTTGGTACGTAGGCAGAAAAGTGGCTCTTTTGGCTTTCCGGAAGGTTAGCTTTGTGAGTGGGGGCAAAACTAAATGTGACATTTGTGCGGTAGTATAAAATATAAAGCACAAAAGGGTATGTCCCGATAGCTATCGAGATCAAATTTCCGTCAAGCCGTTTGTAGGACGCAGTCCTGCAAACCTGAGGTGGGGAAATTTCCCTGCAGAGCCCGGGCAAACGCGGGCGTAGAAATGCAAATGAGTAAAGGGGCGGGAGTGTCGCCTTCATCAAGTTCCCCCTAATGCAACGCCGCATCCATCGTAATCTCGATCTTGCTGCTGAGCGATTTAGAAATCGGGCAATTGACTTTGGCATTCTCTGCACATTCTTTGAATTTCTGCGGAGAGATACCGGGCACTTTAGCCCTTACCGTAAGGTGTGATTTGGTGATGGCTCCGTCGGCAAAGCTGATATCGCAGCGCGTTTCGATATCATCGGCAGTGAAGCCTGCTTCGTTGAGTACAAAACTGAGCTTCATCGAGAAGCATCCTGCATGAGCGGCAGCGATCAGTTCTTCAGGATTGGTGCCGTCTTTGGCATCGCCGAAGCGGGTAGCGAATGTGAATGCATTGTCGTGTAATGCTTTCGTTTCTGTAGAGATGGTGCCTTTACCTTCTTTTCCGGTACCGTGCCAGGTGGCGATTGCGTATTTGCTCATGTGCGTTGATGATTTTTTGAGTGATTGTATAATTGTTCAGTGCAGCAAAGATACTCTATGATTTCAGACCTGCTATTTCGAATGAATGGCGGAATATAAACAGAGATTTTACCGCAGCTTTATGTCGCCTCCGTCGGCCATCAGCGTTTGCCCGGTCATATAGCGGCTGCCGCTGCTGAGCAGAAACGCTACGATTGGAGCGATATCTTCCCGAGGATCACCAAATCTTCCCAGGGGGATATGGCTTCTTACTTTTTCATATTCTTCCGGAAATTGCTTGCTCCAGGCCTGTACCCCTTCGGTGTAAGCCACCGGACAAACCACATTCACACGGATATTGTCTTCTGCCCATTCCGTAGCCGTCACCCGGCTCAATCCGCGTATGGCTTCTTTTGCAGCCGCATAGCTGGCCTGGAATTTACTTCCTAAAAGTGCCGCACCGGATCCGAAATTGACGATTGAACCGCCCGATTTTTTTAATTCGGGATAGGCTGCGAGCATAAACTGCAGCGTAGCTTTAAAGCCGGTGTTGAAAGACAGATCCCAGTCGGCTTGGGTATGATCTGTCAGAGTTTTTTGACGGGAGGCATGGGCATTATTCACCAGGCCCGTAAGTTTTCCGAAGGTGGTCATCGCAGTAGTTACTGCTTCTAACGCGATTTCATTCGAAGAAACATCACCTTTGATGAATACTGCTTTGTCCGGATGCTCTTTTGTCAAAGAATTTCCCGCTTCTTCATTGAGATCGACGACTACCACTGCTGCTCCGAGGCTGATTAATTTTTCGGTAATTCCTCTTCCGATGCCCGCGGCACCGCCGGTAACGATGATGACTTGGCTTTTCAGTGTGTTCATTACTCAGGTTTTGATGAACTAAAGATAGCAAACAAAGAAAAGAAACGGGGTATCAAAGATGTTTCAGAGTAGCTTTTGCCACGCTCGAGACCGGTGCTCATTGTTTTGTGTTCTCTTTTTGCACTTGCTCTCTAATCTTTAATGAGCTGCAAAATCAATTGGTCATCGTTTGATGAATAGGTCAGTTTGTAAGTATATCTTCCACTTTCCAAAACAGCCTCACCCGAATAGTCGTAGGGTTTTAAATAGTAGGTTTTGTTATTCATGGTCAGCCGTATCCACGAATAAGGATACAGTACAGAAAATGTTTTATAGTTCGTCTTTTCTTTCACATCCACTTTTCCGAAATTGAAGGCATCCGGACCGGGATTATCAGAAAGTGTCCCTGTCGGATCAATGGTACAATTGTATAAAGTATGGGGAGTAGCATTGAGAATCCTCAGGTCAGCATTTGTTGTTGCGGGTTTTTGCAGACCATCTTTTTTACAACTTGTCTGTATTATCAGTGCCGCAAGGGCAATTAGGGAAAATATAGTGTTCTTCATTTTGGTCTCGATAGGTTATAGAAAATATTGCTCGCAAAGGTACGCACCGGCGGAATCCTTATGGTAAATCTCCTGCCGGGAGGCGGATGATACCGCGCGAGTTGACCACGTGCCATGATTTGAAATCCTGGGGAGCATCTAATCCGTCGCCATCGATGATATGTGTCAGTGTGCGGATGCGCACGGGTTTGTCAGTGTAGAATTCATGTCCGGTTTTGTATCGATCCCAGTAGAGTTCGTTACAGAACAATGTGTCGCCAACATTGTTGTAAACCACGACGCTATCTCTCAGGAATACACGGCTTTCATTCTCAAAGTATTGAGCATAGTGTGCAGTGAGCCTGCTTTCTACCTGAAGGCTGTCGTTGTAAAAAATGGCACTGAGTGTATTCGGAAATTCCAAAAAAGTATTTGCCTCCAGATGCCGCAGCATTACGGGAGCAGTAATCTTTGCTTTGGTATGCGGGCCGATAGAGTAAACAATGGTAACGTCGTTGGCAGTTTCAACTCCGATTCTGGGTTCGGTGACCTCTGCAATTTCTTCACGTGTGTTTTTACACGAGATCAATGAAAAAATTATTGCCGGGAAAACCAGACAGAGTACAATATGGAATCGGTTGAAAGGCATTATGCCGTATGCTTTAATCGTACTTACGACGTATGAACCAGATATCGCTCAGCGAAAACCCGAGACTCATCTTATACATACTCTCGGTGATGTTGTTCTTGCTGTTGCCTCTGCTGGCATACTCAAAAGTAAGATTCATTACGCTGTATTGGTTGTCGTAGAAGCTTCTTCTCAGTCGCAGCGGGAAAGCTCCTCCCACACTGATGCTGTAAAGTGGCAGGTCGTTGTCGGTTTTGATATAGTCTTTGCCGATAGAAAATCCGGCCCTGTATTTCACGAAATTGAAGTATCCGGTAGAGTTGATCGATGCCGGTGAATATTGAATACCCACTCTCGCCATCCAGTTATTCTGCACCTGATCTTTTTGTCCAAAGAACTCGTAATCTTTCCAGTTACCGAATTCATAATCGGCTCCAACGAGAACGTGTTCCGTTTCGAGCATTACCCCAACTCCATAAGTGGCCGGCAAGGTTACTTTTCCGGGATTGTCGTTAGATTCATAAACGCTGTCGATCCTTACCATATCGCCAATCTTATCGTAATCGTAAGTTTCAACCACTTCATCGCGTTTACCGTTGTAAGTAGATTTCAGATTAGTATAAGCACCGATGCGGAAGATGCCCTTCTTGATCTTGAACTCGTATTGCAAGCCTGCATCGAGGAAGGTGCCGCCGAAGCGGGTTCTCGTCCGGTAGTTAGCCTTGTTATAGCTTACGGTATCATTGGCAAATTCTATTTTGCTGCTGTAGTCTTTTTCTCCGAATACATAACCGGTATTGAATCCTGCACTGAAGCCTTTCAGTTTAAATCCCGTACCGATAAACGCCTGATTGACCCCACCGTTCCCTTCATAAAAATGAAAAAGAGTATCGCCTGCACTGCGCTCAGTAGTGTGGATGTTATAGCTTATCCTGCTGATGGGTTTCAGTCCGAGTGCCATTCCCCAACCTGCTTTTTTCTTGGCTGCTTTCTGATTGCCTCCGAGCAGAGGGATACCGATATTTACGTAGTTGAAAATAGCGTAATTGGATTTGAAATTCCCTACGGGTGATTTACTCTTCAGATTGTTATTGGTAAACTCAAATCCCATGTCGAGGTTAGTGTATGTCAGGTTACCATAGGTAGCGGGGTTGAGGGTGTTCATCGCTGCAAAGTCTGACATCGCTGCTGAAATACCTCCCATGGCACGGTTAGATATAGAAGCCTGCTGCGACAGGTTACCTACTCCGTAACGCGAATAGGGTGAGTTGATTTGCGAGAAGCAAAAGAAAGGCATACTCATTAAAACAATGAGCAGCGGTTTAATAAGTTGTTTCATGATTGAATTTGCTGATCGCATATAAACCTTTAAGAATCAAAGCAGGGTCGGCAAATATCTTATATTTGATGTGGCGCGCAAAATTGGCTAAATCACCACCGGTTAAAAGCACGTTAAAATTGCCGAATTTCTCTGAGTAAGCTTCGATGATTCCGTTGATTTCACCGGCCATTCCGAGCATAACCCCACTCAATAAATTAGTGCGTGTATCGTACCCGATCAGGGGGAATTCCCAGTTGGGTTTTACCAATGGCAACAGCGCTGTCCAGTCGTGCATACTCTTGAAACGCATCTCCATTCCGGGGGATATACTGCCGCCCAGAAAGACACTGTATTTATTGATGAAATTGTAAGTGATGCAGGACCCTAATGCTATAACCAGGTTGTTCTGACCCGGAAAGTGGGTAACGGCAAAAGCGGCAATCGCCAACCTGTCGGCCCCCATCGTCTCGGGTTTGCTGATGGGTACTGTAAAAGGATATTTTAATCCGGGACCAACCAACAAAAAATCCGAGTTTTCTCTGAATATTTTTTCCGCTTCGGGGTTGTGATGAATTACCGAAGAGAGCAGGGTTCTGGCAGGTTTATATTCGTCGAGCACCCGCCGAATGGTTTCAGGGTTATCATCGGGGATGTGTATTCTGTCGACGTATTCATCTCCGTCGAAGACGCCGAATTTCTTGCGGGTGTTTCCAAAGTCGAAGCAGAGGGTAATATCAGCCAAATGAGAAAGTTTTACCGGGCAAGATAATTAATTCATTTCAGAACTGTCAGGAACTCAGGTTCTTGAAGTGGCCGTTCAGTTTTATTTTCTTCTTCAGTGCTTCTGTCTCTGCTACTACCGGGATGATGGATACTAAATGACGTTTCAGGTATTCCTGGCGATGGAGTTCGTCGGTAAATTCCAGCAGTTCGTACTCTTGTTGTTTCGACAATCCGGCGTGGTGGGCGATGTCGTAACTCTGCAGGAGTGCTTCTTCTTTTTTGAAATCTTTCCTGATGTGCAACAGCTCGTGTAATGCCTTCATGAATGCCAGTACCTTTTCCATCAGCGAAGGGCGGCCGTTGGCTTTGTTTTCAGGGTAGGTAACGATGGCACCCATGTAGAGTTTATCGGGTACCGTTTCGATGGTCTCCAGCATTTTGAAAATCTGTATGCCCTGCGTCCTCACATCCATATCTCCGTTTTCGTACACCTTCTCAATGGATTTGATTTTCATCAGCGTTCCCATCTCTTGTGTCTTATTGTCCAATACAACGGGAATCCCAAAAGGTTTACCACTTGCATGACAGTCGTTAATGAGTTGCCGGTAGCGCGGTTCAAAAATGTGCAGGTTGAGGTCTTCGCCGGGGTACACAACGATAGAGAGCGGGAATATGGGAATAAAATTGGTCATATAGCAAACTGATTCCGGTTACGGATTTACGGCGGTCAAAATAGCAACATTTTTCCGGATTATTTTAATACTCTGTACCCGCAAATTAAATCTTTAATTTTGGACACTCACAACAATCGCTGTGTCAGATTTGATCGATTTCAGAAAAATAGCGCGCAATATCTCTCTGATTGAAAACAGGGAGAAGGGATATGAGGAGCTGCTTATTCGTAAACCGGTAAAAAGTGCCCCTGTAATCGGTATCACGGGAGCGCCCGGTGCAGGGAAGAGCACCCTTACGGATGCGCTGATTGCGGAGATGGTAAAGGATGGTAAACAGATTGCTGTTTTGTGTGTCGACCCTTCCTCTCCGTTTACCCGCGGTGCGGTATTGGGCGACAGGATTCGCATGAGCGAGTGGTACACGCACCCGGGAGTGTTCATCCGTTCGCTTGCCAGTCGGGGTTCGCTGGGTGGCTTGCATCCGCAGATTCTCGCCATCGCGGAGTATCTGAAGACAGAGCCTTTTGATTATATCATCATAGAGACAGTCGGGGTAGGACAGAGTGAGGTAGATATTGCTGCGCTGGCGGATGTTACGGTTGTGGTGCTTGTGCCCGAGTCGGGCGACAGTATTCAGTCGATGAAAGCCGGACTGATGGAGATTGCCGATTTGTTTGTGGTGAACAAAGCCGACAGACCGGATGCTGATCTGTTTTATAACAATCTGAAAAAGATGGTCGGACCGGTGTACAAAAAGCACGAGGATATGCTGCCTGTGTTCAAGACAGTAGCGTCTGAGCGAAAAGGAGCCGACAGGCTTTATGAATATTTGAAGCACATGTCTGTAAAAGAGCTCACCGGCGAACGGAAAGAGCTCCTGGTTCAAAAGGCCTTTACGATCCTGCAGGAAATTATGATGGAACGTGTGGATGAGCAGAAATTCAGAAAAGAATTCTTTGAAGCCTTCAAGGCAGGCGATGATAATATTTTTCGCTTTGCGAGGGAGTATGCTGATAAGTTAAAACGCCTATAAGCACGAAACTCTTTCCGTAGTTTGATAGAAACGATACTGGGAGTTTAGAAAACTTGTTTAAGGGGCCTACAGCATGCGGTGTTAAGAAAATGAGTGTAGTGAAGTGTCGGCTTCAGCCGCAAGGATCCCGATAGCTATCGGGACTGTCTGAGTCACGCCCAAGGCGTGACGAGTTTATTTCCTTGAACGGAACGAAGCTCTCCCAGATAGCTATCGGGATAGCAACGCACGATGTCAGCCTTGACTTTTTGCTTTCCCGATAGCTATCGGGAGGTCAAGCCAAAAGAAGGAGAAATAGAGCTTCGCTAAACAGAGAACACCGCTTTATTGTTTTTGGCCGTAACTGTATTCAGGGTGTAAGTGTGTCTTACTCTTCCGGATGCAACAACTCCAAGTACTTCGCTATATACAACTCCTTTTCCTTGGACTTATACTGCTGTATAAACCGCGGATGCTCCAGCGGAATGATTTCTCCGAACAGGTGAGCTTTTTCATTGAGTTTTTTCAGGAAGTCGGTGTTCTTGATACCGAGCGAATATACTTTGTCTGTTTTCAGTCCGAGTGAAACATGTTTCTTCAGCGATTCTATCATGAAATCTTCAACGGCATTGAACAGTTTCGTATCATCATAGTAGTTAGCATTCAGCCATTTTCCTTTTTTCAGTCTGACGATTGCGAGCGGAAACGGCGAGTTGATATAGAAGTCTCCGTAGAATTTCTCCGGGCCGCCATAGGCTTCAATCATATCGTAGATGAACATCGAAGACGGTTCGTGTGTGCGGGCACTCTTCATCGGGATACCACAGACATTTTCTAACCGTTTGGTATCCGTAAACGGAACACCCGTAACACCCGCACCCTTACGCCCGGGATTGATGCCGATGAGAAACCGTCTGGATTTATTGTCGTGATAGTACCTTTTGTAAAATCGCTCCATCACCTCCATAGTTTCGGGATTATCTCTGAAGGGATTGATGACATCAAACCCTTTGGGTAATTTGCCCGTGTAGTGCAAGTCTCTGTTGAACTCTATTACCTGCTCTCCGATTGTTTTTTTCTTCCTGCTCATGACTTTTTACCTATCAAAGTTAATGCCCTGCCTTTGTGTGCCGCGATATGATCAGACTTGTCGCTTTTGATTTCGTACTGCGGGTCATCCGGAGAAGCGTGGTGGGTGTATCCCTTGTAATCGAAGTCAGCGGTGTGCACTTTGATAATCACCCCCGAACTGCGTCCCGCTTCTGAATTCCATGCCACATGATCACCTACTTTAAATTTTCGTATTTCCATAAAATAATCTTTTAAACTTTCCAAAATGAAGGCAGACTCCAAATGCATCGTGAACATCAGACATTCCTAGCTGATAACTAAACGAATAAACAAATAAACCTATAAACAACTCCATTTGCCATCATTCATAATTTATAACTTATAAGACATCATTGTAATAGACTTTGTCTCCAACCACTCTCGCAGCCTGCGTATAAGGATGTTCCTCCGTTTTATTCAAAGCCATTACATGCTCCACGTCCCAACCTTTGGCTTTCAGATAATCTGATACCAGCGATCTGTGGCATCGCCACCATACCGCTTCAGAACACATGTACGCGGTTCGTTTATGCGAGGCGAGTTCTTCTAATTGAAGAATGCCCTTACTAAACTCTTCTGTTTCCATATAATCTGCATATGCTCTGAAAACATCTTTGTGCCACCGTGTGTTGTGAGAATCCTTGTGGATTTTTCTGCGTCCGCCGAGCTCGACAATGTGGATGTATTCTATCCCGTTTTGCTCGAGTGATGCTTTGAGATTGTCCTTGTTAAACTGAGGAAACTTCCGCGATCCGGGATAATGGCGGATGTCGGCCAGCAACTCGATGCCGTTCGCTTTCAGCATGTCGATAAACGCTTCCATGCTGTGGGTGGAATGACCTATCGTGAATACAACCTTGTCGCTTGTTCGTCCGGGCATCAGAACTTTTGGTTTTGAAATCAATAGTAGCAAAATTGAGTCCAATCCGCCGGAAAAAACATTTTATCATGCAGGAACTTGTTCTTTCCCGGTAGAAATTTTCTCCGCGAAAAAATTCCCGAATGAGTAAACCGCCCTTTCCGTGTCAAAATACTTTGTTTGTAGCTTTACCGCTATGGAAGATTTATCACAAATGACAATAGGACAGATAGCTGCGGCTGATTTTCGCAACTGCGGAGTGTTTGAAAAGTACAGGTTAGACTATTTCAACCACGGGAAACGAAGCCTGAAGGAAGCTATCGAAGGCAAAGATATTTCTGAACAGGATTTATTGGAGGCTCTGAATAAAGCAGGTGAAGAAGCTGCAGCAGAAAACACCGATTTCAATGAGTGGGATTTGGATGTGCTTTGCAATTATATAGAAGAGCATCACCACCGCCCTGCGGAAAAAAGAATTGCGGCCATTAAACCCGAACTGGCAAAACTTGCAGAAGAACTGAGTGCTTCTCACCCTCAATTTGCAGAGATTAAGACACTGTTTGATACCGTGGCGGGACAGATAGCGGTTCATCAGAAGAAAGAA
The DNA here is from genome assembly GCA_024103425.1 of Chitinophagaceae bacterium. Classification (GTDB taxonomy): domain Bacteria; phylum Bacteroidota; class Bacteroidia; order Chitinophagales; family Chitinophagaceae; genus Ginsengibacter. The sequence goes on from JAGFIS010000013.1 coordinate 36,856, forward strand.
GAACTGATTCTGTTTCCTTTCATCCGCAAAATGGCAAAGTCTAAAAGAGATAATGTTCCCTTTGTTCGTCCGCCGCTGACCAAGTCTGCCGAAAATCCTGTAAACATGCTCACCCATGAGCACAATGATCAGGGTGAAGCCTTTGAAAAAATCGCCGAACTGACGAATGTTTATATTACGGATGATGGTGCTCTGATAGACATTTATGCTACCCTCGCTGATTTCGAACGCGAATTACATACGCATATACATCTGGAGAATAATATCCTCTTCCCGAAAGCACTGGTGATGGATTCAGAGATTTAAAGTTTAAGATTTAAGGTTTAAGATTTAAGATTGAAGATTTTTTGCCTTTGGCGAGTTCGTGGTTTGAGGTTCACTTCGCCTTTGGCGAGTTCGGAGTTCGTTGTTCGTCTCGGCTCAGCCGAGAGTGGTTTGGGGTTCGTTGTTCGTGGTTCGTTGTTCGGAGTTCGGGGTTCGTGGTTTGTGGTTTGGGGTTCGTGGTTCGTTGTTCGTGGTTCGGAGTTCGTGGTTTGAGGTTCGTGGTTTGAGGTTTGTGGTTCGTTGCCAGATCAACCTTTAGGGTTTGCAGCGCAGCTATGCGCGAAGATATAACCCTGAAGGTTTGAAGCGCCAGCCCGGGCGACACGTTAGAATAGCTGGGTGGGCGGCAACCGGGTTGAACGATGTGGTTTTCGCCGAAGGCGAGTTCGGAGTTCGCTGTTCGTGGTTTCTGCCTTCGGCGTTAATACCGGGGCTCATTGAGGTGGATATTAAGCCTGCCGAAATACCCCAAAGTGAAGCCTTAAATAATGATTAATGGTGAAGGCACAAGCGAGAGGCTTGCGCGATTAGAGAGTACACTGTTCGTCCATTAAACGCTTAAATCCGCCACAGCGGACAGGCCCATAAACAAATAAACCGCCTCCGGCATTCATAATTCATAATTATCTAAAGTGTTTCGACATCTCCTTCTCCACAAATTCCACAAAGAAATCCAGCGACTCCGGATTGCGCATGGCGCCTTTGTTGGCAGCCTTTTCTACCGGACGGCCCATCAGGATACGTTTCACAGGCGCCTCCATCTTCTTGCCGCTGATGGTATAGGGTAAGTCAGGTGCGGCAATCATTTCATCGGGTACGTGGCGGGGTGAACAAGCCTCCCTGATTTGTTTTTTAATAACTGCTCTAAGTTCGTCTGTCAGTTCGTGACCGGGTTGCATCAGGATGAACAGCGGCATGTAATCACCGCCCTGTGGTAATTCAATATCGACGACCAGGCTGTCTTTGATCTCGGGAATTCTATCGACAGCGCGGTAGATCTCGGCTGTTCCAATACGCACACCCTGGCGTTTAAGCGTGGTGTCCGATCTTCCGTAAATAATGATACCGTCATTGTGGGTGACCTTGATCCAATCGCCATGGCGCCATACATCGGGATAAACTTCAAAATAGCTTTCGTGATAGCGTTTAAACTCCGGATCATTCCAGAAAAATACAGGCATACAGGGCATTGGCCGGGTGATCACCATCTCGCCAACTTCATCAATCATTGGTTTTCCTTCTTCATCAAATGCTTCCATCGCACAGCCAAGGCAACGGCACTGAATCTCACCTTCGTAAACAGGATTCCACGGATTGCCGCCCACCATCGCGGTGCACACATCCGTGCCACCACTCATTGAGCAGAGCCATACGTTGGGTTGTATTTTTTCATACACATAATCAAATCCCTCAGGAGGCAACGGTGCGCCTGTGGATCCGATAGAGCGCAATGCAGAGAGATTGAACTGTTTGCCGGGTTCAATGCCTTCCTTCATGCAGGCAATGATGAAAGGAGCGCTCGTGCCAAAGTGGTGAATGGGCAGTTCTTCTGCCATTTTCCAGAGATGGGAGATGTCAGGGTAGGCCGGACTGCCATCGTACAATACTATTGTAGCACCGACTAACAGGGAAGCCTGAACGAAGTTCCACATCATCCAGCCGGTCGTCGAGAACCAGAAGAAATTCTCTCCCGGATGCACATCGTTGTGGAAGGATAAATATTTCAAATGTTCCAATAGCATCCCGCCATGCGAGTGTGTAATCGCTTTGGGAATACCTGTAGTACCAGAGGAATACAAAATCCATATAGGATGGGAGAAAGGAACCGGAGTGAAGGTCAGCGGCTCAGCCTCTGTACTCATCACCTTATTCCACAGAACAGCATGTTCGATTTCCGAAATATCAGGATTGTCGTTTAGGTAAGGAATGATAATCACTTTTTCCACTGAAGGCAATTGGTCGCTGATCTCCTTCACCACATCCATCCGGTTGTAAGGCTTCCCGTTGTAATGATATCCGTCAACAGCAATCAGCACCTTAGGCTCTATCTGGCGGAAGCGATCTAGTACGCTGCCCGAGCCGAAGTCGGGAGAACAACTACTCCATATCGCTCCGAGCGAGATAGCTGCAAACAATCCGACAGATGCTTCAGGAATATTGGGGATATAGGCAACAACACGGTCACCCTGCCGTACTCCCAATTGTTTGAAGTAGGTCTGCAGCGTGGCTGTTTGTTGTTCCAACTGTTTCCAGGAAAGCGACTGTACGCTCTTTGTTTCAGATGCATACAGAATAGCAGGCCGTTCATCAGTAGCATTTCTAAAGATGTGCTCGGCATAATTGAGGGTGCTGCCTTCAAACCATTTTGTATGGGGCATTGCATCCTGAGCCATTACTTCTTTATAAGGCGTGTGGAACTGAACCTTAAAATATTGAGTGATGCTCTCCCAGAAGTCGGCAGGATTGTCGACAGACCATTTCCAGAGAGCATGATAATCGTTGAAACTGAGTTGGTGATTTTCTTTCAGCCAGGTAGCGTATTTCGTCAGGTTAGCATTATTAATGAAAGAGTCGGACGGGCTCCAAAGCTTTTTGTCTTCAGGCATGTTAGACTTATTTTCTGCTAATTTACTTAATTGTGTGCTTAGGTGGGAGGCTGTATTTGTGCTCAGCCTCTGAAGCTCCGGCTGCTCGCAACGCTCCTGCGACTTATGGCCCCGATATTGTATTCAGATTCTCGGAAAAAATTAAATTGAATAATAAAACCGGTATCAATGGCAATAAAAAATTTTGAGTTTAAAGCGCAGGTGGATGCACTCGATGAGTATGAAGAAAAAATATTGACACTTCACCCTGAGTTCAAAGGACTGGATCATCAGATTGATACTTATTTCAATGTGCTTCATGGAAGACTGAAACTTCGCGAAGGAAATATTGAAAATGCGCTCATCAACTACGACCGTGAAGACAGAGCCGGAACAAAAGAATCGCAAGTATTACTCTACAATTGCGAGCCGGATCATATCCTGAAAGAAATTCTTGTGAGACAACTGGGGGTAAAGGTGGTGGTGTCCAAAAAGAGGAAAATCTTTTTACTTGAGGATGTGAAATTTCATTTGGATGAGGTAGAGGGATTGGGATTCTTCGTTGAAGTGGAGGTAATAGACCGTCTTGGTGATGAACGTGAAGAAGATCTGAAAGAGAGGTGCGATTACTATTTAAACTTTCTGGGTATAAAGGGCAAAGAATTAGTCAGCGGCTCATACAGTGACCTTATTCTGGCTAAATCTGCCAATAACTGATCTCATCGTATGTGAATGAATACATAAAGGTCAGACAAGGAGACGGTTACGTCCATATTTCTGATCTTTTACAAATCAGAGAAGCTGTTATTTTCTGTTAATATTCTTGACAGCTTTTTTCATTTGTCGTAACTTTGCACGCTTTTAAAAACGGCATCCGTGCCAAATACGACCTTTATGGATATCAGAAACATTGCAATCATAGCTCACGTTGACCACGGTAAGACTACCCTGGTTGATAAGATTATTCACAGCACTCATGTCTTCAGAGAAAATCAGGAGACCGGAGAATTGTTGATGGACAATAACGAACTGGAGCGTGAGCGGGGCATTACTATTTTCAGTAAGAATATTTCGGTGACTTATAAAGGTGTAAAAATTAACGTAATTGACACACCGGGGCACAGTGATTTCGGTGGAGAGGTAGAACGTGTGTTGAAGATGGCTGATGGCGTGCTGCTACTGGTAGATGCTTTTGAAGGCCCGATGCCGCAGACGAGATTTGTATTGCAGAAAGCGCTGGCACTGCAACTCAGGCCAATCGTGGTAATCAATAAGATAGACAAACCCAACTGCCGTCCGGAAGAAGTACACGAAGCTGTTTTTGAACTGTTCTTCAATTTGGATGCTAATGAAGAGCAGTTAGATTTTCCTACACTGTATGGAAGCAGTAAGCAGGGGTGGTTTAATACTTCGCTGACACCTGCTGAGAATATTTTCCCGTTACTGGATACCATTCTCGAAAAAGTCCCACCACCCGTACAAGCTGAAGGCCCGTTGCAGATGCAGATTACCTCATTAGATTATTCTTCCTTCCTCGGTAGAATAGCCATCGGTAAGGTAACACGAGGAGAGATAAAAGACGGTCAGCAGGTAGCCCTGATGAAACTGGACGGATCTATCGAGAGATCCAAAGTGAAAGAACTTTACGTATTTGAAGGATTGGGTAAGAAGAAAGTGTCCGAAGTAAAAGCCGGAGACATCTGCGCTGTTGTGGGAATCGAAGGATTCAATATCGGAGAAACGATTGCGGACCCCGAACAACCGGAAGCCCTGGCTGTTATCAACGTAGATGAACCGACGATGAATATGCAGTTCAGCATCAACAATTCACCATTCTTTGGTAAAGACGGAAAATTTGTTACCAGCCGCCACCTGAAAGAAAGATTGGATAAGGAATTAGAAAAAGATTTGGCGCTGAGAGTTGAGTCGACCGGAAGTGCCGACAGCTTTTTGGTATATGGCAGAGGCATCCTGCATTTGAGCGTATTGGTTGAAACTATGCGACGCGAGGGATACGAACTTACGGTGGGCCAGCCACAGGTGATCGTAAAAGAAATCGACGGTAAGAAGTGTGAACCATATGAAAACCTGGTTGTGGACGTGCCTGCAGAATATAGTGGTAAAGTGATCGAACAGGCTACCCAGCGAAAAGGTGAATTGTTAGTGATGGAGAACAAAGGAGAAATGCAGCATCTGGAGTTTGAAATTCCTTCGCGCGGATTGATCGGTCTGAGGAGTAATATGCTTACAAGTACTGCCGGCGAGGCTGTGATGGCCCACCGTTTTATCGGTTACAAACCCTGGAAAGGGTTCATCCAAAGCAGGAATAACGGCGTCATCATTTCCAAGAATCAGGAAAGAACGACTGCTTATTCTATAGATAAATTGCAAGACCGCGGCAGCTTCTTTGTAGATCCGGGAGAGGATGTATATATCGGCCAGATTATCGGCGAACATATTAAGCCCGGCGATCTGGTGGTAAATGCTACCGAAGCCAAGAAACTGACCAACCACAGAGCCAGTGGTGCTGACGATGCTGCGCGTATTGCGCCCAAAATACAGATGAGCCTTGAGGAGTGTATGGAATACATTCAGGCTGATGAGTGCATTGAGGTAACACCAAAGCATATAAGAATGCGTAAGGTGATTCTGGACGAGGAAGGGAGAAAGAAAGCGCAGAAATTACAGAAGGCAGAGGCGGAAGGGTAGTCTTTCTTCGGTATGTGCCTCACGAACCGCTGTGGAAGGACTGTTTAGAAAAACTCTGCAAGCCGTTTTTATATATCTATTATATCCCTACCTTTGTTACAGCTATGAAAAAATATATCCTCACCATACTCTTTATTGCTGTTCTCGGCTTCATCTCTATGGATGTAGCGGCACAATGCTCTATTTGCACGAAGACGGCCATGCAACTGGGTGCGCGTCCTGCTCAGGGACTGAATGCAGGAATTCTTTACCTCGTGGCAGTGCCTTATCTGGCAGTCGTTTTCATCGGTTATAAGTGGTGGAGAAGCGAGAAGAAAGCATCAGAGTAACTTCCCGGTATCAGCTTTTTTATTTTCAGAAATTAGCTAGTGTCATTTCGTGCGATCGTCAATGTGTCGGATTTGCCGTTGGAGGTGAGTTTACGGTATATTTTAGTTCTGTTCACTGAAAAGCCTAACTTTTGGTGAATGAATTCACTGAAAAGCATTACTTTTGGTGAATTGACTGGTTATATGATTGAACGTATTATTAAAAGATCAATAACTAAAAGGCTTTTTAGGGGGAAAGCTATAGTACTCATTGGTGCAAGACAAGTGGGTAAAACCACTCTTATACGTGAACTATTGCGCGATCGGGATTATTTATTTCTTGATGGAGACGACCCTTTGGTAAAGCAACGACTGACCAATCCGAATACCAAAGAAATTGAAACAATCATCGGGAATTCAGAAATTGTTTTTATAGATGAAGCACAGCGAATTGAAAATATAGGAATCACGGCAAAGATCATCCACGATCAATTCAAAAGTGTACAGTTGGTTATGAGCGGTTCATCGGCTTTTGAATTGCGCAATCAAACCAATGAGCCACTTACAGGAAGGAAGTTTGAGTATTTTCTTTATCCTGTTTCTTATGAAGAGTATGAGCAGTCAATTGGTTATTTAGATGCAATCAAAGACTTAGAAAACCGGTTAGTTTACGGGTTTTATCCCGATGTAATCAATAACAGGGGCGAGGAGAGGGAGGTGCTGAATGAGATTACGCAGAGTTACCTTTTCAAAGATATCTTGTCATTTGCCAATATAAAAAAACCGGAAGTCCTTGAGAAGATACTTCAGGCGCTGGCATTTCAGGTAGGAAGTGAAGTTAGTTACAATGAGATAGCACAGCTTACCGGTGTAGATAAGAATACCGTTTCAAGTTATATTCATTTGCTAGAGCTTTCATTCATTGTTTATCCTATTACTTCATTCAGCCGCAATCTTCGAAATGAAATAAAAACCAACCAGAAAATCTATTTCTACGATAATGGTATTCGCAATGCTCTCATTCAGAATTTTAATCCGGTTCAGCTAAGAAATGATATTGGTGCACTGTGGGAAAACTTTTTGATGTCAGAAAGGCTCAAGCGAAATCATTATCATCAAAAATATTGTAACCGTTATTTCTGGAGGACGAAACAACAGCAGGAAATTGATTACGTTGAAGAGGCAGATGGAAAAATCACAGGTTTTGAATTCAAATGGAATCCGAAAGCAAAGACTAACATTCCCTCAAATTTTGTCCAAACCTATAATGCCCAAGTTGAGATTATTTCTAAAGAAAATTTTAGAGAATTTGTTGGAGGGTAAGATTAGGTTTTCTTCTTTTTGAAAGTGCTTTTATCCGGCAGGTACAGGGTAGTCTGATGTACTCCAAGTAGCTTACTGAGGCTCCCGAAGTGAGATATCCTATATTTTCATGCCCATTGAGGCTCCCGAAATGTGGCGGTACATACTGACGAAAGTGTTCCGAAGGATCACTTGTGCCGGTTAGTGTCTCTAGATTGTATCTGCGAATCATGACGTTACAGCTCCATACCATAATAGTAGCGGAGGTATTTCCGGTGCCTGATTTGGAAGAATACCCCTGCTTGAAACGTATGAGGTTTTTGAAACCTCATACGTCTTGCTGTCCCCTCCTCTCTAAAAAGTAAAATCGTAATTTCAATCCATGAAACACATTATCCCCCTCTCCGTTCTTTCTGCGTTCACGCTTTTTACTTTCGGTCAGACTAAAATAGACACTTCAGATATCCGTTCGGCTTCAAAAATTATCAGTATGGATTTTACCGAAGCTGAAATCGACTCCATGCAGGGCACATTGCAGAATCGTACACGGATATTTGACAAGATGCATCAGTATGATTTAGAGAATGCCACTCCACTGACACTCACTTTCAGTCCGGTGCTGCCCGGTATGCAGTTGGATAAAGTGCAGCAAAAAGTCAGGTTTTCTACGCCAGCTGCGGTATTGCCGGCGAACAGAGACGAACTGGCTTTCTATTCTATTCCACAGTTAGCATCGCTGATTAAAAGCCGCAAGATTACTTCTGTAGAGCTCACCCGGTTCTTTATCGACAGGCTGAAGAAATATGGTGATACTTTGCAGTGTGTAATTTCTATTACAGAGGATATTGCCATGCAGGAAGCGGCTCAGGCCGACAGGGAGATTGCAGCCGGAAAATACAGAGGGCTGTTACATGGTATCCCTTACGGATTGAAAGATTTGTTTTCCGTAAAAGGTACTAAAACTACCTGGGGTGCAGCACCGTATAAAAATCAGGTGTTAGATACTGACAGCTATGTATATACGAGATTAAAAGAAGCGGGAGGTGTATTAGTCGCGAAACTTACCACAGGCGCTTTGGCCATGGGTGATTATTGGTTTGGCGGGCGTACTAAGAACCCGTGGAATCTCAATTTGGGTAGCAGCGGATCATCGGCAGGGCCGGCATCAGCTACGGTTGCCGGACTCGTACCGTTTGCAATCGGTACTGAAACTTACGGGTCTATTATCTCTCCTTCCACTGTTTGCGGAGCTACGGGGCTCAGACCTACTTTCGGGACTATTAGCCGTTCCGGTGCTATGACCCTTAGCTGGAGCCTTGACAAGCCCGGACCTATCGGCAGAAGTGCTGAAGATGCAGCGGTAGTATTTTACTATCTGCACGGTACCGACGGATTAGATGCTTCTGCGGTGGATATGCCTTTTAATTATAAAGAGAAAGTTGACCTGTCCAAACTCAGAATCGCTTATGCTGCCAACTACTTTTCAAAAAAGGATACCACCGGTAATGAATACAAAGTATTAGAAGTATTGCGCAGTCTTGGCGCTAAGATGACTCCCATGAACTTCCCCGATTCGGGAGTGTATAATATTGAGATGATAGGCATTGTCATCGGCTCAGAGGCGTCAGCAGCGTTTGATGCATTCACACGCAGGGGATTAGATGATCTGATGACAAGGCAGGACAAAGGAGAGTGGCCCGACTATTTCCGCGCTTCCAGATTCATCCCGGCCGCGGAGTATGTGAATGTAAATCGCCATCGCTATATCCTGATGCAACGGGTGAATGAAGTACTGAATGATTATGACGTGATTATCTGCCCATCGTGGGGAGGTAATCAACTTGCTATTACTAATCTTACCGGCCATCCGGCAATTGCCTTGCCTTCAGGTTTTAGTAAGCAGGGGTTACCGAAAAGTATCACTTTGGTAGGAAATCTGTATGATGAGGCGACGTTGTTAGAAGTAGCCAAAGCATATCAGGATGCGACGGAGTGGAATAAAAAGCATCCGGAGATGTTCTCCTCCGGGAAGTAAGAGGGAGCTATTTCTTTCACTTAAGTATAGCCGGTCACAGGCAAAGATATGCAGGGCGGGTTCTTCAGGCTGGCGTATCTGTGTCGAAAATCACAGATACCCTTTCTCGCTTACCAGACGCTGCATATTGTCGATAGTTAAGAAAAACAAGCCGAATAAATCAGGGAACTAAAAATGGATTATGTTTCTTCTCATATCCGATTGTAGTTTCCTGTCCGTGCCCCGGATACACCGAAACATCATCCGGAAGTGGAAATAGTTTTTCTTTAATACTGCTAATCAGCAAAGGTCCGTCTCCTCCGGGGAGATCGTAACGGCCGATACTTTCTCTGAAAAGGACATCTCCGCCGATCAAAAATTTCTGTTCACGGCAATAAAAGCATACACTTCCGGGTGAATGTCCGGGTACGTGGAGAATCTCCAGTTTATCACTCCCGAGAGCAATTGTTTCACCCTCGCGGATGTATTCAATTTCGCCGGTATAATTATCAAACGGCAGTTGCCACATCAGTCCGGCAGCAGGTGCATAATCAAAAACAGGCCGATCTTTGGGATGAAATTTAAGCGTCAGTCCGTACGTCTCTGCAACGAATTTATTCCCGAAAATATGATCGAGATGGCAGTGGGTATTCAGTAATAGAACAGGTTTCAGTTTTTCATCGCGTATAAAAGCAGCAAGTGTTTCTTTCTCGTGGTCGTAATAACAGCCGGGATCGATAATGATACAATCGCCTGATTCTGTGTATAACAGATAAGTATTTTCCTGAATAGGACTAAATGTAAAAGATTTTATAAGAAACATAAATTGGTCGTGATGTTTTAACTTGCTTATGAAAGATTATGTGAGAAAAGGGTAATTTTAAGGCAATTTAACTATAGCAGAATGCAAGACCAAAAGATCCGATTCGGAGGACAGATATTTTTGCTGATTCTTTTTGGAATGATGTTGTACCTGCCTGCGACGATAGCGCAGGTGAGCAACGTAGAGTTTGGCAGGAATAGGCTTCAATATAAAAAGTTGAAATGGGATTACTACCAGTCGCTCAACTTTAATTCTTACTATTACGAAAATGGTGAGCAGTTAGCCAAATATGTGCTTCAGATTGCAGAAGAAGAATTGCCCGGTATGGAGCGTTTCATAGAGTACTCGCTTCAGCGCAGGGCCAATGTAGTTATCTACAATACCTACGACGATATGACGCAAACCAATATCGGCCAGGGTATAGATTGGGAGAACGCCGGAGGAACTACCAAACTGGTGAACAACAAAATGGTGGTGTATTTCAACGGCAACCACGCAGATTTAAGAAGGCAGGTAAGAGAGGGAATTGCTAAAATCCTGGTTCAGAATATGCTCTTTGGTGACGATCTTGGCGAAATGGCAGGTAACCAGGCATTGTTGGATTTGCCTGAATGGCTGACTGATGGCTACATTGCCTATGCGGCTGAAAACTGGAACACTGCGCTGGATGATGATTTGAAAAGTGAAATCCTCAGCTATAAGTATAAAAAATTCAACCAACTGGTTTTTGAACGCCCGCTGCTGGCCGGCCACGCATTCTGGTATTACATAGAAGAGAAGTACGGCAGGGAGAACACTACTTATTTACTTTATCTGGCACGTATATACAAAAGTCTGAACAGGGCGGCGCAGCAAGTAGCCAAAACGAAAAAGTTCAATAACATCCTGGAAGATTTTATGGTATATCAGGATGAGAAGTATGAAAGCGATATCCGCAAAAGACGCAATTATCCGAAAGGCAGCGAAGTTACGAGTGTCGTTATTGGTAAGTACACCGATTATTTCCATTTCAATGTTAATCCTAATAAGCGGAATTCATCTTTTGCTGTAGTTCAATACAAGAAAGGTCAATATAAACTGGTCCTCGACGAAGATGGTGACACCAAGGTATTGCTGAAGTTCGGTGTGAGGAACAGGATAGGCGATATCAATCCCAACTATCCGATGATGGCGTGGGATCCGAAAGGAAATATGCTTGCTGTTATTTATCAGGAAGAAGGTCGTTTAAAGCTCTTCGTGTTTGATGCCATTACCAGGGTGAAACCTTACAAAAGAGACTTGACAGAAGACTTCGACCAGATACAGGATGTGAAGTACATTTATAACAGTCAGACACTGGTGCTCAGTGCTGTTAAGAACGGGCAGACGGATATCTTTACATACGATATAGAAAACGAGAAGGTAAAACAGATTACGAATGATGTTTATGATGATCTCGATCCTTCGTTTGTAGCTTTTCCAAACAAGAACGGAATCATGTTCAGCAGTAACAGGCCTTCTGCTGATGATAAGGGTAGCGACACTTCACTGATGAAGAACCGCTTTAATATTTTCATGGTGACGAATTTTGCTCCCGAGGATCCGGAATTGAATCAGATCACTCAGCTTACCAATTTGGAATTTGGCGACGCACGGTATCCTGCACAATACAACGACAACCACTTTACATTCCTGAATGATGCAAACGGAGTGATGAATCGCTATGCAGGCTTCTTCACCACAAAAGCTGCAGGGGCGGATACTTTGGTACGCATCAATAATGAAATTTTGCGGAACCCGACTCCGCAGGAAGTGGATAGTGTTCTACGTTTTTACAATAAGGATGATGTTGATACAATTGCTGTAGTGGCATTGTCGGAAGATTCTGCTTATGTATTCCCTCTGACAAACTATGCCAGCAATATCCGGGAAACAAGGGCTGCAGGCGAAAACAATCAGGTGAGTGAAGTTACCCGCCAAAGTGATGAGAAGTCGGTTTATAAATTAAAGATTGATGAGAATACCCTGAAGAGAAGAAATGTCTCTGCAAGGCCGACAACTTATATCCAAAGGTTGATGGAGCAGAGAAAGCTTTCTGAAGGTGAGGATGTCTTTAATTTAAAAGAACAGGAAGGAAAGCCTGTCGACATTTTTCAGCAAGAGTTTGAAGTGACAGAAGAAGATACGGCAGCTTCCAGACTGAACAGAGTTGTGGGTTCCAAAGTACTTTCCACAGCAAAACAATTTCCCTACAAACCGCTGAAGTTCTCTGCAGATTATTTAGTTGCAGGTTTTAATAATGAGGCTTTAGGTACCAGATACGAACCGTATCAGGGTGGTAGCGGACCGATCACGCTTTCTTCCAACAACGGCTTCAATGGTATGATTCGCCTCGGTGTATCCGACCTTATGGAGGATATAAGAGTCAGCGGTGGCGTGCGTTTGTCATCCAATCTGAAAGACAACGACTGGCTCGTACAGTTCTCCAATATGAGGAGACGAGTTGATTGGGGATTACTTTATTATCGCCGTACAATTTCGGGAACTACTTCAACAGGATATCCCGGTAAAATGAACTCTAATTTGTATCAGGGATCTGTCTCTTACCCGTTTGATGAGGTTAGAAGCGTTAGGGTTACACTCGGTTTCAGATCGGATAAAACAATTCTCTCTTCTGTAGATACTGTAACGATGAAGCTGAACCTTGAACCGAAGAAGTTTGGATTGATGCGTGCTGAATATGTATACGATAACACCCTGAATCCGGTAATGAATATCTGGGATGGCGTTCGTTATAAAGTTTATACCGATTTGAGCATGGATATGGGAAGCAAGAACAGTGCGGGTGAATCGAACAAGGTTACTTTCAATGTAGGCTTTGATGCCAGAGGGTATTACCGGATTTACAGAAACTTTATCTGGGCCGGAAGAGTAGCGGGAGATTTCAGCTGGGGCGAACAGAAGTTCATCTATTACCTCGGAGGAATTGATAACTGGATGATGCTTTCGGACAATATGAAATTTGATCGCAACACCGGTAAAGTATCTTATCGTTATTTCAATCCGAACAACAGGCCTGATCCTGATGCTGAATATGCTTACCAGAGTCTTGCAGTAAATCTGAGAGGTTTTATTCAGAATGCGGCCAACGGAAATAATGCAATAGTCATCAACAGTGAATTCAGGTTGCCTGTATTCTCGACGATCTTCAGCAAACCGATTAATAACGCGTTTCTAAGGAATTTTCAGTTGACACAGTTTATCGATCTGGGTTCTGCATGGAATGGCCAGTTTGATAAAATAGGCCGTCCGACGGTGACGTACAGCAATCCTGCCGACCCGAATACTGTTCAGGTGTTGATTAAGGCTCCGGGTGTTGGTCCGTTTCTTGGCGGTTACGGTTTTGGAGCACGCAGTATGTTGCTGGGTTACTTTGTGAAGGTAGATGCAGGATGGCCTATGAACGGTTTCTTCAAAGGGAAACCGATTTGGTATTTCAGCCTTGGACTCGATTTCTAATCGCCCGTATATAAATTGACAATTGGCGCATCATTTAAGAAAAGAAAATAACTGCCTGAATTGTGGTGCTACCGTTACCGGCAGGTATTGCAGTAACTGTGGTCAGGAGAATATTGAGCCGAGAGAAGGCTTCTGGCATCTGGCACTCGATTTTTTATTTGACCTGTTTCATTTTGACAGTAAGTTTTTCAAATCACTCAAATATCTTTTCTTCAGGCCTGGTTTTCTCACCAAGGAATACATCAGCGGGAAGCGGAAGAAATACCTCCACCCGGTGAAGATGTATATTTTCACTTCAGCATTTTTCTTCCTGATTTTCTTCACGTTTATCAATAAGATGGGCGACACATCTGAAGAGAAATATCATGCCCTGGCAGTAGAAACAGTGAAGGGCAGCCTGAAGGATTCTCTCACAACTGCTGACAGTGCCGGCAAAGAAAAAATTCAGGAGGTGCTGGCCGGGATGGACTCGATTTTTGTAAAGACTCTTGTGGAGGAAAACAGAGGAATTATAAATCCGGTTCCGGACGATGACGATACTGCGCCCTATTTGGGCTCCGGGAAAGATTCCGATAAAGCTCCGTCTTTCGGTGGAATAAAAAACTTGCGGGAGTACGACTCGTTGCAGAATCTGTTGCCCGAAAAAGAAAGAGACGGATATCTGACAAGGCTCTTTACAAGAAGGTCCATCGAAGTTTTCGGAGGCAATCAGTCGCTTAAGAAAGAGGAGTATGGAAAGAAGATAGTGGAGAAATTCTTCCACAATATACCGACAGCTTTGTTTCTCTCGCTTCCGTTACTGGCGTTGATCCTGCAGCTACTCTACATCCGCAAAAAACATTCTTGGTATTACGTGGACCATGTAGTATTTCTGTTGCATGCTTTTGTAGCCCTGTTTCTTCTTTCGCTGGTGTATTATGGTTTTATCGGTTTGTACAATAGTACCGATTGGAGAATTTTTAAGTGGACGGGTGATGCATTTTATATTTATTCGTTGGTCTATATTTTCCTGGCGATGTACTTCTTCTATAGCCAGGGATTCTGGAAAACCCTTTTGAAATTTTTGATCTTCTTTTTTCTGGGAGCAATCGTTACCGTGCTGGTAGCGTCGTTAATGATAGGGGTAGCTTTCTTTACGGTATAGTATTATTGAGCGCCCGTAACTTCATTAATCATGCTGCAGGCAGTTCTGATTTCAGACAGGGTGATGGTGAGCGGTGGTGCCAGCCGGATACAATTGGGGGCAAATAAAAACCAATCGGTGAAAAGGCCTTTTTCAATCAGTTGACCTATTCTTTTTTTAGCGACGACATCGCTCTCAAATTCTAGGGCAATCATCAACCCCTTGCTGCGGATGGCTTTGATTTCAGGATTGTTTTTCAGTAATCTTAGAAATAATCTTTCTTTCTTTTTTACCGTATCCACCAACTTTTTCTCCAAGAGAAATTCCATTGCGGCTTTACCCGCTGCGCAACAAACAGGATGGCCGCCGAAGGTATTCATGTGGCCGAGGACAGGATTATCTGTAAACGAATCCATGATGGTTTTAGAAGAGATGAAAGCCCCTAAAGGCATACCTCCTCCGAGCGCTTTGCCGAGCAGCAGGATGTCGGGCACGACATCATACTGAGTAAAAGCAAAAAGGCTTCCGTTCCTGCCAAATCCACACTGGATCTCGTCGAGTACTAACAACGTACCTGTTTCGTAACACTTTTTCCTTAGTGCTTGCAGCCATTTTTTATCGGGTGCTATTACCCCTGCTTCTGCCTGAACGGTTTCTGCTATCACACAAGCTACCGATGTATCGATCTGTTCCAGATCGTTGAAAGAATTGTAGTCTAAATGAATGATGCCGGGCAGCAGAGGACGGAAACTGTTCCTCCAGTATTCGTCTCCGATGATGCTCATAGAACCCTGTGTGCTTCCGTGGTAGCTTTTATTGAAAGCAGCGATTTTGGTACGTCCCGTATATCGCTTCGCAAGTTTCATCGCACCTTCGGTAGCCTCACTGCCTGATGCGGTGAAGAAGACGGAGGAAAGAGTATCCGGCAGGTGGTCTGTCAGCAGTTTGGCATAAGCTGTTTGCGGGGTCAGCACCAGTTCGCCGTTGACCATCACATGCATGTATTGATCTGCCTGTTGCTTTAAGGCTTTGATGACTCTCGGATTACCATGGCCGACATTGCAGACACTGATGCCTCCAATCATATCGATATATTTCCTGCTATCAGTGCCATAGAGATAATTGCCTTTTGCTTTGGAAATTTCCAGAAGCATCGGGGTGGTGGATGTCTGACCGATATGTTGGAGAAAGAGTTGCCTGTTATTCATCTTGTATCAGCAAATTTGTTTGTTCAGTAAAGAAACGAGCTCTTCAGTTTTTTGATACAGTTCTGTTGCTTGTTCCGGCCTGAAGTTCTTCGCATAACGACCGAGTTCAAGGTCGTTCATCAGCGATTCAAATAATTGTGTGCTGCCAATACCAACATTGCACTGGTCCATTCTCTGCAGCACCGTTTGTCTCGAAAACTCATGTGGAGGGATTTTCAGTTTCACTGAAAGGTAATCTTTTAAAGATTGTTCGAGTTCTTTATAAAATATTTCTGTGTTTTCGCCTCCGATCAGTCCGTGTAATTTTTCTAAAGGATTCATCGGCAATACCTCTTCTTGAGGTTGAAGTGCAGTGGCCGGTATATCAGGAGTTGTTATAGCCTGAATTTCAGTTGATTTTTTCTTTCTTCTGCGGTTGAAAACAATGAACAACAACAAAAGACCTCCTATTCCCAATGCTATCCCTGCGATTTTAGAGAGTTGATTTGACAGAATTTCGTGCGTCTTTCCTCCTTCGCCTGAAGAGGCGATTCCTTTGCCTTCACTGACGTGAAAAGATATCGGTTCGGTTGTAGCAGTTTGATAAGTACTTGTCTCCGGATTGAACCAGCTGAAAGAAACAGGCGGTATCTGATAGTCGCCTGCTTTACTAATGGTGAAAGGAATGTTGAAGGTTTTGGTCCCGCTTACAGGGACGTCGTTCTTATCGGTATTCTCTTTAATCTTGGCATCAAAAGCATCGATACCGTCCTGCCATTTTATTTCAGGAGCAGTAATCAAAGGAAGGTTCCCGGATCCGCTGATGGTCAGTTGGAGGGTTCCAGCGTCATCAGTTGTTAATTGATCTTTCAGCAAATCAGTCTCGATACTGAATTTACCCACAGCACCCTTGAAGCCGGGCGGTACGCCTTTGTCGGGTAATGGTTTTACATGTAGGGTGAGTTCATTGCTCTTCAGTTCAACTGAACGTGTTACCAGTTGATCGGGGGAAAGGCGGTCATCAGAAAATTCCTGCAGCAGCTGCAGGAGTGGATCTGTTGTAACGTTGTGTTTACCGTCATCCTTTATGAAAGTAACCTTGTTGTTGAATTCGATAGGCGTCAGTATGAATGTGCCTGCCTGCATCGGAAAGATCTGCACTTTGCGCAACGTGTGACAATTGAAAAGTTTACCATTGATCTCAGTTTCTGTTGGTACCCCGGTAACATCCATATCCATCACCGAGAAACCATTGAACGAAGGAGCGCTGGTGATATTAGTCTCCGATCTCAGTCGTGTGTACAATTTAAAGGAAACGACGACCGGCTGTCCGACGTAAGACTCGCTCTTGTCAGCCTCCATTTTAATGAAGATATTTTTTTTGATCTTCTCAACAGCATCTTCTCCCGGCTTCAGGAGGTAATCGTTGAATCCGCTTTGTGTACGAGGCTCGGGTACGATGCCGAAGTTTATTGATGGCTGTGGCGGTACAGGATTCTTTGGAGCAACATTATTTCGATTTGATACAATGATTTTGACTGTATTGCTTCTCAAAACTTTTCCTTCGACCGTAGCAGTTGCAGCAGGAATTATATACACACCCGGCTGCAGAGGTCGTAGAATGAATTTGATGGCTTGCGAACTGGATGTCTTGCCATTGATGCTGGTCATCTGCGATTCGCGAAGCGGTCCGCTTAATACCTCAAAGTCATTAAAAGAGGGTGGGTTGATAGAACCTGAAGCATTCTCTAATCGAAATTCTACCTGCACGATGTCATTCTTTCCGATTTCAGTTTCATTGGCAGTGGCCGTAAATTTCTGCGCATAAGTTTCTGAAACCAAAGAGCACAGAAGCAGAGGAAGTGTGACAGTCTTCAAAAGGAAATGCAAGGAAAAGTACTTCATGATTTTTACAAATCAGATTGAAGCACAAAGTTATCTTCATTCGCTATAAAAAAAGGTTAACGAATGAGGTATGAAACCGCTTTGGGTGAATCTTGTGAAAGCCTTATTGTAAGTAGAAAAAATCAGTCAATAAACTTTACAGAAGCTGTTCCCGATTTCTTGACGTCCGACATTGGCGGATTCCCTTTGATGAACAAGTCGCTGGCACCCGTAATTTCAGCCGCAACGCTTGCAGTAACAGTTATTTTAGCATCTGAAGCGCCGGAGAGTTTTCCCGAGAACTTCTCAACTGTCAGATTGTAAGATTTAAAATCGCTTGCTCCCGAGCAATCAAGTTTTAGCTCGTCGGCACTGCCATCGAAGGAGGCATCGGAAGCACCTGAGAGTTTTGCCCGAAGCCTTGAAGTATTGATATTTCCCTTAATACTGCTGGCTCCTGAAAGTTGTACAAAGAGCTTTTCTCCTGTAAACGGGTCTGCAAAGGCTGCTGAACAGGCACCGCTGGCAGTAAGGCTTTCCAGTTGCTTATAAGAAATATAGACTTTGTACGACACCTTGTTGTTAATTCTGATTTTGGCCGGTTTGAGACTAATCTTCAAAGTATTATCGGATACATCTGTCTGAATGAGGGCATTTTTCCGATAATCTGAAACGCTTACGACCAAACTATTTTGGTCGCCATGAGTCAGCAATACGTCAATAGGTCCCGATACCACAATACTGTTAAAATCTTTCACTTCCCTGATTTCTGCATTGGGATCCTGAATAACCAGTTGTGCTGCTGCAGGAAAAGTCGTTATTAGCAGAAAGAGAGCAAAAACTATTCTCATTGAGTGTCCTTTTTCTGTAAAACGGATGAGAAGATAAAATGTTACAGCTGATTTTTGTTTATCTTTGTGTAAGAAATTTTTTAACCGGGGTGCATCCATTTCGGATTGCTGAGATGAAACCCGCAGACCTGATCAGGATAATGCCTGCGAAGGGAGGATTCCAAAAAAATCTTTACGTCTTCTGCTATGCAGGTGTTTTCCGGTCGTAAAAAATACCGGAGTAATGAAAAAGTATATTTTTTCAATTTTTATTGTAGTTACAACATCAACAGTTTTTGCGCAGCAAGACACAACTTCAAAGCGAATTGGCGATACGCTGATGCTGAAGAATATTGAAGTATTGGCGCTTCGTGCCGATGATAAAATGCCGTTTACCAAAACAGATTTAAGCCACAAGCAGATTCAGGAGAATAACCTGGGATATGACCTTCCGTATCTTCTCGACCTGACACCTTCGGTAGTTGCCAATTCTGATGCAGGAAATGGAGTAGGATATACGAATATGAGCATCAGAGGTACAGATGCTACCCGCATTAATGTGACGTTAAACGGGATACCTTTTAATGATGCCGAAAGTCAGGGTACTTTCTTTGTTGATATGCCCGATATCGGTTCTTCTGCCGGGTCTGTGCAGATTCAAAGAGGGGTAGGTACCAGTTCTAACGGAGCTGGGGCATTTGGCGCGACTATTAACCTGAGTACCAATGAAGTGAACATGAAGAAGTATCTTGAACTGAAAAATAACTACGGATCGTTCAATACCTGGAGGAATACGATTCGGGCAGGAACCGGCCTCTTGAAGAAACATTTCACTATTGATGCCCGTCTCTCGAATGTTACGAGTGACGGATATATAGAAAGAGCGACAAGCAATCTGAAATCGGGGTTGTTGAGTGCTGCTTATCTGAGTGAGAAGACAAGCCTGAGATTTAATGTCATTACCGGAAAAGAAATCACCTATCAGGCATGGAATGGTGTACCTGAGGGTATGCTGGAAACCAACCGCAGATACAATTCTTCTGGAACCGATAAGCCGGGAGAACCCTACAAGGATGAAAAAGATAATTATAGGCAAACCCATTACCAATTATTCTGGAATCAGAAGGCTAGCCCGAATTTGAATTTCAGTATTGCCGGATTTCTGACAAGAGGAATCGGTTATTATGAGAACTACAAAGGATCTCAGAAGTTTTCTAAATACTTCCTTCCCGATTATGATAACGGGACTGAAGTGATTAAGAAGACCGATATGATTATCAGAGCCTGGTTAGATAATTATTTCTACGGATCGGTTTATTCGGCACAGTATGCCAAAGGCAAAACCAATCTGACGTTTGGTGGTGCCGCTACCTTCTATGATGGCGGACATTACAGCGATATCATCTGGGCTCAGGTAGGTGTACCTGAAAATTACAGATACTACAATGCTCCTGCCTTCAAGAAAGATTTTAATTTCTATGCAAAGTGGATGCAGACGATTGGCGGAGGTTTTACCACTTTTGTCGATTTGCAACAGCGGTTTACAGATTATGAAATCAATGGATACAAAGGACATCCCGATATTTATATCCATAAAAAGTATTCTTTCCTGAATCCCAAAGCCGGCATTTCGTTTTTCAAGAAAGGGTATCAGGCCTACCTTTCATTTTCAGTGGCAGCTAAAGAACCCAACCGAGATGATTTTGAAGCAGGAGAGAACCAGGTGCCACGGCCAGAAAAATTATTCGATTGGGAAGCAGGTTTTTCAGTTAAGCAAGAAGAATGGATGGCAGGTGTGAACTTCTATTACATGGATTATAAAGATCAACTGGTGAATACCGGTAAGATTAATGATGTAGGAGCCTACACGAGAACCAATGCAGAAAAAAGTTACCGTGCAGGAATAGAACTACAGGCCGGAGTGAAGCCGCTCTCGTGGCTTGATATCAGTGCCAATGCAACCATCAGCAAGAACAAGATCAAGTCGTTCACAGAGTTTATTGATGATTATGACAATGGTGGCCAGATAGAAAATCATTACACCAATACAGATATTTCTTTTTCTCCCAACACCATTGCTGCAGGAGTGATTCAGATCAGGCCGGTGAAACACGCAGAAATACGCTTGATTTCAAAGTACGTCGGAAGCCAGTTTTTAGACAATACCTCTCACTCAGACAGAATGCTGAAAGCGTGGTTCGTACAAAATGTCCGGTTAGGTTATACCTTCTCCAAAGGTGCCCTAAGGGAAGCAGAGCTGATGTTCCAGGTAAATAATATTTTCAACAGGATGTACGAGTCAAACGGTTATACCTTTAATTATATCACCGGGGGTCAGTTGATAGTTGAAAATTTCTACTTCCCGATGGCAGGAACGAATGTGATGGCGGGGGTGAACGTGAAATTTTAATGAGTCATATGCGCCGGCATCAGCTCTTCCTTTGGGGGTTGACTTGTATTTTTATAACTGATCTCGGGTATTGCTTTTGAAATATCTTCTGTTGATACTGCCGAGTAGAAAACTTTGCCTCTGTCTCTCCAGGCAATGAGTGCCAGGTTATTTCCTGCAGGAACTACCACCGGAAAAAATCCGTAAGAACGCGGTAGTGTTACTTCCTTTTTAAAGTACCCATCGTCATTTATTTTAGAGATGAAGACTTTGTAATAGGCAGAATCATTCTCGCGGTATGCTTCATTGTATCCCATGATGCGGGTACCGTCGGGCATCAGGCAGATTTGAGTGAATTTACCTGCCGGAGCAATCAGCCTTTTGGAGAGCAGTTCATGATTCTTATTAAGCTCTCCATAATAAATCCCGGCAATCTGATTAGAGGACGACCCTGCAAACCAGGCCGTATAAGTGGTTTGAGCATTGGCAGCTACCGAAGGTCCGTTGTCAGGGCATCCGCCGATGACCCATTGGTCATCGCTAAAGGTAACAGGCTTATTAAAAGTATCGCCATTATTGTCGGATGTAGCAATAGAAATATCTCTTATAGAGCCGGGTAGTAAGTCTCTGAAAACGATGTTCAGTTCTCCTGCTTTATCGTTTGTGATGGCTACCCTGCAACACTCACAGGCAATGGTATCAATCAATATTGGCTTTGTGAATCCTCCATCTTTTGTGGTTTTGGCAAACAGGATGGGACGGCCTTCATCACTTTCCGGGTTTGTACCCAACCATACAAAGCCCAGTTCGCCATCGGTTAGTCTTTTTACTCCTGAATATCCGATGGATCCTTCGTAAGGAAATCCTGAGTTTACGGAGGTCGCTTCTGTCCAGGTCTTACCATTATCTGTCGAAAGGGCAAATAAAATGTCTCCTTTGCCGCGCTTAGCACCTTTAACGGGTGGTACTATAACTTCAAAAGTGGCAACAAGTGTTCCGTCACCTTTGAAGTTAACTTTCGGCATTGCTTCGTCGTGCAAGATTGTGTTTTGAGGAATCGGGATGTTGACTTTTTCACCGAATGAATTATTTTCTGAATTCCAAAGTGCAACAAAAAAGCGAATGGTACCTGAGCTGTCTATTTCAACCCAACTGACAGCAGGGACTCCAGCCGGATCATTTGTCAAATAAACACAGGAAGCATTATTGCCTGCATCGGATAACAGTATGTTTTCTGAAGAAACACGGCTCTGAGTACACGAAATAAGGACGCTGAAAACAATGACGAATAATGGTAAGATCTTTTTCATCTTATGTGCGAATTTACTTTGAATGATTAAAATGAGAGATTTTCCCGAAACCTTCATTAAGGCTTGTAGCGAGTGAAGGGTTAAAAAACATATGAGGAGTACCCGCAGTCAATTTGTTGTTATGAATATTTTTTTGCATCACTTTCTTATTCACTTGGACAAAAGATACTTTAATCTAGTACTCGGATTCGAAATATTAGAGTAACCAAAGTTCTCCCCGGTTAAATGACCGTGAAAATATTACCTGGTAATTTTTGCGTTGTTGCAAAGAGATTTTTTTTTTGAAGGTATACTTCTGCACAAAAAATTATTACGAAACAAGAAATATATTTTCAGAGTTAGATGCTGAATTGGATGGGAGATTTCCATACAGAAAGCCCGAGGAAGCTGTGTTTCAACAAAGTTTACACAATGTGTTGATAATTATATCTGCCGGTTTCAGGTAAATCTGATTATTCGGTTCTAACATTGCAATCGATTTATTACTGTTTTAGCTGCCACTAAATTTGACAGAAAACAGGGGAATCGGGTGAGAATCCCGAGCTGTTGCGCAACTGTAAGTTGATATTTATATCGCAAGCCAGATTACCTGTTAAAGCAGTATTGAATTTTGTTTTCGCATAAAGAACGAAGTTCAAAAAGAGGTGATCCTCATTTCTTTTTCCCTTCCTTTTTTGTGCCATTGTTTAACCTTTAAATTATTATTTACAATGGGCATTTTTGACAAACGCTTGAACTACAAGCCATTTGAGTATCCCGAAGTGATGCAATTCGTGGATAGTATGAACAGCTCTTTCTGGGTTCATAAAGAAATTGACTTTACGGCAGACATCCAGGATTTTAAAGCTAACCTTTCGCCGGTTGAAAGAGAAGTGGTGAAGCGAAGCCTGTTAAGTATAGCACAGGTAGAAGTGGGGGTAAAACTGTTCTGGGGAGACTTGTATAAGCATTTCCCTAAACCCGAACTGAATAACCTCGGTGCCACCTTTGCAGAGTGTGAAGTGCGGCATGGAGAAGCATATGCACGATTGCTCGAAGCCTTGAGCTATAACAGGGACTTTGAAAATATTGTTGATATCCCGGTTTTCAAAAAGAAATTAGAACTGATAGAAAATAGCTTATACGCAGATAAGGATGTGATTTCTAAATTATTGTTCTTTACAATTGTGATAGAGAACTCTTCTCTGTTTTCACAGTTTGCCAATATTCTCTCTTTCACCCGGTTCAAAGGATATCTGAAGAATACCTCTAACATTATTGCATGGACATCTATTGACGAACAGAACCATGCTGATGCCGGAGTATATCTGCTGAATAAATTAGATGAGGAAGGGCACTTGAGTGAATCGATCAAAATCAGAATGGCAGAAGAAGTGGAGAAATATATAAAATATGAATCGGAATTATTAGACTGGATTTATGAAACCGGTGAGCTGGATTTCTTCACTAAAGAAGATATGCTCAACTTTATGAAGTACAGGGTAGATGATTCTTTATCCAGAATTGGTATTCCGAAACTGTTCAATGTTTCAACCGAACAATACGGCCCGATGTTGTGGTTTGATGAAGATGTTTTTGCGAATGAATTAGATGACTTTTTTGCGAAGCGACCTACAGCTTATACGAAGCACGATAAGAGTATTCATGCTGAAGATTTATTTTAATTCCGAAGAAGATGACAAGAGAAGTTGAAGATAAGATTGAAAGGTCCCGTACGAATATATTTAAAGTGGTCTTCCCCAACACGACTAATCATTACGATACTCTTTTTGGCGGTACAGCCATGAATATGATGGATGAAGCCGCTTTTATTGCGGCTACCAGGTTTAGTCGTAAGAAGGTAGTGACTGTTTCTTCCGATAAGATAGATTTTAAAGAACCTATACCGGCTGGGACGATTGTGGAATTAGTGGCTGAGGTAATTGCGATAGGTAATACCAGCTTGCGGGTGAGAGTCGATCTTTTTCAGGAGGAAATGTATAATGATACTCCACAAAAGAGGTCTATTTCGGGGATTTTCACATTTGTGGCTTTAGACAATGACAATAAAAAAACGAGAATATTATGAATGATATATGGTGGCTCAATGAAGAAAGTGAGCAAATTTTAAACAGAGGTTATTTATTGAAAGGCGAAAGTGTAAAGGGTGCAATCGATCGTATCGCTACTGCTGCTGCAAGGCAGTTGTATCGTCCTGAACTGAAAGAAAAATTTATTCAGATGATCGAAAGTGGCTGGATGAGCCTGAGTTCGCCTATATGGGCTAACATGGGAACGGAAAGAGGTTTGCCCATTTCATGTTTTAATGTGCATGTGCCGGATTATATTGAGGGAATCACCCATAAATTAGGTGAGGTGATTATGCAAACAAAAATTGGAGGTGGAACATCAGGATATTTTGGCGAACTCCGGGGGAGAGGTACGGCTGTAACAGACAATGGTCAAAGTAGTGGCGCTGTCTCTTTTATGAAATTGTTTGACACAGCAATGGATACAATTTCGCAAGGAGGCGTAAGGCGCGGCGCTTTTGCAGCCTACCTTGATGTTGACCATCCGGATATTGAAGAGTTTTTGAACATTAAGGATATTGGCAATCCATTGCAGAATTTATTTTTCGGTGTATGCGTGCCCGACTACTGGATGCAAGAAATGATAGATGGTGACATGGAAAAGCGAAGGGTTTGGGCAAAGGTGTTGGAATCAAGACAGCAAAAGGGGATGCCGTATATTTTATTTTCCGACAATGTCAATATGAATAAACCTCAGGTGTATAAGGACAAGAATATGCGAATTAATTCCAGCAATCTTTGTTCGGAAATTATGCTGCCATCTGATTTTGACGAATCCTTCATTTGCTGTCTTTCTTCGATGAATCTGGAATTATATGATGAGTGGAAAAATACAGATGCGGTGCAATTAGCTATTTTCTTTTTGGACGCAGTATTGCAGGAATTTATTGTGAAGACAGAAGATAATCACTATCTGAAGTCTGCCAACAATTTTGCGAAGCGGCATCGTGCTGTTGGACTGGGCGTAATGGGCTGGCACTCTTATCTGCAAAAAAATATGATCCCATTTGAAGGAATGGAGGCCAAGCAACTTACCAGCAAAATATTCAGGCACATACGTTCAGAAGCTGATATTGCTACTAAAAATCTGGCAGAGATATTTGGTGAACCTGAAGTACTGAAAGGGTATGGTATCAGGAATGCCACTGTGATGGCAATTGCACCGACCACATCTTCATCAGCTATTTTAGGACAAACATCGCCGGGGATAGAACCCTTTAGCAGTAATTATTTTAAGGCAGGATTGTCTAAAGGAAATTTCATCCGCAAAAACAAATACCTTAAAGCATTACTCCAGGAGAAGGATCTGGATAATGAAGAAACCTGGAGAACCATTATGCTCAACCAGGGTAGTGTACAACATATGTATGAGCTTACAGAAAATGAAAGAGCAGTCTTTAAGACATTCAAAGAAATCAG
The DNA here is from genome assembly GCA_024103425.1 of Chitinophagaceae bacterium. Lineage (GTDB taxonomy): Bacteria > Bacteroidota > Bacteroidia > Chitinophagales > Chitinophagaceae > Ginsengibacter. The sequence continues at coordinate 62,630 of JAGFIS010000013.1, forward strand.
CCAGTTAGAAATCATACAACAAGCAGCCATCCGCCAGAGATTCATTGATCAATCGCAGAGTCTGAATATTAATATTCCTTCCAGCCTGCCTGTAAAAGAGGTGAATAAACTCTTGATTGAGGCATGGCAGCTGGGAATTAAGACCCTGTATTATCAGCGAAGCCAGAGTGTTTCAAAAGAAATTGTGGTGCAGAATCTCGTACAGTGCGTGAGCTGTGAGGCCTGATATATACCGGATTTTACATTAAGAATACTGATTATTCGGTCTTAGATTATCGCCATTTAGCCGGGTTAATTTCAAAAGTTTCCGAATACGTAAATGAGTTTTAAGATTGGGGTGCACTTTAGCGGCCCAAAAACAAAATAATAGTATGATTAATCCGGTATTTAGAAAAGGAGTAGTAATTGGAATAGCACTTTTTGCTTTCGTATTCTCCGCACGTGCACAAAAAGATGGTGTAATGATAATGGCCCATGGTGGCAGTCAGCAGTGGAATGACTTGGTTGTAAATGCGTCGCAGCCGCTCACCGGCAAGTATCCGGTGGCTTATGCATGGGGAATGGGTGATCCTGTGACTTTACAAAAAGCAATTGACGAACTGGAAAGTAAAGGGGTAACCAGAATTATTGCTGTACCTCTTTTTATTTCCAGCCATAGCATGGTTATACGTCAGACTGAATTTTTATTAGGTCTTCGTGATAAAATGGCCGATCCTCCGTTACCCGCAATGGACCATTCAGGTGGTGGACATGATATGAGTGCGATGAGTGCTCATGGCTCTCAAGGGCCCCACGATGCCGAAGCGAATGGGCATGGTAGGAAAGCGGCTAATGCTTCCGCAGGGAATGCACACAGTATGATGCAGTCGCATAACGCACACGAACAAGTTTTACATCCGGTAAAGATGAAGGCGAAGTTGGTAGTGACTCCTGCTCTTGATGATAATATTATAGTGGCCAACATTCTGCGCGATCGTATCGCTGAACTGAGTTTGAATCCTGAAAAAGAAACAGTGATTCTTGTGGCACATGGGCCGAATGGAGAAGAGGATAACAAGAAATGGATAGCCAACATGGAATCACTCTCAGCGAAGATCCATAAGATTCAAAGAGCCAAAGGAGCCGATTTCAAAGAGATTTTTTCAGTTACCGTAAGAGATGATGCAGACCCTGCCATTTTCGACCAGGCAAAAGAGCAGCTGAGAGCTTTAGTGCGCCAGTCAGGTCAGTCGGGTGATGTGATTGTAGTACCTGTTTTTCTTTCTTCGGGTGGCAGGGAACATGCAGTAGCTGAGCGCCTGGAAGGACTTAATTATAAGTGGAATGGTAAAGCGTTACTTCCTGACAGTCGTCTTTCAGATTTTTTGAGTAATACTGTAGAAGAGGCCGTAAAGAAGTAGGCGTGTTCAGGATAAATAATTTTATCCTTGAAATTTCATAGTGGGCAGAAACTTACAACAGGTTATCTATAATGTAAGTTCCTGCCCTTATCGTTTTTAGATTTATTTTTCAGAAATCCATTTGCTCTTTCTTCTGTATTTTTAGCGGGTGCCATCACCTGATTCTATAATAAGAGATGAAACCTTTGATCTGGCGTTCCGGTTTGCTACCGAGACGAACGAGCATATCTTCCTGACCGGTAAAGCAGGTACAGGTAAGACGACATTCCTGAAATATCTGATCAAAAACAGCAGTAAAAATATTGTGGTAGCAGCACCGACGGGTGTGGCAGCCATCAATGCCGGTGGTGTTACGCTGCACAGCCTGTTTCAATTACCCCTGCATCCTTTCCTGCCCAACCCTGTTTCACGAAACGAATTACTCGCAAGGTTGCGCTACAGCAAGAACCGGCTGGATACCATTCAGAAGATGGATATGCTGGTGATTGACGAAGTGAGCATGGTGCGTGGGGATGTAATTGATGCGATTGACGAGATATTGCGTTCGGTAAGAAAGAATCACAACGAACTGTTCGGCGGTGTGCAGGTTTTATTTATCGGCGATTTGTTTCAATTGCCACCTGTAGCTGTCCGGCATGAATGGGGGGTGCTCTCTGATTATTATAATTCTCCTTTCTTTTTTGATGCGTATTGTCTGCGAGAAGCAATGCCTGTTTTTATTGAGCTATCAAATGTGTATCGTCAGTCGGATAGAGGATTTATCGAGCTGCTCAATAAGATCAGAAACAATGCAATGGATGAAGAGAGCTTTGAAATGTTGAATGAGCGGTATCATCCCAATTTCAAACCCGCTATTGAAGAAGGTTACATTACACTCACCAGTCATAATGCCCAGGCAGATGCGATTAACGAACGCGAATTGAACAGATTGTTTGGTGAGGAGTTTTCATTTGACGCAGAGGTAGATGGCGATTTTCCTGAGAATAGTTTTCCGGCGGAAAGCCGTATCAGGTTGAAGCGGGGGGCACAGGTAATGTTCCTGAAGAACGATACGATGGGCAGGTACTTTAACGGTAAGATTGGGGTGGTAGATTTTTTATCGGATGATGAGATCGTTGTAAAAGCCGATGGAGAATTGATAGAAGTTACCCGCGATACATGGGAGAATATCCGTTATGAACTCGATAAAAAAGAAGGGAAGCTGAAACAGGAAGTTATGGGCTCTTTCACCCAGTTTCCGCTGCGTCTGGCGTGGGCTACGACGATTCATAAGAGTCAGGGGCTGACTTTCGATAAGGTGATGATAGATGCCGCACGCGCATTTGCAGGTGGGCAGGTATATGTTGCATTAAGCAGGTGCACCGCTCTTGAGGGGATCGTGTTGCTGAGCAAAATTCCTCCCAAGGCAATTGCGTGCAACGCTCATGTAGTAGAGATGCATCAGCGCTTTTCGGGTAACAATCTGCACGATCGGTTCGAAGGAGCACGTACAGCATTTCTGATGTCAATCTTCTCTGATATTTTTTCTTTTGAAAAAGTTCAGGAAGCGCTGCGGAAGTTGAACACTTCAGTTTTCAGATATATGTCAGCTCTGTCCGGCGAACCGGCTCAATGGTCGAACGATCTTGCCGAACGGATTGTGTATGACAGTGAAACGGGAAATAAATTTTTACAGCAAATCAATTTCTTCTTATCCGATAACGGTAGGGTGGAAACAAATGCACCTCTTCAGAAAAGAATTACCCAGGCTGCCATTCATTTTGATAAAAGAATTTTTGATGCCATACAGATGGTTGCGTCGCCCTCGCTGGAAACAGAAAGCAAGGAAGTGGCTAAAGAAATTAATACCCAACTTGCTGAGCTTTACAACACACTGCAGGATGTTTACAACTCAATTCAATATTGCTTCAATGATTTTGTGCTTCAGGATTACCTGAGGCATAAGTTTGATTTCAAGATTCCGGCAAAGCGAATCAACATTTATGCATCTTCCAGGTCTGTAACCTACTCTGCTGATGACGAGCTGGTAAAGCGTTTAAAAGTCTGGAGAAACGGAATCTGTAATAAATACAATCTGCCGGTTTATATGGTTGCCAATCAGGAATCTCTCACCATGATTGCAGACCGGAAACCGGCTACTGATGATGAATTAAGAGAGATTAAAGGCTTTGGAAAAGTGAAGGTTCAAAAATATGGCAGGGAAATTCTGGCAATCGTCCAGGAATATCTCGAAGAAAACAACCTTAGGTAATTTTTATCTCACACTAGCCAACCCATGTAATTTTTTCCTCAACGGGTGAACGCTGCATTTCCTTTGGAGCATCCTTTATTTTTCCGATATAGAAAAACCCGATAAGTCTGTCTTCTGCTTCAAGTCCGAAAAGTTCTTTGGCACCCTCAATGTAGGTAATACCTCCTGTGGAGAGATAACATCCTAATCCGTAAGCGGTAGCTGTCAGAAACATATTCTCTATTGCACAACCGACGGCAAGTATTTCTTCAACTTCGGGTACACGCTCCCCGTGCCGTTTTAATCCGATTGCAATCACGTGAGAGGCCATTAAAGGATAGTCTTGCAGTTTTTTAATCTTAATCTTGTTTTCAGAGCCTTTGTTCTGAATGTAGAGCGATGTCTGCAAATCAGCAAATTGTTTTCTGCCCTCTCTGCCGTAAACCGTAAACCGCCAGGGCATCGTTTTTTTATGGTTAGGCGCCTTGTTGGCGTTTTCAAGAATTTGCTTAACGATGGCGTCGTCCACTTCTGCCCCCGCTTCGTACTGATACGGATAAATGCTTCTGCGGTTTTGTATAACGGTATTGATAATTCCGGGTTTGTCCATTGCTTATGGTTTGAATGATTGCAAACATAGTAGAAAGCTTTGAGTCAGATTCAGGAATTCGGACAGTTCATTTTATCTATTTTTGGCGAAAAAATAGATGAGCCAGTTTTCAAAGTTTAACTTCACCGGGCATAAGGCATTGGTCCGCGTAGATTTCAACGTACCTGTTAAGGAAGGCAAGGTAGCAGATGATACACGAATGAGGGCAGCATTGCCTACGATTCAAAAGATTTTAAGAGACGGAGGCAGTGTGATTTTGATGTCGCACCTGGGCCGGCCTAAAGGAAAAGTGGATGAGAAGTATTCATTGGGGCAGATTGTATATCACTTGAAAGAATTGCTACCGGGCGTGACGGTGCATTTTGCAACTGATTGTATAGGTGCTGTGGCAGAAGAGAAGGCTGCTGCACTGCAGTCCGGTGAAGTTTTGCTGCTGGAGAACCTGCGCTTTCATGCTGAAGAAGAAAAGGGAGATCCCGCTTTTGCAAAAGAGCTGAGCCGCTTAGGTGATGTGTACGTGAACGATGCTTTTGGTACTGCACATCGTGCTCATGCTTCAACCGCTGTTATTGCTGCTGATTTTCCCCAGGGTAAAAAGATGTTTGGTCTGCTGATGGAGGCAGAAGTTTCCAACGCTGAAAGGGTGTTGCATTCATCAGAAAAGCCATTCACTGCTATTCTCGGCGGAGCCAAGGTGAGTGATAAGATCGAGATTATCGAGAACCTGCTGAATAAGGCCGACAATATCATCATCGGTGGTGGCATGACCTACACTTTCTTGAGGAGCCAGGGGAAACATACCGGAAATAGCCTCTGCGAGGAAGACAAGCTGGATCTCGCAGGTGATATTCTGAAAAGAGCTGCTGAGAAGAATGTATCCTTCTATCTGGCCGCTGACAGTGTAATTGCCGATGCATTCAGTAATGACGCCAATAGGAATACAGTATCTAACGATAATATCCCGGCCGGATGGATGGGGTTAGATATCGGTCCGGATGCAATCGCCGAGTTTACTGAAGTCATCACTAACAGCAAGACTATTTTGTGGAATGGTCCGATGGGGGTTTTTGAGATGAGCAATTTTCAGGCAGGAACCAGAGCTATTGCAGAAGCCGTAGCAGCAGCAACAGAGAAAGGTGCTTACAGCCTTGTCGGTGGGGGCGATAGTGTGGCTGCGGTAAATCAGTTTGGGCTTGCAGATAAAGTAAGCTATGTGTCGACAGGCGGCGGGGCATTGCTCGAATATTTTGAAGGAAAAACATTGCCCGGTATTGCGGCGATAAGAGATTAACTCCGGTTATATAAAAAAACGGATAATAAAACCCCAATTCATTTACCTTCACAAAAAAAATAATACGAGATGAAAAAGAATACACCCCTATGGATCATTCTTGGTCTGGCTGTTATCCTTGGTTTTTGGGGATGCGGAGTCTATAACGGATTAGTTACCGCTGATCAGGAAGTAAAAACCAAATGGAGTAACGTAGAAACAAATTATCAGCGCAGGACCGATCTGTACAACAGTGTGATTAAAACCATTGAGGCATCTGCCAATTTTGAAAAAAGTACACTTACCGAAGTGATTGAGGCAAGGGCTAAGGCGACACAGGTTACTGTAAATACAGACGACCCTGCAAGTATGCAGGAATTCCAGAATGCTCAGGCCGGTTTCTCGGGAGCTTTTGGCAGGTTACTCGCCGTATTGGAAAATTATCCCGATTTGAAGACGACAGCCGCATTTCAGGATTTTCAAGCCCAGATAGAAGGAACTGAAAACAGAATCAATGTGGCAAGGCAGGATTATAATGATGCTGTAAAAAAGTATAACCTCAGTGTCAAAACCTTCCCACGGAATATTTTAGCCGGTTATTTCGGATTCCACGAAAAGGCCTTCTATGAGGCAGATAAGGGGAGCGAGAAAGCACCTGACATCCAGTTTGATATCAAATAATAATGATCCGTCTCAGGAAAAAAAAGCCCGTCTTTTCAGTAGACCAGTCTGATAAGATCGTCGAGGCCATCCGGCAGGCAGAGAAGCAGACAAGTGGTGAAATACGTTTGTTTGTGGAAGGCAGGTGCAAGTATGTCGATGCACTTGACAGAGCCCGGCAGGTATTCGGTGATCTCGAAATGGAGCAGACAAAGCTCCGTAACGGAGTGCTTTTTTACCTTGCCATTCACGACAGACAGATAGCCATCTTCGCCGATGAAGGCATCAGTAAAGTAGTACAGCCTGACTTCTGGTGGGAGACACTTTGCAGAGTGATTGCAAAAATCAAATCGCGTGAAATGGTACAAGGTCTCTGCGAAGGCATATTGGAAGTAGGTGAGGTACTTAGCAGAAATTTTCCGAATCAACCGGGAATCGACAAAAATGAACTGCCCGATGAAATAGTCTTTGGAGACTAGACTTTAAACACATGAAGCATTATCTTTTGCTGATAATAAGTTTTCTCTTTTGTACAGGGGTTCTTGCACAGAAGATTGAGCCGAGGCCTAACCCTCCAAGGGCAGTGAATGACTATGCACAAATGCTGGCCTCTTTTCAGCAAGATGCGCTGGAGCAGAAATTGCGTGCTTATAATGACTCTACTTCATCGGCAATCGTAATTATTACTGTTCCTAACCTTGATGGATATGACATTGCAGAAGTAGCATTGAAATATCTCAGAGAATGGGGTGTTGGTGTACAGGGTAAGAACAACGGTGTTGTGATTCTTGTAGCAAAAGAAGAACGAAAAGCCAGAATAGAGACCGGGTATGGCATGGAGGGAGTACTGCCCGATATCGTTGCCAAGCATATCATAGATCAGGAGATGATTCCCAACTTCAAAAATGAAGATTATTACAGGGGGTTTGATCGGGCAGTGGATGCAATTATCGCTGCTGCTGCGGGTGAGTACAAGCCTAATCCTAAAGACGATGAAGATGGAGGTGCCTGGGCGATTGTTATGGTCATAATCTTTTTTATCATTCTGATATTCATAATCAAAGGCGGAGGAGGCGGTGGCCAGTATATGAGCCGACGCGGATCGTCCGACTGGTTAGATACTATTCCCTGGATATTGATGAACGAATCTATGGGACGCGGCAGCAGGGGCGGAGGCTTCGGTGGTGGTGGTTTTGGCGGAGGCGGATTTGGTGGCGGAGGTTTCGGAGGCTTCGGCGGTGGAAGCGGCGGCGGTGGTGGAGCCAGTGGAGGATGGTAAACCTCAGAAGAGATTAGTAATGAATTATAAATTATGAGTTGTGAATGAGGGAAGGTTTGTAGGGAAGTCACATTCGTGTCATATTCATTATGCTTAAAAAATTACGATTGTAAGTTTGAGCGAAAAAAATAAAGGAGTAATGTTTAAGACAATCATCGAACCATTTAAAATCAAGTCTGTAGAACCAATCTACATGACAACTGAAGAACAAAGGAAAAAGCTAATTAAGGAAGCACATTACAATCCTTTCCTCCTGCATTCGCGTGATGTGATTATCGATATGCTTACGGATAGTGGCACATCAGCTATGAGCAGTCAGCAGTGGGCCGGAATCATGCAGGGCGATGAATCGTATGCAGGAGCATCCAGCTTTCTGAAGCTGGAAAAAGAAATTCAAGACCTGACCGGATATCCGCATGTTTTGCCTACGCACCAGGGCAGAGCTGCGGAGAGAATCCTGTACAGCTACCTCGGAGGAAAAGGAAAGATATTTATTAGTAATACCCACTTTGATACTACCAGAGCTAATATAGAGTTTAGTGGAGCTGAGGCTATTGATATTCCGACTCCTGCTGCAAAGGACCACGACTCAGAATTTCATTTCAAAGGGAATATCGATCTGGAAAAACTGGAGGAGTATCTGAAAACGTCTGCAAAACAGATTGGGGCCGTTATTCAAACTGTTACCAACAATAGTGGCGGTGGTCAGCCGGTGAGTATGGAGAATACCAAGCAGGCATCTGCATTGTGTAAAAAATATGGAGTGCTGTTCGTGATTGACTGCTGTCGTATTGCTGAGAATTCTTACTTCATCAGGCATTACGAAAAGGGATACGAAAACTATTCTTACCGCGATATTGCTAAAGAAATGTTCTCTCTGGCAGATGGCGGTGTGATGAGTGCAAAGAAAGACGCACTGGTGAATATCGGGGGTTTCCTGGCCTTAAAAGACCAGGTACTGGCCGAGGCATGCACGAACCTGTTGATTATTACTGAAGGGTTTGTAACCTACGGCGGACTGGCAGGGCGCGATATGGAGGCCATGGCTATCGGTCTGCGCGAAGTGTTTGAAGATGATTATCTGACGTACAGAATTACAAGTACCAAATATCTCGGAGAGCACATCCGCAAGGCGGGGATTCCTGTCATCTACCCGATAGGCGGGCATGCTGTTTATGTAGATGCCGGTTTGATGTATCCTCATATTCCTGCTAATCAATATCCCGGGCAGACACTGGTATGCGAATTGTATAAGGTGGGCGGCATCCGCGCGGTTGAAATCGGATCGGTAATGTTTGGTAAATATGACGAAAAGGGAGAGTTGATTCCTGCACCTGTTGAACTGGTGCGATTAGCCATCCCAAGAAGAGTTTATACCCAGAGCCACATCGACTATGTGATTGAAGTATTTGAGCATTTGAAAGATAATGTGAAGTCGGCTAAAGGGATGAAGATTGTTAAGGAGCCGAAATTCCTGAGGCACTTTACAGCGCATTTTGAGGAGGTATCCTGATTTTCTGAGATCTTATAACCTAGAACACGATATATAAAAAAAGAGGCCAGTGGTGTGGCCTCTTTTTTAATAATTTAATCCTGGGTGTCACTGGTTTTTCAGGTTAAATTTTCTTTGGTTTTACATAAGAAATCAATGCTTTCAAAGGATTTGGTTCATGGTTTTCTTTGGATACTTGATCTGTTGGTTTTCGTAGGATTAGTTGGTTTTGGTCTCTTAGGATGTTTTGGTTTTTGTTTTTTGGACTTTCAGCGGGATTGTGGATTCGGTATATTTAATTACCGTTTGTGAATACAAAGATATAAGGGCACCTAAGGGTTTTCAAGAGCATTATTGCTCATTCTTTTGCCTATAGAATTTACCTTTAAAATCGTAAGTTTACGATATCGCCGAACGGCGTTTAACGATGTTAGATTGAGTACTTTGACGGTATTTTTAATATAAATAATTGGTAATGAAGACGGTACATCTTATGATTTCGGGCAGGGTTCAGGGTGTTTATTTTCGCGCAAGTGCGCAGAAAACCGCAATTATACACAATTTGACAGGGTGGGTACGGAATTTTAATGATGATGTTGAAGCTGTAATTTCCGGGAAAGATGAGTCAGTTGAGGAATTCATTGCCTGGTGCCATCTCGGGCCCGAACGTGCTGTAGTTAAGAAGGTAGAAACGGAAGAGCTTCCCTATAAAGAATTTAAAGGCTTCATTATTAAGCGATAAGCATAAGGTGTCCTCCGGTGGAATAAATTCTGTACCCGCTTTATTGAATCAATACTTCGAGTTGAGGTCTCTGTATTCTCAAACGTTGTATCTATGTTAAAGTGTAAGAGAATCAACCGTTTATCAATAGTTAACTTTTGTTGGTACTGTCTGACACTTACTTTTGTCGCCTTGAAAAAATATCCTACAAATGAAAATTATACTGACCGGCCTATTAACTTTTTTATTTTTCTATGCACAAGCTCAAATAGATAAAGAGCCTCTGCCGGATCAGGATAACGCAACCATCAAAGTATCCACAGGAAAAACGCTTATAGGTAAGGTAATCGAACTGGGTAATAACCGCCCGGTTGAAGCTGCTTCAGTACAATTGTTTGCAATTATACATTCCGAAAATGGAGAGAATGATTCCCTGTTAAGTGTCGTACTCACCCGGCCAAATGGTGACTTCAGATTCGAAAATATAGGATTTGATTCTGTCAAAGTAGTAGTTTCTTCTGTCGGATTTTCACCGGCTTCGGTAGCCGCTGTGTTTGATCCCCAAAATTCTAATGGTACTCAAAGACAGGACATCGGGAATATTATCTTACCGAGAGAAACACAGCAATTGAAGGCTGTTGTGGTTACGGCGGTGACTCCACGAATGAAGTTGGGAATTGACAAAAAGACTTTCGATGTAGCCCAGAGCCTGACGTCAAAAGGCGGTACGGCAGAAGATGTTCTAAAGACAATCCCGTCAGTATCGGTAGATATCGACGGAAATGTGGAATTGCGAAATGGTACTCCTATTATTTATGTCGATGGAAGGCCTACAATTCTTACTCTCGATCAAATCCCATCAGATAATATTGATAAAATAGAATTGATCACAAATCCTTCTGCTAAGTTTGATGCCAGCAGTGGAAGCGGTATTATCAATGTTATTCTTAAAAAAGATAAGCGCAAAGGGTTGAACGGGATTGTCTTTGTCAGTGGTGGAACCCCGGCTCTCTTCAGAGGAAATACAAATCTTAATTTAAGACAAGGTAAACTCAATTTCTTCTTTAGCGGAGGGTATAACACTTCAAAGAGTACTACTACAGGTACCAGTGAACGGGTGAATAAAATAAACGGACAGACGAATAACTTCTTCAATCAACAATCATCTAATGAGCGTAAAAGAAATTTCAGATCATTAAGAGTCGGAGTTGATTATTTTATGGATAACCGTAATACGCTGACCCTTTCCCAAGGATTCACCAAAGGAAATTTTGATAATAATCAGAAACAAGGTCAGCAATATCTTGATGTTAACGGTATGCTTACACGAAATGGTGATCGTACTTCTGGCGGAGGATTCGGATTTTCAAGAAATAATACTCAGGTCCTGTTCACTCACAAATTCCCGACAGATAATGAACAGCTCGATGTAAGTGTGAATGTCAATTACGGAAAAGCAACCGATGAGTCAAAAATCGTCAATAAATATTTTTTGCCTGACGGGACGGCGATCGGTAATCCGCAAATAGTGAGAAACGACGGATCTAACAACAGTAATCAATGGACGGTTAAGGCAGATTATACCAAACCATTAGGAGAAAATACTAAGATTGAAACAGGGGTAAGGAGTTTCGTAAACAATTACGAAAGTCATTTCGGTACCTTCTCTGTCCTGAACGGTACTCAGACCAAGCTTCCCCTCAGTAACGATTATAAATATCAGGAACAAGTTCATGCAGCCTATTTTACATTTACTGATCAGATAGGCAACTTTGGTTACCAGCTGGGATTGAGGGGCGAGTACTCAAAATTTGACGGAACACTGATAGACAGTTCGCGGCACTTTGGTTATACTTATCCTGCTAAGCTGAAAAATATCTGGGATGCCTTATTCCCGAGTGTATTCCTGTCGCAGAAGATTGGCGAGAAAAATGAAATTCAGGTAAACTACAGCAGAAGAGTACGGAGGCCCAATTTCTGGCAACTCAATCCGTTCATCGATATCAACGATCCTCAGAATATCCAGCAGGGAAATCCCGAACTGCACCCCCAATTCAGAAACTCAATTGAATTAAATTATAGCAGTTCTTACGGCAGTGGCAACAATTTCTTAATGACGTTCTATTACAGAAATACTCAGGGTGATATTACCAGGTACAGTGATACGCTGACTGCAGAACAATACACAAAACTCAATAACTCGGCAGTTGATCCGAATGCTATCCTTAATACATTTATTAACGCAAACAGCACGAATAACTATGGGCTTGAATTTACATTACAACAGAAAGTGGCTGAGGGCTTTAATATTACACCCTCAATCAGTGTTTCTTACAGGAATGTAAATGCAAAAGTAAAGTCGTTGGATCTGAGTAATAAGGGGTTCAACTGGCAGGCTAAATTACAGGCTAACTATAAGATAAGGACAGAAAACGAACAGTCGGTATTCAACAATACCTCCTTCCAATTGGATGGAAGGTATCGCTCTCCGAGTGTTATTCCTCAGGGTAGAAGATTAGAAACTTATACGGTTAACCTCGCTATTAAGAAAGACATATTTAAAGACAATAGAGGGTCTGTTACTTTAGGGATCAATGATCTGTTGAATCAGAATAAGAATGGCACTATCTACGACACACCATCGTTCTACCAGGAGAGCTACAGCAGATGGCGGGTCAGAACTTTCAGGTTGACATTTTCTTATAAATTCGGCGATGCAGACTTTCAATTGTTCAAAAGAAATGGCGGTGGAGATGACGATGGCGGATACGGCGGTTAAATGTTAAGGACACTTTTACACGATATAACAAGTGCCTTCAACAGCTGCCTCACAATTTTCAAAAACTTCCGAAGCTTCTTTCTGTAATACACTGACGTCTTCATACCTGCTGGAAAAATGACCGATTAGAAGCTTCTTAACATTGGCCTTTAGTGCGATAGTTGCTGCCTGTGTTGTTGTAGAGTGGTATCTTAAAGCAGCCCTTTCTTCTTCGCCCCTTCTGTAGGTTGTCTCGTGGTAAATAAGGTCTGCTTCCTGAATTGCCTTGCAGATAGGCTCGTAGTATGCTGTGTCAGCGCAGTATGCGTATTTCTTTCCGGGCTCGGCAGCAATAGTCAAATCAGCGTTGGGAATGACTTTGCCTTCTTTCGTTACATAATCTTTCCCGCGATGCAATTCGTCGTAGAAGCTGTAAGGCACTTTATAAAGTTTTACCTTTTCAGGGTCCAGCTTACGAGGGTTGTGTTTTTCTTCAAACAGGAATCCGTAGCATTCTATTTTATGGTTTACTGCAAAGCATGAAACTCTCAGGTGGTTGTCTTCAAACAAGGTTTCTTCCTTATTCAAAACATGAAAATGGATATTGAACGGAAGCATTGCATGTGAAGAAGGCAGTTGCAATCGGATAATCTGTTCTAATCCTTCGGGAGAATAAATGTGCAAATCGTTTTGCCTGCTTTGCAGCCCGTAGGAAGTAATCAAGCCTATAAGTCCGAAATAATGATCTCCATGCAAGTGTGAAATAAATATGTGATCAATCCTGCTTCGTTTGATCTTGAAGTTACTCATTTGCAGTTGAGTGCCTTCGCCGCAATCGACAAGAAAGAAGTGCTCGCTGGTCTGAACAACCTGAGATGTCGGGTGTCTTCCATGAGCAGGAAGTGCACTGTTGTTTCCAAGGATGGTTACGGCAATCAATTTTCTAAACCTTTAAAAAAGTTCTCTTTCTATTTCCTCCATTTGCACAATATCCCACGCCTCACTTTCGGTTGGAGTAAAGTTCATTTCGTCTAAAAGATCATTTTCCTTCAGATACTGTATTACCTTTTCAGAAAAACAGCAGAAGACCATTGATGCATTATTCTCATAAAAGTCTCTTTGCACACTCATCATTCCGGATATAAACGCCGGTTCAATTTCATCTGTTTCCGAAAAGTCAATTACCAGGTTCTTGACCGGCTTATCGAGGTATGTCATAGTCAGGTTCCTGAAGTTTTCTGTCATATTTTCATATAAACGCAATTCTTCTACCTTTATGACATGCATCTTTTCTTTGGTACTGATTTTGAAATTGATACTGCTGTGAGTCATGGCATAATATGCGTAGGGGTGACCTGCCAAAGATAAATTAAAAAGGAAGAGTATTTAAAAATCCTTAATGGCCTGAAAAAGAATAAATTTTAAAGAAGGCACTTCGGTATCAGATTTTCTTGCTTTTTAACGTTAGATTAGTAACCTTTTGAGCCTCTGTGTATTCAATATTATAAGTGGCGAATTGATTTATTTTATTATTATTGTAAAGCATTTTAAAGACTAATCCCTATGGATAATAATTTTTCAACACAGGTTAAAGAAATTATTTCCTATAGTCGCGAGGAAGCACTCAGGCTGGGAAATGATTTTATCGGGACCGAACATCTGGTATTAGGATTGATTCGTGACGGGGAGAATACTGCGATGAAAATATTGAAGGCATTGAATGTTGACCTATACGAACTGAGGAAAGAAATTGAATTGGCAGTAAAGGATAAAACAGGCAAGAACATCAACAATATCAACTCTTTACCACTTACCAAGCAGGCAGAAAAAGTTATCAGAATCACTGTTCTGGAGGCGAAGACAAGTAAGAGTCCGCTGGTGGAAAGTGAGCACCTGATGCTTTCTATTCTGAAGAATAAAGAAAATATTGCAACACAGATTCTCAACCAGTTTGATGTAGATTACGATATCTTCCGTACCGAATTAGGCTTTGTGAAAACAGATACTAAAGCAGAGTATCCCGAGGAGGAGAGTGAGGAGTTTGAAGATGAAAAGAAGTACGCTTCAAAGCCAAAGTCCGGTGCCGGACAGGGAAAATCCAAAACCCCGGTTCTTGATAATTTCGGTAGAGACATCACTAAGATGGCCGAGCAGGGCACTTTGGATCCTATCGTCGGAAGGGAAACTGAGATAGAAAGAGTATCACAGATTCTCAGCCGTCGTAAGAAAAACAACCCGATTCTTATCGGTGAGCCAGGTGTAGGTAAGACGGCAATTGTTGAAGGTCTGGCATTGAGGATTGTTCAGAGAAAAGTCAGCAGGGTACTGTTTGATAAGAGGGTGGTATCTCTCGACCTGGCTGCCCTGGTGGCCGGTACAAAGTACCGCGGCCAGTTCGAAGAGCGTATGAAAGCCATCATGAACGAGCTGGAAAAGAACCGCGATGTGATTCTGTTTATTGATGAGATTCATACCATTGTCGGAGCCGGTGGCGCCAGTGGCTCGCTGGATGCATCTAACATTTTTAAGCCTGCACTTTCAAGAGGTGAACTGCAATGTATTGGTGCCAGCACGCTGGATGAGTACAGAATGTACATCGAGAAAGACGGTGCACTCGATAGAAGGTTCCAGAAAGTAATGGTAGAGCAACCATCTGTTGATGAGACTATTGAAATTCTGAATAATATTAAAAGTAAATACGAGGAGTTCCACAGTGTGGTGTATGATAAAGAAGCTATTGAAGCTTGTGTTAAGTTGAGCGATCGCTATATGACAGACCGTCTGCTGCCTGATAAGGCTATCGACGTGATGGACGAAGTAGGCGCCAGAGTGCATCTGAGAAATATTAAGGTGCCTCAGGAGGTACTGGATCTCGAGAAAAAAATTGATGAGATCAAACAAGAGAAGTACCGTGTGGTAAAGAGTCAGCGTTTTGAAGAAGCAGCTTCGTTGCGCGATACCGAGAAGAGATGGCAGGAAGAACTGGAGGCTGCGAAAGCTAAATGGGAAGAAGAAAGTAAGCATAAAAAATATCCTATTGATGAGGATGCAATTGCTGAGGTAGTAAGTATGATGACCGGTATCCCGGTTAAGAGAATGGTTCAGGCAGAGACCGAGAAACTGAGAAGGATGGCTGATGATTTGAAAGGCGCTGTTGTTGGTCAAGATGATGCTATTGCAAAAGTTGTGAAAGCCATTCAGAGAAACCGCGTTGGATTGAAAGATGCTAAAAAGCCTATCGGTTCGTTCATCTTCCTTGGGCCTACGGGAGTTGGTAAGACAGAATTGGCACGGTCACTCGCAAGATATTTGTTTGACAGCGATGATGCGCTGATCAGGATCGATATGAGTGAGTATATGGAAAAATTCACTGTATCACGTTTGATTGGTGCACCTCCGGGATATGTGGGATATGAAGAAGGTGGTCAGTTAACAGAGAAGGTTAGACGTAAACCATACAGTGTAATCTTGCTGGACGAAATCGAAAAAGCACACCCGGATATCTATAATATCCTGTTGCAGGTATTGGATGACGGTCAGTTGACAGATGGCCTGGGAAGAAAGGTAGATTTCAAGAATACATTGATTATTATGACCTCCAACATCGGTGCTCGTCAGTTGAAAGACTTCGGAGATGGAGTAGGGTTCACCACTTCTTCAAGGATGAAGAACGTTGATGAGAATAATAAGGCAGTGATTGAAAAAGCATTGAAACGCACTTTCAGTCCGGAATTCCTTAACAGGATTGACGATGTGATCATCTTCAATCAGCTTACTCAGGAGCATATATTCTCCATCATTGATATTCTGATGAAGGATGTAACTGCAAGATTGAGCAATCTCGGTCTGAAGCTTGAGCTTTCAGAAGAAGCACGCAAGTTCCTTTCTGAAAAAGGGTATGACTCACAATTCGGGGCAAGGCCGCTGCACAGGGCTATCCAGAAATATCTTGAAGACCCGCTGGCAGAAGAAATCCTGAATATGAGTGTGAAGAGTGGAGATACCTTGGTGGCTGATGTTGATGAAGATAGGACAAAGCTTGTTTTTGAGGCAAAGCCCGAGAGTAAAAAAGAAAAAACAACAGGAGTGAAATAACATTTCTGTAAATGATTATACAAGTCCCGAAGGAATCTTCCGGGACTTTTTTTATAACAGTGGGAATGTGCAGGCAGTTGTTTTGTTTTAACTTTACCGCAAAAGAATTTTAGAGTATGTCTATATCAAAAGTAGCCGTAATCGGGGCCGGAACGATGGGAAACGGAATCGCGCATGTATTTGCGCAGTATGGGTATCCGGTAGTGTTAATCGATATCAGTGATGATCAGCTTGCAAATGCGCTGGCAACTATTGAAAAGAATCTGGCTCGTCAGATTAAGAAGGGAACTATTCAGGAGTCAGACAAAGAAAAGACCCTGAAAAATATTACCACAGGTAATTATATCCCCGGAAATGTCGGTGAGGCTGATTTGATTGTGGAAGCAGCGACAGAAAATGAAGCACTGAAACTGAAAATTTTTAAAGAGGTAGATGCTTCTGCGAAACCGGGAGTTATTCTTGCAAGTAATACTTCATCTATTTCAATTACCAAGATAGCATCGGTAACTACGCGCCCTGAAAGGGTAATCGGAATGCACTTTATGAATCCTGTTCCGATGATGAAGCTGGTAGAAGTCATCAGTGGATATCATACAGATAAATCTGTAGTGGATGAGATTACCGAACTGAGTAAAGCCCTGGATAAAGTGCCTTGCGTGGTAGAAGATTACCCCGGCTTCATCGCCAACAGGATTCTGATGCCGATGATTAACGAGGCGGTTTATTCACTGCATGAAGGTGTTACCGGCGTTGAGGAAATCGATACTATTATGAAGCTGGGGATGGCGCATCCGATGGGGCCGTTGCAACTGGCAGATTTTATTGGCCTGGATGTTTGCTGCTCGATTCTGAATGTGATGTACGAAGGATTCAGGAATCCGAAATATGCTCCGTGTCCGTTGCTGGTAAACATGGTGACTGCAGGGAATCTGGGTAAGAAAACCGGAAAGGGTTTCTATGATTACACAGGAGGGGGAAAGGAACTGGTAGTGAACAGTATTTTCAAAAAATAGTTGGCGAAGAACTTCTTTCAGAATGTTCCTTTAATAAGTTGTTTTAAGATAACTGTTGAGTGAAGACAGTAGCAGCATTTTTCGACAAATAGGATGGCTTAGTGTGACACACTTTTTGAGAAGACATTGATTACAATTACGCCAATAACAATCAGTGATAATCCTATGATGGCGGGAAGATCTAACTTCTGTTTGAAAAGAAAATAGGCTGAGAGAGCAATTAAAACTGTCCCTATTCCCGACCACAGGGCATAAGCAATACCAACAGACATATTTTTAAGGGTTAGAGAAAGGAAGTAAAACGCTATACCATATCCCAAAACAACAATAATTGAAGGTATTAGCTTACTGAACCCTTCAGAGTATTTCAGGGCAGATGTAGCAGTTACTTCTGCGAGAATGGCTATGATGAGAAAAATCCATTTCATTGGTTATAAATTTTGTTGTTGGTGTTTAAGAAGAGTAGGTTGAATTGACTATTTACTATCACAACTTTAAATAAGGTTTTAGCGGATACTCTTAATGGACTCATGAACTGTTACATTATTGATTCTGCTGAGTTTTTCCATAGTCTCGTCAAATGAAGGGGCAGGGATACCTGCTTTGATATGACAAAAGAGTTGGAGTTCCTGCTCTGTGATCTCACTCTCTGTCTGTTTCAAAATTTGAATTACTTCGTGCAATTCTGCATAGGAACATTCTATAGAAATGTTCCGCATGACGTATTTTTCGACAGTTGTTGTGCACTGTAAAACCAGCGATGCAGCGGTTTTGTAGGCATTGGTCAGCCGTGGTATACCTAGTAAGGTCCCTCCAAAGTAACGGATAACTACCACGAGTGTATCCGTCAGATTCCTGGAATCTATTTGCCCGAGAATAGGCCTGCCCGCTGTGCCAGAAGGTTCTCCGTCGTCATTGGCTCTGCTATTCGATCCGTCAGTTCCCAAACGGTAAGCAAAACAATGGTGCGAAGCTTTGGGATGTAAACGCTTCAGGTCATCCAGCCTTATTTTAAAAGTAGCTGTATTAGTGATGGGATATGCATAAGCGATGAACTTACTGTCCATCATCTTATGTTCAGCAGTAGCGTCCTGGCCTATGGTCAAATAACTCTTCATTTTACCGGCACCTGTTCATTCATGACAAATATACCTTTGTATTTTCTTACATTGTGCGCCAATTAGAAAATGTATTCATTGGCTGACCTTTGAAAGGCATAAATCCTGAATGATGAAATTTGAAAATACACTCGAGTTTGCAAAGAAAACCGATAAAGAGAATCCGCTGATTTCGTATAGAAATGACTTTTATATTCCTGTTTTGAACGATAAGGAGACGATTTATTTCGCCGGTAACGGTATCGGATTACAACCGAAAGGAGTACAGGATTATGTGCTGGACGAACTTGAAAACTGGGCCAGTTACGGTTTTGTCGGAATGGATAGCGGCCATAATCCATGGGTTGATTTCTATAAAAAATTTTCACAGAGGCTAGCACCGATTTTAGGGGCATTACCAGATGAAATAGTGGTGATGGACCAACTGACAGCTAACCTGCACTTTTTGCTTGCAAGCTTTTACAGGCCTGAAACCGGCAGAAAGAAAATAATTATAGACTGGAAAGCCTTTCCCTCGGCTGTTTATGCTATCCAATCTCAAATGCAGATGGCCGGAGTTACGTTAGAAGAAAACCTGATTGAAGTTGATCCGCGTGAGGATGAGCATTATAGCAGGAGTGAAGATATAATTGAAGCAATTGAGAAAGCCGGTAACGAACTTGCAATGGTGGTACTTTCGGGAGTGAATTACTATTCAGGGCATGTTTTGGATATTAAGTCGATTACCGATGCGGCACACAAGGTAGGAGCGTACAGCGGATGGGATCTGGCTCATGCCGTAGGAAATATTCCAATGCAGTTGCACGATTGGAATGTTGATTTCGCTGTGTGGTGCTCATACAAATATTTGAATGGCGGCCCCGGAGCTATCGGAGGATTATACGTCCATGAGAAGCATTATTCAGGAGGCAAGCCTTTGCCGCGTCTGGCCGGTCTTTTCGGAAGTGATGTCAAAGCAGGCTATCAATTTAAAGAAGATTTTATACCTCTGAAAGGTGCGGCGGGATGGCAGTTAAGCATGCCGCCGGTATTGAGCCTGGCTGTGTTGAGTGCTTCGCTCGAATTGTTTGAGAGTGCCGGTTTTGAAAACCTCGTAGCAGGAGGCCGTGACCTGTCGGGTTACCTGGTTTTTATACTCAAAGGCATTCTGAATAGTACACAAGCAAAACCGTTTGAGTTTGTAACCTCCTTAAAGGATGAAAATCATGGATGCCAGATTTCTATCAATCTCGGTCCCGATGGGAAACACAAATTGGATATGCTGCGCAATAATCGCATTCTCATAACAGGATTTGCCGATCATACAGTGCGTATCGCTCCCGTACCACTGTACAATACTTTTGAGGAAGTATTTCTCTTCGGAAAAATTTTAGAACATATCCTGATTGCGCACTAATGATAGCTTAGTGCTTCATCTTCTTGAATTTCAGTGCTGCTTCTCCGTCGACAAAGAGTGTGAGTTCATCGCCCGAAACTTCATATTTATCGGCTTCTCGGAAGTATTTCATAAAGAAATCTTCGCCGCCGCCCGGGCAAGCCTTCATTGTCAAAACACCCTCAGAAAATAATTTTTCTCCGGGCTTGTTGTTAAAATATGAATTCAGAGTATTGCAGCCGGTGAAACCAAAGAATGCAGACCTGTCGTGGTGGAATTCCAGGAAAGGCTTCTCTTCAGGAAACAAGGCACTGAAAATGATTTTTGGTCCGGTGATGTAATATAACTCCCATTTTCCGGTTAACTCATCGGGTGCTGCATTGCTCTGTACAAATTCAGCAACAGGGCTTCCGTTAGTGGTTAATATCAGTTTATTGTCGTTAAACATATAACCGTTAACTCCCTCTAAAGTCTTTAAATACTTTGTTTCCCATTGGTTGATTTCGTCTTCACACGCCATTTTAGTACCCGCCAGCGGACCAAATTCAAGACTGTTACCGGTGGTAGAAGTGGTGAAATTTCCAAAGTAGCGGTTACAACCACTTGTGCCCGATACACGGCCTTGTTGGCTGAAGTCGATTAATATTTTGTTATCTGTCTTAACGTTGTAAATCTCATCGTTCAGTGAAACCAGATCCCATTTCTGATAGAGGTTATCCGGACTTAAGTCTTTCACAGTAGTTGTCTTTTTTGTGTTTGAGCACGCACCTAGAAATAAGATTGCAGTAAAACTCAGTAAAATTTGCTTCATGATTTTGATTTTTCCGGTGTAGAGATGTGATTTCCTGATGCGAAGTTGCAGTAATTAGTTTATGTTATGAAAACTTTTGCTTTTAAAGCAGTTTTTGTACTGAAAGTTGAGTTTAAACAGGCTCTGCGAATAATTGTTCACATACTGTTTGGGTAAGTACCAGTTCTTTTTTACCCAGTTTTATTTTCATGGTGCCGTCGTAGTCTTCTTTTCCAATAATAGTCATCACAGTGCCTAATCCAATATTTTTTCTGTTAAGGAACACGAGAAATTCATCGTGCGATTGTGCCAGACCGCTGATTTTAACTGTTTTGCCCACCTGATAATCGCAGAGTGATTTGTGATCGGTGAGTTCGATATGTCCCGAACGGTCGGGAATAGGTGAACCATGTGGATCTTTATCGGGATAACCGAGCATTTCGTCCATCTTCTTAAAGAATTCCGGAGAGTTGATGTGTTCTATCTGCTCTGCAATGTCGTGTACTTCTTCCCACCCGAAATTCATTATTTGTACGAGAAACATCTCTGTAAGGCGATGCTTACGGATGATTAAGCCTGCTTCCTTCTTGCCTTTTTCAGTCAGTTGAATTGGGCGGTATTTCTCGTATTTAATCAGTTTATCGGCCGCCAGCTTTTGCATCATACTGGTTACTGTAGGCATTTTCAGATTAAGTCTTGAGGCAAGTTCGTTAATGGATACATTCTCTCTTTCAAGGCTCATCAGATAAAGTGCTTTCAGGTAATTTTCCTTTGTGTGAGAGTGAATGGCCATCAAAATCTGTTTTTAGGATGTAAAGTAACAAAAATAAAAAATTAGATGCATCTAATAATATATATTTGCATACAAAACAATTGATTTGGCTGACTATTCTTATGCATCATTGAGTGAAGTACACCAGTCGGTTGGGACTCAGAAGAAAAAGGGAATCAGGAGGATATTGGCCTTTCTGGGGCCTGCTTATCTCGTGAGTGTCGGTTATATGGATCCGGGAAACTGGGCTACAGATATCGCCGGAGGATCGGAGTTTGGCTACAGGTTGATCTGGGTATTGTTGATGTCTAACCTGATGGCCATCTTGCTGCAATCGCTCAGTTCCAGGCTTGGGATAGTGGCAGGGATGGATTTGGCTCAGGCCAACAGGACAGTTTATCCTAAATGGGCGAATGTCCCGTTGTGGTTTTTAGCCGAAGTAGCAATTGCAGCATGTGATTTAGCAGAGATTATAGGGATGGCCATCGGACTAAATCTCGTATTCGGCCTTCCTCTGATCTGGGGCATTTTGATTACAGCTCTCGATACCATTATTTTTCTGTTTCTGTTGCACCGGGGTATCAGAGTAATGGAATCCTTCATTATCAGTATGGTAGCCATTATCGGGATTTCCTTTCTGATTGAGATGTTTATTGTTTCTCCTGATTACGGCGAAGTAGTGAAAGGTTTCATCCCATCCAAGTTGGAGGGAAGTGCGCTGTACATTTCTATTGGCATTATTGGTGCTACAGTGATGCCGCATAATTTGTACCTGCATTCGTCGTTAGTACAGACACGTAAGTTTGACGGCTCAGACAGAGGTATCAGACGTGCAATAAAATTCAATTTCCTTGATACTGTCGTTGCACTCAATCTTGCTTTTTTAGTGAATGCAGCTATTTTGATTCTTTCGGCAGCAGCATTCTATACCCGTGGATTACATAATGTGGCCGAGATTCAGGATGCTTCAAGACTCCTCGAAGAATTATTTGGCAAAACTGCTCCCCTGTTTTTTGGGATTGCCCTCATCGCAGCAGGACAAAGCTCTACGGTTACCGGTACATTGGCGGGCCAGATAGTGATGGAAGGGTACCTCCACCTAAGGATTCAGCCGTGGTTGCGCAGATTGATAACAAGAGTGGTGGCAATTGTTCCTGCTGCATTTACCATTCTCTATTTTGGCGAAGAGGCATTGGGCCAGTTGCTAATTCTCAGCCAGGTTGTCCTTAGTCTTCAATTAGCTTTTGCCGTAATCCCGCTTATTTATTTTAATAGTGACAAAAAAATAATGGGGAACTTTGCAATAGGCCCGTGGGTGAAACTCTTTTCGTGGATTTCTGCAATTGTGATTGTTTATCTGAACATTCAGTTGGTAACACAGGAGTTTAGCAACTGGATGTCGGGAAATGAAGTGTCGCCGTTCATTTTGTACGGACTGATTTTACCCGTCGGTATTTTCTGTTTGTTTTTGCTTGGATATATCATGGTACATCCGCTCATTACTCCCGGTAAGAAAGAGATTGCAGGTATTCCGCACGGCCTGGCAGAAATCTTTGTGGCAGAAGCCGTGAATCCATACAAGAGCATCGGCGTAGCCGTAGATTTCTCAGGTAAAGATGAAGCAATCATCCGCAGTGCGATACGGCAGGGAGGCAAAGAAGCACGCTATACGCTTATCCATATCGTTGAGAGTGCAGCTGCCAGGTATCTGAACAGGAACGCCTACGATAAAGAAACCAAGATAGATATTGAGAACCTGCAGAAGTATGCCGGTTCGCTCAAAGAGGTCGGCTTTATGGTAGAGATCAGAATCGGGTTTGGTAACCCCGCATCAGAATTAGTGAAGATTGTAAAGCAGGAAAAATTTGATCTGATGGTGATCGGTTCGCACGGACACCGGGGTATTAAAGATCTGATTTTTGGTTCTGCATCCGGTAAGTTGAGACACCGCATAGATATTCCGATATTGATTGTTAAGTAAGCGCAACAATCCGTTAAAGCTTCGGCCATCAGTGGGATAAGAGGTAACTTTGCATCCTCAAAATACAACAGGAAAAAGTATGGAATCCTTTAAGTTGAAGGTTATTATAACCAGTACCCGGGAGCACAGAGCGGGAATTGCAGTAGCGAATTGGTTCGTTGAAAAGGTAAAGGCTTATCCCGGATTTGAAACGGAAGTGCTCGATTTAAAAGAGATTAACCTGCCGATGATGCACGAACCGAATCATACAAAGTTGAGGAAGTATGTGTATGATCATACGAAGGAATGGAGCAAAAAGATAGATGAGGCAGATGCTTTCGTTTTCGTCATGCCCGAATATAATTACGGTATGCCACCGGCAATGCTCAACGCTATTGATTACCTGATGCACGAGTGGAAGTATAAACCTGCAGGACTGGTTTCTTACGGAGGAATTTCGGGAGGATTGCGCTCGGCGCAGATGAGCAAACAGGTATTGACGACAGTGAAGATAATGCCGATGAGCGAAGGAATAGCGATTCCGTTCTTTATAAATTTTATCAACGATGAAGGTGTTTTTGAACCGATTGAATTGGTTAATGAATCCTACAATATATTGATGGACGAACTGATGAGGTGGACGAAGGGATTGCATTACATGCGTAATAATTTTCTGGATTAACAGTGAAACTGTTTGTAAAAAATATGGTCTGCCCGCGCTGTATTATGAGCGTGGAAAACATCCTGACAGAGTTGGGTGTAAAGTACCGCTCTGTCAAATTGGGCGAGGTCGACCTGACTGAAAAACTGAACAAAGAAGAAATCCGGGCTCTGGATAATAGACTGAAACAAGTTGGTTTTGAACTACTGAGTGATCCCTCTGCCAAACTGATCGAGCAGGTAAAGAATCTTCTGATTGAGAAAGTGCAAGAGGGCATTGAAAACCATTTCAGCCTGCAGAAGCATCTGAAAGATCACATCTTCAAAGATTACTCTACGGTAAGTAAAGTCTTCTCTCAGGTAGAAGGCATCACCATCGAGCAATACTTCATCCGCCAGAAAATAGAGAAAGCAAAAGAACTGCTTGTTTACAATGAGATGCCGTTGAGCGATATCGCTTTCTTTCTCGGGTACAGCAGCAGTCAACATTTGTCCGGTCAATTCAAGCAAATTACCGGGATGACTCCCACTCAGTTTAAAGCCATGGGCCATGGCCTGAGAAAGCCGATAGATAAAGTATAATGGTATTGCTTTCATACCCCGGTTTTCCAATGAATCTGTACAATTCTCCCTTAATACTGTAACTCTTTCTTTCGATAATGAAGGAACTTTACAGCTATGAAAAAAGAGCTGGAAATACCGGTTTTAGGACTGAAAGGCCGTAAGGATACAGACCGCCTGATGCACCGCCTGAGCGAGGATAAAGAAGTGTTGGATCCACGTGTGGAAAGTGACGGAAAGACGGTGGTGATAGGCAACGGACCAACAGTTGACAGCTTTCAGCATACCGTGAAAGCTATCCGCGAGGAAGGATTCGATTTTCCTTCCGAAAAAGAGCGATTCCCTGTTTTGAATATGAGTTGTGCTTCTTGTGCGGTAAGTGTACAAAGCACACTGGAGAATGTTCCGGGAGTAGTTTCTGTAGCCGTCAATTATGCAAACGGTAAGGCGGCCGTAGAGTATATTCCTTCACTGATAAGTAGGGAAGAAATGAAGTCTGCCGTGCAGTCTGTTGGTTACGATTTACTGGTGGAGGATGACAAGCAAGGTGATGAAGAAGACCGTATCAGAAGGAAGAAATACGAGACGCTGAAGCGTCATACCATTTGGGCTGTAGTGTTTGCAGTACCGTTGATTGTCTTAGGCATGTTCTTCATGCATCTGCCGGGAGTTGACTGGGTATTGTGGATTTTATCCACTCCCGTGGTGTTTGTTTTCGGCCGGCAGTTTTTTGTCGGAGCATGGAAGCAGTTAAAGCACCGCAAAGCCAACATGGATACGCTGGTGGCATTGAGTACGGGTATCGCATATCTCTTCAGCCTGTTCAATTTACTGTATCCACAATTCTGGTTGAGCAGAGGCATCACACCGCATGTGTACTTTGAGGCTGCAGGTGTTATCATCGCCTTCATACTGATTGGCCGTTTGCTGGAAGACCGAGCTAAAGGCAATACTTCTTCAGCCATTAAAAAACTGATCGGATTACAACCCGATACAGTGACGAGAATTTCAGAAAACGGAGAACAGGAGATTGTGGCCATTCACGAAGTATTTCCGGGAGATGTGTTGCTGGTAAAGCCCGGAGAAAGAATTCCTGTTGACGGTAAAGTGATTTCCGGCAGTTCGTATGTCGATGAAAGCATGATCAGCGGAGAACCGGTAGCCGTAGAGAAGGGCGAAGGCGCTGAAGTGTTTGCAGGAACAATTAATCAGAAAGGCAGCTTTCGCTTTGAAGCGAAGAAAGTAGGCGGTGATACCATGCTGGCGCATATCATTAAAATGGTCGACGATGCCCAGGGAAGTCGCGCTCCGGTACAAAATCTGGTAGATAAGATTGCCGGTATCTTCGTTCCTGCAGTTATCATCATTGCGGTTATCAGTTTTATAGTCTGGTATTTCTTTGGTGGCGCAGAAGGTACTACACACGGATTGCTGGCGTTGGTTACGGTGCTGGTGATTGCTTGTCCATGTGCGTTAGGGCTGGCCACACCGACGGCTATTATGGTAGGAATCGGTAAAGCGGCAGAAAATGGAATCCTGATCAAGGATGCTGAGAGCCTGGAGCGTGGCAAAAAGGTGAATGCCGTTGTTCTAGATAAGACGGGTACCATCACCGAAGGCAATCCTTCACTCGCTGAGATATTCTGGCCGGGAGAGCAATATGAAACCGAGCTAGCCTCCCTTGAAAACCGCTCAGAGCATCCGTTGGCTACAGCAGTTACGAATGTATTGCCTAAACAATATTGTGAGATAGACAATTTTGAAAATGTACCCGGAGGTGGTTTAAAAGGGACGATTGACGGTAAGAGCTATTTTGCCGGCAACCTCAAATTGATGCATAAAAATAAGGTGACCATACCTGTTAGTATAGAAACTAAAGCAAAAGAATTTTCCGAAAAAGCATACACACTCATTTACCTCTCGGTTGATGGAGAAGTAAAAGGCGTGGCAGGAATTACAGATAAGATTAAAGAGACAGCTAAAGAGGCTATAAGCACATTAAGGAAAGAGGGAATTGAAGTATATATGCTGACCGGCGATCATGAAGCAACGGCAGCAGCGGTTGCGAAGGAGGTCGGTATTGATCACTGGCAGTCTAACGTATCCCCGGGTTTCAAGCAGGATTTTGTGAAACAGCTGCAATCACAAGGAAAAGTCGTAGCCATGGCGGGTGATGGTATCAACGACAGTGCAGCTCTGGCGCAGGCTGATGTCAGCATTGCCATGGGTAAGGGTAGCGATATAGCATTGGATGTGGCAAGAATGGCGATTATTTCACCCGATCTGAGAAAGATACCTCAGGCATTGAAGCTATCGAAGAACACAGTAGCCACAATCAAGCAAAATCTGTTCTGGGCATTTATATACAACGTCATCGGCATACCGATTGCAGGCGGAGTATTGTACCCTGTTAATGGATTCCTGTTGAACCCCATGATTGCAGGAGCTGCAATGGCACTGAGTTCGGTGAGCGTAGTGACCAACAGCCTCAGATTAAAAACAAAAAGATTAGATTAAAAAAAGAATAGAAGATGAAACAGTTTAAGACAAACATTATGTGCAATAGTTGCATCAGCAAGGTGACACCTGTATTAAATAAAACAGTAGGAGAGGGCAAATGGTCGGTCGACCTTAAAGACCCGAAAAGGGTGTTAACTATCGGAGATGAAGCAGATGAAAAATCTGTAGTGGAAAGCCTGAAAGAGGTAGGTTATAAGGCCGAGGCACTTTCCTGATTCGCGGCTAAAAATCTTTCACCTCATTGTATATACCATTTTTCAACTGAGGGTAAATCTTTTGATAGAGTACCAACAAAATATCCTGTCTGTCAGGTAACGGAGTGTTGTTGTTAATCATTGTCCAGTCTTCGTCTGTCAGGGCTCTTCTGTCGCCTGTGTAGGTAGCGTAGCTCTGACTCCACTCTGTTTGTGAGTTATATCGCCGCAGAAAAATATTATCCCTTGTCTTAGCATCGGTTATTCTGCACTCTAACTCGCCATAGGCAGTGAAGTAACGCTGCGTGATTTTTAATTTTGCGGTTACTGTCTGATATACCGGTTTGCTGAGTGAGTCTTTGCTTATTTCAATTTGTTTACTGCGTTCGATAGTGCTGGTACGTGTGAGCGGGTAAGGTACATCCAGGCGGGTCCACATAATATCGACCAGCCAGTCTACATCTATCCGGGCCAGATGAGCTTCACGATCCATATAGAATCTTGCAGGTGCATTCTTGTTAAAGTCTCCTCCGAGATCTCGCACAAGGCTGCGCTGCAGTAAATCGCTGTTGAAGCTATTGCCAAAGCGATTGGGTGTCATCTGTGCGTAAAACGAAGACTGATCGGTAACCGGATTGATGACTACGTTGAGGATGGACTGTTTCCAGGCGTAGTCCATTTGCTTCTTCACGTCTCTGAAACCGGGATAATACTGATTGACTTTAGTAAAGAGATAATATGCCTCTCTGAAGGATGCTTTATCGCCATACTGCATTTTATCGAGCGCGAGCTGGTAATAATCGGCAGCAGCATTTTGCTTTGCAACCTGTAATGCCGACTGATAGGATTCGGCAGCGATGAATTCCCGTGCTTTTGATTTATGGATGACATCCGAAAGTCTGTTGAGGGTTTGATACGAACTGATGATCTTATCCCACTTGTCAGTACCGGTGAGGGTGCTATAGATATCGATATCAGTAAGTAATTGTTTGGAGAGAGAAAGGTATAAGGTCTCAATTTGTTCCCGGAGTTCAGGTGTGTTGTTCTTGCTTTTATCCAGCTTCTTTAACAGCGAACTGAGATTATTGAACTGCTGATCGCTCTTGATATGATATTTTGACATACCACAACCTGTGAGTATCATAGAGAATATGGCAAGGAGCAAATATTTTTTCACATCCCGGAATTTGAGAATAAAAATAGAAAAAACATTATGAATATCGATAAAATGAGCCGTTAATATCTCCCGCGAAGCAGACTTGTTACTACCTTACAACAGAAGGTTATACTTTTTTCTTTCAGGTGCTATTGGGCGGTATCCGGCAATTTCTCCAACAGCATTAAGTACTGCTCGTGCATGTGATGAGGAAATAATTTATCGAGAGTATCAGGATATTTTTTGAAGTATTCCTCATCGGGCAGCAATACGACTGTCTGTCCGGTTCTTACATAGTTACTGCTATGGTAAAAGTCAGGTCGTGCATACCCGTTCAGAAAGTCTTTAGTGAACTTCGTGGCCACCTTTCCAAGATACTTTTCGTATTTCCGCTGAGCTTTTTTAGTCGGTTTGTTCAGTTGGTTATACGCGTGCTTCAATACCAGGTTTTTAGGAAACTTCTGTTGTTTGATGGCCTTCTTTGCATTTTTAAACGGATTGGAGTAGTTGAAGTCGTTTAAAGTCTGAATCGAAATCGGCACTTCGGGAACCCAGTCTGCAGCATTGACAACATTGAATCCCCAGCCTCCTTGTGTCTTTGCTTCGTATTCGTATGCGTAAAACAGGTTACCCGGTTTGGGTGCTGCACTGCAATAAGTTTTGAAACGGATATCTGCCGGCAATTGGTTTGTCTCCTGTAAATTGTACAGATAAGATGTCAGAAGATAAGAAATAGCTCCACCCTGGCTGTGGCCGATGATAATGATGTCTTTCACTCCTTTGGCATATTGTTCTTTTATTGCAGAAACTATTTCTTTAGAGAGAAACCCTGTATTGATCAACCAGCCGGTGTGTACGGCAGCTTCCGGATGTTTAGCAAGATTGTATGAAAACACTTCGTCGTTATCCAATTTTAATGTTCCCTTCGCAGGCACCATGGCTGCATAAAAGTTGGCTAACCAGCTTTCCGGTTTTTCGGTTGTACCCCTGATGCTGATAGCAACTTTTCCGTTGCCGTCAGACCACAATTCCCAAAGGTTGTCTAACTCTATAGAACCAGACCGGTATGCCAGTTTATAGTGTTCAGGAAGAGGGTACTTGTTGTAATAGTCAGAATCAGATGCCCCTGTTTTGGCAGAAATAAGCATCATCTCTCTGTATTCATCTTTGTCAAATCCCGGTTTGAGATGTTGAGCGGACAATGAAAATGAAACGAACAGCAGGCATAGGGTCAATATCTTTTTCATAACTCTTACTAAAAACTTGTACAATAATTCTAAATATTTGTTTGACGAATTTTTAAAAACGGCGCAAAGTTAGCTTTAACAAGGCTTCAGACGAACACTTTTACCTTTTCTTTGAGTTTTGAGGCGTTCTTTAACGAAAAATATATTATAAAGAATAGCGTTATTAGGGCAATCAATTTATCTTTGTCAGGTTGAAAAAACTAGCCGCCATATTCTTTGCTACACTGTATTTTCTGGCTACCGCCGGAACAGTGATTGCCATGCACTATTGTATGGGCAACGAGTTAGGTGTTACACTTGGGTATGCAGAGTCGGAAATCTGCGATAACTGCCATATGGATAAAAACGTTGGCACCCAGTCCGGATGCTGCTCTGACGAAAATCATTTCGTAAAACTTACAGTTGATCATCAGGTGCCCGATTATGTTTCAACACCCCAAATGCCTGTTGTATTTATTTCAACAGAAGTGGTATTGGGCATTTCTGATGCAACCTTAAATAAACCTGTTCGCATTACCGACAAGGTTGATCCTCCGGACATTCCGATTTACACGCGGAATTGCAATTACAGAATTTGATACTTTTTTCCTTTCCTGAGACAGGACAAGGCAAGGTGTATCCGGTAGGATAGCTGTCTGTCGTCTGTTCGGAGAAAGGATATATTTTTTTCGGACCGGCCGGTCCGTCCTGACTCCCTATTTCTAATTTTTAAAACTATCAATTAAAATGAAAAAGCAAATCATCCTTTTAGGATCTCTGGTTCTGTTGTTAACAGCCTGTAACAACCAAACAAACAACGAAACAACCGAAGCACCCGCTGTTGAAGAACACGCCGGCGATGATCATGCGTCGATGAGCGCAGAGGACGAAGCTAATATTGTAAAAGTTGCTGCGAAGTATTCTCAGACAAATGAGCAGGTTTCTTCATTAGTGAAAGGACTTGTAGCTGATTATCTCGAGATGAAAGATGCACTCGTGAAGAGTAATGAAGAAGGAGCTGTGAAATCGGCTGAAGCAATGTTTGACAAATTGAAGTCATTTGATAAGTCATACCTCAGCAGTGATGAGAAGACCGACTTTGACCAGATTTTACCGGGACTCAGCAGCAATGCACAAACAATTGCACAGTCTAAATTGGCTGAACAACGCAAAAGCTTTTTAGTGCTGAGCGATAATATGCATAATCTGGTAAAGACCTTCTCTACAGGTAAAGAATTGTATCAGCAGTTCTGCCCGATGTACGAAGGCGGTGCTTACTGGCTGAGCGATTCAAAGAAAGTTCTCAACCCCTACTATGGTGATAAGATGCTCACCTGTGGTACGGTGAAAGAAGCCATCAACTAAAAATTAATTTATGATTCAAAGAGCTATATCCTGGTCTATTCGCAACAGGTTTATCGTCGTCACATTTGCACTCGGACTCTTTGTGTGGGGTATTTTCAATATGCTCGACAATCCGGTTGACGCGATTCCCGACCTGAGCGAAAACCAGATTATTGTTTTCACTGAGTGGCCGGGGCGCAGTCCGCAAATCATCGAAGATCAGGTCACTTACCCGCTGGTATCCAACCTGCAGGGCGTCGCCAAGGTGAAGGACATCAGAGCCTCATCCATGTTTGGGATGAGTTTTCTGTATATCATTTTTGATGACAATACAGATGTCTATTGGGCACGTACCCGCGTGCTCGAGCGGCTCAATTATGCACAGAGGCTGTTGCCTGAAGGGGTTGTGCCGTCTCTGGGTCCGGATGGAACGGGAGTAGGCCATATTTTCTGGTACACACTGGAGTCGAAGAATATGGATCTCGGTGAACAAAGGGCTTTGCAAGACTGGTATGTGAAACTTGCCTTGCAGACAGTACCCGGCGTAGCCGAAGTATCCAGTTTCGGAGGATTTGAAAAGCAGTATCAACTGGTAATCGATCCTGTGAAGCTGCAGTATTACAACATCTCGCTGACGGATGTGGTGGATAAAGTGAAAGCCAATAATAACGATGTGGGCGGAAGGAAGTTTGAGATGAGTGATATGGCTTATATCGTGCGCGGACTGGGATATATCAAGAATAAGGAAGACATAGAAAAGATCGCCGTTGCTAACGTAAATGGAACACCTATTCGTGTAAGTGATATCGCCACAGTGCAAATGGGTGGAGATATCCGAACGGGAATTTTTGACGATAACGGAAACGGAGAAGTTGTAGGAGGCATCGTCGTAATGCGCTATGGAGAGAATGCCGATAAAGTGATTGCCGATGTGAAGGAGAAACTGGAGTCGGTTGAGAAAGGATTGCCTCCCGGGGTCTCGTTCAAAATTGCCTACGACAGGAGCGAACTGATTGATGCCGCAGTGGATAACATCAAATGGAAACTGATTGAAGAGATGATTATCGTGGCGTTGATAGTTATCATCTTCCTGTTTCACTGGCGAAGTGCTATCAGTATCATCATCCAGATTCCTGTAACGATTGCCATCAGCTTTATTCTGCTGAACCTTTTTGGCGTGTCTTCCAATATCATGTCGCTGACGGGTATTGCTCTTGCCATTAGTGTGATCGTCGATAACGGAATCATCATGAGTGAGAACAGCTACCGCTATTTATCTGAATATCAAAACTCCGGTAAATCCTGATGCTATGAAATGGTTTAAAAAGAAAGAGAAAAGATCGTACAAGCCGATTCCGAAAGAGGTCAGGCTGGAGCTGATAGGCAGAGCCTGTAAGCAGGTATCGCGCGGAGTGTTCTTCTCGACAGTGATTATCATTACTTCCTTCTTGCCTGTTTTTTTGCTAACAGGTCAGGAAGGCAAACTGTTTCACCCGCTGGCTTACACGAAAACCTTTATCCTGCTGGTAGATGCCATTCTGGTTATTCTGCTGGCCCCCGCTTTAATATCCTTCTTCCTTAAAGGGAGATTTGTCCCTGAAAATAAGAACCCGCTGAACCGGTTCCTTGAAAAACTATACACCCCAATTATTAAGAAATGTATCAAATACCGCAAGACGACGATTGCGGTAAATATCATTGCCCTGGCCATTAGTGCGCCACTGCTCTTTAGCCTGGGTCGTGAATTTATGCCACCGTTGGATGAAGGCTCACTGCTCTTTATGCCGACGACAATGCCGGATGTGAGCAACACCGAGATCAAAAGAATCCTTCAGGTGCAGGACAAGATCATTGCTTCTGTTCCTGAGGTTAAGAATGTGCTCGGTAAGGCCGGCCGTGCCAATACGGCTACGGATAACAGTCCGATCAGTATGATCGAAACCATCATACTGTTGAAACCGCAAAAGGAATGGAGAAAGGGCGTTACCAAAGAAGACATCGTTGCCGAATTGGATGCCAAATTGCAGATTCCCGGTGTGGTGAACAGCTGGACGCAGCCGATTATTAATCGTATCAACATGTTGAGCACCGGTATCCGTACTGATGTCGGGCTGAAAGTATTCGGTCAGAACCTCGATACCATTTATTCCCTCTCGCAGGCTTTCAGAGGTGAATTGGCAAAGGTAGATGGTGTGAAAGACCTGTATGTAGAACCTATCACCGGTGGAAAGTACATCGATATTGAAATCAAGAGGGATGAAATCAGCCGTTACGGACTTTCGATAGATGATGTCAACAGAGTGGTAGAGGTGGCCCTGGGTGGGGCACCCATTACGACCACTGTGGAAGGCAGGCGGAGGTTCTCCGTCAATGCCAGGTTTGGGCAGGACTTCCGCAGCAGTATTACAGATTTGAAAAACCTGCAGGTGCGTACACCACAATTCGGTCCGATACCGTTGCAGACGGTAGCTGATGTTAAGATTTCTGAAGGGCCGTCGATGATCAGTTCAGAGAATGCCATGCTCAGGGGAACGGTACTGTTCAATGTGCGCGGCAGGGATCTCGGAAGTACGGTGAAGGATGCAAAAGAAGTGCTGGAATCATTCGTGCAGAAACTTCCGCAAGGGTATTATGTGGAATGGAGTGGTGAATATGAGAATCTGATTCGAAGTGAACGGACCTTGTTACTCATTCTGCCGGTAGTATTAATCATCATCTTCATCTCGATGTACTTCGCCTTTCACAGTATCCGCGAAGCATTCCTGAGTTTAATCAGTCTCCCGTTCGCGTTGATCGGAGGTGCGTTGATGGTATATTTCTGGGGAGTGAATCTGTCGGTAGCTGTTGCCGTTGGTTTCATCGCCCTGTTTGGTATCGCGGTAGAGACGGGTATTGTGATGGTGATTTATCTGAATGATGCGATGCAGCAACTGATTGCTTTGAAGGGTAACTCTCGTGAGACGATTACGAAAAAGGATCTGGAAGATTATGTAATTGCCGGTGCGGCCAAGCGGTTGCGTCCGAAAATCATGACGGTAACTGTTGCGCTATTTGCATTGTTTCCCATTTTATGGAGTACCGGTGTTGGCAGTGATGTGATGATCCCCATCATTCTGCCGATGGTGGGAGGAGTGCTCACTTCAGCAACGCACATCCTGCTTGTAACGCCGTTGATCTTCCTGATGGCAAAAGAATACGAATTAAGAAAATACGGAAAAATCGAAGTGTATGAAACCAATCATTAATTCACTGAGTTTAATGGGCAGAAGTATTTTGCTCTTCTTCCTGTTGACGGGAGCGATAGACTCAATGTCGCAGCCTGTTCTCTCTATGAAAGAAATCAGGGAGCACATTGTGCAAAATCACCCTGCATTTAAGGCGGTTGATGCTTCGATTCAGGCGCTTGATGCAGAGGCCGATGGCGCTTTCTCGTGGATGGCTCCCGAGGTCGGCGCAGGATTTTTCCAGGCACCATATAATGTATCAAAGTGGAGCTCCTCTAATGGCATGACCGGCATGGGGATGTTCATGGTCAGCGCCGAGCAGATGTTTCCCAACAAGAAAGCACAACAGGCGGAGTATGATTATTTAAAGTCCAGGGGAAGTGTGGAATTGGAAAAGAAGCAGAGGGTACTAAATGATATGATGACACGTGTAAGGGATGCTTATTATGCACTGATGCTTTCTGAGAAGAAGCTGAATTTGATTGAGCAGAATAAAAAGCTGCTGAACTTCATGATTCAAAGTGCTGAAATCCGCTATAAAAACGACCTTGGAAATATTAATTCCTATTACAAGCTCTCAGCTGCATTAGGCAGGTTGTCGATTGACAGTCAGTTGATCAGAGTAGATGAAATGAAGCAGAAAGCTTTGATAAGGTCGCTGATGCTGGGAGATGAAAGCAGAGACTTTTCTGTGGACACTTCTATTCATTGGTTTGATTTTTCTTCCGTTATGAGCGATACTTCTATCCTCCTCCAAAACGCGACTTACAAAGGTATTCAGCAACAGATTCAGGTTAACAAACTCATGATACAATCGGAGCAGATGGCACTGAAGCCTCAGTTCGGAATACGCTTCGAGCACATGGCAGGATTCGGAAGGCAGCCGCAGATGTTCTCGCTCATGGGCATGGTGAAGCTGCCGATGGCTAAGTGGTCTTCTAAAATGAATGAAGCAAAAGCCCGGAGTCTTGAATTAGAGAATGAAAGTTTGTTAGCTGAGCAAAGGGCCTTCCTGGCAGATGCCAACACCAACATCCGCACGAAGTGGGTAGAATGGAAAGGGGTCCGGCAGGAAATGGAACTATATAATGAGAAAATCGTGCCCGCACTTGAAAAGAACTTCCGGGTAAACCTGTTAGGATTTGAGCAAAACAAAGCAGAGATACTGGAACTTCTGGATGCGTGGCAGGAACTGATCAATGCTCAGAACGAACAGTTGAACCTTCTGCAAAGTGCGTTGCAGATACAATCTGAATTGATGAACTTATTTCAAATAACCGAGTGATGAAAAAGATACTTTATTGGCTGGTACCATTAGCGGGCATTGTCTTTTTCTCCTGTACTGACGGGGGAGTACAGGCAGAATCGGGGGTGGTATATACCTGCCCGATGCCTGAGGATTCTGTGTTCAGCGATAAACCGGGGAGATGCCCGAAATGCGGAATGGATCTGGTACCGGTTGAACCCGAACACGAGCGTTCAGAAGACGGTATGGTTGCTGCGCCTTTAGGCTACAACTGTCCGATGCACCCGCAGGTGCACAGCGATACAGAAGATTTCTGTCCGATTTGCGGAATGAAACTGGAAAGAGTTAAAACCGATAACGAGCCTCTGGAGCTTTCATTAGAAATGTTGCTGAAACCGGCAAACCAGGCTGTAGTGGTTCAAGTACCAATGGTGCACATGGCTCAGCGTGAAGAAGATGATGAAGTGAATGCCACCGGAGTGATAGAATATAATCCGGATTTTTCGGGAAGCCTCTCGGCCCGTTTCTCAGGTAGGATTATGAAGCTGTATGTCAAATACCGTTTTCAGAAAATTGCCTCAGGCCAGCCTTTGATGGATGTGTACAGTCCGGATATGGTGGCAGCACAAAACAATTTGCTGTTCCTCCTCCGGCAGGATGCCGGCAACCGGTCGCTGATACAGGCAGCAAAAGACAGGCTGCTGAATATGGGTATGTCATCACGACAGTTAGGCCAGGTAATACGCACCGGCCAGCCGGTTCAGACGGTAACGATGTACAGCAATAGAAGCGGAGTGATTTATGAAAATAATTCAGGTATGGATGCGGGAATGCAAAATACCGGTACACTGCCACTATCGATAAAAGAAGGGATGTATGTAAATAAAGGAGACGTTCTGTTTTCCGTTTTCAATCCTGCAAAGGCGAGGGTAAGCCTGCAGATTCCCGCCATGTACGCAGAGATGATAGGCAAGGGAAATAAAGTTCGCGTCGTACCCGAAGGCAATGCAGGTAACGATTTCAGAGCCGAACTGAAGGAAATATTACCACAGTACGGATCTGCTGCCAATACACTGGCAGCGCGGATTCCTTTTGATAATGCCTCCCTCAAAATTCCCGTTGGCAGTGTAGTGAAGGCCATCATCTTCACGGGCTACAAAAAAGCACAATGGTTGCCGGAAGAGGCAGTGTATAATTTAGGGATGGA
The DNA here is from genome assembly GCA_024103425.1 of Chitinophagaceae bacterium. Lineage (GTDB taxonomy): Bacteria > Bacteroidota > Bacteroidia > Chitinophagales > Chitinophagaceae > Ginsengibacter. The sequence goes on from JAGFIS010000013.1 coordinate 99,511, forward strand.
CAAGGTGGTTTTTGTGAGGGAGCAGGATGGATTTATAGCTCGCAAGGTCAATACAGGATTGGTGAGCAATCATCTGATTCAGATTCTCGATGGATTAAAACAGGAAGAAGCCGTGGCCGCTAATGCGGGCTTTCTTGTGGATAGTGAAAGTTTTATCATAACTAAAAAGTAACGGATATGAAAAAGTGGATGAGCATATTTGTTTTATTCTTCTTTGTGGCATGTAAATCTTCAGAGCCCGATTTAGTGTCGTCTGAATATTATTACACATGCAGTATGCATC
>JAGFIS010000010.1 GCA_024103425.1 Chitinophagaceae bacterium
GCAGGTTCCCCTCCCCTGGAGGGGTCTGGGGTGGTCGGTAAAACTCAACCACCTACAACCAATTCCGGATACGAATCAAAGGCTTCGCGCGCAGGTTCCCCTCCTCTGGAGGGGTCTGGGGTGGTCGATAAGGCGCCTCCTCTTTCAGACGGTTCCGAGTCCGGTTCAAAGTCTTCGAGCGTGGATTCCCCTCCCTTGGAGGGGTCTGGGGTGGTCTCATACAAATCACAAGGAAAAATTTACATCAACCCAACCCAATTCTTCAATAACATATCCTCATCCGTATGGACACTCCAAATGGGAAAATACGCTCCTGCTCAAGAGTGGTTGAGAAGCAAGGAAGGAAAGCAATTAACAAGTAATGATATCAGGCATTATCAGAGGATTATCGCGGCCATTGCAGAAACTCAAAGGCTGTCAAAGAAAATAATAAACATTACAAATGAATAACCAGATTCTGAAAGCAACGGTCCAGACATTTCCTCCGGCCTATTTCGCATTGCCGATGGCAACAGGTATCATTTGTATTGCTTCGCATCTGTTGGGGTATAACTCGATCAGTAACTTTCTGTTTATCGTCAATAATATTGAGATTGGAGCGCTTTCAGTCATTTTGATTTTACGGTTGATTTTCTATTTCCCCGATTTTAAAAATGATCTGGGGTCACACACAGAAGGAGCAGGCTTTCTGACTATTGTTGCTGCACTCTGTATATTCGGTACCAAGAATGTTCTGATCAGGGATAATTTCACACTGGCATTCACGGGGTGGAGTGTCGCTTTCTTTATCTGGTTGCTATTGAGTTATTCATTCTTCATCCTGATTTCTTACAAGAAAGACAAACCCACCCTTCAAGACGGAATTAACGGGTCATGGTTACTGTTAGTAGTTGCTGTTCAGGCACTGTCGATATCCGGTAATACTGTTGCCTCACGGTTTGAGTTTTCACAACAGGTCGTACTGTTTATAACGCTGTTGTTATTCCTGCTGGGCTCGTTGTTTTATCTGATTATCATTGTACTTATTTTTTACCGTACCGCTTTTCTGCCGATGCCGCCGGGAGAGTTCAGACCATCCTACTGGATCAATATGGGCGCTGCGGCGATTAGCACCCTGGCAGGAGCTACACTGGTAAAAAGTATGGCCGGTGTTCCTGAATTTCAGGATTTTATTCCGATTATGAAAATAGCCACCCTCTTATTTTGGATTGGGGGTACGTGGTGGATTCCCGTAATAGCATTTTTGGAATTATGGCAAAGAACTTCTATAAAAATCCGGTACAGCGCCGGATACTGGAGCCTGGTTTTCCCTTTAGGGGTGTATACAGTCTGCACCTGGCATGTAGCTGATGTTATTGCTTTGCCTTTCCTTAAACAGATTTCGGCAGTATTTATTTTTATCGCCTGGATTGCCTGGGCAGGAACTTATATCGAACTGATTACCAGATTAAGAAAGGTATTTTTAAAACAAGAATCGTAGGCCTGGCGATGATAAAGTTTTACCATTGTTCCAATATTTACTTCCCTAATTTTGCCTCCTTAAATGAATACCACAGACGGACAAAAAACTGTTGCAAAGCAAGCGCAGGAGCTCACAGTTTACAGCATTTTAATCACCATCAGTTTTTCGCACATGTTGAACGACATGATGCAGTCGCTGATTCCGTCTATTTATCCAATTTTAAAAGATTCTTTCAGTCTGAGTTTTGCACAGGTAGGGTTAATTCAACTGACTTTCCAGTTGACGGCCAGTTTATTACAGCCGTTAGTCGGTTCTTTTACCGACAGGCGTCCGCAACCTTTTTCACTGGCGATTGGGATGGGATTCACGTTGATTGGATTAATCAGCATTTCGTATGTCAACACTTTCGGTGGTATTTTGTTATCAGTAGCGCTGATCGGTAGCGGATCTTCAGTATTTCATCCTGAATCTTCAAAGATTGCATTTCTGGCATCGGGTGGAAAGCGAGGACTGGCACAATCTATTTTCCAGGTAGGCGGTAATGCCGGAACGGCTATCGGACCCTTATTGGCGGCATTGATAGTTGTGAAGTATGGGAGAGGCCATGCAGCTTACTTCGGAATATTTGCCTTGATCGCTATGATTATTTTGGTGTATGTGGGTAAATGGGCAAAACCTCGGCTGGAAGACCTGAAGCGCCTCAAGAAAAAAGGAGACGTTGCAGATTATCATCCGGGATTATCGAGAAGCAGAGTACACTGGTCAGTCGCTATCCTTTTAGTATTGATTTTCTCTAAGTTTTTCTATCTGGCGAGCATCAGCAGTTATTATACTTTTTTCCTGATCGAGAAATTTGGTGTCAGCATTAAAACTTCTCAGATATACTTGTTTATTTTCTTAGCGGCTACTGCTTTAGGTACCTATTTCGGCGGACCGCTGGGCGATCGTTACGGGCGTAAATATGTCATCTGGTTCTCTATTCTGGGAGTAGCCCCTTTCACGATGCTGATGCCTTACGTTAGTCTTTTTTGGACAGCCATTCTGAGTGTAATTATCGGTTTTGTGCTATCATCAGCTTTTCCTGCAATCTTGGTGTATGCTCAGGAATTGATGCCGGGCAAGATTGGGATGATATCCGGACTTTTTTTCGGACTTGCCTTTGGAATGGGCGGGCTCGGTTCTGCTTTGCTCGGCATGCTTGCAGATGCTACTGATATTTATTTCGTGTATCACGTCTGTGCGTTCCTGCCGCTGATAGGTCTGGTTACCTGGAGATTACCTGATTTGAGAAAGGTTTGAATTCTTTCTCTATGGAAATTTATTTTGTTTTTCCCCTTCGTTTTATTCAGGTTTGCAGAGATTCTAAATGACAAACACAGTAAACTCTGATCAGCCTGTTTCCGGAATTCCGGCAGCTCTGAAATACTTCATGGCAGTATCCTGCGGGATTATGGTTGCTAACTTGTACTACTGCCAGCCGTTATTAGGAGATTTTGTTGAAATTTTTGGAGTGCAGGAAAATGCTGCTGCGTGGATTAATATTTGCTCTCAGTTAGGTTACGGCCTCGGATTGTTTTTCATCGTTCCTGTCGGGGATATGGTGCCGCGCAGGAATCTGTTGGTATGGATGCATATTATGGCAGCCTTGTCCGTAGCAGGAGCAGCAATTTCGCAGAATATCGGGATGATTTATTTTTTCAGTGTATGTATAGGGCTTACTGCTACTGCCTGTCAGGTGTTTGTTCCGTTAGGAGCACATCTTGCATCAGAAGAGGAGAGGGGTAAGGTGATCGGTACTATAATGGGAGGCTTGCTCTCAGGTATTTTATTATCGCGCACACTGAGTGGATTAGCTGCTGATTTGTGGGGCTGGCGTTCTGTGTACTGGATAGCCTGCGGATTGATGTTAGTGATGGCAGCATTGGTTCATAGAATGATTCCCGGGGAAGAACCGGGATTCAAAGGAAATTACCGGGTACTGATGATATCACTTCTGAGGCTGATTCGTTCACAGAGCATCGTTCGAGAAAGTGCGTGGATCGGTGCCTGTACGTTTGGCGCTATTTCGGCATTCTGGAGCACAATGGCCTTCTTTTTAGAAAAACCGCCTTTCGATTACTCTGTATCCGTTATTGGTTTATTTGGTATCGTCGGCCTGGCCGGAGCTTTGGTTTCTCCCTTTGTCGGAACCCTGAATGACAAGAAGGGCCCTTATCTGCCCATTAAGGCCGGGATTCTAATCATGATTGCGGGTTATGCACTGATGTTTTACGGACACCTGAGTATCTGGATTGTAGTAATCGGAATCATCCTTATAGATGTCGGATTACAGAGTGCTCACGTTCCAAACATCACGAGAGTATCATCACTCTACACACGTGCGCGGACGAGGCTGAACACAATTTACATGACAGCTTTCTTCATCGGGGGGACTTTGGGATCTATTCTTGGCAGTTATGCGTGGGATATGTACGGTTGGAGTGGGGTATGCGGTGTCGGAATTTTGTTTTCACTGTTGGGGGGCTTGCCGGTTGTATTTGGGAAAAACAGGCATGCAGAGTGAGGAATTTTCTATCCGCAATTGCAGAATTTATTGCAATAAAAAATGGTCACCGGGAGCGGTGACCATTTTAATTTTATTTGTGGATGGTCTTATTCTGCTACAACATCAAAATCAATATCAAACTCATGGCCATTGCCAAAATCAATTTTGGCTTTGTAGCTGCCGAGTTCTTTCACCTCATCAAGAATCTGAATCCTCTTGCGGTCAATTTCGTAATTACGTTGATCGCGGATAGCTCTTGCAATCTGGAGGTTAGTAACGCTACCGAAGATTTTTCCGGAAGTACCGGTCTTCGCACCGATAGACAGCGGGCTTTCCTGAAGAGCAGTCTTAACGGCATTAATTTCAGCCAGTAATTGAGCTTCTTTCTTAGCCTGTTGTTTCTGGCGTTCCTTCAAGCGTGCCATGTTAGAGGGGTTAGCCTCTACTGCCAGTTTGTGAGGAATAAGGTAGTTGCGTCCGTATCCGTCTTTTACCGTTACCAGTTCATTAGCTCCACCGAGATTATTTACATCCTGTAATAATATTACCTGCATTGTTTTGCATTTTTACCCAATCGCGCATTTGCGAGACTTTCAGTCACACCTAAGGCATGAAATTAGGGTGGTTAAAAATCTATTTTAGTAAATCGGTTACGTAAGGCAAAATGGCCATTTGGCGTGCTTTCTTAACAGCATCGCTCACCTTACGCTGATACTTCAAAGAGTTTCCGGTGATGCGGCGAGGCAGTAATTTACCCTGCTCGTTCAGGAACTTCTTCAGGAAATCAGCATCCTTGTAATCGATGTATTTAATACCCATCTTTTTGAAGCGGCAATACTTCTTAGGCCTTTTGTCAGACTTTATCGCCGTCAGGTATTTGATGTCGTTTGCCTTAGCCATTGTTTACCTCCTCTTTTATTTTTTCGTTAGAAGTAGAGACTCCTTTTGCCTTTCTGGCGTTGTACTCTACCGCGTATTTGTCAAGCGCGGTGTACATGTGGCGAAGTACTGATTCATCGCGCAGAAGCTGAGTCTTCAGCTTCTCATTGAAGTCGGATGGCGCCTTGTACTCCAGAATCCAGTAAAGACCGGTAGTCTTTTTCTGAATCGGATACGCCAGTGATCTTAGTCCCCAGGTGATTTGATGCACTTCTTCTCCGCCATTTTCAGTAAGGAATGACGAGTATCTCTTCTGAGCATTTTTGAACTCATCCTCAGAGAGTACAGGGGTAAAGATCACCATCAATTCGTAATTTTTCATGCGTTTGATTTGTGATTTAAATTTAAAAAGGGTTGCAAAAGTACAATAAAATATCGTCTGTAAAAAAGAAAATATGCCTGTTTTGGCTAATTTTTAAACCATCGGTGTTGTTGAAAAACACGGAAATCAGTTCTCAAATTTCATTTTTTACTAATCGGCTGAAAATCAGGATGTAATCTCGGGAGTTTAGAACGGAGAATCCTCGTCATAGTTTTCTTCGTTCATCCTGCTTCCCCTGTGAATAAACATTTGGGCTGCATTATTCTCAAAGGGTTCGAATTTCTGAATCTCCAGATACGAATTGAAGTGGATGGTTTCCAGACGCCCGTTTCTGTGTTTGGCTATTTTGATGGTGGCCTGTCCTTTTGTAGAATTACCCATTTCGTCTTGCTGCAGGTCGTGGTATTCGGGTCTGTAAAGGAACATCACGATATCAGCATCCTGCTCGATGGCACCCGATTCACGAAGATCGCTTAACTGTGGTACGAAGTTCTTTTCCTTTCTTTTTTCTACCTCACGGCTTAACTGGCTCAGTGCAATGATGGGAATCTGCAGTTCTTTGGCCAGCCCTTTAAGGTCACGCGAAATGCGGCTGATTTCCTGCTCACGGTTGGTATTCCTGTTTTCTGATGATCCGCTCATCAATTGCAGGTAGTCTATTAATATCAGTCCAACACGGTGTTTGTTCACCAGGCGCCGGCATTTAGCACGAAGCTCAAAAATATTAAGTGCCGGTGTATCATCGATATGAATCGGTGCATTGCTCAGAACGTTAATACCCTTGGCGTGTAGCTGATTCATTTCATATTCTTCCAGATTACCTCTGGCGATTTTTTCAAGATGTACTTCACTTTCGGCACTTAAAATCCTTTGTACTAGCTGACTGCTGCTCATCTCAAGAGAGAAGATGGCAACAGGTGTTGGTTTTGAGGGGTGAAGGGCGGCATTCCTTGCAAGGTTCAGCGCAAAGGCCGTCTTTCCCATTGAGGGCCGGGCAGCAAGAATGATCAAATCTCCGGGCTGCCAACCGTAAGTCACCTGATCAAGTTTGGGATATCCGCTCGGTACTCCGGTAAGTTCCTCCTCCTTATCGCGCAGCTCATCAATTCGTTTTACTGTCTCTACCAATACGCTTCCGATGCTTTCTGTTTCACTGCGCAGATAGTTGTTGGAGATTTCAAACAGTTTTGATTCTGAAATGTCAAGAAGGTCAAACACGTCGGTACTATCCTCGTATGCCTCGCCGATGATTTCGTTGCTGACACGGATCAGCTCTCTCTGGATAAATTTCTGCAGGATGATTCTGGCGTGGATCTCTATGTGAGCAGAAGATACTACCGAGTTTGTCAGTTTGGTGATGTAATAAGCTCCTCCGACCAATTCCAGTTCTTCTCTTGCCTTGAGTTCTTCAACCACTGTCAGCAGGTCGATCGGGAAGTTCTTTTGTTGCAGCGCCTGCATGGCTGCAAATATTTTTTGATGTGCTTCCACATAAAAGCACTCCGGTTTCAGATGTTCAAAGGCAGTATCAACGGCTGATTTCTCCAGCATGACAGCACCCAGCACGGCCTCTTCTAATTCCTTCGCCTGAGGCGGAATCTTGCCAAAAATGGCAGGTGCCAAATCAGGAGTCGGTTTGCGCCTTGTCGCCTTGCGATCTTTATCGAGATTAGAGAGGTTCATGTGTCAGTTATAAATCCTTTTTATTATCTAAAATTAGTCCCGAACAATCGGTTCCATTTTCGTTAGGGGCATCTAAGGTAACAGACTATTTCTTATTGAAAGAATCATTTCTGAAATTATATTTATTCGGTTCTTTTCCACACCTTCATCCACATCTTGTTATACTTAGAATCCACCATCAGAGGTTAGATTTCTACATTTAAAAATAGTTTTCAGCAAGTTTGGGAGGGTTATCCACTTTTCGTTGTTGAGAAATAAACTTTTCTCTACCGGGCGTGCCAATTACTTTTTTTTGTATGAATTTTCTGTCCCTCAGGCCTCCTTAAAATTAAGAAAATCGACGGTCTTATGTCTCTGAAAAAATGTAAAAAATAGCTTTGAATAGAGGTCAAAATTCCAAAGAAGTACAGCCTGAGGGATTTGCAGTGTTTAGTTATTATTAATAATTATATAGCAGGCAACCGGTAACCTCAAACTTTACTTAATTTTGGCACTTTCCAAGAATTGAACGTGTGATTTTAAAGTTGAATAATGAAGATTAGTTATAACTGGCTCAAAGATTACCTTCCGGCAGACGAAGTTTTTGCTCCTTATATAAAGGATATCCGCAAGATGGAGGAAATTCTCACATCCATCGGGCTCGAAGTTGAGGGAGTAGAACAATTTGAATCAATAAAAGGGGGGTTGAAGGGGCTGATAGTAGGTGAAGTGCTGACGTGTGAAAAGCATCCCAATGCAGATAAATTAAAACTGACGACTGTAAACACCGGCAGCGAAGTGCTCAATATCGTTTGCGGCGCTCCAAACGTGGCTGCAGGACAGAAAGTGGTGGTAGCGACAGTGGGCACCGTTATACATCCTGTAAAAGGAGATGCATTTACGATTCAGAAAGCTAAGATCAGAGGAGAGGAGAGCCGCGGTATGCTTTGTGCAGAAGATGAAATCGGCCTGGGAGAAAGTCACGAAGGGATTATCGTTCTTCCTGAAAACAGTGTTCCCGGAACAACTGTAGCTGATCTTTACGATGTTTATACCGATACTGTTTTTGAAATCGGTCTGACACCCAACAGAATGGATGCTCAAAGCCATCTCGGTGTAGCCAAAGACGTGTGTGCATGGCTGACACACCACACCGGAAATAAGGCAGATGTTGTATCACCGCTGGGTAAACCTTTCACGGCTGATAATAATGATAAGCCCGTTGAAGTAGTTGTAAAGGATGCCACGCTTTGCCCGCGATATTCAGGAGTTTCAATAACGGGTATTCAAACAGCTGAATCTCCCCGTTGGCTGAAACACAGATTGATGGCACTCGGGATGCGGCCTATCAGCAATGTGGTAGATATCACCAACTTCATCCTGCATGCAACCGGCCAGCCGTTACATGCATTTGATGCCGATAAGATCGGTGGTGGTAAAGTTGTGGTGGAGACTTTACCTCAGAATACTCTCTTTGTAACCCTGGATGAAAAGGAAAGAAAACTGAGTAATGAAGATATCATGATCTGCGATGGTGCAGATATTCCCATGTGTATAGGTGGAGTGTTTGGCGGACTTGACAGCGGCATATCATCATCGACAAAAAATATTTTCCTCGAGAGTGCTTCTTTCAATCCCGGTAATGTGCGCAAGACAATCTTCAGGCATGGATTGAGGACTGATGCTGCCGTTAGGTTTGAGAAAGGTGTGGATATCAGCAAGACAGTTGATGTATTGAAGTATGCTGCACAAATGATCAGAGAACTTTGTAATGGGGTCATCTCCAGTGAGGTAGTAGATATCTTCACTCCGCCGGCCGACCGTATCATTGATTTGGAATATTCGTATCTGAAAAAACTGAGTGGAAGGGATTTCAAAAAAGTAGAAGTGAAGGTAATTCTTACACAACTCGGTTTTAAGATTCTGGAAGAGAATGAACAATTGCTAAAGGTAAGAGCTCCGGATAGCAATCCTGATATCTCGCTTCCTGCCGATGTCGTAGAAGAGATACTTCGAATTACAGGGTTAGATAATGTTCCGATACCAAGACAGGTTAAGATGACACCCGGAATTCATGATAATGCTCAGGAAGCACTGCTGAAAGAGAAAACTGCAGCCTGGCTCACGGGTAACGGGTTTATGGAGATCTTTACCAACAGCATTACTAACGATGATTATTATCCGGAAGCTAAGAATGTAGTCAGAATCATCAATAGCCTCAGCGAGGAATTGAACATCATGCGTCCCGATATGCTGGCTACCGGCTTGGAGAGTATTGCGTACAATATCAACAGAAAGAACAGAGACCTGTTGTTTTTTGAATTCGGAAAGAGCTACTCGGCAAAGGGCTCAGATTATAAAGAGAAAGAACATCTGTCTGTATCAGTTACAGGGTCCTTCAGCAAGAAGACCTGGAATACTGCAGAAAAAACGGTAGATATCTTTTACTTGAAGGGAATTGCGCAGTCGTTATTCAGGCTTGCAGGTGTGAGTTATGAGATTGAAGTGGACGAAGCAAAGGGCGTTATTGCTTTTGCTTCAGGTAAAGACAGGGTAGCCCGGATTAACCGTGTGCCGAACAGTTATCTCAGTAAATTTTCAATCAAGCAGCCTGTTTACTTCCTGGATATAGACTGGGCTTTATTTGCAAAACTTGCCGCAGGTGAGGAAATTGTGTATACGCCGGTACCGAAGTATCCGGCTGTTTCGCGCGACCTGTCTATGGTATTAGATAGTTCTGTGCGCTTCAGCAAGATTGAAGAAGTGATTCAGTCGCTTAAAATTAAGAGGATGAAGCGTATCCAGATGTTCGATTTGTACGAAAGTGATAAATTAGGCAAGGATAAAAAGTCGGTTGCATTAAATTTTATATTTTCAGACACTGAAAAGACGCTGACAGATGAAGATACGGATGGCATGATGAATAAGATCATGAAAGCATTGACTGAAAAAGTAAATGCCGAAATCAGGAGTAATGGCTGATGAAATTACATACCGTTTAAATGAATTATCAAGCAGGCTCAAAGCGGCAGCAGGTAAATATACTGATGCCGCCAGGCAAATAGAAAAACTACAAGCCGAAAACACCAGACTCAAAGAAGATCACGACAAGATGACCGAAGAGATTAGAATGCTTCGCGAAGAAGTATTCCTTTTGAAGGCATCTTTAGATCCACTGGATGAAAAAGATAAAAAAGAGTTTCAAAAAATTATTAACGAGTACCTGAAGACGATCGACAAATGCATTGCTGTCCTTAAAATGTAATCTGATATGGCAGAAGAAATGATTCCCTTAAATATTACCATCGCCGATCGCAACTACCGTATAAAGGTGATGCCCAAGGATGAAGAAGCAGTACGAAAGACTTTGAAGGTTATTAATGATAAGATTCTTGAATTTCGTGGCAACTTCGCCGGTAAGGATATGCAGGATTATGTCTCTATGGTATTAATATGGTATGCCACCCAGCCACAGGCTGCAAAGAATGAATTTAAGCAAGATGAACTTTCAGAGATTCTGGAAAGGATGGAGAAGCATCTGGAAAAATTTGACTAATCAATTGTCCTTTAGTCCAATTTGAATTTACCGTCGCACATCAGAAAGTAGGACACATAAACTGCCTCTTATCTCCAAAGTATTCGTTGTAGAATCCTTTCTTCAAAACATTGAATTCTGCCGCTCCGAATGTATGATTGAAGCTCTTGAGTGATGACATCGTGGCATCGTAGCTAAAAGTGAAACGGATATTGTTGATCTCAAGTCCCACAACAGGAATGATGGCATCTCCCAACCGGTAGTAAAGGCCTGCAATCAATTGCTTCTCTCCGTTTTCACTTAAGTTCAAGGCTCCGTTGAGACCGCCCACGAGCTCACTTGCAGTAGCCTGAGTCGTGTAATAAATATTCGGGTTGATAATGACGTTCTCTGCCACCTTGAAGATTCCGTTAATGAATCCGATATGCCTCATGGCCACTCTGTTCACTCCGGATCCGTTATCGGTGAAGAAAGACTCTTGAGGATGGTTGACGTGATGTATGGAATAACCGGCATTGATAAAAGTGTTCTCATCAGGGAAATATGCATAGTTCATCCCTGCCTGCATATCGAAGTAGCTGACGGAGTTGGCCGCAAGCTGCACTTGGGTAGGTAATGTCGCATCAAAGAAATGACCGTCGAACTGATCGGGGAATGTCAGTTTAGTGACATCAATTCTTTTGTTAGCCCACCCGATATTGAAACCTGCTGTTACAAGGCTGCTCAGCCCCAGCATCTGGTGATAAGCCACTGAAGCATATATCTTGGTAGATGTCAAACTGCCTGCACCAGCAACATCTCTCAATATAGCACCACCAAGTCCTAACCAGCCGTTTTCTATCCTGTTGCGCATCACTTGTGCATCACCAAAAACACTAAATGTCTGGTAAGGAACACTCATGATGATTGAATACTGGTTCCGGTAAGATGCCCCCAGGCGGTAATCTGCATCAGGTATAAAACCCGTATTTGCAGGATTCGTCAGCAGAGGATTATTGAAGAACTGAGAGAAATGAAGATCCTGTGCTTGCAATTGTGTGATTGAAGCGATACTCAGACATGCTAAAAAAAATATTCTCCTCATAAACTCTCCTTACCTGATTAGTGTTATGTCTCCTGTCTTTCTGACGGATGTACCATCGCTTAGGGTTACCTGCAGCGTATAGGTATATACATCCATGGGTTGTGGTTTTCCGTTAAAGGTACCATCCCATTTTAGTTTAATACTGTTGCTTTCAAATACCTGCTGTCCCCAACGGTTAAATATCTTCCATTGCATTTGAGCGATTCCAAATCCTGCGACACCAATCGTACTGTTTGCCCCAAACCTTCCAGGGGTAAATGCTTTAGGAACATCGAGCAATGGCTTGATGAGTGCGCTCACATCCATGCAGGTGTCAGCAGTACAGCCAAAGCTGTTTGTTGCTGTAAGGCAAACGTTATATGTGCCCGTCGCCGGGAAGGTATGCTGCGGATTCTTTTCTGTGCTTGTATCTCCGTCTCCGAAGTTCCACAAATAAGAAACTGCTCCGACGGACAAATTGGTGAACAGTGTCGGCTTATTTTCTTCCGGTTGGATCGGGTTGAAGTTGAACGATGCTGTAGGCCTGCCGCTTACAACTATTTGCGAGGTGATAGAATCGGCAAGGTTACAGGAAGTGGGATCATACGCTACCAGTTTGACAGTGTAAATGCCCGGATTTGCATACAAGTGCTTGGGTGTTATTGCTGTGCTGGTAGTACCATCGCCAAAGTCCCAGAAGAATGTGAGCCCGCCAAGTGTGTTGTTGGTAAATTCAGCTTCATAGGGTGCACATCCTGCATCAGGGGTATCAAACTGTGCCCTTACTTCTGGGGAAAGCCTGATCGAAATAACTGTGTCTTGTGGTGAATTACAATAAACATCGTCGGCAACTGTCAGCCGCACGTTGTACGTACCCGGACCTGCATAAGTATGCAGGATCCCATCGCTAAAACTTGCTGTCTGAGGAGGTGTGCCGTCGCCGAAGTCCCATGTAAATATGTTGGGATTAAACGTGCCTTGTACCGCCGTAGTTGTATTTGTAAAGATGTACGTCATGTTGGTACAAGGTGGTGCCTTCATCGGAACAAAATTGGGCGAAACCCTGTTGATGCCCATTTTTACTGTCTTGTATGAAGTGTCTGCGATGTTACATGTGGTGCTGTCTATTGTTATCAATCGTACTAAGTAATCTCCCTGTGTTGTGTACTGGTGAGAGGTGTTCGGTGCAGTCGTTGTGTCACCCGTGCCATCACCAAAATCCCAATAATAAAGCTTTCCCTGCTTGAGTGTATCGAGAAAATTAACAGTCAGTGGTATACAACCGATGCTGTCGCCGACTACTCCGTCTATTGATGATTGAAGCCCGCTCTTTACGCCCGAGAAATCCATTTCTATTTTTACCATTCCGAGATTGCACATGCCACTGTTTGGCGTAGAGGCCTGATTGGTCGGTGACCAGGAGCCGGGAGTACCGGGGAATGCAACCTGTCTGAAACAATTAGCACATATTGCCTGATAAATATATCCGCGTCTATCGAAACGGCTGGTCCCGCCATCTACATGATCACCATAGGTAAGCGGAGGTCCATTACCTACCGGATCGTTCTGTCCGAAGAAACTTCCATACAACTGTGATGCAGCATTTTTTTCGAGCACAAAGAAATAGAAATCACTGCCCGAAGCATCTGTCTGCGGCTTGATGGCATTAGCAGTTGTGCGCATGCCTATTGTATTTCCGCCTGCATATGAAGCGTTAGGTTTACCACCCCAACCTGATACATATACGTTTTCGCATCTGTCAACCATAAAAGCTGTTGGAGAGATATTAGGCACAGGCGCATTCACACTTCCGAATACGGTAGAGTAAACATAGTCGCTCAGGTCGGGTTTTAATTTGGAAATAAACTGTTTAGCTCCTTGGTCAAAATAATTAGCGTTGATAACCGGCATATTGCCTTCACTGGTGCCCATTATGTAAACAAACCCCGATCTATCGATTTCAATCCCGTAAACTTCATCAGACCGGTCAGTTCCAATATAGGTACCTCTTATGATGGACGAACCATCGCTACTTAACTCGAGAACAAACCCGTCTGGTTGAATGTCATTATTAATTTTGTTTTCGACGAATGTTGACTTAATAACCCCTGAAGGAGAGATTCCTATTAAGTCGCTACTTGCTGTAGCACCGGCCACATAAATATTTCCTGTTAGACCAATTTTCAACACATACGCTGCATCATTTTGTTTACCACCTAAGAAGGTGCTGTAAATGATGTTAGAACAACCCGGGTTGATGATGAGCAAAACAGCATCCTGAAGACCGCCGAGGTTTTTCTGAACAGCATTCGGTGTAACAGGGAAATCTCCTGAGGATGAGCTTGATGCAACGAGAATGTTATTATTTCTGTCGAGAATTACTTCGCTTCTTGCGTCGTCACCATAATTTCTTTTAAGCGATAACTGCTGATTGGCATCTGATGCCTGATCCCGGATGTTAACGCCATCCTGGCCTTTTCCTCCGATTCTCATTGAGCCTATCAGGGCTGATCCTGTAGTATTCAGTTTAGTTACAATAATATCATAACCGCCGCCGGGCCCGCTGGCTGAAGTTCTACCCGGTTGAACTGGGTAGTCCTGAGAATTAGTACGTCCCGCAATAACCAAATTACCAAAAGGGTCCTCGATAAGGCTGTGGGGTTGTTCATCTCCGGCCCCACCAATGTAGGTTGCGTAAATTCTGTTCTTGCCATCGGGGCTCAGTTTGATAATGGCAATGTCAGACTGACCATTATAATCTTCGTCATAACTTCCGGGAGATGCCGGGAAGCCCTGACCGAAAACAATGCCACCTCCATAAAAACTGCCGTCCATTCCGTACGTTGCGGTAAATCCCCAGTTGTCTGCCGTACTGCCCGAATAGCTGAAGAAAATCTCTGTAGGATCAATAACCAGCAGTTTGGATTTGTCATAGTCTTTTACCTGAAATCTTACAATACTATCTTTCAGAATGTATTTGCAATCTACAGAGGTTTTACCTTCATCAGTAGGCTGATAGGTGTATGGCTTTAGTGTTTTACTCTTTCCCAGGGATGTGGTGATTTCAAGTTCTTTATTCTTGATTGATATCGCATCAGTACCACTGTAACGGAGAGCGATATTACCAGGATTAGCACCCGGATAAACAATGAAATCGTATTTCAAGTTCATACCTGCGTCTACGAAGTACCGGATGTCGATACCGGGATAAATGTTTTTATAAGTTACTGCCTGATAGATCTTTACGTTGGAAGCCCATTTCGAAGGATCATCACCGATGAAGTAGTTGTTATAAGTGGAAAGCGGTTTCTCTGCAACAATTTCAGGAGTCTGTGCATTGATGAAGTCGACCTTATAAGCGTGTGCCCTTACTTTTTTGCCCCGTGGTTTGTCAATGCCTGAGGAGTTGTGCTGGCCGCCCGTTCTCAACGATTGAATATCGTCAGGGCTGTATTGTGTAATAGTGAATCCTTTCTCTTCGAGATAGAAGGAACCGTCTCCGGCTTCGGTCATGAATTTTACCCGATTGTCCCATTGTCCCTTGTTCTCAATAAACTGAATTTGTGCATTGACACCGGCTGCGGTGCAAAGGGTACAAAAGAGAAAAAGTAGCTTCTTATATTGAGTGTGATAATTCAAGAGGTTTGTTCTTTTAACTGCTTCTAAAAAGTACGAAAACATCTCTAAAGTTATAATCTTTCCGCTCTCTTTTCAAAAGTATTACCTCAATTTACAAAACAATAATCTGAAATCCTTTAAAAGTATTTTTTATGGAATTGATTTTAGTTTGCGATTAACACATTTACTATTGCCTATTCAGAGTGTTGATTGTCATCATATTCACTGAATTTTTCAACTGAAAGAAGTAGTTTATTGATAATTCGTTTTATTTTTTGTTCTGTTAGGTTGTAATCCGGCATATCGTTACCGGTGAAGATGAGAAATGCGGATAAGCCTGTATCCGTCTGTTTCAATATGTCTTTCAGAGGTACACAGTTGAGCCTCCATGCTTCACGCATTAAACGCTTGATCCGGTTGCGTTGGACGGCTTTTCTGAATTTCCTCTTGCTGACAGAAAATCCTGTTCGGAGTACTGCCGGATGATTTTGGGTCAGCAAATATACTGCTCGTACAGGTGGTTCGTTGAAGGCGAAGCCTTCATTAAATAGCCTGTCGATATTCTTTCTGCCTTTAAGGCGTTCAGATTTCCGGAGTGTATACAGATGTTTTATATGATATATTTTAGGCGAATAAAGCTATAAAAAAAGCCTCTATACAGAGGCTTTTATGTTCGATTGAAAAAATATTCCCGTTTTATTTCTTACTTCCGTGTTCGTCGGATACAGTAAGCTTATAGCGTCCTTTTCTCCTGCGTGCGGCTAAAACCTTACGGCCATTGGCAGTTGACATGCGTTCTCTGAAACCATGGACACTTTTGCGGCGGCGCTTATGCGGCTGATAGGTTCTTTTTTTTCCTGGCATTATTAATGTCTTTTAAAAAATTAACTACTTAATTTATTTCAGGTCAGCCGGGCACCATCCCCGCTGGTTGTGAAAGGGCTGCAAATGTAAGAAAAGAATTGGAAAACGAGATATTTTTATAGCCATCTTCTACTGAAAAGCCACTTCTTTAAACTGTTGTTTTCAGTTTGAGAAGACTGCTGGGTTTAATAAAAAAGCCATCGGGAACGATGGCTTAGTAAAATGTGTTCTTAGTATTTTATCTGTTGTTCTTAGTTACCTGATGGTGCTGCCGGAGTTGCAGGTGCTTCAGGCTTCTTCAGATTCAGTTTCTTCATTACCAGCGGACCGAGATCATCCTTATCCGGCCATACTATCAGAGCCTCTTTAGTGAAAACGTAAGTGTATCCGTTTGCCTTAGCAATTTCGTCAATAGCTGCCTTAAGTTTCTGCTGGATCGGCAAGGCTAGTTCTGCTCTTTTGGCGTCGAGCTGCTGAGCAATAATCTGCTCTTGTTGAGCTAATTCCTGACTCATTTTTGCCAGTTCTCCTCTCTTCACCTCCTTCAGGCTGGGACTCATATCGACAGAATCTTTAATGAATTTATCAACTGCCTCATTAAATGAGGTTTGTTTGTCCTGAGCATTCTGATACAAAGAAGTCTGGTATTCCTGCATATGAGCTTGCAATTGTGCAGCTTCAGGCATCAGCATAATGATTTCATCGGCGTCAATATACCCGATTTTCAGTTGTTGTGCATTAGCAGTATTCCATCCAAAGATTCCGGCTGAAATAAACAGAACTGTTAGAAAATGTTTCATTTGATGTTTCACGATTTGTTTATAATATAATAGTGTTTAAAACCCTTTCTCCGGCTGCATGCCCGGTGCCACTTTTTCTTTTATTTAACACCCAGCATCCGCAGTATATCGTCACTCTTATCCAGTTTAGGGTCGGCAAAGATAACGGTAATTCCTTCACTTTTGTCTAAAATAAAATCATACATTTTTTCAGCCGCCAGCTTCTGAATGGCATTGTAAACCTTATCCTGTATAGGTTTTATGAGTTCTTCTCTTTTCTTAAAAAGATCACCTTCAAAGCCAAATCTTCTTTTCTGGAGGTCTCTCAGGATTTTCTCAGCGTTGAAAATCTGATCTTCTCTTTTCTTCTTCAGCTCATCGCTCAGCATAACCTGTTCGGCATCATAGTCTTTATACATCTTCTGTAGCTCGGCTGCTTTCTGGTCGAGCTCCTGTTGCCACATTTCACTGAATTGGTCCAGCTTGGTTTGTGCTTCTGCATAATCAGGAATCTTTTCCAGAATGTATTTAGAGTCGATGACCGCATAGCGCTGTGCACTCACGGTAGTGATGGCTGCAAAACAGATGGCAATGCCCAGGATTAGCTGTTTCATAATAAATATTTTTTTAAAGTTAATGTTTTAGTCCGGTTCCTGACCGAGCATGAAGGTAAACTTGGCTGCACCTTTTATGCCTCCGCCCGGACCGATACGATCGAGCCCGATGCCGTAGTCAAACCCGAGCAATCCGAACATCGGGAGGAAGAACCTCATACCGGCACCGACACTTCTTCTCAGTTTAAAGGGATTATAATCTTTGAAATTGTACCATCCGTTAGCCGCTTCTACAAAGACTAACCCGTAAATAGTACTGTTCGCCTGCATGCTAAACGGATACCTCAACTCGAAGGTGTATTTATTAAAGATGGTAAAGAAGTCTCTTGACTGGTTGAGATCCGGATTGATCTTAGGGTTAGAATTATCGTAGATTGGATATCCTCTGTGAGCGATGATATCGTAACCCAGTAACCCAAATGTGTTACTCATCCCTGCATCACCCAGCTGGAACCTTTCAAAGGGCGAAAGCGGCGTGTTCTTGTTATACCTGCCAAGGAAACCGAATTTAGCTGCAGCCTTGATGATGAACTGTTTATTTTTTTCTTCACCTCTGGGCTGACCGATAGGTACATACCACTCGGCAGTGAGCCTTTCCTTATGAAACTCGACCCACTTGTATTTATCTAAAGCAGATGCGTTTTTGTTGAACAAACTATATGGAGGAGTCAACTGTGTACTGATCATAAAGTTGGAACCCATAGTCGGGAATACAGGGTTGGGGCCTGCTGAGTTCCTGGAGAGCGTCAGCTTAAGACTTATATTATTGGAGTTCCCGTTATCCATTCCGGGGAAGATATTGTAGTTCTTCAGTTGATAACGCTGGTAACTCAACTGGTAGAACAGCACGAAGAAGTCATCCGGCCAGCGGAGTTGTTTACCCAGAGAAACACTCAGACCCATAGTGCGGATGAATGATGAATCTGCATATTTTTTATCATACCAGCCGGTGTATGGGTTAAATGCATTCGCATATTTAGTGTCGTAGTAGCCGATTGTAAACGAGTTACGTTTCTTACCGCCCAGCCATGGTTCGGTGAATGAGAAGTTGTATGACCTGAACTGCTTTCCGTTACTCTGAGCGCGAAGGCTCAGCTTCTGGCCGTCTCCCACAGGTAGTGGTGCCCATGCTTTCTTGTTCCATATATTATTAATGGAGAAGTTATTGAAGACAACCCCGAGTGTACCCGTCAATCCGATTCCACCCCCAAAGCCGGCAGAGAGTTCCAACTGATCCGACGATTTCTCTACTAAGTTCCAGGTAATATCTACTGTTCCGTCTTCGATGTGCGGAATAATCTGCGGATCAATTTTTTCAGCATCAAAATATCCGAGAGTACCGAGCTCTCTTCTGGTACGGATGATATCCTGTCTGCTGAATTTCTGTCCGGGGATTGTTCTGAGTTCGCGCCTTACTACGTGGTCTTTGGTTTTATCATTTCCCATGATATCCACACGGCCGATGGTGGCTTGAGGGCCCTCCTGCAGGCGGATTTCAAAGTCTATCGTATCGTTGTAAACGGATGTTTCAATTGGTGTAATCTGGAAAAACAGGTAACCGTCATCCATATAGAAACTACTGATATCGCCGCCCTCCATCGAAGGGATGATTCCGAGTTTTTTATTGAGTGTCTCAGAATTGTAGATATCACCCTTCTTGATACCCAGCCATGTGGTGAGCACCGAGTCGGAGTACTTGGTATTTCCTTTCCATGAGATATTGCCGAAGTAATATTTGCCGCCTTCTTTTACTTTGATGGCAACATTCAATCCGGCTTTTTCCTGATAATTGGTATCGGCTACGATTTGGGCATCCCTGAAACCTAAAGAGTTGTAGTAGTCGAGAATGCTTCTTTTATCTTCTTCATACTTCTTCTCACTGAACTTAGCCGAGCTGAACAACTTGAATCTTACATACGGGTCGAGGAATGATTTGGTTCGTGAGGGAATCAAATAATCGTTGCCCTTAAGGAATTCGCTGAAAGTGATTCTGTTCTTCTTTTCAGGAGCATAAACATTGTTCGAAATGCGAGGGAAGAGTGTCAGCCTTGTCTTCTCCTTTGTGCCCTTCATTTGTTTTTTCAACTTCAGATCGGGCACATTATCATTTCCTGCAAAATAGATTTCGTTAATCTTGACTTTAGGGTTCTTTTTAATATCGAACAACAGGATAACAGCATTATTTGCATTCGGATCAGGAGTCTGGGTAACGTTTACTTCTACGTTCCTGAATCCTTTCTCTACGTAAAAAGATCTGATTACATCGGTTGCACTCACCTTCAGGCTCTCGGTAACCCTCGTTGTTCGCCCTTTCGCTATCCCGATTTTCGGCAGCAACTCTTCCTGTTCTGATTTCGGAATTCCTTTAAATTTAAACGAAGAAAGCGAGGGCCGGTCAGTAATATGTATATCAATAGTTATTTTATTATCGATAAGGCTGGTGATGTAGATTTCTACATCAGAGACTAATTCCTGCTTCCAGAGGTTGTTGATGGCCTTTGCAAATAGATCTCCACCCGGAATATTTACCTTATCGCCAACTGAAATCCCTGAAATAGAGACAATTAGATTCGGGTCAAAAGTCTGGCTGCCCGATATGGTAATACCCGCAATAATGTATTGTTTCGGTGTTTTTGAGTTGAAAATATTCTCAAGAGCCGGATTAATACCTGTCGGAAAAGTGTCCTGAATGCTCCTAACCTGCGGCAAGACAGGTCTGCGGAGTGTATCAACCTGACCGTAAACATTTAGTGTAAAAAAGGTTAACCCTATCAAGAAGAAATTCTTGCAGATTCGAAACATTCAAGAGATTTTAATAGTGCGGCAAATTAATTTGATTCATTATAAGTATTTGTTAAAGCACTACAAAATAAAGGCTTGAAACTCATACCTGAATAGTGTTTGTCAGGAAACCTGCTCACTGGTTTTCCCGAACCTGCGTTCACGGCTTTGGTAGTCGAGGATCGCTTTATAAAGGTCTTCCTTCCGGAAATCGGGCCAGAGAGTAGGGGTGAAATAAAGTTCTGAATAAGCTATCTGATAAAGCAGAAAGTTGCTGATGCGGTATTCACCGCTCGTACGGATAACCAGTTCCGGATCAGGATAATCAGCTGTCCGCAGATAGCCTGCAAACAAATCGGCGCTGATATCTTTTGAGCTGATGGCACCTGATTCAATGTCTTTCGCTATCCTTTTCACGGTGTCTGCAATCTCCCACCGGCTCGAGTAGCTGATAGCCATTATAAGTACGAGTCCTGTATTGTTGCTGGTTTCTTTGATGGCCTCAGCCAGTTCATTCCGCGCGTTTTCAGGCAGTTGTTGAGTGTCGCCTATTACCTGCAACCGGATGTTGTTCTTGTTGAGCGTCGGCACCTCATCGCGGATAGTCTGTACTAACAGTTCCATCAGGCCTGTCACTTCATCTTTCGGGCGGTCCCAATTTTCTGTACTGAAGGCATAAAGAGTAAGGTACTTAACTCCCAGTTCGGCACACCCTTCTACTATGTTCCTCACGCTTTCAACTCCGTGAAAGTGGCCGTACAGCCTGTCGTGGCCTTTGTCTTTTGCCCAGCGGCCGTTGCCATCCATTATAATAGCTATATGCCGGGGGAGTTTTGCCGTATCAATTTTTTCTTTCAGACTCATTTCAATTATAAAACACGGTTGCCAAAAGTAGCAAAACCCTGCTTTTTACCGTTTTTTATTTTCGGCAGATATGTTTTGTTTGGGAGGTTTTACAGCCTTCCGGTAAGATTTGAATATCGAGCCGGAGAGTGTCCGAGAAAATTCGAAGTTATCTTTGCTTTGATTCAGCGGTTAAAAAGTTATGGAATTAACTCAGCCATTTTTCTCGGTAGTCATCACAACCTACAATCGGGCACGCTTACTTGTGCGTGCGTTGGAGTCGTTACAAAAGCAAACCGAGACCGATTGGGAAGCCATAATTATCGATGACGGCAGTACAGACGACACCGCTGAAGCTGTAAAACCATTTTTAGAGAAAGACCTGCGTTTCAAATATTATAAAACCGGTCCATCGGGCGCTACACCTGCAAGAAATAAAGGAATACAATTGGCAACGGGCAGGTACATCACCTTTCTGGATTCCGATGATGAATATCGTCCTGACCACCTGCAGCACCGCCGGAAGATTCTTGAAGAGGATGAAGGTATTTCGTTCTTGCACGGGGGTATTGAGGTTATCGGTGATGAATACGTGCCCGATCGTTTTGATTACAACAAGAAGATACACCTTTCTGAATGTGCTGTCGGAGGCACATTTGTAATCTCTCGCGAAGTGTACAATACACTAGGCGATTTTGATAATATCCCTTTGGGCAGCGATTCAGATTATCTTGATAGAGTTATACAAAAGGGATTTAAGGTGACGAAAACTGACATTCCTACGTATGTGTATCACAGAGAACACGAGAATTCAATTACAAATAATCTGATGCGCATAATGAAAAGGGAAGATGAGAATAAATAATCATTGTAGTTTTTTGTTATTTGAATAATAACGGCAATCATTAAAGAATTCTTCGCATTCAGACTATGAAAACTTTCATTTATTCTTATCTTTCAACGCACAAATATTTATAAACTGAGTATTGAAATCTATGCTAATGAAACAAAGATTAATCGGATGTATCACTTTCATTTTCTGCTTTCTAGCTTTGAGCCAAACAGGGTTTGCGCAAGACAGAGGAAACCAGGTAGAACGCCCCAAACTAGTGGTGGGTATTGTAGTGGACCAAATGAGATGGGATTATTTGTACAGATATTATGACCGGTATGGCAATGGTGGTTTTAAAAGAATGTTGAACGAAGGATTCACCTGTGAGAACGCATTTATCAGTCACCTGCCGTCTTTTACTGCTGTCGGCCACGCTACTGTTTATACAGGTTCTGTTCCTGCCATTCACGGTATCACCGGCAACGACTGGAATGATCAGGTGACGGGAAGAAAATGGTATTGCGTAGAAGATACTGCTGTTCAGTCTGTAGGCGCCGATAATGATAATGGTAAAATGTCTCCGCGCAATTTGTTGGTGACAACTGTTACGGATGAGTTGAGACTGGCGACAAATTTCCATTCAAAAGTCGTGGGTGTTTCCTTAAAAGACAGAGCATCCATTATCCCGGCAGGACATGCGGCGAATGCAGCTTTCTGGTTCGATGATAAGACAGGCCGGTTTATCACCAGTACCTATTACATGAATGATCTTCCGGATTGGGCGAAAAAGTTCAATGATGCTGATATGCCTTCCAAGCTGGTAGCCGGCGACTGGCATACTCTTTATCCGATGAATACCTATGTACAGAGTACGGCCGATAATGTAGTATGGGAAGGTGTCGTGAAGGATGAGGAGGAATCACCTGTATTCCCACATATGATTTCAAGATTTTACAACAAGAAGAAAGGGGAGGTCAGAACCACCCCTTTCGGGAATACGCTGACTCTTGAATTTGCCAAAGCTGCACTGAAAGGTTATCAGCTAGGACAGGGGAGTTATACAGATTTTCTGACGATTAACTGCGCTTCCACCGACTATGTCGGACACAGATACGGACCGAATTCTATTGAAGTGGAGGATACCTATCTGAGGCTCGACAAAGATTTTGAAGACTTCTTTTATTTCCTCGACAGGACTGTCGGCATCGGTAATTATACTGTATTTCTTACGGCTGATCACGGTGCGGCACACTCCATCAAGTTTATGGAAGAATATAATCTGCCTGCAGGATTTCTGAAGACAAAGGATATCGTGAATAATCTGAAGGCATACATAAAAGCCAAATACAAAACAGATAAGATTATAAAAGAAGACCTCAACTATCATGTCGCTTTAGATAAGCCGTTAATCGACCGTTTGAAGCTGAACTATGAGCAGGTAAAGCGCGATGCAGTTTTATTCCTTCAGACCCAACCGGGGGTTGAGTTTGCCGTGGATATCGAGAACTTAGGCAGCTCACCTCTGCCCGAGCCGATCAAATCGATGATTGCTAACGGATACAATCCTAAGAGAGCAGGCGCTTTGATGATTGTTCAGGAGTCGGGATGGTTTGGAAGTAGTGGAACCGGTACCACACACGGTAGCTGGAACCCACACGATACTCATATTCCGATGGTCTTTATGGGATGGGGAATTAAGCACGGCAGATCGACAGATACCTATCACATGACGGACATTGCACCGACCATTGCGGCTATGCTGCGTATTCAGATACCGAGCGGTGCGACCGGCAGGGTAGTATCTGAAGCATTGAAATAAAGTATAACAAGACATAAAAATCTCCTCTTCCACACGGCTGCTGTACGAATGGTGAGGAGATTTTTCTTTGGATGCAGGCTGTAAAAAGCAGCCTGACGATTAAAAAGTAAATAACATGGATACAGTAAAAGCATACGGAAATCTATCGGCGACAGAAGATTTGATTCCCCTGGAAATTCAGAGGAGAGATTTGCTCCCCTCGGATGTAGCGATTGAAATTCTATACTGTGGTGTTTGTCATAGCGATATTCATACAGCGCGTAGCGAGTGGGGGCAGTCGCGGTACCCTGTCGTGCCCGGTCATGAGATTATAGGGAAGGTAACGGATGCCGGTGCTGAGGTGACACGATTTAGGCGTGGAGATATTGTTGGTGTCGGCTGTATGGTAGATTCCTGCCGCCATTGCCATGCGTGTGTGGAAGGGCTGGAACAGTATTGTGAAAACGGAACTGTGTTTACTTACGGAAGCAGGGATAAAATCTCAGGCGGACATACCTATGGCGGTTATTCGGAAAAAATTGTAGTTGATGAGAGTTTTGTTTTACGGATTCCGGAATCCCTGGATATCTCGAAGGCTGGTCCGCTCCTGTGTGCCGGTATCACTACCTGGTCGCCTTTGAGGCACTGGAATGTGAAAGCAGGTGACAAAGTAGGAGTGATTGGGCTGGGGGGCTTAGGACACATGGCTATCAAACTGGCTCATGCGATGGGTGCTTATGTTGTGATGATTACCTCATCGCCCGGAAAAGCAACAGATGCCAAACTGCTGGGAGCGGATGAAGTGATCATCTCGAAGGATAAAGATCAGATGCGCGCACAAGCTAATTCCTTTGATTTTCTACTGAACACTATTCCTGTTGCACATGATGTGGATCCGTATTTAAAACTCCTTAAGCGTGATAAGACAATGGTAATCGTGGGTGCCAATGAACCGCTGACGCACATCAACGCTGCATTGCTCGTTCGCAATAGAAAGAATCTCGCAGGATCGCTGATCGGAGGGATCAAAGAAACGCAGGAGATGCTCGATTTTTGTGGAGAGCATGGTGTATTACCTGAGGTAGAAATAATAAATATTCAGGATATCAATGAGGCATGGCACAGGGTGGTGAAATCGGATGTCAAGTACAGGTTTGTTATCGACATGAAATCCCTGAAGAATGAAAAACCATGATTGATTTCCTTTTCCGGTCGGCAGGTTCCCGGGTCCATTTCTTAACATAGGTTAAATGGCAGCCGGATTCTTAGGGTTACCTTTGTAAAAAGCGTTAGAATTATGGAGATAGGAATCGGAATGTTTGGCGACCTGAGGTTTGACAAACAAAAGAATTTATATCAGAAACCATCAGAGCGTCTTCATGAATTGATTGAAGAGGTAAAGCTTGCCGATGAATTAGGAGTAGATGTTTTTGCTATGGGCGAGCACCATAGGCCCGATTATGCTGTTTCATCCCCTGAAATCGTTTTGGCTGCACTTGCTACGGTGACCAAACGCATCAAGTTGTCAAGTGGAGTGAGTGTATTGAGCTCTGCCGACCCTGTTAAGCTGTATCAGGATTTCTCTACGATTGACCTAATGTCTGATCGCAGGGTAGAGATTATGGCAGGCCGCGGAAGTTTTATTGAGTCGTTTCCTTTGTTCGGATACGAGTTGAAAGATTACAACGCTTTATTTGAAGAGAAACTCGATCTGTTATTACAACTGAATACTACTGAAACTTTGACCTGGCGCGGGAAGTTCCGTGCTCCGATTGAAGAGCAGACCGTTTATCCCCGTCCGGGCAGAGAACTGCCTGTATGGATTGCCGTGGGTGGAACGCCTAACTCGGTATTGCGTGCTGCACGCTTAGGGCTGCCGATTATTTTTGCGATTATAGGCGGAATGCCGAGCCAGTTTCTGCCGTTGATTGATTATTATAAAGAACAGTATAAACAATTCGGTCACGACCCTGCTAAGATGGAAATAGGAGTGCACTCACATACCTTTATTGCCGATACGCAGGGAGAGATTCTCAGCGACTATTTCCCTTATTATGCTGCCCAGATGGACAGGATTGGCAGGGAGCGCGGCTGGTCTCCTTACACTCGTGCTCAGTTTATGGGGGGAATGAGCGAACACGGTGCGTTATTCATGGGAGACGCTGATGCAGTAGCAGAGAAGATTATCCGTACAATTGAAATGTTCAAGCTGACCCGTTTTGTGGCACATATCGATGTTGGAGCGCCGCTGCATAAAGAAACTATGAAAACTATAGAGCTTTACGGCACCAAAGTGATTCCTGCGGTGAAGAAACATTTTGCAGAAAAGGTGAGCTGAGTAATTCTTTTAAATCAACAACAGTAACTATTACCACGACCCGTGATGTTCCGGAATCCGCCTGATCAATGGGATAGCCAGAATAAATATGATGGAGGCTGCGAGGTAAATCTGTGCCTGCACTTCGCCCGGATTGGGAGCTCCGGTGAGAATGGCTGTGGCTATAGCTACTGTAAGAATAGCCCCTATTTTTAAAGACATAGATCGCAGCGCAGCGATCGTAGATGCCTGCTCGGGGGCAAGTTGAAGCCCTGCATTGCGGCAAGAAGGATTGATTGCACCTGCACCTGCGCCAATTAAAAAAGTAGAGAATGCCAGCCAGCCGTAGGGCGTGAAACCGGATGGCGGAGGCAATACCAACAAGGCTATTCCGATGGCCATTGTGATAGTTCCGGCATACAATGGTGGGCGGTAACCCGACCTTCGGAGGATCATCGTCATTGTCGTCGACATAATAACAGCAGCGATAGCCTGTGCTACCAGCAAAGTACCGGAGTCTAATGCATCCAGACCATAACGGTTTGTAGCATACAATGGTACCAGAACAACCGTACCCTGAGCAATGCCCCCGTACAGTACATTAATAATATTAACTGCTCCAAATCCTTTACCATGAATCAGCCTGGGTGCGATAATCGGATTTGACACGCAGGCTATATGGCGGAAAAAGAAAGCAAGCGATAACATACTTAATGCAATCAATGAAAGAAACGGAACAGAGAAAACATGCGCTGTCTTTTCTGCCAAAAGACTGACGGCAAACATGCCCGACAATACACCGATTCCGATCAAAAGAATACCTTTAAAATCTAGGGGAGGTTTTTCTCGGGTATTTACTTCATGGTCTTTGGGGACGTAGATCAGAGAAAGGATAATGACGATAAAGCCGATTGGAATGTTCACGAAGAAGATTTCTCTCCACGTCCAGTAGGTAACAAAAAAGCCTCCGAAGATGGGACCTATCATTGCACCGATGGGGAACACACTTCCGAAAAGGCTGACAGCCCTGTCTCTGGCTTTACCGAAATGATCTACAATAATGCCTGTAACTGAAGGGGTAATTCCTGCCGATCCTGCGGCCTGAACAACACGCAGTGCAATGAGTTGGTAAATGTTTGCAGACAGTCCGCAGAGTAATGAAGCTACCGTAAAAATGGTAACTGAAATAAGGTACATCTTACGATGCCCGTATCTCTTACTGAGTTTGCCCGTAATAGGCAGCATTACTAAAAATCCAAAAGAGTAGGCGGTAATAGTCCATCCTGCCCAGTTAATGGTGGTGTCGAGCTCCTGTTGCAGTGTATGCAATGCTGTCGCCACGATGGTTCCATCGATTGTCATCATCAGGAGGGCTGAAGAAACGATAGTGAATACCAGAACCTTGCGCAAGGGTTTCTGTCCGTTTACCGGAACTGTTGTTTGAGATTTTATTTCTTCTTGTGTGTTATCGCTCATATAATGCGGACCGCTTCAAAATGAATATTGAAGCTCAATTGCCTGTCTATAAACAGTTTGCAAAATTAGTTCTATTTAAGAAGGATTGAATTGCGATTATCGCCTTTTCTTTTGGGATAATCGAATGATGATGAGCCCTGCGATCAAAAATCCTAATCCTACTAATGACATAAGAAAGAAGGGCATATACTTTTCCTGTGGGGCACCCTTAATCAGGAGTATAGCACCCCAGATACCCATTGCGAGGATTCCTATTAATATGTTCCTGACTTTATTTCTCATCGGAGTAAATCTATACTTGTTCTTTGTTCATATATTGAGAATAACCTTTTTTTACAGATATAAATTAAAGTTGTAATTTAACAGAATACTTTTCTTCACTTATAAAATTAGGAATCATGAATCTCGTTAAACATCTCTTGAACCGCAAGAGCGGAAAACTGGTTACTGCTTCTCCTAATCATTCTGTGAGAGAGGCTCTTACCCTGATGGCAAAAAACGATGTAGGGGCTGTGGTAGTAATGGATGGCGATCAGTTTAAAGGTATATTGACGGAGAGAGATTACTCCCGTAAGATTATTTTGAAGGATAGGAACTCGAGAGACACTACCGTAGAAGAGATTATGTCAAAAGATCTTCCCGGTGTAAGCCCAACCGACACGATTGAACATTGCATGGAATTGCTGGACGAGCATCACATCAGGTACCTTCCTGTATTTGATGGGGGTAAACTGGCCGGCATAGTTTCTATCAGTGATTTGATTAAGGAAACACTCCTGATCCAACAGCGTACAATCGACCAGTTAGAGAATTACATCAGGGGATAGGCTATTATTTGAAGCTGATTTTTTCGGAAACAATTATTTTTCGTAACAACCAATATCGGGCTGCGAGTCGCGCAGCTTGCCTTCAATATCTGTAAGGTAACCGGTTACTATCCCTGCGTTGATGGCAGGGGCACCGGCATTCTTCGTAAACCGGAAGTCGTAGATATTTTTAGAAGTATTGATACTATCGAACAGCGGCGGCTGATTCAGGATACTGTTTTGGAAAGTTGCATTTACCACAGGGTCTTTTGCCTTGTAAATGCAGTTGGTATATGTGACATCGAAGAGCCCTGTACCTTTTTTCCCCAGCAGAATTTCGTTGTCGACATTCCCGTTATCTCCCCAGAAAATACAGTTTGTGAAATCTGCCGATAACTCTGCAGTATAAACTGTGCCACCGCCTTCATAGTAATCTGTTGCTGTGAGAACAGGGTTTTTGTGCGTGATATACAGGCTACCGTATGAGGCAACGGTACAGTGCGTGAATGAGTATTCACCACCAAGCAACAAGGCAATATTCGCACCGCAGTTTACAATCAGTGAGTTGTCTGCAGTAATAGAAGAGTTGAGTGCCAGAATACCCGCGTCGTAAATATTTCTGATAACAGATTCGGATAAAGTGAGTTTAGGATTGTTATCCGTCGGAAATCCCTGCAATACCAACCCCTGATACGCATTCTGGATAATAGTTTGTTTGATAAAATTGTTCTCGCTGGAGTCAGAGAAATAAATACCGGGCCATCCTGCGGGAAGATTTTTATAATCTGCATCCGTTCTGTCTCCGGAAAATACAACCGGAGATGCAACGGTACCTTCAGAATATAGTCTTCCGTTAATCAGGAATGGTGCATCGGCATGGGCAAAAATTCTTGTTCCGGGATCGAGATATAGTGTGGCCGGATTTTGAACAGTGAGCGAACCCAGAATTACATAAGGAAGTGAGTCTGTCCAATGTGTATCCGAAGTAATCGTATGATTCCTTAGAAAGATTGCATTTTGTCCGTATGCTCTCAATTGCAGCCACTTTGTGTTTCCGTTGAAGGATACCTCAATGCTGTCTTCGACTACAAAAGGCATTTGTTGTGTATTGGGATTGATCGTTACCTGTACAAAAAGGTACATACTGTCGTTAGCACGCATGGTTACATCGTGTACTTCAGTGGCAGAAATACCGTCTATATTTATTTTGAAAAAAGAGTTGCTGCCTCCTGCAAGCCTGATGGTGCTGAGTTGGAGTTTACTGTCGTTCTCATTAATAATCTTTACAGAGGATGTTACCGATCCTACAGTGGTGAATACAGTATCAAAAAACAAGGTATCGCTGCTGAAAGATATAACTGCATCGGGGCTTGTAATAACCCGTTCCTTACTGCATGAGGTAAAGATAAGCGCGATTGCCAGTAAAGAAAATAATAGCGTTCTCAAATGGGGTATTTATTAAACTAATATTGACTCAATATACTCAAAGCCTTTTACCGGATGCAGCCCTTCCCACAGGATACGGTACACGGTTGTTGCTATGGGTATCTCTGCTTTCACTTTTTTATTTGTCTCGTGAATACATCTGCTGGCATTATAACCTTCGGCAACCATATTCATTTCGAGTTGGGCAGAAGATACCGAGTATCCTTTCCCGATCATATTTCCGAATGTCCGGTTTCGGCTGTACAGTGAGTAGCAGGTCACCAGTAAGTCGCCCAGGTAAACGCTGGCCGCATAGTTGGTTACCACTCTCTTCTGGCTGTGGGTCGTTGCTTCGTGCAACGGCTTACCCACCTCTACTTTCTGACCCAACTGACGCAGGAATCCGGCCATTTCATCCGCACAGTTCGCTATAAGAACGCTTAAAAAGTTATCTCCGTATTCAAGACCATGGGCCATTCCCGCCCCGATGGCATAAATATTCTTTAAAATAGCTGCATATTGGGCTCCGTAAACGTCGGTGTTGTACAGTGTTTTTAGGTATGGAGTGGCAAAACAAGAGGCGATTTCCTTTGTCATTTCAGGATCGTTACCTGAAAATGTGAGATAAGAAAGTTTTTCAGCTGCTACCTCTTCCGCATGGCAGGGGCCAAGCAGGGTGAAATAATCATATAATGCAACTCCGTATTCCTCCTGTAGAAATTCGTTTAGCAGCAGGTTCTTATCGGGGATAATCCCTTTAACGGCAGAAACAATTTTCTTTCCCTTAAAGGCATCTTTCGTGATGTCTTTAAATGCCTCGGTGATAAATGCCGATGGTACAGCAACAACGATGATATCACTTCCGGCAATAACCTCTATGGGGTCGATAGAGAAATTCAACAGGCTCACATCGAAGATTGCTGACCGTAAGTACTGAGGATTATGCCTCCGGCTTTTGAAGGAGACGATATTCTCGTCGCTTCGCAACCACCAGTTAATTGCGTGTTTATTATCTGTCAGCAGTTTTGCCAGGGCAGTTCCCCAGCTTCCGCTGCCTAATAGTCCGAACTTCATAATTGAGTGTTGCTGATCTGACAAGAGTGCAATTTATGTAATATTCAAAATCTCGATGGCCTTTTGAGCAGCGATATGGCTGGCGTCTTTTTTATTAAAAGCCTGCCCTTCCGATACCATCTCTCTGTCTATAAATGCACCGATGGTAAACAATTTTCGCCCGCCCTCGATTTTCTCGTCTATGGTTTCGAATTCAAGCGATTTTCCGTTCTTGTTGGCCCACCCGTACAGCTTATTCTTGAGGTTGATGTCTATCTCTTCGAGGTCCTGCAAAAACAGGTGGGAGTTGATGATGTGTAGTGTTACCCATTTGCTGGCTTCTTCATAACCTTTGTCTAAGTACACTGCACCTACCAGGGCCTCGAGAGTGTTACCGAATATCTGTGAAATTTTTAGCGACTGATCTGATTTATTAAAGAAGGTAACGCGCTTCAGCCCGATCTTTACTGCAATGCTGTTCAACTGGTGCCTGTTAACGATCTTACTGCGCATTTCCGTCAGGAAGCCTTCGTCCTTATAAGGATATTTCATAAACAAAAAATGCGCTACGATAGAGCTTAGAATGGCATCGCCCAGAAATTCAAGGCGTTCGTTGTTCTCGTCAGATCCTTCGCGAACCGACCTGTGACTGAGTGCTGTTTTATACAAATCGATATTCCCCGGAGAATAGCCGAGAACGTTACTCAATTGTTTTTTAAACTCTCTTTCCTGCTTTGTAAGGAAAAGCGAACTAAACGGAGAAATATTCATAACTGAGTAATAAAGTTAAAAGAAAATGGGAAATCCTTTCTTCTGATATCTTAAACAAACAAATTTTCTTTTTGAATGAATCTTGAACAACCGGATACGGGGAATTAAAACAAACCCTATTTCGAGACGGGATGGTGTGTATGTTTATAATTTTAAACCCAGCCCGATATACAGATAATTTTTTCCTTTCCTACTGTTGCTTTTGTAATCATTCTGTCTTAAAAGTCCTGCCTGAATCGTGGTTTTCTTGTCGATAATCCATCCGAACCCACCAAAAACCCTGTTCCGGGTCAACCATTTATTTTGAGTCCCGAAGAACAGCTCGTCGAAGGCAGATAAAAAGACTGTTCCTTTCTCTAGTGCCTCTTTGTTGAGGGGTGTCTTGATATGTAATCGGTACCTGATATTTAATTTCCAATTATTACTCACGACTTCCTCTATTCTTATACGGTGTTCAGGAAAGACAAAGGGCAGGTTTTGTTTAACAGATACTTGTTGCCAAATCCTCCATTCTGTTTTCTTTGATGAATAGTCAAAGGCTTCACCTTCCTCAAAATTGTGATAGAAGCCCAGGGCTGCTGTAAGCTTCAGGTTTTTTCTGATACTGTAGCTAGCTCCTGTTTTTACTTCGTAATAATAAAACCTTTCAAAGTACTTTGCCGATCGCATTTCTGTTTCAGCAAACAAGCTCCACTTATTTTTTAAATTGTACTCAAGAGAAAGAGCAGGATAAGTACCAACCTGTTTTATATTCTGGCCATTTACCCGGTGAATGCAGAGCAGGCATCCTATAAAAAAAAATGTAATTATTCTCCTGAATATCTTTTGCAAGACAATGCTTTTGATAGTTGTGTATTAGGAAAAATATCCTGGTAAATATAGTAGTATTTGTGATAGCCTTACCAACAAATTGGCCATATCTGCTCCATTACAAATAAGAGTTTAAGAACTCAAAGAGCGAAGGTTCTTACTCTTTGTATTTCTTGATGATTACAGATGCGTTATGCCCGCCGAATCCGAAAGTATTGCTGATGGCAGCATTCACAACGCGCTTCTGTGCTTTGTTGAATGTGAAGTTAAGCTTAGGATCCAGCTCAGGGTCATCCGTGAAGTGATTAATGGTAGGAGGAATGACATCTTCGGTTACCGCGAGTATGCATGCAAGTGTTTCTATAACGCCGGCGGCACCGAGGCAATGACCTGTCATAGACTTGGTGCTGCTGATGTTAAGATCGTATGCTTTGTCTCCGAAAACAGAGAGGATGGCTTTTGTTTCAGCAATATCTCCGAGTGGAGTACTCGTACCGTGTACGTTGATGTAATCGATACCACCCGGTTCCATTCCGGCGTCTTTCAGAGCCGCGAGCATTACGTTTTTAGCACCTAAACCTTCGGGGTGCGGGGCTGTAATGTGGTGTGCGTCAGCAGTTGCGCCACCGCCTGCTACTTCAGCATAGATTTTTGCCCCCCGTGCTTTGGCATGTTCGAGTTCTTCAAGAACAATAATACCTGCACCTTCACCCATTACAAAACCGTCGCGGTCTTTATCGAACGGACGGCTGGCGGTTGCAGGATCATCGTTTCTTTCGCTGAGAGCTTTCATAGCGTTAAATCCACCGACACCCGCTTCGCTGATAACAGCTTCACTGCCTCCCGTAAGGATAATATCAGCTTTGCCGAGGCGGATATTATCGAAGGCATCGATAAGCGCATTCGTACTGCTGGCACAGGCGCTTACCACAGCGAAATTGGGGCCGCGAAAACCGTATCTCATAGAGATCTGCCCCGCTGCTATGTCAAGAATCATCTTGGGAATAAAGAAAGGGTTGAAGCGGGGAGTCCCGTCTCCGCGTGCAAATTCCATCACGTCATCCTGGAAAGTATGAATACCTCCGATGCCGCTTGCGAAAATGACACCGACGCGATCGTGGTCGATATTGTCATTATCAATGCCTGCATCCTTAACTGCTTCATCACTCGCTACTAAGGCGAATTGAGTGAAGCGGTCGAGCTTGCGAGCCTCCTTTCTCTCGAAGTAGTTGGTTGGTTCAAAGTTTTTTACCTCACAGGCAAACCTTGTTTTGAATTTTGAGCAGTCGAACTGAGTAATGGGTGCAGCACCTGATACTCCGTTGATTAATCCATCAAAGAATTCACGTGCCGTGTTCCCCAGTGGAGTAATGGCTCCAAGTCCTGTTATGACTACTCTCTTTAATTCCATAAGCTTGCCTGCGAAGTTTTGAATGAACCTTACTTGGCATGTTCTTCAAGATAGGTCACAGCCTGACCTACTGTTGTAATAGTTTCTGCCTGCTCATCCGGTATAGAAATGTTGAATTCTTTTTCAAATTCCATGATCAGTTCTACCGTATCCAGGCTGTCTGCTCCTAAATCGTTAGTGAATGAAGCTTCTGGAGTTACTTCTGCTTCGTCAACTCCTAACTTGTCAACAATAATTTTTTTAACTTTTGTTGCAATGTCCGACATGATTGTAAAATTTAGTTAATGGCCACAAAAATATACTTTTTGACCTAAATAAAAATAATTCTCTGCCCGAGATGATTAACTGATTTAAAAGGATGCATGACTATAATAAAATTCTTTTCATCCCGGAAAAAGATTTTGGGCTTAAACAGTGTAACTACCGCTTGTGATTATACTGCCTACCTCATTTCCGGCGTGATTTTTTGGGGTTACAGGCAACGGTTTTTCCTGCGTTGGTGGTTCTGTTTTTGTGCAAATAAAAAAGGCTCGCAAAAGAGAGCCTTTTTGAATCTGGTGGTCATTTGGAATTAGAATCTTAAATTTTTTCTTGATGACCTGAGAGTTGAGGTTGCAATTCAAAGGATAGCGTGTGCTTTTGAATCAGTTTTTTCAGTCACAAATTTAACTGTATAAGACATATATATATACTCCAAAAAGGTAAACAAATACCTGTAAGAGACATTTTTTAATGCTTTAAAAAGAGTTCTTACCTGCGAAAAGCAGTTTATGTCAGCTCTTGTGCATGCTTCGGCAAGACGCCAAATTCCTTTTTAAAAGCCACGGAAAAGTTGCTTAGGTTATGGTATCCCAATATTTTTCCGGTATCTGAAACCGAGTGAGTTCCCGCCTGTAACCACTCTTTTGCCTTGTGCATCCTGTTTTTTTGAAAGTAGTTGAAGAGGCTCATGCCAAAGGCGCTCTTGAAAGATTTTTTGAGCTTCGTAGGACTCATCAAAGCAATTTTCGCCAGTGCATCAATACTAGGGAAGGGTTCCTGGAAATGTTCGGTCAGATATTCTTCAATCAGCAACAGTTGCTGCATCTCTTTAGGCGACCTGGGTAACAGATTTCCCTTTAATCCATTTTTCAGAATATCTTCAAGAAATAAATCTGCCAGATGCATGACCCTGGTCGAGAGGTAAAGGTTGGGAACCGGTGAATTATTTTTTGTGATGAAGATATCTTCGAGCAATCTCCTGTATTTCGGCCGGATGATACTCTGAAAAAAATCCTGCTCTTTCAGGATTCCTAAATCTTTCGGACTTGTGATATTATCCTTCAGCCATTTTTCGGTGAGTTGTATGGTGATCCCTCTTACTATACTGCCCTTGGTCACAAAAAGGGATTGCCGGGTGGCATTGTTTGTCAGCATCAGTCCGCTGTAGTCGGTATCTCTTGACTCGATAATGGCTTTATCGTTCAAAGTCATTTTTAATCTTTTGCATCCCTGGTAGATGTAGATGTAAATGATCAGCATAAATTCTTTTGTCGGCTCGCGTTGGTAAGAGAAGTCAGAGTTGAGGGTGTAGTCGACCAGCCTGGCCGAAAGACCATCCTGGATTTCGATAACCATTCCATAGCCCGTAGCAAAAGACTCCGGATAATGGATGACATTTCCTCCGGGAATCATCTTCAAACTCCGGGAAAAGTTCTGTATCCATGTGCGGAGGTCATCATCTTCCGAAATATAACTCTTTAACTGTTCTGACTTATTTGATAACATATTAGTCGTGTTTGCTGCAAGACCGGGCTGCCAATTAATGGTGGTAACAAGTTAATACTTTTTTTTATCCAAATATTTTAATCAGAAAAGTTTATCTGCTATTGCCGGCTGAGCGAAGCGGTGTTGAAGGCCGACAGGTGCAGTAGCGGAAAAGTGTTTCAGCTTCGCTCCGGGTAGTGTTCACTATACGTTAAGTTGTACTCATTTTGGCAATATTTCTGCCTGCCAATAATCATAGCTTTTCATTTCTCCCGTGTCTATTTTGAATTCATAAGTTACTTTATTGATCTTAGCAATCTCAAAGTCAATTTTAGTTTGAAAAGGCTTGCCGTCATAAGAGAATGTATGGTACTCTCCGTTTTCGCCACACAGGTCAATATCCTGAGGAAGTGAGTTTAAAAAGTCACTGTTGATCTCCTTTCCGATAAAGGAACGGTCAAGCTTATCTGCCTG
Organism: Chitinophagaceae bacterium; assembly: GCA_024103425.1. GTDB lineage: Bacteria > Bacteroidota > Bacteroidia > Chitinophagales > Chitinophagaceae > Ginsengibacter. Next base: position 35,947 of record JAGFIS010000010.1, read on the forward strand.
AGTAACAATAATTTTTGTCTTGATGCCCGACTCTAAAAAGTCATTAAAAATTTCTTCTGAAGTCTTGTCCCAGAGAGGTTCAACCACTTCAATTCCTAATGGATTTAGTTTACGCTCCCGGTACGATTTCACGTCTTCTAAAAATATGTCGCCAAAGATGAAATGTGTTACGCCTTGTTTTTTAAAGTGTTCAATTGCTTCGGTCATTCCTTCCTCATAGGATTTCATGCCCTTAGAAAGTGAAACGGCATAAAGCGGAATTCCAATACTGTTGGCTTGCCTTGACAGCAATTCACGTGGGATAGCATGAATTGAAGAAGCCTGTGTTGCTTCGTCGATTGTCGTCAATAGTGCAACGACCTCAAATTCGCTTTCCTGAAGTACCTTTTGAAGAGCTAATGCAGAGTCCTTCCCGCCGCTCCAATTAAATACTGCTTTTTTTCTTTTGGCCATTTTTTGTGATACGAGGATTTTATGCTCTCATGCCCGGAAAGTTGCAGGATAAGACACAGTACCAGGCAACCGGGCAGTTGTAGTGTAAACTGTACCCGGTTTATTCTATATCCGGACCGGGTGGTGCCGGTCTTAGCCAACGCGGCGCTTGACAGCTTGTCCGGGCATTCATGCCGGAAAGTTCCAAAAAATAAATGGGTGGATGAAAACTTGTTTTCAGACACGGAGAATTTATTTTTTGAGATCAAATTTCAGCAAGCGGTTTGTAGGATACAGCCCGAAAAACCAGAGGTGGGGGAATTTTCCCAATGGGCGGGACAATAGAAGCCGTTTCCCTTCCATTGCAGCACTACGAAGTAGCACCAGGGGTAAACGAGCTGTTATAGCCGGTGGTAATTATTTCTCGTTTATTTTAAGTAACCAATTAAATACGTTCAAATGTTTTATACCTCTTCGGTCTTGTGTAAATCCATCGGTTGTAAGTAAAAACTTAGGATAGTTGTCCTTGATTTTTTCTAATGCTCCAAACTCTCGTTCTTCGGTCCTCTCACTTGATATTTGCCAGGCCACCTGGTAATACTCTATATCTCCTGATGGCGTTTTGCAAACAAAATCTATTTCGTTATTACGACTTGTTCCTGTCCATATTTTATAACCTCTACGAAGTAGTTCGAGATAAACAACATTTTCTAAAATATGCCCTCTTTCGGTTGTCCTCTCTTTTCCTACCAAAATGTTGAGCAAACCTGTATCAACCAAATAGTATTTTTCTTGCGTGGCAAGTTGCTTTTTGCCTTTTAAATCAAAGCGGTTTACTTTATAAAACACAAAGCTCGTTACCAAGTACTCCAAATATCGTTCTACCGTGGTGTTGTGTATGCTTTGCCCGTCTTGTGTCAAAGTTTTGGCGATATTACCAGGCGAAAGTGCATTGCCAATATTAGAAGCTACAAATTTTACAATGTTTCCAAAAGCACGTTTGTCGTTTATTTTGTGTCGTTGTGTAATGTCTTTTTCAATAACGGTATTGTAAATAGCTTCTAAGTATTCGTAAACTTTATCAAAACCACTCTCACGCAATTCTACACCTTTGGGCAATGATGTTTCGTTGATGTAATCAAAAAAGAAAGTCTCGTAATTGAGATATTTATTACTTATATCTATGTTTCGTGCAGTTAAATATTCGTCGAACGAAAAGGGCAGAATGGAAATTTCAACGTATCGTCCACTCAACAACGTTGCCAATTCGCCCGAAAGTAAAAGTGCATTTGAACCTGTGATATAAACGTCCACATTGGGTTTTACGAATAAGCCGTCCACCAGACGTTCAAATTCATTTACATTCTGTACTTCGTCCAAAAAAACATAACAAGGTTTGGATAAATCTAATTGATTAATGATGTGATAATACAAGCCGTCTAAATCGTTTAAAAATATACGAAGCTCGAAATCTTCAAAATTCAGAAAAACGATTTGATTACTTTTGACGCCTTGTTTTTGTAAGCGTTCACGGTACATTTCCAGTAGAGTACTTTTGCCAGACCTGCGAAAACCGCTAATAACTTTAATGAGGTCTTGGTCTTTGTAAGCCTCTAATTTGCTGATGTATTCTTTCCGTTCAGTATAATTTAACACAGAACAAATATAAGCAACAAACCATTAAAACTTGTAGTTTTTACAAGTTTTAATGATTTCAGACGATGTTGTAATTATACCTTTGTACCATTTGCAACAGTCGTACAACGCGGCGCTTGACAGCTTGTCCGGGCATTCATGCCGGAAAGTTCCAAAAAATAAATGGGTGGATGAAAACTTGTTTTCAGACACGTGGAATTTATTTTTTGGGATCAAATTTCAGTCAAGCGT
>JAGFIS010000015.1 GCA_024103425.1 Chitinophagaceae bacterium
GAATTCTTTGAGCAGGACACTGACAACGATCAAAAGAATATGATTACCGCCCGACTGGAAAGTAGAATTGCACTTCCAATTTATGGCGCAGCGTTTAACGTGAAAGGATCATTTGCGACATCATAGTTTCTCACGGTTGGTTTTTCGGAGTTCTAAAACCCTGGCTTTTCTGTTGGCCGGGGTTCTTTGTTTGAGCGCAACCTTACTGATGGATGGAAGTTTGAACTGGCACAAGTGAAGCGGGAGTTGTTGTTGGAGAGGGGGAGGGAGAGAAAGGCGGAGGCGGCGAATGCCACGAATGCCAGCCGCTGGGACAATGGATCGCTTTTGTCAACTATTGACAAAAGCGATAAGGATGCCTCACACAACACCCGCGACACCATCGCCAAAGACTTAGGCTGGAGCACCGGCAAAACTGCTATGGCAGAAAACGGGGTTTTTTTTGTTTATACAAGGGGTAACCATTTAGGTAACGTTCTAAAACGAAAAAACCCTGAAACGCTTATCTGTACTACGTTTCAGGGTTTTACACGGTGATCCGGCTGGGACTCGAACCCAGGACCCATACATTAAAAGTGTATTGCTCTACCAACTGAGCTACCGAATCGTTCCCTTAAAAAGGTGTGCAAAAATAGGGCAAAAAGGTATTGTGCCAAACTTTTAAAATGATTTTTTTCAACACTATCTGAATATAACATTTTGTAAATGCATAAGTACAGAGTGTATTCCACTGCTATCGGTGTTTTCAGCGAATAGTCGCCATTCTCAATTATTTTTGCCAAAACAGCCGGTACATGTTAAAGGATAAAGTAATTGTAGTAACAGGAGGCTCAAACGGGATCGGGAAAGCACTCGTAGACCAGCTCCTCGGCGAAGGAGCGAAAGTAGCTACCTGTGGCAGATCTCAGGAAAAATTAGATGCACTGAAGAACGAACATATATGTAAGGATTTATTCGTTGCCCAATGTGATGTCAGTAGCGAAGAGGAAGCCAAGGGCTTTATCGAAAAAACAATCGACCACTTCGGACACATAGATATACTTATTAATAATGCAGGTATTTCCATGCGCTCTCAATTCAGCGAAGTTTCGCTGGAGACCATGAGGCGCGTGATGGAGATCAACTTCTTTGGTGCTATCAATTGTACCCGTTACGCCATTGACTCCATCATCCGGCAAAAAGGGTCTATCGTCGGAATCTCCAGTATCGCAGGGAACCGTGGCCTGCCGGGCAGAAGCGGTTACAGCGCCAGCAAATTTGCACTTCAGGGATGGATGGAAGCCCTGCGCAGCGAGCTGCTTGACACAGGCGTGAATGTTTTGTGGGTGAGTCCGGGATTTACCAAATCCAACGTAAGAAAGGCTGCACTCACAAAGACAGTCAGTGCGCAGGGAAAATCTCCGCTCAATGAGGACAAACTGATGACCCCCGAAGAATGTGCCTCCCTCATCATAAAAGCCATTAAAAAAAGAAAACGCACCCTGGTGATGACAGCGCAGGGGAAACTGACTGTTTTCATGAACAAATTCTTCCCCGCATGGTCAGACAGGCTGACCCGTAACTTTTTTTATAAAAACGGGGTACTCGTCAAATAGTCAGACACAGAAACGCTTAGGATGGTATAGATTTGCAAAAACAGAGAAATAAGTAACTTTCCCCGCATTCATGGCGCTTATCACCCTTACAACAGATATCGGAACCCAGGATTATATGGTCGGGGCTATCAAAGGGCAATTATTGATGGTGAATCCCGCATCAAAAATCATCGATGTCACACACACTCTGAATCCGTTTAACTATCCGCAGGCGGCATATATCAGCAAAAACATACTCAAAAATTATCCTGAGGGAACATTCCACCTGGTGCTGGTCGATATGTTTGATAAAAATCCTGACTTTGTGCTGATTGCACGCCACAACGGCCAGTACATCGGTATTCCCGATAACGGCCTCATCAAAATGATTCTTGATGAATCGCCTAAAGAATATGTAGCTGTTCACCTTAAGGATTCAGAGCCAAAAAACACAATCACATGTGTGCATGCACTCGCAAATGCCTTACACCAAATTGAAAATGGGAAGGCATTGGAAGAAGTGGGAGAACCAAACGTAGAGATTGAAGAAAAAAACTCGCTGCGGCCAATTGTCAATGCAAACTCTATTGAAGGACAGATTCTCTTTGTTGACCGATTCGAAAACGTGGTCATCAATATCACCAAAGAGGAATTTGAAGAAAACAGAAAAGGAAGACCCTTTAAAATTTACTGTACCCGCGGCGAACCCATCGACAAGATCAGCGAAACATATGGCGATGTCCCGATGAGCGACAAACTCGCCTTGTTTAACACAGCCGGCTATCTCGAGATTGCCGTGAACAAAGGCAATGCTGCAGGACTGTTCGGCCTGGAGCGTTTCAGAGACCCGAGGCCGGATGATAACAGGAACCGCATCTTATACCAGACTGTCAGGATTTTCTTTGAATAATCCTGCCGCAATTGTTTATATTTACCACTTAATCAAAAAGTACATTTATGAAAAAACTATTCACCGGAATTATAGCATTATTCTGCATCACCACCGTACAGGCACAGGTAAAAATGCCGGCCCTCTCTCCTACTCAATTTATTAAGCAGGAGTTTGGATTGGGTTCTATTGAATTAACATATTCCCGTCCGAGCCTGAGAGGCAGAAATATGATTGGTAATATCGAGCCCTGGGGCTCTGTGTGGCGTACAGGTGCCAACGCAGCTACTAAAATTACTTTCAGCGATGATGTAACCATCGATGGAAAGAAGATTGCAGCAGGATCATACGCGATCTATACCATTCCTGATAAAGACGGTAACTGGACCTTCATCCTCAATAAAGGAGTAAACAACTGGGGAGCTACCGGATATAATGAGAAAGATGATGCACTGCGCATGAAGGTAAAGGCCATGAAAAATCCCGGAAAAGTTGAAACACTTACCATGCAGTTTTCTGACGTGAAAGCCGAAAGCCTTAAACTGAACATTAAGTGGGAAGATGTAGGCCTTCAAATTCCGATCAGCACAAACATTACAGATCGCATCAGGGCCTCTATAGAGAAAGCTTTAAAAGGAGATAAACCTCCGTATTGGCAAGCAGCTACTTTCTATGCAGACTACGATAAGAACTACAAGAAAGCCGTAGAGATGGCTGAAGCCGCATTCAAGGCTCAACCTGATGCACCCTATTACATGGTTTACCAGAAAGCAGTCATGCAGAAGAATGCAGGCGATAAAAAAGGCGCACTTGCTACAGCTACAAAAGCATTGGAACTGGCAAAAGCAGCGAAGAACGAGAACTATACCATTATGAGCGAACAACTGGTAGCAGAGTTGAAATAATCCTCGTTTGGTATTAATATACCTTATAATCCCCGTCCGTACCGGATGGGGATTACTTTTTTCAAGACATTATCTATCAACTTTTTATCTTTGCACTTCATATAAAATTGTAATACATGAAGAAGATAAGTTTGGTGTTGACTCTGATCGTTTTCGCATCAACAGTTTTTGCACAAGGGTATGAAAGAGAAGAAGGTAAGACAAAATTTGCGATCGGACCTACAATCGGTATTGCTACTAAAAACCCTTTCAAGAATATTCCTGGTAACAAGGGATACGGACTTGGAATCGGAGGTATGTTAGGCGTTGAGCACTTCTTTACCGTTAACACAAGTGGTATTGTACAAGCAGGTATCATCAGTTATGCAGGCAGAAAATCAGAAGTTCCGGGGACGAAAAACACCGCTTACACTGCAATACCGGTAAGAGCAGGCGGACAAGTGTATGCTGGTAACGTACACTTCGGCGCATTGATTGGTGTCGGTCTCAACAGTAGATCAGGAAAGGGTGCTACCACTTTTGCTTATGCTCCGCAGGTTGGATACAACTTCAGCAGGAACGATTTTCCACTGGACTTCACGGTATCGCTTGACGGCTATGCCGGACACGGCGGCTTCTCTGCACTGATGTTCAGACTGTCATTAGCCTTATAGACATTATTTTATCATCACAGGTTTTAGATATAGATTTGCATTACAACCATTAATCTTTCAAAAATGAAACTAACAAAGCTTTTTATCCTCGCCTTCGTTATGATTACTTTTGCTGCGTGCACTGTACGCACAGGCTCTAAAGATATTGTTGAAGGAACACCTACAAGTTCCGACTCTGCTTTACCGGCACAGAAACACCATATCTGGAGCCACGAAGAACTCGAGGCTTATGCGGAAACATTGCCAAGAGTTTTCAACCGATAATTACCGGGATAAGAATAGAGGATAAGAAGAATTGCAAATTATTCTCTGAACGAAAGCCTATAAATAATTACAGAAGCTCTTCAGCCAAACCGGTTGAAGGGCTTTTTTATTACCCGAAATGCGCAGAATCAGATCAAAAAGTATTTTCCCAGACCGGAAATTTAATCTTAGAGCAATCAATAAAAAAGCCGTTTCAGAAATTTGAAACGGCTTCAACATTTTCCGCTCAATGGAACATTATCCTAAATAAGCCTTCAGCGCGTTGCTGTAACGTGCCTTCTGAAGACGCTTGATAGCTCTCTCCTTAATCTGGCGAATACGCTCTTTTGTAAGGTCGTACTTCTGACCTATCTGCTCGATTGTAACACCATTTTCTCCGTCAAGGCCAAAATAAGCATTGACAATTTCAGCCTCACGCGGACTCAATGACTTCAATACACGCTTGATCTCGTTTTTCAGAGAATCGTGCATTACATCCTCATCGGTCTCGCCGGATCCTTTCAGTAAATCGCCCATAGCTACATCTTCTGCTTCGTGAACCGGAGCATCCAGCGATGTGTGACGGGTGTTGCTCTGGAAAATGTTGTTGATTTCAGTCTCACTCATTTCCAGAATTTCTGAAAGTTCTTCGGTTGAAGGTTCTCTTTCATGTTCCTGCTCAAAAGCCATATAGGCTTTGTTAGCTTTGTTGTAAGTGCCAATTTTGTTTTGAGGCAGGCGGACTAATCTTCCCTGCTCTGCCAACGCTTGTAAGATGGACTGGCGAATCCACCAAACAGCGTACGAAATGAACTTAAAGCCCTTTGTTTCATCAAAGCGTTGTGCTGCTTTAATTAATCCGAGGTTGCCCTCATTAATCAGATCGCTTAATGACAGCCCCTGATGCTGATATTGTTTAGCGACGGAAACTACAAATCGCAAGTTGGCCGTTGTGAGCCTTTCGAGCGCCTTCTGGTCGCCCATCTTGATTTTTTGTGCGAGAATGGTTTCCTCCTCAGGAGTAATCATACCGATCTTAGAGATTTCTTGCAGATACTTCTCTACAGCCTGCGAATCTCTGTTCGTGATTTGGGTAGCAATTTTAAGTTGCCTCATATTTGTACTCTCTATTAATTTTTAAACTCCGAATAAGGATAAAAATGGACAGGAAATTGTTGCAAAAGATTTGCTAAAGTGCAGTGTTCTTTCAAAACATTTGCAAATTTAATGTGTACGCTTAACATTTCATAGTCTTTGAAACACATTAAATAGTTAATAATATTTACCACTTTTATGCTTAAAACCTTCCTATAGATGACATTAGACGACGTTTTCCATAAAAACCATCGCTCATATTTACATCTTTTTCCGTTTTCCTCTACTTTTTGCAGATATTTTACCCCGCAAAATTCATTCCGAAGCCGGTTTTAACGCCACAATGACGCTTTTTCTAATGATCTGATACTCTTTTGATTCAACCGGAATACATGAAATTAAACGGCTCCCGAAATTTCTCCTGACAAGAAATCGATTCTAATTTATCTTTAGCCCATGATAGATTACAGATCAGATACCGTCACCCGGCCGGGTGCGGAAATGCTTGAAGCCATGAGAAATGCCCCTGTGGGAGATGATGTTTTTGGGGAAGACCCAACAGTCAACCAACTGCAAGAATACGCTGCTTCAATGTTCGGAATGGAGGCAGCCCTCTATTGTCCCAGCGGCACTATGACCAATCAAATTGCCATTAAAGTCCATACCCGGCCCGGTGACGAGGTAATTTGTGAAAGCCATAGCCATATTTACGTCTATGAAGGCGGAGGTATCGCTTTCAATTCGGGATGCCAGGTAAAACTGATTCCCGGTGACTACGGCAGAATTACGGCCGGCCAGATACTGGAGTCTATAAATCCGGATGATGTGCACAAGCCCAGAACGCGACTTGTCGGATTGGAAAATACGAGTAACCGCGGTGGCGGCAGTTGCTACGATTTTGAGGAGATTCTCAAAATCAGGAAAGTCTGCACCGAAAATAATCTGAAGTTTCACTTAGACGGCGCCAGGCTGTTCAACGCTCTCGTTGCAAAGGGCAACACCCCTGCCGAATACGGAAAGATCTTCGACAGCATTTCCATCTGTCTCAGCAAAGGTTTAGGCGCACCTGTAGGAAGCCTTTTACTGGGCACAAAAGAGTTCATCGATCAGGCAAGACGAATTCGAAAAGTATTTGGCGGCGGTATGCGACAGGCAGGTATCATCGCTGCAGGCGGCCTCTATGCTCTAAAAAATAATATTGAAAGACTCGGCATTGACCACAGCCACGCCACGGCTATAGCAGATACTCTGAGAGAAAAAGAGTTTGTCACAGAGATATTCCCTGTTGAAACCAATATTATCATCTTTGGGGTTGGCGGAAAATACAGCGCGAAGAGCCTTGCTGAGGAATTCGGGAAAAACGGTATCAAAGTAATAGCCATCTCTCCTACCAGAATCAGAATTGTTACGCACCTCGATATTTCTTCGGAAATGGTAGAGAAAACGGTTAATCTTATCCGCAGTCTATAGCCACAAAAAAACCTTTCAATAAAAATCGGTACTACTTTTGTAAAGTACAGAGATAAAAAAAGAAAATCATGTTACCAGCAATTGTTCCTACCAAAACTGAAGCCTGGAAAAAACTTACAGCACACTATAAAGAAATGAAATCTGTGAAGATGAAGGATCTCTTCAAAGAAGATCACAACAGATTCAAACATTTCTCATTTTCAGTACCTGAAATCGTTTGCGATCTTTCTAAGAACATTGTAACCGAAGAGACAATCAGTTTGTTAATAGAGCTCGCCAATGAATGCGAATTGCCTAAGGCCATCAAATCGATGTTCAAAGGAGATATCATCAATCAGACAGAAGGAAGATCAGTGTTGCACACTGCGTTAAGAAATTTCTCGGGTAAACCTGTTTACTCTAAGGGTAAAGACGTGATGCCTGAGGTGATTGCCGTGCAGAAGAAGATGAAAGCTTTCTGCCGTAAAGTTCATTCAGGAACATGGACAGGATATACGGGCAAACGGATCAAATACATCGTAAACATCGGTATCGGCGGCAGCGACCTGGGGCCGAAAATGGTTACTGAAGCGTTAAGACCTTACTGGATTGCTGACATGCAGCCTTTCTTCGTAAGCAATGTCGACGGAACCGATATCGCTGAAACTCTCAAAAAAGTTAATCCTGAAGAAACATTGTTCCTGATAGCATCTAAAACATTCACCACACAGGAAACCATGACTAATGCCTTTACCGCCCGTGAATGGTTCCTGCGCTATGCCAAAGATCCTGCAGCCGTCGCCAAACATTTTGTGGCGCTCAGTACTAACGAAAAAGCTGTTGTGGATTTTGGTATTGACAAAGACAACATGTTTGTTTTTTGGGATTGGGTTGGTGGACGTTACAGTCTGTGGAGTGCTATCGGATTATCAATTGCACTGACGATCGGATACGTCAAATTTGAACAGCTCCTGAAAGGAGCGTATGAGATAGATACGCACTTCAGAGAAAAGAAATTTGAAAAGAATGTCCCTGTTTTGATGGGACTCATCAGCTTGTGGTACATCAACTTCTTCGGCGCTCAATCAGAGGCTATACTTCCGTACGATCAGTATTTACACCGCTTCCCTGCCTACTTTCAACAAGGTAATATGGAAAGTAACGGTAAGCATGTGGACAGAAACGGAAACAGGGTAACTTACACGACAGGACCTGTTATCTGGGGTGAACCGGGAACCAACGGCCAACACGCATTCTACCAGTTGATTCATCAGGGGACTGAGGTTATTCCGTGTGATTTCATTGCACCCGTATTCAGCCACAATCCCGTTGGAGAACACCACAAAATACTTCTAAGCAATTTTTTTGCACAGACAGAAGCCCTGATGAATGGAAAATCTAAAAAAGAACTGAAGGACGAAAAGGTGCCTGATACGCTGATTCCATTTAAAGAGTTTGAAGGCAACAAACCGACCAATTCATTCCTTGTGACAAAGATTACTCCGTTCACACTGGGAGAACTTATCGCTTTGTATGAACACAAGATTTTTGTACAAGGTGTAATCTGGAATATCTTCAGCTTCGATCAGTTCGGTGTTGAACTCGGAAAGGTGCTTGCCAAAAAGATTCTTCCTGAACTGGAAGATAACAAACCGGTTAAGACTCACGATTCATCAACCAACGGTTTGATCAATGCCTACAAAAGGCTGAGAGAAGGTTAATTAGTTGATTGTATTACGCCTTATTTTCAACAGCGCAAAATTTAGAGATAGAGTCATAAAAAAAGGTTTGCCGTAAGAAGCAAACCTTTTTAGTATCATTAAAGCAGGTTTATCACTACCACTTATCTACATGCTCATCCTGGTGAGATGTATCCGTGCTCTCGGATGAAGAGTCGGAGGAAGGCGGTGTATCCTCCTTTGCTGGAGCTTCGGCAGCAGGTGCCTCATCCATAGGAGCATTATGATCGGCAGAATCCGCAGCACCTGAATCTTCCTTAACGTTATCGTCCTGATCGTGATTGAAAATATCAAAATCAAAATCAGGCATCAATTCTGTCTTCACAAAATCGATCGCTTCTGTGATCCCTTTCAGAAACTTATTGAAGTCTTCTTTGTATAAGAAAATCTTGTGTCTGTCGTAACCGTCTTCGTTGAACTTCTTACGGCTTTCGGTGATGGTTAAAAAATAATCATTCCCTCTTGTTTCTCTGACATCAAAAAAATAAGTCCTGCGTTTTCCGGCTCTTACTCTTTGGCTATATACACTGTCAGCTCTCTTTTCATTGTTGTCGTACGCCACTGTTTTTAACTTTTAATTATTCGAAATTAATTTTATTAAGGTAAACAAAGATAAACTTGTTTTTGAATTGACAAAAAAATTGCAAACGTATTATCCACAAGGGGGTGGAAAGCCTTACTGCTGCTCATTTTCATCGTGATCTTCCTGTTGCTGCCTGCGATACATCATTGCATAAATTCCATCTTTTTCCATAAGGCTGTCATGCTTGCCTTCTTCAACAATGTTACCGTCTTCGAGCACTATAATTTTATCAAAATCAAAGAGTGAAAAGATTCTGTGTGTGATAACGATGGCTGTCCGGTCTCTTAAATACTCGTACAAGTTGCCCAGTACCTCTTTTTCGGTTTTTGCATCAACGGCACTCAGACAATCATCAAATATTACAATCTTGTGGTCGTGAATTAACACTCTGGCAATGGATATTCTTTGCTTTTGGCCGCCGCTCAACATCACTCCTCTCTCTCCTACTACTGTTTCGTAACCGTTTTCAAACCGCAATATTTCATTGTGAACAGAAGCCATCTTTGCTGCCTTCTCCACTTCTTCAGTCACTGCCTCATCCTTACCAAACGCAATGTTGTTTTTCACTGTATCGCTGAACAGGAAAACATCCTGAGGTACATATCCTATCTGCGATCGCAATTCTGTAAGGTCATAATCTTTTACGAGCACATCATCTATCAATACTTCGCCTTTTACGACATCATAAAAACGCAGCAACAATTGTGCGATGGTAGATTTTCCCGAACCTGTTTTACCGACGATGGCCACCTTCTGGCCTTCTTTGATCTCGAGATTGAAATGTTTGAGTGCATGAATCCCCGTATGCGGATAAACAAAATCGACATTCCTGAAAGTAATCTTTCCTTTGATTTCGGAGTTCCTGATTCTCGGTTTGTTCTTAATCTTTGAATCGATATCCAGAAACTCGTTAATCCTGGCCTGTGATGTTGCCGCACGCTGAATCATGCTGGCTGTCCATCCGATAGCGCTTACCGGAAATGTGAGAATGAGGATATACATCACAAACTCCCCTACCACACCAATATTAATCTTGTCGTCAATCACATAGAAACCTCCGATCATGATGGTAATGAGTGTGCTCAAACCCACGAGCAGAGCCATCGACGGGGAATAAGCTGCTTCTGTCTTCGCCAAACTGATGGCATTGTCGCGATAATCAAGACTGTTCTTTTTGAAAAAATTGAACATTGCTTTCTCCTGCACAAACGATTTGATTACACGGATTCCACTATACGATTCCTGTGCATTCGTCGTAAGATCAGAAAGCAGCCGCTGAATCTTATCTGCTTTGCGGTTGATGATGGTATTGACATAATATATCGTGATGGCCAGAATCGGCAGCGGTGCAAGAACATAGAGTGTCAATTCAGGATTCTCGCGAAACATATAAGTCACAGAAAACCCGATGGTTGCCAGAAGATTCACCAGATACATCAGAGCCGGACCGACATAACGCCTCACTCGGCTGACATCCTCAGAGATACGGTTCATCAAATCTCCCGTATTATGGGTTTTGTAGAATTGGCTATCGAGTGACTGGTAGTGGTTAAAAATTTCATTCTTCTGATCGTACTCAATGTGGCGGCTCATCACAATGATGGTTTGGCGCATCAGGAACAAAAAGAGTCCACTGATTAATGCCAGCGCTAACAAAATAAGCCCGCTGTAAAGGATCCGCGTTTTATAAGTCGCATCCTCGAGACTCAGCATATTGATGAATCCCTGAATGAGGGGGTCGTAGTGGGTAGCCGAAATGGTGCCATGTGTGAAGTTGCCAAGCACCTCTTCAATCAGGTTCAGCACATACTTGGTTACCTGCGGTGCAAGGATTTTGAAGTAGTTGGAAGCAATAGTGAAAATGACTCCCCAGATCAATAGCCACTTATACTTGACGAAATACTTATTTAACGCTCCCAACGACTGCATCACACGAAATTAAACAACCTTTCACACAATGACTCGACAATAACGCCTAACTGCTCCTGCCACTTTAATAAGGCAGGTCTATTTCACTCTTATCGATAAACTCGTTGGTGTATTCATTCACGAGAAAACTCACCGGCGAATCAGGGAAATTGTAAATGTCTTTTGACTCAATTCCCCACGGTTTCCAATATTCACCGAGTGTGGAAGAATAGATTTTATCATCCCACTCACCGAGCCTTTCACCTTTCCCGTCGAGAATGGGTTTCATCACCACTTCTCCGTTTTCGTAAACCCTGTCCCAGCCTGAATGTTCTTCCAGTATGTAGTTCGTGTAAATGAATCTCGCACAAACCTCTTCGAACTGGATGGGATGCAATACTGCATCTCCCGTTTTATCCAGCACCTCTCTGGTGAATTCTTTTACCCGGCCTCTGTCCTGAAGGCACAAAGCAAAACCAAAATCAATCATCCCCAGCGAAAGATTCAACTTCCGGCTTTCATCCCTGAAATTAAACCCGTCCTTGGAGTAGCTAATCTTCTTCAGGACAAAACTGTGCGGAGTGCCCTCCCATCTTACACGGTAGAACAACGATTGCGTCATCAGCATCAAATCTGAATACTTGCGCGTCAAAAGCGGAGAGATGATGAACTCGCGGCCTTTCTTTCTGCCGAATTCCTTACCGTATTCCAATTCGTAATACAGAAGTCCGCAAACAATTCTGGCCGACCATAAAAATATCAGATCAGGATCTAACTGAGTCACCTTTTCATAGCCACTCTCGAAGGCCTGTTGGATCTGTTCTTCCATCTCTTCAATAGTTCTCTTGGCCTCCGGCGAACACGGAACTTTTACATCCTTATACAAGGCCCTGTTCATGTTCAGCAGTCCCAGCCACTGGTCATGCAGATGGTAGCGCGTCATAATCCAATCGGGAAAAACGGTGATGTTTTCTTCAGGACTAACAGGCTTGCCGGTAAACAGACAACGGTCGGTGCTTTGTTCTACGAAATAATTATAAAGCGGTGCTTCTACTTGCTCTTTCATACGCTGCGAAGATAAATCCAAAAATCGGCTGTGATATACGATGTAGGGAAAATGAAAGTCCGGAGACCTTTACTGCAGGTGATGCGCGGCAACAAAAGCTTCTATAGTAGTGGCGTCTTCTACTTTCATATCGCCAATCGCGGTTCTTCTTAAGGCAGAAAGATAGGCTCCACAGCCCAGTTCTTTACCGAAATCATTGGCCAGGCTTCTGATGTAGGTACCGGTAGAACAAACGACTCTGAAGTCAACTTCGGGAAGCTCAACCCTCGTAATTTCAAACTCGGTAATAATGATTCTCCTCGGTTCCAGTTGTACATCCTGCCCTTTTCTCGCTTTTAAGTAAACCGGTTTGCCGGCTTGCTTCACGGCTGAGTGAGACGGTGGTACTTGCATTGTCTCTCCCATGAATTTTTCCGTGGCCTTCAAAATCATCTCTTTAGGGATATGATCTACAGGCTTAAAATCCTCAGGTTTACTTTCAAGATCGTAGGTAGGTGTAGTGGCTCCCAGCGTGAAGGTTCCGGTGTACTCCTTTCTGGCTGCCATATATTCATTGATCTTCTTGGTAAACTTTCCGGTGCAGAGAATCAGTAAACCTGTGGCTAGTGGATCCAGTGTACCGGCATGGCCAATCTTCTTCAGTTTGATAACATTCCTGATTTTCTTCACAACATCGAAGGACGTCCACGTCAGCGGCTTATCGATTAAAATAACTCTTCCTTCTTCAAAGGTATTTTCTTCCATTGCGGGCAAATTACAATGCCTGCTTGACTTTGAGGTCTAAATATTTGTTCAAAGTTTTGAAAGTAAGATCCGAGGGCGCAGAAAGGATTGTCAGAATACCATACTGTTCGAGCTCGCGTACAATAGCCCGCTTTTCAAAAATATATTTCTCAGCAATCGTTTTTATATAAACCCCTTCCAGATCGTGAGCAGGCTTCCTCACCATGTCTTTCAACTCGGTATTCTCGAAAAATACCACCAGCAGCAAGTGATATCTCGCCAGCATGCGCAGGGCATTCAAATGTCGCTTCATGCCGGAAACAGTTTCAAAGTTGGTGAAGAGAATCAGCAGGCTTCTGTTGCGGATATTGCTTCTGACGGCAGTGTAGAGTTTTTCAAAATCACACTCAGGAAAAGCTGTTTCTTCGTTGTACAGCGCATCCATGATCTTGTTCATCTGCGACGGGCGGTTGTCAGCCGCAAGCAGGGTTTCTATCTTATCCGAAAAGGTAATCAAGCCGGTCTTATCACTCTTATTGAGGCTTACAGATGATATAATGAGCGAACTGTTGATAGCATAATCGAGCAGTGTCATCTCTTCAAAAGGCATCTTCATCAACCTTCCCTTATCGATGATACAATAAATCTGCTGTGCCCTCTCTTCAATATATTCATTGACCATCAGCGTACCGCGGCGGGCCGTAGCTTTCCAGTTGATCGTACGCACATCATCACCTCGCACGTACTCTTTAATCTGCTCAAATTCCATGCTTTGCCCTACCCTTCTTACTCGGATGACGCCTGACTGATTCATCAGGGTTGCCTTTCCGTGCAATTCGTATTGTGTCAATCTTCTGAAAGATGGATAACATGGAACAGAGGCTTCTGCTTCTATCGTTAATCGCCGCGCGAACAGTCTAAGTCTCGTGCTCACCAACAAATGCAGATCTCCGAATTCGTATTCTCCGCGCTCGACGGGTGTTATTTTCCTGATAATCTTTTTTGACTCGCCGGGCTTGAGGCTAATTTTAGCAACATAACTTCGAAATTGAAATTGTTCGGGCCATTCATCAATTAATGTTATTCCAGACCTCAGCCTGTATCTGCTTCTGACAGTCCACATAATATCATTCTCTTCTCCGTTGCTCAATCGCAGCGGTAATTTCCTTACGACATGAACCGGTGGCCTAGTCAGAAACAAGGCGAGGTAATCTACCAGAGAAAAAAGTAATAACAGGAAAAAAATTGCGAGAGCTGCACCTATCGTGAAAAAACCCGGAGCCAGGAAACTGATAAACATCAGCAAGGCACATACCCCCAGTCCGATGTATAGGTTTCTCTCCGGAAAGAGATCTAAAATATATGTCTTGATAAATCTCAAATGCCGTGTTTATCTGGGAACTTCCAGTTCTGAAAGAATCTGATTAATAATTACATCTTCTGACACCCCTTCCATTTCTTTTTCAGGAGTGCGTATCAGGCGGTGCCTCAGTACAGGCAAAGCCATTTCTTTAATATCGTCAGGGCTCACAAAGTTTCTGCCTCTGATGGCTGCTGATGCCTTAGAAGCCCGAAGTAATGCGAGAGACGCCCGTGGGGATGCGCCGAGAAACAGGTTAGCGCTATTGCGTGTCGTTTGTACAATATCTGCAATATAGCTCACCAGCTGCGGATCGATTCGTACCTTGTTGATACTTCGTCTGAAGTTCAACAAATCTTCATTTGTAATGACTGCCTGTACCTTATTGAGTAACTCGGAGCTGCTTTCGCTTTGTTGGCTCAGCAATATCTTCACTTCTTCCTCTCTGGTCGGATAATCGACGATTATCTTAAATAAGAACCTGTCTAACTGCGCCTCAGGTAAACGGTACGTTCCCTCCTGTTCTATCGGGTTCTGTGTAGCAAGTACGATAAAGGGGAACTCCATCGGATAGGTATTGCCATCCATCGTAACCTGTCTTTCTTCCATCACCTCAAACAAGGCGGATTGAGTCTTTGCCGGTGCACGGTTAATTTCATCAATCAAAATGACATTACTGAAGATTGGTCCTCGTTTATACTCGAAGGAAGCTGTCTCAGGATTAAAAACCGAACTCCCCAAAACGTCTGCCGGCATGAGGTCGGGAGTGAACTGAATCCGTGAGAAACCCGTTTGAATAGTCCTTGCCATGAGTTTGGCTGCTAATGTCTTTGCCACGCCAGGCACACCTTCTATCAGCACATGCCCTTCACACAAGAGGCCGATCAGCATCAGTTCGACCATCTTATCCTGACCAACAATTACTTTATCGATTTCGCTTTTTATTGTGCCTAACTGTCCATTCAACTTCTGTATGTCTTCGTCTGTTTTAAAGATTTCTTCGTCCATTACTTTTGTTTATAAAATTTCTCAATCAGCAAATTCAGCATCAGCAATTCTTCATCAGAAACCGAGTCTGAAGATTCTGTTCTTTTTATGCAATTTAATAATTCTGTCATCTGTTCTAGCGGCCTGCCCGACTTTTGAGATAATCTGAGTGCATCCTCTTCAATCGATATAGGATCAGACAATCGTGTAAAGAACTTCGTACGCACATTCTCACGGAAGTAGCCGGTCATCTTTGTAGAGATGTTCTTGTTGTCTTTGGTGAGGAAATACAACCTGCCCATCGTTTCTGCAAAGTCCACAGAGTCGTTAGGGATTTCCTTCTTCACCGGAACCGTGCGCTGCCTGCGCCTGATATTTGAAAAAATAAAGAAGCCTAACAAAGCAAGAAGAAGGATGAAGGCCCATTTCAGGAAGGGGTCTCCCATAATCACTTCCATGGAGGAGAAGGAACTGTCGGGCGACTTGCCCTGTGTTGCTCTCGCCTTTTTGAGATATTCATCCCAATACACGGCGGTATTTTCCCGCAAGATGTATTGAAGCGACCGCCTTGCATATTCAACATTGTTACCGGTAAGCAAAAAATAATTGCTGAATACCCGCGGGGAGGCGTGAAGATATAAATGTCCGCTACCAATACGTATTGATATAAAGTCGGGATCTCCTTTCTCGTTAACCCCTAATATCTCAGTTCCTTTTTTCGGATATTCATCAAAAAAATTGAGGAAAGGGTAATAGAAATAGCTGTAAGAAGCGTTGCTCTTTCTGGTGAGTGACAGTGAAACTTTTGTGTCATCCATATAGATTGGCATACCTCTTTCAAGATAATAAGGTATACTGCTCATCTTTACTCCTGCCTGCTCCAAAAATTCCTGACTCATACCTGATGCAGCAATAAACAAATCATTTCCTTGCCTGACGTACCTGATCAAATCATAAGCTTCTGCATCAGTCACGTAAATCTTTGCTGCGATAATAATAAACAGCTCATGAGGAGCATCAGTCCATTTTTCCTCCTCTTCCTCATCATCTTCGAGTAATGGCACAACAGCTACATCATCACTTTTCTCAAAAGGCAATTCCTTAGCACGCGACGCTACATTGACTTCACCTGCAATCTTCTCCAACTCATCAAAGACCACTTTTGCACCGAAAGGTTTCTTATCGGTATTCTTAAATGTCTCAGTAAGGCGCGGCATCCTTTTAGAATCCTTCTTCCCACAGCTGGGTGAAGCTAGAATTAGTAAAAAAAGGATACTATATGCAAGCAGCTTTCGCAATGAGAACTATTTAAACTGTTGATTAAATGAATCTTTTACCCCTCTGTATTGTGCTTCATCAATAGAAAATTTTCCGTACCACACACGCTCGTAAATAGCTGCCAGCTTGCCGAAATTGTTTCTCTCTTCCACCGGTTTAATTTCAGACAGGTACTCGGCATTTGTTTTCTCAGGGAGGAAATCTATTCTGCCGGCCGAACTCCATGTCGCCAGCAACTTCAGAAAGTTAAATCTGATTGCCTCCGGATAATTACCCGAAGCTTCTGCCGATGTGATCAGCGAATCATAAAAGTGTGCAGGTTTAATATTCGTCAAATCCTCGATTGAAGCTGTTTGTGATGACACTATCGGTCGATTATTGAGGTTGAGAAATATCCTTGCCCTGTATAGCAGAAACAGAACGAATAGTGCTAATACAATCCAGGCTCCTATCTTAGCGTCATCACTTTGAAAGAATGAAGTGAAATTATCTAAAAATGTACCTGCTCTCCTGCTTTCATCGCGTTTTTGGGCCCGCTCTATCGCCTTCGCTTTGACGTTGCGCAACTGGCTGTCGAGCCGCTCCATGTAATCGTAATCCGGATCCTGCTGCCACGATGTATTACTAGTTGTTGTAGTGCCTTGCTCAACAGAAGGTTCATCCTGAGCCGAAAGAAGAAGCGTAAAACTCAAGAAGAACAACATCATTATGGCTCTTCCCTTAATCATACCTCTTCCCATTTTTTAAAAGGACTTTCTCTTTCACTTCAAATCCCATCCGCTCCAACTTAATTGGATAGAAAACAAAATACCATAACATCAGCGCCAGCGAGCCTGCTAAAATCAGAATACTCACAGGTACCGGCAGACCGATACTCGTTGAATTGGTCTCAAACGTGCGGCTCATCAGATGTGTAACATAGCTCTCAAAGAAAGCCGCAATGATAAAAAATGGAATCAGCGACAACGCAACATTCACTGCATCTCTGGCGCCTCTTCTGAAAGATTCCTTACGTGTATATGTACCCGGAAACAGCAGGCTCTTACCGAGGATAAAACCTGCAGTGCCTGCAATAACGATAGATGATATTTCAATTGTTCCGTGAATCCATATTACCAGGATGGATTGCCACCCCAACCCCTGCGAAAAGAAGATATATTGGAAACAACCCAGCATGAATCCGTTGTTCCACAGCAGCCAGAATGTACCCAATCCGAAAGTCAATCCCATTAAGGCAGTTGTAAACGCCACGCGAATATTATTGTAGGCAATACGGACAAACATCGAAAAAGGGTTCCTGTCTTTATACACACCAAACGGATCTCCCTTGTGGATGTTATCGATCGTCATATCATAATACCCCGGTTGCACTTCGTGATCGAAGTAACTCTTGGCATAGTCAGCATCTATCGTACTGGATAATACTGCCATAGACACAAACAAGACAAAGAGCACAAAGGTGAATAAGAGTACTTTATGATGTTTCCTGTAAAGTAGGGGTAGTTCATACTTCCAGAACCTGCCTATTTCTTTCAGACCGTGCCTCCTGTTTTGATATATACGCTGATAAATATTTGCTGCCATTCCATTGATCCAGGAAGTAGCGCTGCTGTGCGGATAAAATGTGCGCGCGTAAGAAAGGTCGTCAAGCAGATTTACAAAACGGTCAGCCGTTTCATCAGGTCCGTCAGGCACAGTGTTTTGATAGGTTTCCCATCTCTCTACATTCTTCTTTAAAAATTCTGCTTCACGCATACAAGGCTGGTGTTCGTCAGATACTTTTTCTGTTCTTTTTACAAGTTTAGTTAAAAATCCGCCTTTTTACTTTCAATCTTTTACTCCGGATACAAATATTTTAAAAACATTTTAGATTTGAAAGAGCAATCAGTCCGTTAAGCTCATAGAACATCCTGCACTCCTCTTTATTTTCCAATAAAAAGCCCTTTACTTAGGATTCAGGATTTTAATTTATTTAATTTGCCGTATGCCAAAGATTAAGATAGCTACCGTCTTCAACATCGAACTGGAGTTTGTCACATCTGACCTCCCAAGAAGAATCCTGGCATATCTCGTCGACATTACCATTCTGTCGTTATACTTCCTCACCGTAAAGAGCGTCCTATACGGACAGGATTCAGGGTTCTACGATATAGAACGCAAAATGGGAATAGATATTCTGATTATCTCAGTGCCAATGCTGCTGTATTCCTTGATTTGCGAGGTGTTGATGCACGGACAATCAGTAGGCAAACGGCTCCTCGATATCCGCGTTATTTCGCTGGACGGGAAGGAACCCACAATCGGACAGTATATGATTCGCTGGATATTCCGCGCATTTGAATGGCCTTTCTTTTTCGGATATACCTTCTTTTCGGTCGATTACCTGTATTTCTATCTGTTCATTACAGGCTTCTTCGGACTCGGAGTTGTACTGCCGATACTCATTACCCCCAAGAACCAGCGTTTGGGTGATTTGGCAGCGGGAACAGTAGTCGTGAAGACACGTTCTAACCTTTCTGTAGACGACACACTTTACGTCAACATTCAGGAGAAGAACTATGAACCTCAGTTTCCGGCTGTGCTTCAGCTATCCGACAGGGATATCAATACCATTTTAAGGGTGCTGAAAAATTTTGAAAAAACGGGAAAAGATGCAACCTGCATCAAACTGCAGGAAAAAATTAAATCCGTACTGAATATAGAAACTGATATGGATTCCGTTACCTTCCTGAGGACTCTTATTTCAGACTATAACTACCTGGCGGGGAAATAATATGAAACCGAAGTTCAAGCTATCATCTTTAATCAATTACCTGGTCTTTCTCGGGATCGGAATTGGTTTGGTATGGTGGCAACTCGGCCGGATGACTCCTGAAGAAAAAGCACAATTCTACGCATCATTGCAAAACGCACGGTATATCTATGTTATCCCCATTGTAATTATCGGTCTCTTTAGTCATCTTTTCCGCGCGCTGCGCTGGAAGTTGCTGATCCATCCTATCGGTAAGGTGAGTGCAGAAAATTCGTTTTATGCAGTGATGACCGGCTACCTCGGCAATACATTTATTCCCCGGTTTGGCGAAATTCTCAGGTGCTCGATGCTCAGCAAGTACGAGAAAGTACCCTTTTCAAAATTGGTCGGCACAGTCATCACCGAGAGACTGTTTGATCTTGTTTGCTTCATTCTCTTTCTGCTCCTTACTGCATTATTGCAACTCTCGATTGTAGGTGGTTTTTTGGATGAAAAACTCAGTCTGATATCAGAGCAAAACAGCAAAAGCTCATCCTGGATAAAATTGCTGTTTATCGCGGGGGTAATCTTCCTGATTGTAATGATTGCAAGATTTCTCATGAAGAAATACAGTACCAGCAAACCGGTAATCAAAATCCGTGGTATCCTGACCGGGCTTCGCGAGGGTGTTTCCACAATTTCTAAGCTCAAAGAAAGAAAACTTTTTCTCTTCTATACCGTTCTGATTTGGGTCATGTATCTCTCACAGATTTACATCGGTTTTAAAGCGCTGGACGTTACTGAACATCTTGGTATTGGAGCCGCAATGAGTGTCCTGGCCCTTGCAACTGTCGCCATGATTGTGGCGCCGGGAGGATTGGGAGCCTTCCCCATCGCCGTACAACAGGTTCTGTTGATTTATCACGTCAACAACATCTCTTTCGGATGGCTGGTTTGGGGTGTGAATACCGCTATGATTATCGTAGCAGGCATTATCTGCCTGCTGTTGATGATTTACAGAAATATGGGAGGGAAAAATTCAGCAGACGCCGGCACAAAAGAGGCATAACCAATAGACCGGCTCAATCACATCGTTAAAATTTGTCTGTGTGCGCCTGTCAGGTGTCTTCTCTTCTGCTTAACTGCGTGCTATAACGTAACTTTGCGAAAAAATAAATCTATTATGCCCAATTTTCTAAAAGACCTGAAAATTTCAGAAATCAATAAGGGAGCATCCACCGGATCTAAATGGTATGCTACTTCCGGAACCAAAATAAAATCTTACTCACCCGTTGACGGGAAACCCATCGCAACAGTGAGTTACTGCGACAGAAGAACATATGATATTGTAGTGGAAAAGGCACAGGCTGCTTTCGAAGAATGGCGAACCTGGCCGGCACCTAAAAGAGGTGAAATCGTTCGCCAGATCGGAAACGAATTACGCAAAAACAAGACCGCACTGGGCAAGCTGGTAAGCTTTGAAATGGGTAAAAGCCTTCAGGAAGGAATGGGTGAAGTGCAGGAAATGATCGATATCTGTGACTTTGCTGTTGGTCTTTCACGCCAATTATACGGACTCTCCATGCACAGTGAGCGCCCGGGCCACAGGATGTATGAACAATACCACCCGTTGGGGATCGTGGGTATTATCTCTGCATTCAACTTCCCTGTAGCCGTATGGAGCTGGAACTCCATGATTGCCTTTGTATGTGGCGATGTTTGTATCTGGAAACCTTCAGAAAAAGTTTCTCTCTGTGCAGTTGCGGCCCAACAAATCATCGCTAAAGTATTTAAAGAAAATAAAGTGCCCGAAGGTGTAAGCAACGTCGTAATCGGCGATGTAGAAGTAGGTAAATGGCTGAGTTCTGACGAGCGTATCCCGCTGATTTCTGCTACAGGAAGCGTAAGAATGGGTAAGGCTGTCGGTGCTGCCGTAGCTGCACGTCTGGGTAAGAGCATTCTGGAGCTTGGTGGTAACAATGCCATCATTGTTTCCAAGGATGCAGACCTCGATCTTGCTTTGTTAGGAAGCCTGTTTGGTGCTGTTGGTACTGCGGGACAAAGATGTACTACTACCAGAAGATTGATTATCCACGAAGATGTGTATGATACCTTCAAGAAAAAACTTGTAAAAGCATATAAACAACTGAAAATCGGCAACCCGCTGAAAGAAGAAAACCACGTTGGTCCCCTGATCGATAAAGATGCTGTTGCCATGTATCTGAACGCTCTTGAAGAGATTAAGAAAGAAGGCGGTAAAATGGTTATACCAGGCGGAGTTCTCACCGGTAAAGGATACGAAAGCGGTTGCTATGTACAACCCTGTATTGCAGAGGTTACTCCGAATATGGAAATTGTGAAGACTGAGACCTTCGCACCAATTCTATACCTCATGAAGTATAAAAAGACTGAAGAAGCTATCGCTATTCAAAATGGCGTTCCGCAAGGTTTATCTTCAGCCATGTTTACTAGCAACTTGCGCGAAGCAGAGAAGTTCCTTGGATTTGCAGGAAGCGACTGCGGTATTGCCAACATCAACATCGGTACTTCGGGCGCTGAAATCGGAGGTGCTTTCGGTGGTGAAAAAGAAACCGGAGGCGGAAGGGAAAGTGGAAGCGATGCATGGAAAGCATACATGCGCAGGCAGACTAACACTATCAACTATTCGGAAGATTTACCGTTGGCGCAGGGTATTGAATTCCACGTGTAAAAAGTAATTCTGAACACTGATACTGAAAGCTGAATCATTTCCTTTGATTCAGCTTTTTTATTGTATAGGGCTATTGCCAATTATAACAAACCCTGAAAATGGAATCCTTTAAATTGCGTACTTTGTTTTTCTTAAATCATTCACAGCAATGAGATATATCCTTTTATTCACCGTACTCATAGCCACCACAGGCTTTAGTCAGATTCTCGAACCCGGTCCCTATCGCTGGTCAATTAACAGAACCGACGGCGAAGCCATCGTCTTCACCACTTATGTTTTGCAAGACGGCAATAAGATGTACCTGATCAATGGCAATGATAGTCTTTTAGTAGATCAAATTTATCGTGATGGCGACTCTGTTCACATAGAACTGCCTTTCTATGAATCTGCTTTCAAAGTAAAAGCCGATGGCAACCATAATCTCTCCGGATCATGGATTAAGAGTTCTGCCGGTGTACCCATTCTCAGGATGCCCGTGACTGTTGAATACGGAAACGGCACCCGATTCCCTGTCGCAAAAAAAGCCAGGTTCAATGTCACCGGTGAATGGGCGACTACCTTCAGTGACGAAAACAAGGAGTCTAAGGCAGGTGGTGAGTTTTTCCAACAAGGCAACCGTGTTACGGGTACCTTCAGAACTCCCTATGGAGATTATCGTTTTTTGGAAGGAGTAGTTTCGGGCAGGGATATCGTCCTTTCAGGGTTTGACGGCAGTATGACTCTGCTCTTCAAAGGAAAAGTTAGCCGCAAAAAGATCGTTGGAAAAATGTACTCCCGCGATGCCGAGCCCCGCAACTGGTACTCAGACAAGAGCACTATCGACTTACCGGATAACCTGACCAAAATAAAGCCCGATGCCGGAAAAGTGGATTTCACTTTTCCCGATACTGATGGCAATAAAGTCAGTATCAGTGACGACCGCTACAAAAACAAAGTAGTAGTAATTCAGATTATGGGCTCCTGGTGTCCAAACTGTGTAGATGAAATGCAATTCATAATGGAGAATTACGACCGGTACAAGGCTATGGGCGTTGAGTTCATCGCACTTGCCTACGAGCGCACTGAAGACTTCAAAGAATCCCAAAAAGCACTGCGACCTTTCCTGAAGAAGTTTAATGTACCCTACCCAATTCTGATTCCGCCCGTATCTGTAGCTGACGAAGAGAAAGCAGAAAAGACAATTCCGCAGATTGATGCAATCGTAGCGTTCCCAACGACCATCTTTGTAAACAAGAGCGGTTATATCGCCAAAATACATACAGGATTTGACGGACCTGCAACAGGTAGCCACTTCATCAAATACAAGGAAGATTTTGAGCAGACGCTGAAGAATCTAACGGAACAATAAGAGCTTCTGACATCATTTTAGAAAATCGCTCTCAATGATGCACGGCCTGTGTGCACAACAGCACTTGATGAAGGTTTTCGCCCTTCGTACTGGAGGGTCATTTCAATATTACCTGCTATCCGTTTAGTGAACTCTAAGTTCCACAGGATATTACCTCCCGGTTGCAAACCATCCAGCAACAAAAATCCTACAGGAGAATTCACGTTACCATCAAACGAAATATTGTTGTAAGAGAACCGACCGTTAATCATACCGCTGGCGAAAACATTGTAACGTACTTCAGCAGTAATAGAATTGGTAACAGATTTTTCTTTATTTCCAACTTCATTGCGCTTTGAATTCAGTCCATACTGCAATGTGGCCCTGAAATCTGTTTTGTGGACATAAGAGAACGAAGGTTCTAAATTCAATTCCTTTACTTCATAATTCCTTTCGACAAATGCGGGAACAGAGAGCCTGCGCTTTCTGAAGTTTATCGCCACATTATTGGAAAAACTTCTCGACATATTCCACCTGGAGCGAATACCGAGATCGCGAAGACTGTTGCTCTCAAATCCGTAACTCAACACTGCTTTATTGGTATTCAGCCTGTGCGTAAGGTCTAGCCCAAAGACCGGACTGGTACGATTGAAATAAATACTGTTGGCAAGAAATGAATACATAGAAATCAAACTAGTGTCATCCATTGCTTTACCGAACGGATTGAATGCAAAACTTCCCTGAGATATTTCCTTCTTATTCACCTGCAAAGAAGAAGTAGTATTCAGTCTGTTGAGAAACTTTCTGAAACGTGTTTCGCTGCCTGATTTCAACCGTGACGGATTAATAGATACATTGTAATTAAGCTGAATGTAGTTGGCTTTTACATATTCATTAGTCGGCGTCAACACTCTGATCCAGCGTTTCTGATCCTGGAATACAGCCACTTCAAACTCATCTAACTGAGGGATGCTGTCTCCGTTATAATCTACCCACATATAAAATCCTTGTCCCGCGGGGACTTCGAGATAAGTGTACTGACGCTTTTGCTCCTGCCCGGCCCCTACCTCGTAGAAAACACCTCCGCTCAATAACCCGTTCCACCCGTTAAAAGAATATTCTGCCCTGCCCAACAAACTTTCATCATCCTTGACAATATTTACAAAATCCTCTCCTGCTTTCAGCTTACGATATGTAACGTTCATTCTAAATTGGTGGTCGGGATTCTTCGCGACATCAAGGGAAAAGCTCAGGTTGTTACTTTTATCACTGCTTTTAAGTTGATCATCTACAGGGCGCGTATTTGTCCTCGCAAAATATGAAACACCCCATTTGACGGGCTTTTGTTCATCACTTTTCAAAAACACCCTCCACAACGAATACCCGTAACTCAACGGGGAAAGCGTATCGTACTGCTTGATTAAATGGCGGTTATTCTCTGCCAGATATGATAACCCGACTTTGTACTTACGGAAATCGTTCAATACTTTGCTGATCGCCAAATCGGGCTTGAGATAACGAATAGAGTATTCGTTACCGCTGCCTGAAGTATAATATAACTTGTTGTTGAACTCCCATCCTTTGTTTTCAAAATAGGTTTCAACAACATTCCTGTTGCCTTTGAAATCTTTGTCTCGTCTGTAATTCTGTAATTGATATCGCGCAAAGTTCCTTTGTTTGGAAATACCTATTCCTGCATTCATCAATTTTTCATCTGCAGCAGGCACTAAAATACCCATACCCCAGTCACGATAAAACTCCACTCCACGCAACGTTTCAGGTGCTTTATACTTGTGATTCACATACTCAAATCCTGCATTGGTCGATAATTCCCATGCAGGACCGTCGCCTTTTGAAACAGGGCGTTTATCTTCAACCGACGCCATCCAAGCCGTTCCTTTATTGTCACTATTTCCAATGGAAGAAAACGTATTTACATCATAATCGCTCAATGCTCCGGAGATATTTATGGTACTATGCTCGCTGACCCGATACTTTGTGCTAACCGTCACTACCTGATGTTTCTTAGGGGTAATCAGCAACTGTGCAGGCTCCCAGTCTCCCTGCGGTTTACCGTCAACAGGAGCCACCCATTGAAAAACGCGTCCGTTTGCATTACTCGCTATCGGTACATAATTTCCTTTTCCCTGCCCCACATTGATGAAGGAAAGGCTGTACAACGTCTCGTTCTTATCGGTTGAAAACACATACGCAGAATCGAGTACACCGTTAACCGTCGTGTCTACCCGCCGGTACAAAATCTTATCAACAGAAAAGGTATCAGGCATTACATCCGGAAAGAATGCACTATCTATCTTATTACCGATTGTACTTAGAAACTGCTTTTGAGCATCCGTCAGCGGTTGATTAATCGGGCTATTTTTGGCATCGGTATTAGCATAAGCCGCAACACTAAACTCAAGTTTATCATTCACCTTAAACTCATCTCCGAAGTATAGCATTGAATTCAGAAAATTTCTGTCGGTATATTCAAACTCCACCTGTATCCTGGTATCCCGGGTAATCATACGTTTGGCCGTAAAGGTGAGTTCTGCTGTATTGTAATCGATTACATAGTCGCGATCCTCACCACGCTCTACCAGTTCGCCATTGATGTAAACCCGCTCTGTTCCTGCCAGAACAGCGAAGTATAACTCTCCATTCGTACCATACAATTTATAAGGCCCCTGATTTCCTTCGAGTGCCTGAACAACATTGCGTGAAAACTTACCCCTCGCTATAGCGCCGCTAAGAATCATCGAATTGGCCTTGCCTCCCCGCAAACTATTTTCAGACAAAAAAGACGCCCCCTGCAGGCGCTTGGAAAAACTCAGAAAACGGTTATTGGTTTGCCGCACATCGATATCACCAAAGTTCACTTGCCAGCCTCCTTTCTTAATCTGCATATAGATTCGATCAAAATCCTGAATATTCTGCGTATTGCCATCAGGCTGAATAGGAATATTGTTATCGCTGATTGCTGCCGTGAATTCTAAACTGTCACCGATAAAGCCGTTTAATTGCAGATTCAGTATAGAGCTAACTACGGCATCTTGGTTATTACCAAAAGAAATTCCGCGACCAATACTACCGTTGTAATTAATCGGTCCGAAATCAATCAGCCTGTCTTCGTTGCGCAACCCCGGCAGCCTGACTGGTTGTTCTACAGTGAAATTATACCGGATGCTGTCGTAATTGAAACGTGTAACAGGTTGCCCCATCCTGAACGGAAACACCCTGTAAGAAATCACTAACGAATCCTGAATGTCTCTCTTTAAATACAGAATGGCATTCACATAATCTATCCGGTAGTCATCCGGCCGGGCGCCGGTTATTACTTCTGAATTAGGAACGATACTAAGCGAATCCAGAATTAATTCTCCGGCAGCGGGAGCATACCACTTCTTCAGCCTGAGATTGGAAAGCGAAGGCTGTTGCGATTGAGCTGCTGCTCCGCAGAAAAGCAGTATAATCAGAATCAGGGGTTTCCGGAACATTCGGTACAATCAGGATATAAAACAAAACTAAGCTTAATCGTTCGTATAGCTCATATAAAACGAAACATCCCGAAGACACATTGCCTCCGGGATGTAATAACATATTTTGTATAGCGCCTTTCTTAAGATTCGCTCCTGATTCCTGCAGGACCTGAGGAAACGCTTGCTCTCATATATTCACGCTTCATCTTGGCGATATTACCCACTGAAATACCTTTCGGACATTCAGCTTCACAGTTGTAAATATTTCCACAGTTTCCGAATCCTTCTTTCGCAGCCTGATCAACCATATTCTTCACACGGCTGGCTCTCTCGGCATCACCTTGCGGAAGGAATGCCAGTTGAGAAACTTTAGCACCGATAAAGAGTGCTGCCGAGCCATTCGGACAAGCAGCTACACAGGCACCACAACCGATGCAAGCCGCTGCATCAAATGCCTCATCGGCTGCCACCTTGGAAACAGGGATGCTATTGGCATCAGGCGCGTTACCGGTGTTTACCGACACAAAACCACCTGCTTCTATGATGCGGTCGAAGGCGCGGCGATCAACCATCAGGTCTTTGATTACAGGAAATGCTGCCGAACGCCAGGGCTCAACTACAATAGTATCTCCGTCGTGATACGCCCTCATGTGCAACTGGCAGACAGTATTCTTCTCCCATGGACCGTGCGCTCGTCCATCTACATACATACTGCACGCACCACAGATACCCTCACGGCAATCGTGATCAAAGGCGATAGGATCCTTGCCTTCAGAAATCAATTGCTCATTGAGTACATCGAACATTTCCAGAAAAGACATTTCCGAAGAGATATCTTTCACTTCGAATGTTTCAAAATGTCCTACAGTTTCCGAGTTTTTTTGTCTCCACACTTTCAAGGTGAGGTTCATTGTATAGTGTTCCATGAGCGGTTATTTTTTTGTTTTTCTGTAATTCGTTTTTACTTATAACTCCTTTGACTGGGTTTAGATACTTCAAATATCAAAGGCTCTTTGTTCATCACTTCTCCCTCAGGAGTGTATTGCCATGCTGACACAAAACTGAATTCGTCATCGATTCTCAAAGCCTCTCCCTCAGGGGTCTGGCTTTCTTCCCTGAAGTGACCGCCGCAGCTTTCTCTTCTCTGCAGAGCGTCGCGGCACATCAGTTCTGCCAGCTCCATGAAATCGGCAACTCGATGCGCTTTATCCAGTTCCGGATTCATACTATTTATTTCTCCAGGGACTCTTACATCTTTCCAAAACTCCTCTCTAAGCTGCTGAATTTCGGTAATGGCTTCTGTCAATCCTTTTTCATTACGAGCCATACCACACTTATTCCACATAATCTTACCTAATTCCCTGTGAAAATGGTCAACAGACTTTGTTCCTTTTACATTCATCAGCTTGTTAATCCGGTCAGCGACTTCTTTTTCTGCTGCTTCAAAAGCAGGATGATCTGTCGGAATCCTCGGTGTGCGGATATCTCCTGAAAGATAATTACCGATAGTGTATGGCAGGATAAAATATCCATCGGCTAAACCCTGCATCAGGGCAGAAGCACCGAGCCTGTTAGCACCGTGATCGCTGAAGTTACACTCTCCAATAGCGAATAAGCCGGGAACGGTTGTGTGCAATTCATAATCTACCCAGAGGCCTCCCATAGTGTAGTGTACTGCGGGATAAATTCTCATCGGCACTTCGTACGGGTTTTCACCTGTGATCTTTTCGTACATCTCGAACAGGTTGCCATATTTATCACTCACCACCTTCATTCCGTATTCTCTGATGGTAGCAGCGTCGGCATTCTCGATACCGTGTTTATGTACTTCCATCTTTCCGTAACGATGGATGGCATCTGCAAAGTCGAGGTACACAGCCATCTTGGAGCTCCCCACTCCGTAACCTGCATCGCATCGCTCTTTCGCAGCACGTGAAGCCACGTCGCGCGGAACGAGGTTACCAAAAGCCGGGTATCTTCTCTCTAAGTAATAGTCGCGGTCTTCGGCAGGAATATCGCCTGGTTTGCGTTTTTCGTCTTTATTCTTGGGCACCCAGATTCTTCCGTCATTCCTGAGGCTCTCACTCATCAGTGTCAGTTTACTCTGATAGTCGCCTGATACGGGAATACATGTCGGGTGAATCTGTGTATAGCACGGATTGGCAAAGTATGCTCCTTTCTTATGAGATTTCCAGGAAGCAGTAGCATTACTACCCATTGCATTAGTACTCAGGAAGAATACGTTTCCGTATCCTCCTGACGCCAGAACCACTGCATGCCCGAAATAACGTTCAAGCTTACCTGTCACTAAATTCCTGGCTATAATTCCTCTCGCCTTACCATCGATAACAACCAGTTCGAGCATCTCGTGTCTTGCATACATCGTCACCTTACCGGTAGCTACCTGACGTTGCAATGCGCCGTATGCTCCCAGCAAGAGCTGCTGTCCGGTTTGGCCTCTTGCATAAAACGTTCTGGATACCTGCGTACCACCAAAAGACCTGTTAGCAAGTGTACCACCGTACTCGCGTGCAAAAGGAACACCTTGTGCCGTAGCCTGGTCGATGATATTTCCGCTTACTTCGGCCAGGCGGTAGGTGTTGGCCTCACGGCTGCGATAGTCGCCTCCTTTCAGTGTTTCATAATACAAACGGAAGGTAGAGTCGCCGTCGTTTTGATAATTCTTAGCGGCGTTGATACCTCCCTGTGCTGCAATACTGTGTGCACGGCGCGGACTGTCCTGAAAGCAGAATGCCTTCACGTTATATCCAAGTTCGCCGAGCGTTGCGGCAGCAGAAGCACCGGCAAGACCGGTACCGACAACAATGATGTCAATGTTTCTCTTGTTAGCAGGGCTTACTAATTTACAGTGGTCTTTATAATTCTGCCACTTGTCTTTTAATTCGCCTGCGGGGATTTTTGGATCTAATACCATATCCGGAACTAATTAATTAAACGAAATATTTTTAAATAATTTTCTTTTATAACCAGCCAACCATAAATGCAATAGGCATCAAAGCAAACAGTAGAACAATGATAACAGAGTAAGCTACCCCCAGTTTCTTCACTAACGGAGTCCAAGTCTTATCATTCATCCCGAGGGATTGGAAAGCACTCTGGAATCCGTGAAGTAAGTGGTATAGTAAAGCGGCCAACCCTACCATGTATAATACAAACCACAACGGTTGAGTAAATACTTCACGCATCCTTTCGTACTGATTAACTTCTTCAGCACCGAAGTATAACTCACTCTTGGTTTCTACCCAGAAATGAGCCAGGTGCATGATTAGGTACAGTAAAATCAGTATTCCCAGTATACCCATATAACGGCTGTACCACTTGATCTTTGAGATATAGCGCGTCTTAGAATATTTTACCGGCCTTGCAGCTCTGTTCATTCTTGTCAGAATCATACCCTGAACAATGTGGATGATGAAGCCGATAAATAAACCGAGCTCAAGAAATCTCATAATCCAGTTATGACTCATGAAGTGAGAAGTCTTATTAAATGTTTCTCCATCATCATTCATGAAAATGGTGGCATTCAATCCGGCGTGGACAATTAAAAATGCAATGAGAAAAAGACCGGTAAATCCCATGACAAATTTCCTTCCCACCGGAGATGTTAGCGTTTGCTTCCAAGACATAAGAGAATGGTGTTAAATTAGTTTTAGATACTACAAATGTAAAGCAGAAATCTATGTAAACTTACAAAATTCCAACGCGCCTGCAAAACTTATAGAAAAGGCTCCTGATTTAAACGCCTTGTAAAGTAATTATCCACCTGTTGAAAAAGAAAGTCTGGTTTCATCGTACGCCAGTTGATGATTTCCATCAATGGGATATAGCGATCTAACCCTGCTGCAAGAAAATCGTGCTGAGAAGATACAGGCATATTCAGGCAAACAGCCCATCCGCCGTTATCGAGGGAATCTTCAAACCATTCTTCATAATAACTGTCGTCGCTGCTGTGAAAGTTCAATACGTTTTCAACAATCAGAATAAACTTATTGATACCTAATCTTTGAAATTCATCCACGACTTCTCTCTTTAGGGTCATGATATCATTCTCAATGGCATCATTCCATTCACCGATCATTTCAATAATCATGTATCCGCTTTCGTAATCTGCCATCAACACCTTCAGGTACAATGTACGGCTGCCAAACTCATCCCACTGTGGGTGGATATAGTAATTATATATAGTGTTGGAAAACTCGAACTCACTGTACTCCCTGCCGTAAAATGGGGAGTGTTCATCATCTTCTGAGAGATACAGATAATGCCAGTTATCGAAAGGTTCGAGGTTTTGCATGGCTGTAATGCTTCTCATACAAATTTAATCAATCAACACGGAAAGCAAATGTTTCTGTGATGAGAGAAACCGTAAAGTTTATGATAAAAAAGAATGGAAAATTGTGAAGAGTTATTACTTCAGATTATCCAAAGCTTCCTTCACACTTCTGAACTTCATCAGCAGTGCCCTGGCTTCGGTCTCGTCGATATTACCTTTTTCCATTAGCATGCGCGTACCCCTTTCAAAGATTTTATTATTCGTCAGTTGCATGTTCACCATCTTGTTGTCTTCTACCCTGCCCAGCTGAATCATGGCAGCAGTACTGATCATATTCAGAATCATCTTGGTAGCAGTACCTGCTTTCATACGCGTAGATCCTGTAACAAACTCAGGGCCTACGATTACTTCTATCGGATAATCAACCTCATCGCTTACAGGAGACTCAGGATTGCAACTGATGCTGCCGGTTGCTATGCCATTCTCGCGGCACCTTTTCAGTGCACCAATAACATACGGGGTAGTTCCACTGGTAGCAATCCCAACAACAAAATCGCCGCTGTTTACCTTGTACTCGCACAGGTCTGCCCAGCCTTGTTCAGAATTATCCTCAGCATGCTCTATAGCATTGATGATTGCTTTTTCTCCGCCCGCGATAATACCCACTACCAAACCATGTGGCACACCGTAGGTCGGCGGGCATTCGCTGGCATCTAGTATTCCTAACCTGCCGCTCGTACCGGCTCCGATATAAAACAGCCTGCCCCCCTTCTGCATTTTTTCAGAAACAGCCTCGATCAACTTTGTTATTTGGGGTAATGCTTCCTCCACATTGCCGGCTACATTCTTGTCTTCCTTATTAATGCTTGAGACAATTTCTGCAACAGACATTTTCTCAAGATGACGATACAATGAAGGCTCCTCAGTAACTTTTCTAAACGCCATATAGTATTACAAAAGGTTTGAATTTAAAGATGCCGAATATATGACCATTTCACCCACTTATCCTACAGGCATCTGAAATTGTGATTGTCAAATTTAGAAAATCTATTTTTTATAGCAACCATTCGACAACAATTTCCTTTGGCTAACGAATATAGTTCCCTTATTTTGGGTAAAAAAATATCATCCGGGCACATACTGTAAATATGAAAAGACTTTGTGCTGCCTTTATCCTCCTTACTATCGGGAACACCGCAAGCAGCCAGATATTTGAAAACACCTTACAACAATTCTCTTCAGAATTCATCTCTGAACGGATTCATTTTCACTTCGATAAAACAAGTTACACGGCAGGTGATACTGTTTGGTTCAAAGCGTATCTGATGAAAGGCATCACGCCAGAAACCAACAGCAAGACCCTGTATGTAGACTGGACAGGCTCCGACGGCAAAATCATCAGAAGGACTACCTGGCCCATCGTGGATGGGATCACTTTCGGACAATTTGAAATTCCGTCAGACTTAAAATTCAATGCAATAGAGGTAAGAGCCTACACTAAATGGATGCTCAACTTCGATAGCTCATTCCTGTTCAGCAGAAACCTGAATATTTTAACCGGCGATAAAAGCACTGCTGCAAGACGGGTTGTACCTCAAATACATTTCTTTCCGGAAGGAGGCAATATGGTTGAGGGATTAACCTCTAAAGTTGCCTTTAAAGCAACTGATCAATACGGTAATCCTCTTGAGATAACCGGAACGTTGCTTGAGGGAGACGAAATTATTACAGATGTTGCTTCGATGCACGATGGCATGGGATATTTCTTCCTGCAACCTAAACCCGGCAGGCAATATACGCTCAGATGGAAAGATCCCTCAGAAGCTATACATCAAACCTCTTTGCCTCAGGTAAAAAAGACAGGCGTGATAATGAAGGTTGTCCTTACTATCGACAGGCGTATCTTTTACGTTCAGGCAAAAGATAAAACCATTGCAGAGTCTGTCAGGATAATCGGTACGATGTACAGCAAAGTCGTTTTTGATATTGAGAGAAATCTTACAGATGGTGTCACACAAGCAGCAATTCCTGTCGCTGACCTTCCCTCGGGAATCCTGGTAATTACCGTACTGAATGAAAGAAACCTTCCATTGGCCGAGCGCATTACCTTCATCAATAACAATGAATATTCATTTTCTCCCAACATAAACTGGAAGAATCAAAATCTGGACAAAAGAGGCAGGAATGAAATTGAAATTGAGATTCCGGATTCTTTGGAAGCCAACCTCTCCATATCTGTTACAGATGCAGCAATCGATTTTAATAACACCCATACTATTGCAAGTGACCTGCTTTTGAGCAGCGAAATAAAAGGTAAAATCCACAATCCTGAATTCTACTTTAGAAATAATGACGATTCCACCAGCAATTATCTCGATCTGGTAATGCTAACCAACGGATGGAGAAAAATAAAATGGGAAGATATCGCTACCGGAAAACTTCCCGAAATAAAATATCCGGCTGATACAGCATTAATCACCATTGAAGGGATTGTGGAAGGTGTAAGGCAAAACAGCACGATTGATAGCAGTAATGTAATCATGGTCATCAGCAAAAAAGACAGTAAAGAGTTTGCCATCACACCTATCCGTCCTGACGGATCTTTTAAAATGGAAGACTATATCCTGATTGATACCGCAACAATCTACTATCAGTTGCCGAGAGAAAAGAATATGAAAAAGGCTTCTATCAAATTCTACAGGAATACAGACCCCAAACCTCCGGTCAATACTTCACAAATCATCACGCCATTGCTGGCCGATACCACAGGAGCATTCCGGCACATGCAGTTAGCCAATGAAATTGCAGGTATTCTGGCAATGGCTCAAGGCAAAATTCTCGAAGAGGTAAAGGTGACTGCCAAACCGAAGTCGGATATCGAGATCATGGATGAAAAATATACTACAGGACTCTTCAGCGGCGGTGCATCTTACAATTTTGACCTGGTACACATTAAAACGGCTGCAGGTTACAGAAGCATTTTCAATTATCTGCAGTCAAGAGTTCCGGGATTTAATTTTGTTGACGCAGATCCTCCGCGCATCTCCTGGCGTGGTGGCGCCCCTTCCCTATTTCTCGATGAAATACTTGTGGATATTGAAATCATGATGACCGTCCCGGTAACCAACATCGCCTACGTAAAAGCTATTCATCCGCCGTTTAACGGCGTAGCCAGTGCCGGTGCCAACGGTGCAATAGCCGTTTATACCCGCCGTGGAGATGATGATCCGGGCTTTGACAGAGGTAAAGGCCTCCCGAACAATACCATCCCCGGATATTCTAAAATAAGAGAATTCTTTTCTCCTGATTATTCCACAGAAAATGATGTGGATATCAGCGATATCAGAACCACGATCTACTGGAATCCGGAGGTCATATTAAAAGGCGACAACAAAAAAGTAACCTTGTCATTTTATAACAGCGATGTTGCTAAGTCTTTTAGAATCGTGATAGAAGGAATAACTAAAACCGGACAGATGACGCGCATTGTGCGTACCATCAAAAAGGAAACTGGCAAAACTGGCAGTCTCTAATTACTTTGTCCGGAACGTCTCCCAGTACCAAACAATTTATAAGGCCCCTATACGACCAAAAAACTTCCTTACTTTGAAAAATGCCTTTATAATCTCCGAGCACTTGATAACACGCTGTTAAATTTGGTGTTTTTGAATGGTCTTTCATTGTGCCTTCAGCTTTAGGCATTTTTTTTGGCAATTAAACTGCCCGGTTGGATCGAGCACTTTTTAGATGATGTTATAGTTTAACCGGGAATTATAAAAGTAGCTGCTTAATACTGCAAAAAGATTATATGAAAAGTAAAGAGTCCCAGTATCAGTACAGCCCCCGACACACAATTTTTCAGGATATTTGCTCATATCAACTTCGCCTCATTAAGAACTATTTAACTCTAATCTTAACTTTACCTAAATTAATATGACACTCTGGGTTTCGTTTATTGCCTTCATAATTTTGGCATTAACATTGGACTTAGGCATCTTCAACCGAACGCCCCACGAAATAAAAACTAAAGAAGCTGCTGTCTGGAGCACTGTTTGGGTGACAGTTGCAATAGCCTTTTCAGGCATCATCTATCTGTCATTCCAAAATCAATGGGTGGACAACCCTACCGGTCTGACGCCGATTAATGCTGTAGTCAAATACATAACCGGTTACCTCATTGAGCTTTCATTAAGTGTCGATAATATCTTCATCATTGCACTGATTTTTACTTCTTTTGCCATTCCCAAAAAATACCAGCACGAAGTGTTGTTCTGGGGGGTATTGGGAGCAATCGTCTTCCGCGCAATCATGATCATTTTCGGCGTCACTCTTATTAACACGTTCGATTGGATTATATATGTCTTTGGTGTCTTCCTGATATTCACAGCCATCAGAATGTTGATCAGCCATGACAAGCCTAAAAATCCTACAGACTCCAAATTATACAAATGGTTGAAGAAGATTTACCCTGTTTCCAAATCAATTTATGGAGGTAAATTCTTTGTAAAGAGGGGAAGTATCAGATTTGCCACTCCTCTTTTTGTCACACTAATCATCATAGAGTTCACTGACCTCTTCTTTGCAATCGACAGTATCCCGGCTATCCTGGCCATTACGGCTGATCCATTTATAGTTTTCAGTTCTAATATTCTGGCAGTAATGGGTTTGCGTTCTATGTTTTTCCTGATAGCGGGAATGCTCGATAAATTCAAATACATCAATTACAGTCTGATTGTAATCCTGGCATTTGTGGGCGTGAAGATGTTGCTATCGCACCATGTTGACATCCCCGACGGACTTTCGTTGGGAGTAATTGTTCTATCTCTGACAGTAGGTATGCTCGCATCAAAAGCTAAGGCAAAAGAAATTAAAAGTCCCTGACCGGATATCAAGAACAAAAGTACAGTTGAAAATATGATAACTATGAATACAATAAAAAAAAACAAGGCTATCATTTTGGCAACCCTGTTCCTGTTGCCATACGCTTTAACCGCTCAAGACAGGACAATACCGGCTACTGAAGTACCCGCTGCTATTCAGTCTTATGTGAAGACACACTTCCCTAATCAGTCTATCGCAAAAGCTAAAATTGATGTTGAGGGCACTAAAAATGAATATGAAATTAAGCTTGATGATAAGACTGAATTAGAATTCGACAGCAAATACCGAATCAAAAAAATTGAAAGTAAAAACGCGTTACCATCAGGTATTTTTCCTGCTAAAATCAGAAAGTATGTGAAGGCTAACTACCCGAACAATGTAATTATCAATTGGGAAATCGAAGAAAAACATCAGGAGGTGGAATTGGATAACGACATCCAACTTGAATTTACACTGAAAGGAACTTTCATAAGAATTGACAATTAAAAATCATAATAAAAACTACGAATAAAAATGAAAATAAAAAGTATATCCCTATTAGCATTCTTCGCACTCTTACTCACAAGTTGCGACAGCGAGAAAGTAATGCAACAAACTGATATCCCTTCTGTGATTGAAACATATGTATCTACCTATTTTCCTGATCATAAAATTCTTCAAGTAGTCGAAGACAAAGATGATCTGACACTAACCTATGACGTGCTATTAGATGGAGGTGTCAGTCTTGAATTCAACCGTAATAAGGAAATCATAGGTATCGACAGTAAAAGTGCATTACCCGAAAGTGTGATTCCACGGAAAATAAGAGACTATGTAGCAGCTAATTTCTCGTCAAACATCATTACAGACTGGGAAATCGACGGTAAAAAACAGCAAATAAGTTTGGATAACGGCTTTGATATTGAATTCACACGTGATGGTGATTTTATCAGAATAGACAAATAATCAACTGCAAGACTTTGAAGCTCAAAGGCAAGGACTTATATAAATTCCTTTGGTGCGATGGATATAGTTTCCGATTTTTGAGCAATAGTTAATCAAGGAGAGAAACCGCCGTACAAATGAAAAAATTTTCTGTTGCTTTTCTTCTGTTGTGTCTTTCGGGAACGGTGACAAGCCAGACGTTTGAAGATACTTTTGAAAAATATTCATCAAATTTTATCTCTGAAAGAATACATTTTCATTTTGATAAAACGAGTTATGCTGTCGGCGATACCATCTGGTTCAAAGCATATCTGATGAAAGGTATCTCACCTGAAGTCGAAAGTAAGACATTATATGTCGACTGGTCTGATGCCAACGGCAAACTCATTAAGCGAACCAGCTGGCCCATTCTGGAAGGCGCTACTTTCGGACAGTTAGCTATTCCTCTTGATTTTAACTCAAACGCCATAGAAGTAAAAGCCTACACCAAATGGATGCTCAACTTCGACAGTTCGTTTCTCTACAACAAATACATTAACATCCTCTCAACGGCAACAGCAAAATCAGAAGTCAAAATCATTCCGCAGCTTCATCTCTTCGCCGAAGGAGGCAATCTGATTGAGGGATTGAATACCAAGATAGCATTTAAGGCAACTGATCAATTTGGCAGGCCGATAGAGGTAAGCGGGGACGTTATGGAAGATGGGAAAAAGGTGTCACAGGTAACCTCCGTTCACGACGGAATGGGCGCTTTTTATGTGCAGCCCCAACCGGGCAAAAAATATTCGCTCAGATGGAAGGGCCCTGCAGGTGAAACGCATGAAACCAAATTCCCTGAAGTTGAGAAATCCGGTCTTTTACTACGTGTTACGGGCACAAAAGAGAACCGGGTATTTTTCGTGCAGGCAAGCGGAACCGATGTTGCCAAGTCTGTCAGAATCATCGGAACAATGTTCAATCAGCCTGTATTCAATATTCAGCGCGATCTTACAGACGGTATCACTCAAGGGAGCATCCCTGTAAATGAACTGCCATCAGGCATCTTAACCATTACCGTTCTCAACGAAAATTATCAGCCTCTGGCAGAACGCATCACTTTTGTTAACAATAACGAATATTCGTTTACGCCTCAGTTTGAAGTAGAGTACTGGGGCATGAACAAGAGGGCAAGAAATGAAGTGATTATCGAAATACCTCAGCACTTCGAGGCCAATCTTTCAATCTCTGTGACTGATGCAGAAATTGATTTTAACGATGATAATACTATCATAAGTGAGCTATTGCTGAGCAGCGAATTGAAAGGAAAAATCCACAATCCGGCATTTTATTTCCGTAACAAAGAAGACTCTACTGCCAATTTTCTCGACTTGGTGATGCTGACTAACGGATGGAGAAAAATATCCTGGACGGATATTGCAGCAGGAAAGTTGCCGGAGATTAAATTCCCTCTAGAGAATGAATACAACACTGTTCACGGACGCATACACGGCGCTATGCCGAACCAACTCGCAAATGCCGGCAGCCTGATTATGATTGTCAATCAAAAAGATGAAAAAGAATTCATTGCTGCCCCTATCAAACCCGATGGCAGTTTTAGGGCAGAAGATTTCATTCTTATGGATACGGCGACTGTTTATTATCAGTTGCCCAAAGACAGGATTCCCCCGACTTCAATCGTTCAGTTCCTCGGCAGCCAGGTGCCCATTGCCCCCGGAAGCAATTTGCCGCCTGCCGTCCCGCAGCCTGCAGATACGACAGGAGCTTCACGGCACCTGCAATTTGCAGATGAAATTGCAGGATTATTAAAACTGGAAAAAGCAAAAGTTTTGGAGACAGTCACCATCACCGCCAAGACAAAACCCGAGCTGGAAAAAATGGATGAAAAATATACTACGGGCATGTTCAGCGGCGGAACTGCTACCAGTTTTGATCTGGTAAATGAAAAGTCTGCTTCGGCATACAAAGATATTTTTTCCTATCTCCAGGGAAGGGTTGCTGGCGTGGTTATTACGATGACTGATCCTCCTACTGTCACCTGGCGTGGCGGCACTCCGGCCTTCTTCCTCGATGAAATGCCTGTAGATGTTCAACTGCTGACGACAGTACCCGTAACAAATATTGCATACGTTAAAGTAATCAATCCTCCGTTTTTGGGAGCTGCAGGCGGAGGCACCAACGGCGCCATTGCCATTTATACCCGTCGCGGAGACGATGAAAAAGCAGCAGCTCCGGGAGTAGGTTTACCGAAGAATACAGTGATAGGATACACGATGATCAGGAAATTCTTTTCTCCGGACTATCTGTTAGGTGGAGATGAAGACAGCAGAGACGTTCGCACCACCCTGTACTGGAATCCGGAAGTGGTGATGAAAGATGGGCAAAACCGCGTAAAGCTTACATTCTACAACAACGACATTTCCGAGTCTTTCAGAATAGTTATCGAAGGCATGACAAAAAGTGGCCAGATGGCTCACGTAGTGAAGATTATGGAATAAAAACGTCAGGAGGTGGTTAATCTTTGTGGAAT
This sequence comes from Chitinophagaceae bacterium, assembly GCA_024103425.1. GTDB lineage: Bacteria > Bacteroidota > Bacteroidia > Chitinophagales > Chitinophagaceae > Ginsengibacter. The sequence goes on from JAGFIS010000015.1 coordinate 39,326, forward strand.
TCCTTCAATCCTTCCATGGGTGTTTTATAAATATTACCCAGCTTGAATCCGTAATCAGCACACAATGATGCTATAACATCCCTGAATACATAAGCAACCCCGCCGGTGAAGTTCACAGGATATTTGCTGCTCTCTTTAAAACGGACAAGGTGTGTATAGAAGAATGTATTCAATCCATCAACAATAATATTCTCCACCATATAATGGCCCCTGTTCTCTGCCAGAAAAATTGTAAACGCTGCCAGAAAACGGTTGGGTTTTTCACGATGGTAAACAGCTTCTAAAATAGCAGCCCTGTCCAGACCATATTTATCCAGAAATTTCTTCTCGAGTTCATCATCCATGATTCCGTACATGTAATGCTGGATTACCATCTTTCCAAGAAAAGCACCACTACCCTCATCACCCAGTACATAACCAATCCCCGGGCTGTTTCTTACAATTCGCTGACCATTGAAATAGCAGCTACTGGAGCCTGTTCCCAAAATTGCAGCAATACCTTTTTCTCTCCCGCAGAGTCCGATTGCTGCACCGGTGACATCATCTTCAATCTTAATCAATACTTCCGGAAAAACAGATTGAAAAGCACTTTTCATCATTCTCTTATTAGCCGCGCTCTTGCAACCTGTTCCGTAGAAATACAACTCATCCACTTGTAGTTTTTTAAGTCGGGGTAACAGTTCTTTTTGCAGTACTGCTCTCACTCCATCCTTATTCAGAAAGTAAGGACTTAATCCCTGAGTGTAGAAGTAGCGTGCCTTTTTACCGCCGAGCAGGCACCATTCCGTTTTAGTAGAACCGCTATCTGCTATTAATTTCATTTTTGCCATCGTATTGTCGTCTTTATTATGGAAATTTGCCGTTCATTAAAATTAAAAATAGAAAACCTTCTATGGCCAGCAAAAAAAAGTTGCAGGTTTGGCTACCTCTGATCCTTAGTGTGTGTGTGATTGCAGGCATGTTTGTGGGATACCGCATCAAAGGAAATATGCCCCTCAACAAAAGTATTTTCTATATCGAAAATCAAAAACCGGTTCAGGAGGTTATAGATCTCATCCAGAAAAAATATGTTGACTCATTAAATATCGATTCGCTTGAAGACCGGACAATAGAATATGTATTGGACGGGCTTGACCCACATTCCGTTTATATTCCATACGAAAGGTTGCAGGAAATCAATGAGGACATTGAGGGCGTTTATTTCGGAATTGGAGTATCCTTTAATATCTTTAACGACACCACTCACATCATCAGAGTGATAGAAGGCGGGCCCAGTGCCAAAGCCGGACTTCAGACCGGAGACAAAATCATCCGTGTCAACGACGACCTTGTTGCCGGTAATCATACCGATCAGGATAAACTTAAAAAACTCATGCGCGGCAGAAACGGATCCAAAGTAAAAGTGGACATCCTGCGCGACAATCAAATTATTGCCAAAGAAATTACAAGAGGTCCCGTTCCGCTAATCAGCATTGATGCTGCGTACATGCTGGACGATACTACCGCGTTTATTCGCATCAGCCGCTTCTCTGAGAGAACATACAAGGAGTTTATGACGGCTATCGATTCGCTTATACAGAAAGGTATGAAAGCACTTGTGCTCGACTTGCGGGATAACGGAGGGGGTATTTTGAATGAAGCTATCTATATAGCAGATGAGTTTCTCGATGGAGATAAACTGATTACTTATACGGTAGGCGCCCACACAGGCATCAAGGAGTACAAGAGTAAAAAAGCCGGCATATTTGAAGAAGGTAAGTTGGTGGTTTTGATTAATGAAGGCACTGCCTCTGCGAGTGAAATCCTTGCCGGAGCACTGCAGGATTGGGGCCGTGCTGAAATCGTAGGCAGGAGATCATTCGGGAAAGGATTGGTTCAGGAACAATACGAACTGAGTGACGGCTCGGGGCTCCGACTGACGGTTGCCAGGTACTTCACACCTGTTGGCCGCAGCATTCAACGTCCTTATGCAGATGGCACATGGGCCTACTATCACGAAGTTATCGATCGCTTTGAAAAAGGAGAAATGGTTTCGGGAGATTCCATCAACCACAACGGCGAACCCAAATTTTTGTCAAAAACCGGAAAGACATTATACGGCGGCGGAGGCATCACGCCTGATGTTTTTGTGGGAGTGGACACACGCAAATTCGAAAAGCCGATTATGAGAGCCCGTCTGGATGGAGTCATAGACAGATTCGTATACTATAACTATCTCAATAATAAAAACACCCTGCAGAAATTCAACACTGCCGGCCAGTTTTCAAAAGGATATACTACTTCTGAACCTGAACTCAAGTATTTTAAGAACTTCCTCGAGAAAGACTCCATTTTTGTCAACTTCGCAAACACGAATCAAAAGGCGCAGGCAGCCTCTCAGATTAAAGTACTCACTGCAAGACTGCTCTGGGGTAACCAGGGATATTATGAAATTCAGAATGCAACTGATTCCACGGTTATCAGAGCGATGGAGGTAATACAAGGAAAGGAGTGAGCTATTACTAAGAACAACAATTTATTTTTCTTTATCGCAGCGTCCTCTGGCGAAGCAGAGAGACACTGCGGGGAAAATGAGTTTTTCATTTGCTATAAGAGAATACCTCTAATAAAAAAAGTCCTAATTCTGTCGCTTTATTGCGACCGGATCTCGGCTCAGCCGAGACAACCTCTGCCATGACACGGCAGGACATACCTCGAATAAAAAAGTCCCACTCCTGGGACTTGTATGCGGACCGGATCTCGGCTCAGCCGAGACAACCTCTGCCATGACACGGCAGGACATACCTCGAATAAAAAAGTCCCACT
>JAGFIS010000012.1 GCA_024103425.1 Chitinophagaceae bacterium
CGGCCGAACTGCGCCCCGACCAGAAAGACAGCGACTCCCTGCCCGAATACGACATCCTGGACAAGGTGCTCTACCAATACATCGAAAAACGCATGGGCCCCAACGAACTCATCGCCCACGGCTTCGATCCCTCGTTGGTAACCCGCGTCCTCAAACTGGTAAACCGCAACGAATTCAAACGCCACCAGACCCCGCCCATCCTAAGGGTGTCGCCCAAGGCGTTCGGCATGGGCAGGAGGATGCCTATTGTGGGGAAGTATTTGGAGTAGGAGTGTAGGGGTTCAGGCGTTCGGGCGTTCAGTGGGGCCGGTTCATGGTTGATGGTCGATGGTCCATGGTTGGCGGTTGTCTTTGGGAATGGGCCGCAATGGACTATGGACTGCGGACTATCGACTTAGTAGGCGGACTGGCGGACAGTTGGGCTTGGTCATGAATAACGCTGTTTGAATGGATGAGGAACCGGGTGGCGTTGCCAATCTTTCCAGCCCTGAAAGGGCGGCATTCAAAAGCGCAGGGTGCAGCCCTGCGGAACCGGATTCCCCGATGTTATCTAAGCCCCGGAGGGGCGAAATAATTCAGGCGGACAGGGGGAGAGGCGGACAGACGTTCAGTATCGGATATTCATGTCATTGGCTTTTCCTCACGGCGTCATGCTGAACCTGTTTCAGCATCTCCCGTTGCGGGCGAGCAGGCTGTGCTTTTGCCCAGGAGGTTGCCATGCAGAGGCTGATGCCGTAGGCATCAAATCCTGGTAGAAAGGGCAATTCAGATGAAATCACCCTGTAGGGGTGCAACCTGTTAAAGTGTAAGGGCGTGCGGGGTGGAGTTAACGCCCCCGCTAAGAAACGTGCGGCTTTCAAACCGAAAAGCTCTTCGCGAAAAGGAATTTGGCTTGAAAGATTAACCGTGAATGTTTAACGTTCACCGAGCATGTTTTCTTAGCAATTGTTAGGCGCAGTCTTTTTTATTTTTCTTAGTTCTTTCATTGATAACCACGGTCTTCGTTTGTGAACCATTCTATGACAATTTGAGCAGAGAAGTGCAATGTCTTCTGGTTGTGTCGTGTCTCCTTCAGTCATTTCGCTAACGGGAATAGTATGGTGTGCTTCTATAAAGTCTTTACCAAGTTCTCCGTAATGTTCTTGAAAGTCAAAGTCGCATATTTCACAAAAAAGTCGTCCGTGTTTAGTCTTAAAGTTCGATTTGGCAATTTGAGTCACTTTTGAATTTCGTTCGCGGGCTTTGTGTTTTCGTTCTACGATTTTACCCTCTGGAAATTCTCCTGTCATTTCTAAGTTCTCCTCAAAGTCCGTGTCGAGTTTTAGAAGCCAAAATTTTCTTTCATGTCCAAAAGCACCTGTCTTGTTAGGTGATATTCCAAGATTTGTGCAATATCTTTTGTATTCAGATTCGAGCTTTTTGTTTGGTACTGGTTGATTTGAAAGAACTTTGGAAATTGCTTGATTTGTTTGGCTTCCGTGTTTAGTCGAGTTGCGGTCGTGCTTGTCAAGAGTATTCTTCACATATCCTATAAACCGACTCGGTGCAAATCGAATTTCTCCTTCTGTTTGATATGCAACAAAGCAAGTTCCGCCTTTCACGAGGGAAGTAGTTTTTTCAGATTGATCCTCATTTCCGTTAACCAAATAGTATTCGAGAGTTTTTAAATTCTCGGTAAGTTCTTGTTCAGTGGTTATCGTCTTCATTTTAGATTGCGCCTAACGTACCAGCTAAAAGTCGTGCTGGGTACTAAGATAGCGTTTTATGGGGACGTGACGGTGTGCCCAGGAAGAAGCCGCGAGCAGAAAGGGATCGGGACAGGAAGGGAAGGCGACGCGGATTCTACACCGTAATAGCAAAGACTGCGGGAAGCATGTCTTTTAGAGTGTGTTAGGTGAAGTTTAGGCTGAATCGAAAATTGTTGTACTCCAACCTGGCATTCTCTCTCCATTGCTTCCGATATATCCATTTTTTGTCATGTTGTATAGCCTCTTACGTGATTTTTCAAAAAGACTAATGTAATGCAGGTGTATTTTGTCGGTCAAGTATTTCTCCTCTTTAATTTTGGAAGCATTTAAGGGGACGGGATATCGACTCCAATATGGAGTTGCTTCTGAAAGAATTGATAGAAGATTTCGTTCCTGTTTGTTCGTTCTGATCTTTCTTGAATTAGCATATAATTCAAATAGATCGTGCTTAAGAAGCGCTTTATTCATTCTATTCTCACTAATCAAGGTTGGATTCTCAACGATTAGGATAGCTTTAATTAGATTTTCAAGTGAGTATCCAGCAAGCAGGAAATATGCTTTTGAAATTGCGGGATATAGGATGTTTCCATAGCCTATAATTGCTTTATTTTCATTGTAAAGCAATAGCAAAGATTCGTGGAGTTCATCGGCAACCTGAAACCAATGAGAAGGATGAGATCTCTCAAAAAACTTTCTTTCATTGCTCTTCATCAGGCTATGATCTACTTTAGAATTTTCACTATTAATTTCTCACATGATTCAACAAATAGTTTTATTTCAGCAATTTGTTTTCTCACTCTTTCCAAATCAATTTCTTTCAATTTATCATGAGCATTATAATCCGCGGCATGCGCAATCTCATGTCTCCTTTTAACCGTTTTTTGAATTGATTTCTTTAGATTTTTTCTTCCGCTTATTCCTTGCGCATTTTGAGTCAAATCCTTGATCCCATAAACAAGAAATAATTTGTCAATTACATCAAACCTTTGAGTTGTATAGTCAGATAAATATTGGTCAACCAAAGTTCTTATTCTTCGATAAGGTCTATCCATGGTTAACATTTCCAACGATTGCTCTGTATTTAGACCAGCTTTCTCTAATATCTCAATCAAACTTTTAGTGGCACCTTTGTTCTTGATGAAACCAACTAGGTTCTCAGTAAAGCGTGATGTGAAGAATGAATCCATCCCTGAAACTGCAAGAACCAATGCCGATCGAATTAAGTCCGTTTTATTCAGGCCATCGAAATCAGGATTGCCATGTGCTTTTTCATACATTGTGAGCAGTCCGTTGCTTCTTGTTATTGTCTTATTGAAAGTGTCAATAGCTTTTGCCATGGCCATTAATATTAATTGCACCTAACTCTCTTATAGACGCTATAAAACTGCCACTATCCACACCTCGTTAGTCGGATAGTGGCAATATGGAGTCGCTTCTATCTTCCATCCCATAGCCCCCTCAATCACTGGCTCGTCTACAAGAGCATCCATTAATCCAAATCCGGGTTTTCAAGACAGCCTAAGATAGGG
>JAGFIS010000022.1 GCA_024103425.1 Chitinophagaceae bacterium
GAGTGCCACGGAGAATTCACGGAGGAGCACGGAGATTTTCTCTGTGAAACTCCGTGCCTTCTCTGTCTTTTCCTCTGTGTAATCGTTTTGTTACAAGGAGTACCACGGAAGATTCACGGAGCGCCACGGTGATAATTTCTTCACTGTGTAACTCTGTGCCTTCTCTGTCTTTTTCTCTGTGTAATGTTTTTTATTACACGGAGTACCACAGAGGATTCACGAAGTGCCACGGAGAGCTTCTCTGGGCAGTTCAGTGTCTTCTCTGACTTTTTCTCTGTGTAATAGTTTTAGTTACACGGAGTTTCACGGAGGAATCACGGAGCGCCGCAGAGATATTCTCTGTGTAACTCTGTGCCTTCTCTGGTTTCCCTCTGTGTAATTATTTTTTTGTTACAAGGAGTGCCAAGGAGGATTCACGGAGTGCCACGGAAATCTTAAATCTAATACTATTCCTGAGTTCTTTATTTCCCTAAACTACACATTGCCTATTGCCAAGTACTTATTCACCTAATCAACCTACATAAATCTCCCATCAATCCTCTCCAATCTCAATCAATCTTTTCTCACCTCTTTCACTCTCACCACTCACCACCCACAACGCACAACCCACCACCCACAACTATCAACTCTCCTCATTCCGTCCTCAAACTCTTAACCGGATTTGCCACCGCTGCTTTTATGGCCTGATAGCTCACTGTTCCGATTGCAATTACCACAGACAAAACTCCTGCTGCTGCAAAAATCCACCACGGAATCTCCGTTCTGTATGAATAGCCTTGCAACCATTGATGCAACCCATACCAGGCTATTGGTATAGCAATCAAACATGAGATAATCACCAGAAGCAAAAATTCTTTTGACAACATGCCCCAAAGGCTGAGGACACTGGCCCCCAAAACTTTTCTTACCCCAATTTCTTTAGTGCGCTGCTCAGCAATGTAGGATGCAAGCCCGAACAACCCGAGGCATGAGATAAAAAGTGCAAGAATGGTAAAGAAAGAAGCCAGATTACCAATCCTGACTTCATCAAAAAACTTCTTTGCGTAATCCGCATCTACAAACGAATAAGAGAAAGGATTGGCAGGGTTATATTTTTTAAATACTGATTCAATTTCACCCAGCGCAGTACTTACGGATACATCAGGCCGAATCCGGATGGTTATCATTCGCCCTTCGTCGCCTGACTTGAAAAATACGGTGGGAGTTACCGGTTCGTAAGGCGACTCCATAATCATATTTTTTATCACCCCAATCACTGTAAAATCCTTGTCATTCCATGTTATTTTCTTTCCAACGATATCCTGTATGCCTGTAAGCTTTACTGCGGCTTCGTTAAGAATCAAAGACGAACTGTCTGCAAACTCCTTTGAAAAATCTCTACCTTCCGTGACTTTCCAACCGACTGTCTTTCCAAAGTTTTCCGATATACCCACCGTCCCAAACAAAGGGAGGAAGTTGGGATCTTTTCCCTGCCAGTTAAATCCAATTTCCTTTGAACGCATTTTTGTAATAAGGGTAGATGATTCAGCAACATCTGCTACCACACCGGTAGAAAGAAGATCATGCTGTAAAGCATCAAAATGTCCTCGCAGGTCCGGAGTATTATTTGTAACAGTAATTAATCCCTCGCGGGAATAACCGGCAGGCCTGTTTTTGGCAAATTGAATTTGCTTGTACACAATTAAGGTTCCGATCATTAAAATAATTGAAATAGAAAACTGAGTGACTACCAATATCTTTCTTGGAATTGCTGCGCTTTTGCTGCTGCGAAAAGTTCCTTTCAATACTTTGATGGGTTTAAATCCTGACAAGTAGAATGCGGGGTAGCTCCCTGCAATTAATCCGGTCAGGAGGGCAAAACCGGTGACAATTGCCCAAAATGCTACACTTCCGAATGGGATTGAAATATTTTTATCAGCCAGGCTATTGAATAACGAGAGGCCAAGCTGAGTCAACAGAATTGAGAGCAGGAGCGCGATAAATGCCACCATAACCGATTCGGCAAGGAATTGAATGATTAACTGTTTTTTGCCGGAGCCAATGGTTTTACGAATACCCACCTCCTTTGCACGTTTCTCACTTCTTGCAGTGGACAGGTTCATAAAATTGATGCAAGCCAATAACAATACAAAAACTCCGATGATACCAAACAGCCAAACAAACTGGATTCTGCCACCTGCAGGCTTTCCGTTCTTAAATTCATTGTAAAGCCTCCAGTTATCCATTAGATGCAGAATTAACGCTTCCTTGCCGGACTGAGCTTCGGTAAGGTGTTCCATTGGAATATTCTTAATTTTCTCAGTTTCTGCTGAAAAGTCTATATGGTCACTTAATTGCACAAACGTCTGAAATGAATGTCTGTCCCACTGCCTGGCAGCATCCTGGAGGTCAGGTTCAGAAGATTTATACTTATCAAATGACAGTAAGATTTTTGCTTTGTTAAGGGTTGTATTCTCGGGTAGGTCTTCATAGACGCCAGTTACTTTCAGGTTCTCCTGATTGTCTAACCTCACGAATTTGTTTATAGGGCTTTCGTCGCCGAATAGTGCCCTGGCCGTGGAAGCACTCAGAAGGATTGAAGAAGGATCCTGCAATCCGGATTCAACATTTCCCTCAACTGTGCGCAGAGAAAACATAGACGGAAACACAGAATCCACCCACATACCCTGTACACTGATATTCTTTTCTCCAATTCGCAGACTATGGTCATAGATCCATGATGCCATTGATATGTTCTTAAAATCACTGCCATACTTATTCCTTAACTCATCTCCCAGAGGCATCGCTACTGCAGGGACGGTTACAAGCTCACCGTTAAAATCAAGGGTTGACATCACCTGACCCAACCGTTCATGATTTTTGTGGTAATGGTCAAAAGTCACTTCATCCCATATCCAGAGGCCAATAAGGATAGTAACTGCCATACCGGCTGCAAGTCCGATAATGTTGATAGACGAAGAGGCCTTGCTTTTTAAAAGATTACGCCATGCAGATTTGAAATAATTCTTAAACATTTTAGTTATTTAGTTTTTATTATCACTCATGATTAGGTTCTGGGTTTCTTTGTGCCTTCTCTGGCTTTTCTCTGGGTAATATTTTTTATTACACGGAGAACACGGAGGATACACTGAGGTTCACGGAGGATTCACGGGGTTCCCGGAGTTTTCTCCTTCCTGGTGGTTGGTCTCCTGACCGACCACAATTATCTCTGTGGTTCTCCGTGCCTTCTCTGGTTTTCCTCTGTGTAATTATTTATTGTTACGCGGAGGTTCCCGGAGTATTCACGGAGGTTCACGGAGCTCTCTCCTTCCTTGTGGTTGGTCCCCTGATCGGCCACAATTTTCTCTGTGGTTCTGTGTGCCTTCTCTGTGTAATGTTTTTTGTTACACGGAGGAATCACGGAGCGCCACGGAAATCTTAAAGTCTAATACTATTCCTAAGTTCTTTATTTCCCTAAACTACACATTGCCTATCGCCAAGTACTTATTCGCCTAATCAACCTACATCAATCTCTCATCAATCCTCTCCAATCTCAATCAATCTTTTCTCACCTCTCTCACTCTCACCACCCACAACCCACCACCCACAACGCACAACCCACAACCCACAACCCACCACCCACAGCGCACAACCCACAACGCACAACGCACAACTCACAACAACCATCACTCCGTCCTCAAACTTTTCACCGGATTAGTCACCGCTGTTTTTACTGCCTGATAACCGATTGTGAAGATTGCTATTACGACAGCTGCCAATCCTGCCATTGCAAAGATTTCCCAATTGATATCTGTTCTGTACGCAAATCTTTCAATCCATTTATGCATGCTCCACCACGCAATGGGTGTTGCAATTACAAAGGCTATGAGTACCAGACCTAAGAAATCTTTTGCAATGAGGTAAACGATATTTCCCGTATTGGCGCCTAAAACTTTTCTTACCCCGATTTCCTTTACTCTTTTTTGTGCAGAATAAATTGCCAGGCCTAATAATCCCATGCAGGCTATAAGTATAGATAGCCCTGCGGCGATAGAAAACAGAGTTCCAAATCTTTCTTCTTTGATGTATTGCCGCTGAAAATCCTCATCCATAAATCTATATTCAAGCGGGTATCCGGGAAAGACATTTTTCCACGCAGAGGCTAAGATTCCTGTTGCTTTTTTGGGTGAAATGTTACCATATTTTACGGCAAACATTCTTACATAACTGGCCATCCCTAATACAATCGGATTTATCTTTTCCTGCAATCCATGCTGATGATAATCTTTCAACACGCCGATAACAACACCTTCTTTTCCTGAGGTATTCAATTTTTTTCCGATTGCATTTTCAACATTCTTCCATCCAAACAGTTTCACGGCCGATTCATTGATGATAAGCGATTCACTTGAATCCACAGGACTTCCGGTTGTGAAATTTCGTCCTGCATCCAGTTTAAGTGATAAAGTATTAATGTAATTTTCATCCACAGGAATATATTCTACAATTGACTGGGCATCCTTGGGATTCCCTTCTCCCCAGGCCAACTGTGTTCCCCAGCCGGTATGCCCGGGAACTGCAGTGGCGGCCGTAACATCTTTAATACCTGCTTGTGCCAGTAAATCATTCTTAAAAACATTTGCTTCATTTTGTCTCAGAGTCCACGGCACCTTATCAGCATCTGCAATCAGAATTTTATCCTTATCAAAACCTAAATCCTGATTTTGCATGTAGTGCATTTGTTTCCAGATGATAAGCGTTCCTATGATGAAAGCAATGGAAATGACAAACTGTGTAATGACCAAACCTTTTCTCAGCAATGCTCCGGAAAATGAATGAGCAAATTTTCCCTTCAATACAGTTATGGGTTTATAAGAAGAAAGTACGATGGCCGGATAAAAACCTGCGAATGGGATGAGTACGATCAGGACAAGAACAACGGTTAGAATATTACCGGTGGAAAAGAAATCTCCAACTGAAAACGTCTCACCGGTAATTTGATTGAACAATGGTAGCAATGAAATCATCAGCAGCGTACTCAGTAAAGTTGCCACAAGGCACAATGCACCTGTTTCGGTGAGGAACTGAAGTATCAATGTTTTGCGGTTGCCTCCTAATATTTTTTTTACTCCAATTTCTTTTGCACGTTCTACTGATTTGGCGGTGGTGAGGTTGATAAAATTCAAACAGGCTATAATCAAAATAAATAGGCCGATTAATGAAAACAGATACACTGTTTTAATACTTCCTATATTTCCAGAACCGGTAGGCATGTCTGATTTGAGATAAATATCCTTAAGCGGAGCCAGTTTCAGATAAGGAATGATTCCGGTTTTCTCTATTTCTTTTCCGCCGTTTACCGCAACCAGGTTTCTGATTTTTGAAGAGACAACTTCAGGATTTACATTTTTCTTCAGCTTCACATAATTATACATATTGATATCCAGCCAGCCGGATTCGTAATCTGCTTTGCAGCCCTGTGGATCTTCAGCGCAAACCGTACTCAACGATCCAATCATGTCAAATTTTAAATGAGAAGGAGCAGACAGATCTTTGAAAACACCGGTAATCTTGTAAGGAATGGAATCATTTATCATCAGAATTTTACCAACTACATTCTGACCATTATTGAAAAATTTCTTTTTCATTTCCTGACTGATGATTACACTGAATGGCTCAGACAGGGCTGTAGTACGATTTCCTTCCGACAACTGGTAGGAAAATATTTTCAGGAATTCATTATCGGCAAACAAAGCGTCCTGAAAAAAATGTGTTTCATTGAATTTTATATCCGGTTGCCAGTCGCGCATTTCGGTGACGTCTTCTATTTCAGGATATGCTGTTTTCAGAACGTTTGAAACGGGCCAGCCAACGGTTTGCAAATGACTGATTGACCCGTCAGGTGCAGTAAAACTGGTTTCTACCCTGGCAATCCTGTCGCTGTCCTTAAATTGTTTATCATAACTTAATTCGTGATTCACCCAGATAAGAATCAAACCAAAAATGGTGATCCCAAGTACCAGGCTTATCATACTAATTGCGGTGTATGATTTGTTTGCCTTTGCCTGTCGCCATACTATTTTGAAATAATTTCTAAACATTTTTAATAATTAGTTTTAATCAGAAGTTATAAATCAGGCACTGTTCTTTCTTTTCAATATTTTGTAGATTTGGGAAGCAATAAAATCTATAAAAATGGAACGGATAGTTATTGAAGTAGATGAGGATATTGCCAGGAGATGGCGGTACACTTCCCAGCAGAGAAGGGATAAGGTTTCTCAACAAGTGAATATTATTCTTGCAAAGGAGCTTACAGATTCCAAAGAAGAATTTTTGAAGTATCTGGAAGGACTTCGCAGTACAATGAAAGAACGTGGATTGACAGAAGAAATTCTTGAGGAAATCCTGAAGGATGAGTAGTCTTTTCGTTTTTGACACAAACGGTTTGGTCAGTGCATCTCTGATAGGTGGAACCACTACTGCCAAAGCATTGGACAGAGCAATCATCCTGGGAAAACTAACCTTCTCAAATGCCACAATGAATGAATTTATTGAGGTATTATTCAGAAAAAAATTTGACAGGTACTTCTTAAACGATGAAGAGAAATGGAGGACAATAGGTCGTATCACTTTAAATGCAGAATATTTTTTCACTAAAGAAACAATCACCGCCTGCCGCGATCCCAAAGACAATAAATTCCTTGAACTTGCTGTAGCAGCCAAAGCCTCCTGCATTATCACCGGTGATAGTGATCTGCTTGTACTGCATCCTTTCAGAGAAGTACCCATTGTTAATGCAAGTGATTTTTTAGACATGAAATTTTGATTAAATTATCATTGAGTTAAAATCTTTTGCCATCCACTATTATTTCTCAATACCCTCTGCTCTTCATTACTCCTCTGTGCTCTGGTTACTTTATGCCACGAAGGCACAAAGACACAAAGGGTCACAAAGGATTTAATTCTGTTCATCACACCACATCAATCTATAACAATCTCCATCAATCTTAACCAATCTCCAAAATCCCCATCAATCTATTCTCACCTCTCTCACTCTCACCACCCACAACGCACAACCTACCACAAACAACCCACCACACACACACCACAACTATCAACTCTCCTCACTCTGTCCTCAAACTCTTCACCGGATTAGCCATCGCTGCTTTGATTGCCTGAACGCTTACGGTTGTCAATGCTATAAGTAAAGCAATAACCCCGGCTATCAAAAACACCCACCAGTCAATCTTTATCCGATAGGCAAAGTCATTCAGCCACCGATGCATCACCCACCAGGCAACCGGAAAAGCAATAAGCGATGCAATCAATACAAGTTTTAAGAAATCTAATGAAAGCATTCCTATAACCTGGCCTACACTGGCTCCTAATACTTTTCTGATACCGATTTCCTTTGTGCGTTGCTCCGCCATATAGGTGACCAATCCAAATAATCCAAGGCAGGCTATAAGAATTGCCAGGATGGCAAATGTGATTGAAATTTTTTCTACCTGCTGCTCGGAACGGTACATATTGTTGAATGCTTCATCCATAAACCGGTAACTGAAAGGCATACCCGGCGCCAACGCTATCCATTTATTTTTAATTTGTGCTATTAATGGTTTTACTTCGGCTGTGCTTAGCCTAAATGACATAATAGTGTTATTATGTTCCAGAAACAATCCCAGCGGATAAATGTTATTACGTAAGGATTCAAAATGAAAATCTTTTACAACTCCAATAATGGTATAGACCTTCATCACAGAACCGGCCCCGCCTGGAAAGTTTTGATAAATTTTATTTCCAATCGGGTTGTCAAATCCTAAGACCTTTACTGCTGTTTCATTTAGAATAACAGCAGATGAATCAGTGCTAAAGTCTTTTGAAAAGTTTCTTCCTTTGATAATCTGCATTCCCATTGTGGCGATGTAGTCATAATCCACCTTCCATGTTTGCATGGATAATGCATTTTTTTGATTCATGGTAGCATCTCTGGAGTAGGTGTTATCACTTCTGGAGGAGTTTACCGGAATATATCCGCTCATAGTGGCGCTTTCCACACCCGGCAGTTTCAACACTTCATTTTTAAATATCTCATCATTTTTATTCAATGCCCATGCGCCGTCAATGATCAGTACCTCGTTCTTGTTGAAGCCGAGGTTGGTCGTTTGAATATAATGTAGTTGCTTGTATATTATTATGGTTCCAATGATCAATACAATGGAAGTGAAAAACTGAAAAACCACCAATCCGCTGCGCAACGTATTTTTCTTAAATCCTGCATTGGTCTTTCCTTTTAATACAGATACCGGTTTGAATTTTGACAGGAAAAATGCAGGATACAGTCCTGCTAATAACCCGACGATAAATGGCAGTGCAATGAGGAAGGGTAAAAATGTGGGATTGAAAATGCTGCTAATGCTCATAGACTTAGCTGCGATATCATTAAATGCAGGTAAAACAAAATAGGTAATAACAATAGCGAGTGTCAAAGAAATGAGCGCCATCAATGTGGATTCAGAAAGGAATTGGGATATCAGATTTTTTCTCCTGGTACCAAGTACTTTCCGGATGCCTACCTCCTTGGCACGACTCACACTGCGTGCTGTGGATAGATTCATAAAATTGATGCAGGCAATCAGTAAGATGAATAATGCGACGGCACTAAAAATATAGACGTGCTGAATGTTACCATTCGCTTCCAGTTCCGGGTAGCGCTGGCTGTATAAATGAATTTTTGTGAGTGGCATCAGTGAATAATTCAGCATATTACCTGCTTTCCTGAATTCGTCCATAGTAGTAAGACCCGATATGAGCTGGCTTGCCTGTGGAAATACGTGTTGTTCCAGTACCTGGGTAAAGTTTTTTTCAAAAGCATGATAGTCGGTGCCCGGCCTCAATAAAATGTAAGTATGGAAATTGTGGCTGAGAAAGCTATTCCATTGATAATCCACATTCTTCATAGACATGATAAAGTCAAAATGAAAATGCGAATTGCGTGGCATATCTTTTATTACAGCAGTGACTTTAAAAGGTTTTTTATCAATCTCAATTGTTTTACCCGAAGCATCAGTGGTTGAAAAATATTTTTTTGCCGCTGTTTCAGAAATTACCACAGTGTTGGGCTCAAACAAAGCTGTTTGGGTTTCGCCTGATAGGACTTTTTGAGGAAAAAGATTGAAGAAAGTAGAATCTGCGTAAACAATTTTTTCTTCATTAATATAATCATTTCCTTTCCTGACGATTTTGCTTCCTTCACTTGCATAAATACGGGTGTAATCTTCTACCTGAGGATAATCTTTCTTTAAGGTGGCGCCCATTGGGTCGCTGCTAACACATAGTCTCAATTCGTTTCCTCCAAATTTTATGTCAGCATCTACACGATATATCCGCTCCGCATTGGGATAAAAACGGTCATAACCCAATTCATTTACCACATACAGGGCAATGAGGATAAAACACGATAGGCCTATGGCCAGGCCGGCGATATTGATAAGAGTAAATCCTTTGCTTTTCCAAAGATTCCTGATGGCGATTTTAAAATAATTCTTAAACATGGTTATTCAATTACGAATTATCAATTATAAATTACTCACTCCGTCCTCAAACTCTTCACAGGGTTGGCAATTGCAGCACTAATAGATTTATACACAATAATTAACAGCGCAATAGAAAATATACCTGTAAACAGCAACGCTAGTGATACCACATTTACCCCATCGCTATAGGCAAATAGCTTCACAAAAAAATAGCTGATACTATATCCGAGCGGAAGTGCAATCAAGGCAGATAGTATAGTAAGCTTTACGAAACCTGCGGACAGTTCCCTAATAATTTGAAATATAGAAGCACCTAACACTTTACGGATGCCCACTTCCTTGATTCTGCTTTCAGTATGATAGGTAATTATTCCCAAGAGTCCCATCAATGCTATTATTAGTACAGCAGCACAAAACATCCCCATAAAATCCATTCCTCCGATAGAGTAGCGATCGTGCAAATCTTTTTTGTAGTTAGAGAAACTCATCTCATCGTGAGGAAAATATCGCCTCCATACACCCAGCATTTCGGACTTAAAAACTGCCTGGTCCACATCATTTTTTGCCTGAATACTCATCACATGAAACTGCGATGGATTGTATTGAATAATAAGGGGTGATGCCGCAAACTGATAGTTGTCGTAGCAAAAATTGGGCAATACACCTATAATACTTACCGTCTGCTGACTATTTAAAATAAAGGTTTTACCAATTCCATCATGGGGCCGGTTAATCCCTAATGATGAAAGCAACTGTTCGTTCACCAACACGAAAGCTGATGCAGAATCGCCGGAAGACGGAAACAGGTTTCGCCCGGCTACTATGGGCAGGTGCATATTGCTAACAAAAGCTGCATCTGCGGCATAATAATTAGCAGATATGTCTGTACTCAGATTATCCTTTTTAATATTCGCCTTTGCTGAGTTACCTCCAAATGGGATGGATACAAAGCCTACCTGTTTCACATTTTTGTTTTCAAGAATGTCGTGTTTTAATAATGGCAGTTTATCGGAGACAGCAATATTGTAAATATTATTGCGGTTAAAGTTTGTATTGTCGGTAGCCATGTAGTTGAATTGATTGAACACAGTCATTAGTGCAAAAATGAAACAGGCTGATGCCACAAATTGAATGACTACAAGCGCATTGCGTAATCCTGTTTTCCCTATCGCTGACGGTGCAATATTCCCTTTCAGGACATTTACCGGCTTAAATGCAGACAAAACTTTTGCAGGAATAAACCCGGCTAATATTCCGATGAGGATAGTAAATAAAATAAATGCTATCCACAGAATGGCCTGATTATCTACCTCCCATGCAAACCAGTTCACATAGCTAAAGCGTTTTAAGAGTTGAAGAATGATATATCCTGCAGCAAGCGATAATAAGGTCATCAATACTGCTTCGTATATAAATTGAGAAATTAGTTGGTATCGTAGAGCACCTACTGTTTTGCGTAAGCCCACTTCTTTTGCACGATTGATGGAGCGGGCGAGGGTGAGATTAATATAATTAAATGCAGCAAGTATCAGAACGCCTAAAGCAAAGGCAAAGTTCACGGCAAGGTCACTTACAGAATCTACATAGGAGTTTCCTTCAAGTTTCTCAACGGCAGGTGCAATATCTTCAATGCCCTGTTTGTGAAATGAAAGTGTTTCTTTCTTTGCATTGGAAGCAAGCGCTTCATTTATCTTTACTTCTTCACTTTTTAATGCGGTTTCCAATTGTTTTGCTGTGGTGTTGGGGCGCATCAGGGTAAATGTGTATCCATTTAAAGCAGATGGAAGTGAATTGGGATGATGTTTTCTCCAGGTAGCCATTGATGCCATCACATCCGTCCTGAATACGGTATTTCGTTTAAAGGGAGCCAGTACGCCGGAAATAACAAAGTCGCCATATTCCGGATGAGATAAAACCATTCCTGTTACATCATCTTTCCCAAAAAAAGCTTCCGCTTTCTCTTTTGTAATAGCAATGCTGTTGGGTTCTACAGGTCGTGAGCCTGAAATAAAATGGAAACCAAACATGTCAAAAAACTCTGGTTCCACAAATAACGTATTCACAGAAAGAGTTTTAAGCCTGTCGCTTAACTCCCACCCATATTCGCGGACGGTATAAGTTGCCTTTTGAATGGCAGGATAATTAGCTCGTAAGTCTTCTGCAAGGTATTCGGGCGACAGAGCGTACTTCGTAATGTTGCCACCATTATCTTTAACATCGGTATTGATTCTATAGGTACGCCCCGGATACGGATGAAAGTTATCTGATTCATAAGCGCTCTGCACCTGAATAATGCTCAATAAAGCAAATGGAATAGCCAATCCCAGCCCTAAAATATTTATCAGGGAAAAGAACTTATTCTTCCAGATATTTCGCCATGCGTATTTAAAATAATTTCTAAGCATTGTGCTTCAATATTTTTTTGTGTCACCAATTGACGCTGCGTGCTGAGCTGAAGAAAAAACTTTTAAGTTCACTTCGCGATTGAAGCACGCTTTTCCTCTTTTACCAATAACAATTTTTATTTCACCACCCAACACCCACAACCCACAACAACCATCATTCCGTCCTCAAACTCTTCACCGGATTAGCTCTTGCTGCTTGTACGGCTTTCAAGCTCACTGTTAGCAGCGCTATCAAAAAAGTAATTAGTGCTGCCCACACAAACACCCACCCATTCACAGATATTTTGTATGCAAAATTTTGCAACCACTTGTTCATTGCCCAATAACCAATTGGCATTGCAATACAGGTTGCAATGATCACGGGTTTCAATAAATCTTTGGTCAATAACAAAACAATGCCCTGAACGGATGAGCCCAGCACTTTTCTTACCCCAATCTCCTTGAATCTTTTTGTAGCGGAAAACGATGCGAGGCCAAACAAACCCAGGCACGCCACAATAATGGCCAGTATGGCAAATACGGATAATATAGTTTGTTGACGTATATCTTTCTTATACATTTCGTCAAACTGATTATCCAAAAATTTATATTCTAAAGGATATCCCGGAGCAGCTTCCTCATATTCTTTCTTCACAATACCAAGTCCTGATTGTATTTCTCCGGCCTGAAGTTTTACCAATACTACCCGCCTGTCCATCGCGGGCGATATTACCAAGGCATTGATATTTTCTTTTAGTGATTGAAAATTGAAATCAGCCACTACACCTACCACATACCGTCTGGCCGAATCCCGTGCTGTATTTTGTATCCATTTACCAATGGCCTGATCCGGTGTCCAACCAAACTTTGCAGCGGCAGTTTTATTTATCAAAACCGCATCGGTACTGTCGGTTGGGAATTTTGAGGAGAGGTCTCTTCCGGCGATAATTTTTAATCCCAGCGTTTTTACAAAATCAAAGTCTGCGAATTCAGTATTGGCATTCATTTTTTCGCTATGGCTCTCAACATCAAATGTGTACATATCAAAAAAGCCGCCCGGCGCACCAGACATTAATGAAACCGACTGAATACCACTTTGGTTTTGCAGGTCGGCCTTAAAGGAATTCATGTTCTTGAAAATTTCATGATTGTCAATTGGTACTATTAGGGTCTGTTCTTTATTATAACCCAACTGTTTATTTTTTACGTAATTCATTTGCCGGGTTATAACAATGGTTCCTACAATCAGAAAAACAGAAATGCTGAATTGTACTACTACCAATACCTGTCTGAGTGTGGCTCCTCCTTTACCCATCTTGAGCTTACCTTTTAAAGCCTGTATGGGTGAAAATGCTGACAGTACAAATGCAGGATAACTACCTGCTAAAAGGCCTACTACTACAATAGTACCTGCCAAGAAAAACCATATTGGCCATGAAGCCCACGAAACAACCAGTGAGTAACCAAGGAACTGGTTGTACCAGGGCATTACCAATGTTAGTAAGGCGACAGCGATTGCACACGAAATAATAACCAGCAAAACGGATTCACCTATAAATTGCCAGATGAGACTCTCACGTAATGCTCCCAATACTTTTCTCAGCCCCACCTCTCTTGAACGATCCACTGCACGTATGGTGGAAAGGTTCATAAAGTTGATACAGGCAATCAGGAGTATGAGTATGGCTATAGAAAGGAAAATATATACGATTGTTTTATCTCCGTGTTTTACGCCGTCAAATACTGAGTTTTCAAAATAGATATCTTTTATGGGTGTGAGTGAAAGAGAAAAGTCAAAACCATATTTTCTCATATCACTCCCCATATATTTTTCCATAAATGCAGGAAACTGTTTTTCTAATTGAGCCTGCGTAGTGTGTGCATCCAGTTCTATGTATGTGTAAAGGCCATTGCTAAGCCATCTATTCATGATTTGTTCATCCTTATAATTATCTAAGGGAACAACCATATCAAAGGTGAGATGAGAATTGGAAGGCACATCTCTGGCAATACCGGTAACTTTTAAGGGAAGTTTCTTATCAAACGTGATCACTTTTCCCATAGCATCCTGTGCACTGCCGAAATACTTTTTTGCAGTTGTCTCCGTCAGCACTACACTCCCCGGGTTTTTCAGTACATCAGATGGATTACCATAAGTCAGTGGAAAAGTAAACAGGTCAAAGAATCCGGAATCCACATCAAGAACTTTTTTTTCATGAAAGGCGCGTTCGCCCACTGTTACAAGATTGTCATTTTGAATGACGCGTACTGCCTTCTTTATTTCTCCCTTATAATCATTCAGTAAGGCTGGAGCATAAGGGCCCGATAAATAAGCTACTGCTGAAGACTTTCCATCATGCTTAAAGTTTCGCATGACACGGTAGATATTATTACCGTTTTTATGGAAATTATCCATGCTGAATTCATTCATGATAAACACGAATATCATCATGCATACAGTAATGCCAATGGTTAATCCAAGAATATTAATCAGCGAAAACGCTTTATTCTTCATCAGATTCCGCCATGCGGATTTAAAATAATTCTTAAGCATATTGTTTCAATATTTTTTAGTATTACCAATTAATGATGTGTGCTGAGTTGTAAAAAAGAACTTATGATTTTCTTTGGTAAAGAAGCGCGCTTCTTCCTCTTTTACCAATAACAATTTTTCACTTACAACACACACCCACACCCCACAACTCACACCCCACAACTCTCTCCATTGCTATCAGAAGCACAATTCCCCCTCCTCATTCCTCCTTCAGCGCCTTCACCGGGTTGGCCACTGCTGTTTTTACAGCCTGAAAACTCACCGTCAGCAAGGCGATAAGGATTGCCAGAGCACCTGCGGCAAAAAATATTGTCCACGATATGGTAATTCTGTAATCGTATTCATTCAGCCAATAATTATTCATTATCCACCAGGCAAGTGGGAAGGCTACTAAGCATGAGATGCCTACCAATTTCAAAAAATCTTTGCTGAGCAGGGTAGCCAATTTTCCTGTGCTGGCTCCCAATACTTTTCTGATACCAATTTCTTTGGTTCTTCTTTCGGCAGTGTAGGCGGATAGGCCTAATAGCCCAAGGCAGGAAATAACGATAGCCAGTACTGAGAATATTCCGGCCAATTTGCCAATGAGGGATTCTGTTTCAAAGAAATTGTCAAAATCAGTGTCAATGAATTGCACTTCAGCCGGATATCCCGGATTCATTTTTCGTATTACCGAAGTGATATCATTCACCGCTTTTTGAATAGGCTGATTTGCATTGATCCGTACCACCATCGTAGCAGCTTCGGACGGGTCACTGAAAAAGATAAGAGGTGCCGGGCTGGCATCAAAGTCGTTATACACAAAGTCTTTTACTACTCCCACCACTGTTAATGGTTCTGATTCATCACGATAGATTTGTGAACCCAGCACTTCTTTTGTATTCAGCATCCTGGCCAGCGTTTCATTAATAATAATATTGGTGCTGTCGGCTGCTGAGTTTTCATAAAAATTCCTTCCCTCTTTCAATTGGTATCCTACTGTGGGAATGTATGAGGAGTTGACAAAAGAAATTGTAATGAGTATCTGTTTGTTCGGATCTTTTCCCTTCCAGGTGAAATCCCCGGTATTAGAACCATAATTCAGCACAGCATTGCTGCCGATTCCCGCATCGGCCACGACTCCGGTTTGCATCAGTTCATTTTTGATTGCCGGAAAACTTTCTTTCATATTTCCCTGTAAGGGCATATATACCAGGTCGCTTTTATTAAAACCCAAATCGCGGTCTTTCAGATGTTGTATTTGCTGGTAAATGACGATGGTAGCGATAATCAGAAAAATAGAAACTGAAAATTGAAGCACCACTAATCCCCTTCTGATAAATCCGGCACCCCTCTCTTTCATCTTCGTGCCTTTCAGTACAGTTACCGGATTGAAAGAAGCCAGGTAAAAAGAAGGGTAGCTGCCGGCCAGAAGACCACAGATGATTGCAAAAGAAATAAACGCTGCCCAATTAGTCCAGTCTGTGGCAAACAATGTCAGCTGCTTCTGCACAAGAATGTTGAAAGAGGGGAGAGTCAGGATAATTACGATAATTGCAAAGAGGGTAGCCATAAATGCCATGAGGGTGGATTCAGAAAGAAACTGAAATCGCAGACTTCCTTTTCCGGCGCCCAATACTTTTCTTACGCCTACTTCGCGGGCACGTTTTTCGGAACGCGCTGTGGAAAGATTCATAAAGTTGATGCAGGCGATGATCAGAATGATCCATGCGATGATGCTGAACAGTCTTACATATTTGATGCTTCCTTCTATCTCTTTGCCGTTGTCAAACTGGTCGTACAGGCGCCAGCGTGACATAGGATAAATGGAGAATTTGGAAATATAATTAGGCCCTTTGGATTTCAGAAAATCGTAGAGCTGGGTATTCATATTTTTGATGTTAGCTCCGGGTGCAACTTCTACAAAGGTCAGTACACCATTATTGCCCCATTGTTTCAGCCACTCATTTTCATTTTCAAAGTTCTGAAACGGCGCCAGCCACTGAAATGAGAATGAAGTGTTTTTGGGGATGTCTTTAATGATACCCGTTACCTTAAATAATTCATTTTTCTCAGTCCGTAATTCCTTGCCCAGTGGGTTTTCATTGCCAAAGAGGTTCTTTGCCATTTTTTCTGTGAGAACCACACTTTTCAGGTCACTGAGCGCACTTGCAGGACTTCCTTCTACAAACTGTAATCGGAATATTTGCAGAAACGAAGGGTCCACAAACATGCCTTCCGCATTGATGGAGTTGTCGCCTTTGGTGAAAGGCTTGGTCATTTTCCAACTGGCCCTTGATGTGTTTTTTATTCCGGGAACTTCCTCTCTGATACCTGCTGAAAGAGGCCCGGGGGTAGAATTAAAGACAAATGTGTTGCCATCGTATGTCTGGCTGTTCAGAATCTTATAAATATTTTCTTTATTGTTGAAATAGTCGTTGAAGGTGAGTTCATCTTTTACCCATAAGAAGATAAGCCCGGCACAGGCGATGCCGATGGCTAACCCGGAAATATTTAAGATGCTGAAGGAAAAACTTTTCTTCAGGTTGCGAATTGCCGTTATAAGGTAGTTGCGAAACATATTTTCTTTTTTTTAGCCACTAAGACACCAGGACACTAAGTATCACAAAGCCCTTTCTTTGTGAAGCCTCGGGTCTTTGAGTCATCGTAGCAGCTATTTTTCTCTTTCAAACTTTTATATTTTTTTTTAGCCACTAAGACACCAGGACACTAAGTAACACAAAGCCCTTTTTTTGTGAAGCTTCGGGTCTTTGTGTCTTTGTGGCAAAATGCAATTGTTCTGTTATTTCTACCACTGAGCCACTAAGGCACTATCCAGATAGCTATCGTAGCACTGATGTTCTTTATCATTTCTTCTTTGTGCCCCTTCGTGTCTTCGAGCCTTTGTGGCAAATAACATTTGGTTACTTTTCTCTCACCAGGTCACCAAGAGGCACAAAGTAAAACCTTGAAACCTTTGTGTCTTGGTGCGATTCTCCTGGTTGTGTTCTTGTTTTTTGGGGTTTGCTTATATCATTTATCGTTTAGCTACTAAGGTGCTAAGTCACTACCTATCACTAAGCTTTTTTATTATTTCATCCTTGTGCCCCTTTGTGTCTTTGAGTCTTCGTGGCAAAAAGCCATTCATCTTGATACCCCCAATACAATCCTCTTAGATCAAAATATTTTCTGTTACCGTCTGCCCATCCAGCATACGTATAATACGGTGACTGAACCGTGCATCATGTTCACTGTGCGTAACCATTACGATGGTAGTTCCCTGCTCATTCAGGTCGGTTAATAGTTCCATTACTTCACCACCGTTTGTGGAGTCCAGATTACCGGTAGGTTCGTCTGCCAGAATCAGTTTGGGTTTATTAATAACAGCCCTGGCCACGGCTACCCTTTGTTGTTGACCGCCCGAAAGTTGCTGAGGATAGTGATTGCGTCTGTGCATAATTTGCATTTTCTGTAGCACCTCTTCGACTCTTCCCTTCCTGTCTGTAGCCTTCACTCCCAGATAAATCAGGGGTAATTCTACATTTTCAAAAACAGTCAGCTCATCGATTAGGTTAAAGCTCTGAAACACAAACCCAATATTTTTCTTACGCAAGTCTGCTCTCTGGCGCTCTTTGAAGTGTGCCACTTCCTGGCCATTAAACAGAAAACTTCCTGAATCGGGCTCGTCCAGTAATCCCAGTATGTTCAGCAGGGTAGATTTGCCGCATCCGGAGGGGCCCATCACCGCTACAAACTCTCCTGTTTTTACACTGAGAGATAGTTTGTTAAGAGCCACTGTCTCCACGTCTTCTGTTCTATATACTTTTTCTAAGTCGGTAATTTTGATCATTTGTTTTGTTTTTTGTTTAGTAGCCCCACAGGCTTTTAGTGTTTAGTGATTATTTGGTATTGTTTACTTTCTTGTTTGGTATTTTCTTAAAGTACAGAAATGTGAAGCAGATAGTCTGAATACAACCTGCTTACTTTCGAAAAGGATTGTTGCTAACCAAAGAACTATCAATCTTCACGAACCGGCATCCTGCCTGCGCTTCAGGATTATTTCAATATTAGCTCGCCCACGTCTCCAAAGTTTTCATAACTGCTTGTAATGACTCTGTCGCCCGGTTGCAGTCCTGAGAGTACTTCAAAGTAATCCGGATTTTGTCGCCCCAGTTGAATATCCACTCTATATGCTTTTGCGCCGTCTTTACTAAGTTTAAATATCCAGTTGCCTCCGGTTTGCTGATAGAATCCTCCTTTAGGTAACAGCAGGGCGGTTGCCGCATCACTCAGTGATAACCTGATTTGCAGAGACTGACCCCTTCTGATCCCTTCCGGAACACTATCTGAAAACTCCATGTCCACTTGGAACCTTCCGTTGGCAACCTGGTCGTAGATCTTTTTGATGGTGAGCCTGTAGGTCTTATTATTGAATTCGAACTCACCGTTAAGGCCCGGATAAATCCTTGAAATATAATGCTCGTCAATGTCCACCCTTACTTTATATCCGTCCAGCACATCAATTTGTCCTAACCTTTCTCCTTTGTTTTTCGACTGTCCTACTTCTGCATCCAGTGAGGTAAGCTGACCGTCAATCGGTGCTCTCACTATCAGGTCTTCTACCTTTTGTCTCATTACCTTCAGTGCATTCTGGCTTCCTTCAAATGATTGCTGAGCCTGCTGCACCTGTTGTAGATTGCTGACAGAGTCCTGTGCCAGTATCTGTTTACTTAGTTTTCTTTTCTGGGTCAGATAGTCATAATTATTTCTGGTTTTTTCAAACTCCTGTAGTCCGATGGCTTTTTGTTCATAGAGCTTCTTGTTCAGGTTATACAATCTTTCTGCTTCCCTGAATTCGCTTTCCACATCGGCTAACTGGTTGAGTTTTGACACGGTATTTTGTTGTGCGGCATTCTTGGATATCTGCATTTGAGTCAGCAGGTTGTACACATTGGTTTGCTGAGTCACCAGTCCCAATTGCAAGTCTGTATTCGAAAGCCTTAATATGGGTTGTCCTTTTTTCATAATGGCACCATCTTCCACAAATTTTTCTTCTACCCGTCCTCCTTCAATTGCATCGAGATAAATAGTGGTTTTAGGGAGTACAATCCCATTCACAGGAATAAACTCCTTGAAGTTGCCCTGTTTTACTTCTCCTACAGTAATCCTTTCGGGATCTACATTGAGTTTACTCTTGCCTGACGTAAAGTAGAAGCTTGCCACAATGAGAATTATCAGCGCTGCTACTCCGGTAATACTCAGAATTCGTTTCCTGTTCCATTTCTTTTTTTCAATTATTCTGTCCATTTTCTACTTTACTTTTTGGGTAAGCAACATTTAGAGGTAACAAATGTGTGCCACTTTATACCATCCTGATTATTAGACTGTTACGTGCTATATACTTTGTATTGTGTCCGTTTTTGATACATAAGTGGTTCGCAAATGATACAACTGCCGGGAAGGTTGGAATTCCCTGTTCAAATATCCTGCATATTCCCTCTGTCATCAGAAGATGGCTACTCTGGACGCAAAGCCTCTTTTTTGCTTTTGAATAAACCATAATTCTGCTGCGGTAAAAGTTTTCTTCCTTTCACTTCTCCTGCCAGGTTCCGAAAGATCGGTGGACGGGATAGTATATTCTGCAAATCGCTTGTTCATTTCTTTTTTCATGACGGTTACGGTTGAGTAGGTTATTAAATAAATCTTCTGTAGGAAATCTCCTTCCTTTGTTTTTGTATGTTCCATAATTGGGCAGAGGTGAATCTGATGTTTCTGCCGACAGATTGTGTCATTTCTGCCTTAAGGATACTTTCTTCTGTTTTATAGTTCTCTGATTTCTTAACTTCAGGAGCTATTGTGTTCAAATTGTTGTTCATTGTAGTTACTTTTTATATTGTTTAATAATTTTGTTTATGGCCGGTTGACCCATGCCAATTAGTGTAACAAGAAAGTGCCAAAACATAATTGGCTGATAATCAGTGAAAAAGAAAATCGAAGGAAAAAGCGTGTGTACGATATTAGAATAACAGGTGTACGATTTTGAAACAGTGTACTATTCCTTGTATTGTATCCCACGCAAGACTGAAAAATTTTAAACCCCTGGCAGGGCAGGCAATACCGCTATCCTGCCTATATTTAGGAGTCTCAGGCGGATGTTTTTGAAAAGTTGGCTTTATTTTGTGATACTCATTTTGTCATAAGAACAAAACGTAAAAAATGGTTTTAAAAAACGCATCTGTATTGGTGGTAGATGACGATCCGGATATTCTTACCGCAGTAAGACTATTACTAAAAGGAGAAGCGAAGTCTGTTACCACAGAAAAAAATCCGGAGAATCTGAGGGGGCTACTTTCGCAGCAATCGTTCGATTTGGTATTGCTTGATATGAATTTCAAAAGCGCAATCCACACGGGCAATGAAGGACTGTATTGGCTCAGAAAGCTGCGAGAGTTTGGATGTACTGCTCGCGTGATAATGATTACGGCCTATGGAGATATAGATCTTGCTGTCAGAGCGCTTAAAGAAGGCGCCTCCGATTTTATGGTAAAACCCTGGCACAATGAAAGGCTGCTCGACACCATTAAAGAGCTATTAAAAGATCAGGTATCAGGCACATCTTCTCCGGCAACAATAAACCGTTCAGGTTTGTTTGATGAGATAGCTGGGGAATCAGAAGTAATGCAGGATGTATTTTTTAAAGTCAGGAAGATTGCGCCCACAGATGCCAATATTCTGATACTTGGAGAGAATGGTACAGGGAAAGATTTGATAGCAAGAGCCATTCATCAGCAATCGCTAAGAGCCAAAAAACCTTTCATTAAAGTAGATGTAGGCGCACTTACCGAAACACTTTTTGAGAGTGAATTGTTTGGCCATAAGAAAGGGGCATTCACCGGAGCAGTCGAAGACAGGGCCGGCAGGTTTGAAGCTGCCCAGGGCGGCACCTTATTTCTGGATGAAATTGGGAACATCACACTTCAGCAGCAAGCCAAGCTGCTCAGTGTATTGCAAAATCGTCAGGTAATAAGGCTGGGAACAAATACACCGGTTGCAATTGACATCAGGTTAATTTGTGCTACCAATGTACCGATGTCTGTACTGGCTGATGAAAGTAAATTCCGGAAAGATCTGATATACCGAATAAATACAGTGGAAATCATGATGCCGCCCCTTCGGAAACGGGGAACAGATATTCTTTTACTGGCCCGAAAGTTCCTGGATGAATATGCACGAAAATACCTGAAGAGTACACCGCAACTGGATGATAAAGCGATTGATAAGATTAACAGGTATCATTATCCGGGAAACGTGCGCGAACTACAATACGCTATGGAAAGAGCGGTAATTATGAGTGAGGGAAATCAATTGACCGCTGATGACATTATTTTCTCTCCGATAGAGGGTGCACCACAGGTTACAGAAAATGAAGAAGCTACACATACCAACCTCCAGGCTGTGGAAAGGAATACAATCCTGAAGGTGATTGATAAACATAATGGGAATATCAGCCGCGCGGCAAAAGAGCTGGGTCTTACAAGGACTGCGTTATACCGCCGTTTGAATAAATACGAAATCTAACATGCCAATCCTCGGGCTATGACCAGAAAAGTAGCAACAAAATTGTTGTTTGATATTTGTCTGCTGAGTCTGTTTCTTATTGGGGCAGCCTATGGGGTAATCATGCATGAGCCCGGATGGATTGTGTTTATGATTCCCCTGACTCTGATTCAGGTGTATCGTATATTCAGGAAGCAACGAAGAATATACGATGAATTTGCAGGATTTGTGGACTCCATTCGTTTCAAAGATTTCTCACGCCATTTCAGTATTAAGAAGTCACCTGCTGAAATGCTTCCCTTCAGACTGGGGTTTAATGAACTGTATGATACTTTCAGAGAGACCGGGAAAGAAAGGGAGATGCAGTATCAATATCTTCAGAAGACACTCGAAATGGTGAATACAGGTATCCTCTCTTACGATCCGGATACAGGAGAGATAATCTGGTTCAACAATTCTTTAAAGCAAATTCTCAGAGTGCCTTATCTGAAAACCATCTCCGGATTGGAAATGAGGCATAAGGAATTGTATGATGACATCATGCGGCTGAGCCCTGGCGAAAGCAAGATGAGCAACCTTTATTTTGGCCCGGATACCTATAAAATACTGCTTTCCGCAACTGCTTTTAAGACAGGTGACAAAAGATTTATTTTATTGGGAGTGCAGAATATCAGTAGTGCAGTTGATGAAACAGAAAGCGAAGCCTGGAGAAAACTGCTAAGGGTGATGACCCATGAGATTATGAATAGTGTGGCGCCTATATCTTCGCTTGCAGGTACCTTACAGCAAATATTAAGAAAGGATGCTGAGGGAGCGGCGATTTCAGGTATAGATGGATATGAGGATTTGGTAGTGGGAGTAAATACTATAAAGAGCAGGAGTGAGAGCCTTTTACGGTTTGCTGAAACGTATCGAAGCCTGAATAAAATTGCCGCGCCTGAAATAAAAAAGTTTCATGTATTGGATTTATTTGAGAATATTTCAAACCTGATGGATCCCACACTGGCCAAAAAGGGAATCGAACTGGAGATGATACTTAAAGAGCCGGATATGCTGTTGATGGCGGATAGCACACTGATTGAGCAGGTGCTGATCAATCTGGTACTCAACTCAATGGAGGCAGTAAAAGATTCGGGAGAAAAGAGGATTTCGCTTTCGGCTGAGGATATAAATGGGAAAGTGGTGTTGAAAGTATCTGATACGGGCGCTGGAATGAGTAAAGAGGTTTTGGATAAAATATTTATTCCATTTTTTACAACCAAGAAAACCGGTAGTGGTATAGGCCTGAGCCTCAGCAGGCAAATAATGAAATTGCATGGTGGTTCCTTAAGTGTCTATTCAGAAGTAGGGAAGGGGACCGCTTTTACACTTCACTTTCCATGATAGGGAAGTTAAGTGAGTGGGAATCTCACTTAACTTCTATCGGACAGCATTGCAAACCTATACATGGGTCGTGGTTTCATCGCGTGTTGAGGTAGTTATTAGCGTTTAATAAAGTGAGTGGTCTTTCTATCATTGCCACCGTTCCATGTGATCATGAGGTGATAGGCTCCGGAGGGCAGATCGTGTACGTCGAGAGTAATTTGGTTCACGCCAGACTGTGTATATTTTGTCCACTTGCGCACCAGGGAGCCCTTGCTGTCGATAAGTTGAATAGTAGCCTTGTTTGTTTGTGGCATTTCAATACTTATATTAAGGAGTTCCCTGACAGGGTTAGGCCATACCTTCCAGTCCTGATTGACGGTGCAGGCTGAAGTGCTGACGGGTGAGAAGCTTTTTGTGCCGTCGAAATCCAGGGAAGCAATTCTGTAATAGACTCTGTCGAGTTGTGCCGCAGTCTGATCTGTATATTGGTAGTTGGTCAGTATATTGTTTTGGTTAGTAGCCGGCAAGGATGCGATGGTAGCCCATTCTCTGCTATTGAGGCTTCTTTGTATTTCGAAGGAATGCACATTGGTTTCCGAGGCTGTTTGCCATTGCAGTATCGGAGTGTTTTGGTTGCATACTACATTGAAAAAGGTGAGTTTGACCGGCAGTGGGGAGGAGGTCTCTGCAATGGCCCAGGGAGAAAGGGAGTTGATGCCCGAAAGTTGTACCCAGTTGGCACCTGCATCCCGGGTAATATTTTCAGTGGTACCCTGTTCCTTCCAGGCGCTGGTACCATTATCATATTTCCAAAGTGCCAATTTTGCTTCGTTAGTGCCATTGAGTTCACTCTCCATATAGTGTAGTTGAAGTGTAGCATCAAGGTCTGCGTCTTTGGAAGGATCAACAAAGTTGATGGAATAATATCGCTGAACTGATTTGGATGGTAATCCCAATGCATAAACGTATCCTCTGTCAATAGTTACTTTACCTAAGTTTTTTGCAGAGGTAATTACAGCGCCAATATTTCCGGGATTCACATTATTCGGCTGGTTCAATGACATACTTACATTTACGGTGCCTCCGGAAGGACCTATGACGCGGCTGCTTTCATTTTCATTAATCAGCGTACCGGTACTGCCAAGGATCAGTGTGTTATTATTCAGATTAAAAAAGCCTGATGTAAAAACCATTTGTCCGGTTACTTCTTCATTGTAATCCTGCAGGCTTACCTGATGATTACCGGATTTGGCAATCTCAAGATTCAGAAAACCTATGTAGCCGCTGATGATATTGTCGGCATTACCGGTAAACAGTACATTGCTGCCCGGTTCAAATGTGATGACCGCACCCCCTCCGGGACCCCGAATAAAATCTTCATCCTGTAAGGTAACGGTACCGCCTACATGAAATAAAGTTCCGCCTTGTACATACAATTGTGATTTTACTGCTGTAGTTGTACAAAGGAATGCAAGGAGGTATAATGCTTTTTTCATTTTTAAGATTTTTTGAGGAATCATAATGTGGTTACTTCATTTTGCTTTTGATCATCTGTATTTCTTTGGTGAGCGTGTCAATCAGTTTTTGTTGCTTTTCTATCATTTGTTGTTGCTCCTGCACGGCTTTTACCAAAGGCACTACAAACTCCGCATAGCGAAGGCCATAAGTATCATTTTCATTTTTGGGAGTGTCTATCCCGCTGAAATCGTAGCCGAGGGATTTGGCAGTGCTTTCCACTTCTTGCGCTACAAAACCTGTGTAGGTGATTTTTTCTTTTTCTTTTAACCCTTCATTCTGTGATTTTGTTGAAAGCCCACTCAGAGAGTCCTTGCGATTGCGATGCATGAATTTGTCTAATGAAGTCGCTGCTAAATTGTACGTGACCGGCCTTAGTTTGGTGATGAAGGAGAGCCCGGGCACATTTTCCTGCACATTTTTTTTGAAGCGGCCATCGCTAATATTGCTCCAGTTAGCATATACACGATAAGAATTATTACTGCTGTTGCCAATGGTTACCTGATTAGAAGCGACAGAAACGGCGTGGTACCCAATAGCAATAGTATTATACGAATCATTAGCAGCGCCACCGGCTGCAGCCCCGATAAGGGTGTTATTCCATCCATAATTGACATCCTTACCTGCCTGATATCCAATTGCGGTATTATTATCTGAACTCAATGTTATATCCAGGGCATGCTGGCCAACTGCAGTATTGTTATTCCCGGTCGTATTTAGGCTTAATGCAAAATATCCAACAGCGGTATTATAGATACCGGTAGTATTTTCGCCCAACGAGTAAACACCATTTGTGGTATTAGCTGTTCCGGTAGTATTATTTTGGAGAGCATTAGAACCAGTGGCAGTATTATATGAACCGGTTGTATTTTTTTCTAAGGACTGGTACCCAATGGCAGTATTGTCAGACCCCTCCTTATTGTGAGATGATGAACTGTAACCGATAGCGGTATTATTTGCACCGGTTGTATTGTTTGAAAGCGTGATGTAACCAGTAGCAGTATTGTTGCTTCCGGTAGTGTTGTTAAAAAGTACATTTGCTCCATTAGCAGTATTATATGAACCGGTTGTATTGCTAAAAAGTGCCCCAATTCCTGTAGCGGTATTATCCAACCCGGTTGTATTACTATATAGGGTATTTGAACCATTAGCAGTGTTCCCGTGGCCTGTGGTGTTGGATAAGAGCGAATTGTACCCAAAAGCAGTGTTTAGGTTACCTGTGGTGTTGGATGAAAGCGATTGGTACCCATTTGCAGTATTAGACCATCCAGTAGTGTTGGAGTAGAGCGAATGGTACCCATTTGCAGTATTCTCGTAGCCAGAAGTATTGGAGTATAATGCTTTTGAACCCACAGCAGTATTATAGTATCCTTCATTCTGATTATATAATGCCGAATCCCCGATAGCCACCAGGTTGTGGCCTTCGGTATTATTATACAAGGTACCCATTCCTATTGCTACATTTGAATAGCCGGAGGTATTATTAATTAGTGAAGAAACACCAATGCCAATGTTGTTATTTCCCGTCTTGTTAGCAAGTAAAGACAGGCTTCCTACGGCTATATTATTGTTCCCCTGGTTGAAGTATAATGCCGCATTGCCTATTGCAGTATTTTGAAAACCTGTCTTATTTGAAACAAGCACCCTGTTCCCTATTGCTGTGTTGTAAATGCCTGTTGTAATAGAATCTAGCGAACGAAATCCAAAGCTGGTATTTGTACTTACAGAGTCCATAAAACCTGCCCTCACATTTGCTACTCTGAATTGAAGCGGATGTTTGTCCGTAGTGCCAATAAAATTATCAGCACCTGTACCTGCATTACCTGTGGTACTCCAGTCATTGGATTTATCATTTTTGCTATTCAGAAAAAGCCATACACTACCCGTATAGTAGGCAAAGGCTGCAGAGTCTGTATCAAAAACCAGCAACCCTGTCGCAGGACTATTGATACCGGTTCTTTGAACAGAAGTAAGTCGTGGAATTAAAAGACCTGCATGGTCAGAAGTAATTTCCAATTTAGAAGATGCATGAGGATTAGTAGTACCAATACCCACATTTTGAGCCTGCACACTCATGAATGAATAAAAAGTGATCAGCGTAAGAAAAATTTTCTTCATCCCTGATAAGTTTAATGGTTTTACTATTTGATTTTCTTTTCCAATAATTCCAATCTCTTAACCAGTTCATCTACTTTATCCTTCAGTATTTTGTTTTCCTTTTTTAATTCCAAATTTTCTTTTTCTGATTTTTCATTTAATTCCTGCACAGCCTTTACTAATGGCACTACAAATTGTGAATAGGAAAGTCCGTAAGCATCTTTGCCGGTCTTAGGCATGATCACCCCATCAAAATCATAACCTGTCTCATTAGCCACTCTCTCTACTTCCTGTGCAATGAAACCACTATGCCTTATTTTTTCTGATTCGGAATAGCCGGCGTATATAGCATCTGATATTTTACCTGTCTGGATAAACTGATTGAATTTTCCTGTCTGGAAATTATAAACCACCGGACGCAGCTTTAAAATAAAGTCAAGACCTTTTACTGATTCGGTGATATTGGTTTTGAATCTTCCGTCAGAGGGTGTGGTAAAAGGGACCTGCCCTTCAATAACTGTAACCGATGAATTTCCCAGGCGAATTTTGTTGCTGGCATTGACCACCGCATAGTTACCAATGGCAGTGGCATTGGTGAGATTTCCGGAAGATACATCTGCCCTGTAACCAACCGCAGTATTGGAAGAACCTGAAATGTTATTGTATAGCGCTAAATAGCCGGTAGCAGTGTTGTAATTTCCTGAAGTGTTTTGTGAAATGGATTGTTGCCCTACAGCAATATTGGCACCTCCTGTAATATTACTAAAAAGCGCAAAAGAACCGATTGCTGTATTGGAAACACCTGTTGTATTTTTGTTTAATGTACTTGATCCAAAACCAACATTGTCACTTCCGGTAGAATTTGTATATAATCCTTCACTGCCTACAATTGTATTTCTGAATCCTGTTGTATTGGAGTTGCCTGCGTTATCGCCTAAAAAAGTATTATAGTAGCCGCTTGTATTCGTTTTTCCGGCGGATGACCCAACAAAGACATTGCCATTTGCCGTGTTATTTTTACCGGCATCGGTGCCAATAATAGTTACCCAACTCCCTGTGTTATTTATTCCTGCCGTATTTCCAATGATGGTATTATAATCACCGGTGGCAGACTCACCCGCACTTAAGCCAATAGCAATATTATATGAACCGGTGATATTATTCTTAAAAGCAGAATACCCGGCAACAGTATTACCGGTACCTGTAGTATTGTTCTGAAGTGAATAAGTGCCGAAAGCAGAATTATTACTTCCCTCAGTGTTAGCATTCATTACATACTGCCCTGAGCCTGTATTAAAATTTCCTGTAGTATTGGAATACAAAGTTCTGAAACCTACTGCTGTATTATAACCGCCGGTAGTATTGTTGTATAATGCTTCTGTTCCTAAAGCAGTCAACCATGAACCAGTTGCATTTGAATAGGCTGCCTGATATCCCAATGCAGTGATATTAGAACCGGTTGTATTGCTGAATAAAGCTTTAGAACCGATAGCAGTATTCAGACCATCACCACCATTCTGATTATACATTGCCGAATCACCGACAGCTACTAAATTATTTCCTGAAATATTATTAAACAAAGCACTGGTACCTATAGCTGTATTGGAATAACCGGAAATATTATTGAGTAGAGCTGCATTACCGGTTGCGGTGTTATTACTCCCGGTTTCGTTTGCTTCCATCGCTGAAATCCCGATGGCAGTATTTTGTCCGCCCGTAGTATTTCCGCTGAGGCTGTAATTACCTGCAGCAGTATTTCCGTTTCCGGTAGAGTTGGAAACCAATGTACTTGCACCTAATGAGGTATTATTAATACCGGTAGTATTTGAATATAGAGACTGCATTCCTAAAGCAGTATTAAATCCACCGGTAGTGTTATTTGACATAGATTGATCCCCAATTGCGGTATTGTCACTTCCGGTTGTATTGCTGTAAAGCGATAAGTTTCCGATACCGGTATTATGCCCACCTGAAGTATTAAAGCGAAGCACATTTGCCCCCAAAGCTGAATTATATTTTCCGGTAGTATTACTGATAAGAGATTTATAACCCAATGCACTATTGTAGGTTCCGGTAGTTAAAGAATCAAAAGTGCGAAAGCCGAATGATGTATTGAATCCAGCACTATCCAGGTGACCTGCATTGGCATTATTGATCCTGAACCGCAAGGGAGTTTTGTCAATAGTGCCGATAAATTGTGTATTAGGATCTGTTCCAGAATTACCACTAAGCAGCCATCCTGAACCACCTGATCCTACGGCGCCAAATGTGCCATCACCCCGAAGTACATCGGTTGACAGACCGGTAAATTTCAAACTGAACACCACGCCGTTTTTGTTGTGTTGCAGGATGCCGGCGTCAATACCATTTGCAAGTGTATCCACCCGAAGTCCGCCGGCAATATGCAGTTTATTTAATGGATTGGCAGTACCAATGCCAACGTTTTGGGCGTTGCTACGAAATGCAATAAGAAAAACGATGAGTAAGCATGCTATTGGTTTCATACTTGTCTTATTTTTTATGTTTTGTATTGGTAATAAGTAACGCTAATGGTTACACGAAAAAATGTTTTGAATATTATTCGTTTATTTTTCCGAAAAAAGCCTTACCCCTGCCATCAATGTTGCCTCCTATCGCACCGTATGCACCAATTACAAACCGGCCATTATTATCCACACTGCAAGACCATCCAAAGAATTCAGGATCGCCACTACCTCCCGGTCTTGTGATCTTTTGCTGCTGTAGCCAACGTGTACCATCAAAATGAAAAATATATGCGGACCCCAGTCCCCTGTTTAGTCCCGCAGACACAGATCCAATAATGGCAGTATTTCCTGAAATGGAGACGCTGGATCCAAAACCCTTTTTGCTATTACCATCGCCTGCAATTAACTTTTGTTGAAGTGTCCAACTTGTACCATCTAAATAAAAATCATAAACTGAACCACTGTAATCATTATCTCCATACATCCCGATAAAAGCATGATTACCGGAAATGGAAATGCTATTCCCAAAGAAATATCCAGGGGATCCATTGCCTGGTGTCAATTTTTGCGGCCCCACCCAGGTAACTCCTTTGTCGGGTGAATAAAATGTATAAGCTGCCCCTTTTTGGGAATCCTTTTGAGCGGCACCAACTATAATATTAAGTCCATATATAGCAACGCTATTTCCAAAATTATCTCCTCCCACACGTTCACGGTTGCCCGCTGTTAATTTTTGTAGCTGCACCCAATTGCCACTGGTGTTATCAAAATGAAAAAGGTATGCTGCCCCCATATAATCATCATCAGCGTTAGCACCTATCACAGCATAGCTACCGTAAATAGAGACTGATTTTCCAAATTCATCACCCACTGCGACATCTGAACTTATTAGTTTTTGCTGCTCTACCCAGTTTGTTCCATTAAAATGAAAAATATAGGCAGCTCCTTTTTCAGATTCTTTCCCCGATGCCCCAACGATGGCATTGTTACCAGACATGGAGACAGAAAACCCAAATCTATCGTACCCCGCAGCATCGCTTGCTGAAATTTTTTGTTGCAAAAGCCAGTTTGTTCCATCAAAATGGAAAATGTATGCGTAGCCACTATTGTCATTGGAGCTATTAACGTCACATCCAATAATAGCGTAATCTCCGGATATGGATACACTATAACCAAGATTATCTCCAGTCATTCCATCATCTGCATATACGGGATTGTATGCTCCAATGTTGCTGATGGCAGCAGGGCAATCGCTCCAGGCACCGAAGCCGACGTTGCCTTGATCTGCATCAGATGTTCTGGTTGCAATTGCTGTCCACCGCATAGTGGTAGTGTTCCAGTAATAAAACCCGGGACTTACAGCATTTTCTCCGGTACCGGCAGAGGCAGTATTATAAATCAATAAGGCATCAGCGGGAGCGGTAATCGGCGCAGCTACATTTACGGCAGTGAGTGCTACGCGGGGAACCAACATGCCTTTGTCGCCACTTTTTATGTCAAGGGCGGCGCTTGCATCCGGTGTGGTAGTGCCAATGCCAACGTTTTGTGCATTGACGTAATACATAAAAACAGATGCAACAAGAATGAGTAAAATCTGCTTCATAAACTATTATTTTCTGATTATTGATAAGTTCTTCATCATTTTTCTACGGGTAGTCCGGCAGCTATCCACTCTTTTAGTCCACCATTTATATGAGCTACATTCTTATATCCCATTTCCTTAAGTGTTTTCACGGCCAATGCTGATCTGCCACTGGATGCACAATAGAGTATGATTCTTTTCTCTTTGTCGAATTCTGGTTTGTGATATGGAAGAGTGGGGTCAGCATAAAATTCCAGCATACCTCTGGGGGCATTTGTAGCACCTGCTATTTTCCCGTTTTTTAAAAGTTCATCCGGCTCGCGGATGTCGATTACTGTTACGTCTCCCTTTTTTATTTCAGCATTTGCCTGTTGGGGAGTAAGGTTTTCGATCTCCTGTTTTGCGGATTTAACCATGTCGGCCGCAGATTTTTGTGCCATTGTGAAGTGTGTTAAGGGCGTGAATAGAATAGTGAGTAGTAAGAGTTGGAACACCTGTGCCTTCTGCTTCATGATTGTAGATTTTAGAAGTTATCAAATGAGTGTGTTGCCTGATGCTTTAGCTAATGTAAAAACTGAAAAAACCGCTTCCTTATGGAAATCGCCCAATGGAGTTATTTATAGAGATAAAACAATAATTAGGGACAGATACCCCAAACTGGTATTTATAAGTCGTTTGTCGGAAAATTGTGCACTTGGTCTTTTTCCTGTATTAGGAGTGTGATGGTTTTTATAACTTCGATTTGGTTCTTTCTATAAGATTACTTTACCGATTGCTTTAGTAAACAAAAAAACGAACCGATGAATAAATTGCTGAGCTCAGTCAATACATTTTTGTACAACGACTTTATTTTTTCTACAAAGTATAGAATGGCTCGCCATACTGTATTTTGGGTCTTTCATACCTTGATATGGGCTTTATTCTGGAAGTTGTTAGGATCTCCCGGATCTTATGGACGAGAGGTTATCAATATGACCATGTGGTTGCCTATATTTATTTTGTATGGCTACCCTATGGCTTACTGGGCCGTTCCGCAGTTGTTAATGAAAGAAAAGCTGGTGCAGTTCTTACTGTTAATACTCGCCTGGGGATTTGTGGGCCTGTATATTGACCAATGGTTCAGGGCATTTATATATATTCCTTTGCAGGAAGCGATGGAGTTTAAGGATATACTTCCGGCGGGGCCTCTGGCATTCTGCTACCTGTGTCTTACTACCTCCGCAGCAATTCCAATGGTTATTAAGTTTTTTAAATTCTGGAACAAGAAACAACAGGATCTGCTCAATGTGCAGCAGGAAAAGATGGTAGCCGAACTGCAATTGCTGAAGGCACAGGTACATCCTCATTTCCTGTTCAATACACTCAATAATATTTATTCTTTTTCGCTTGAACATTCACCTAAAACTCCCGAGCTGGTTCTAAAACTGTCAAACCTGCTGAGCTATATGCTATATGACTGCAAGGCGCCGGAAGTAAGGCTGGAGAAGGAGTTGGAGATAATGAAGAATTATATTGAACTGGAACGGGAGCGCTATGGAAATAAAATCGATATTTCGTGGAATATTAATGGAAACGTAGGAGCACATTATATAGCACCGCTTATGCTGTTGCCTTTTATTGAGAATGCTTTCAAGCATGGCACATCAGAGCAGATAGAAAAACCCTGGCTCAGTGTGGATCTGTCTGTAAAGGGAAACAGCATGAAAGTGAAAATCAGCAATAGCAAAAATGAGGGTATTACATCCGGGAGTAATGGTATAGGCATTGCTAATGTCAAAAAGCGCCTTCAGCTTATTTATCCCGATAGCCACACCTTGAAACTGAGTGATGAAAGTGATTTCTTTGTGGTTTCATTGAATATTGATTTTACGGAAGAGATAAACTTATCCGGCAAATTGTCATCTATTTTAGTGCAACCTGATAATTATGAAACTGCAGTGCCTGCTTATTGATGACGAACCACCGGCATTGAAAGTACTGTCGAGGTATATCTCTGAGATTGGTGGTATGGAGGTGGTAGGGCAGTGCCGGAATGCTATAGAAGCAATTGGGATATTGCGCAATTATCGGGTAGATGTGATTTTCCTCGATATAAAAATGCCGCGTATTGTAGGCACTGAATTTTTGAAGAGTCTTTCCCATCCTCCTAAGGTGATTTTTGTTACTGCATACCGTGAATATGCGGTGGATGGCTTCGAACTCGATGCAGTGGATTATTTGGTAAAGCCTGTTTCTTTTGAAAGATTTGTAAAGGCGGTTACCAAGCTGAACCGGTTGATAGGGAGGGAGACGCCTCATACTATGGATACATCTGAATCTCCCGTGGATGCATTTGTGTATTTGAAAGTGGATAAGGATATGAAAAAGATTTTTATAGATCATATCCTTTATATTGAAAGCTGGAAAGACTATGTGAAGATATTCCTGACTGATGGCAAGAACATTCTGGTAAAGCAATCTATTACAGCGATGGAGAATCTGTTTTCCGATCATAAATTTTCACGGATTCACCGGTCTTACATTGTGTCGCTGGACCATATTTCAGGATATAATGGCTCGGTTGTTCAGCTGGGAAAAACAGAGATACCTATTGGGAGGTTGTATAAGCATGTGGTAATGGAGCGATTGCATGGTGGATGACCGAAGGTGTGGTAATTTTCAATTTTAGAAAGTGAATAACATTAAGCAATATTGATGGTTGCAGAATGGGAATTCGGCTTACTTACAAAATACCCACTTATAAAAGTCGGGAAAATACTTTCTCCACGCCGCTTCATTGTGCTGTGCATCTGCATCAGTCAGTTCTTTCAACTGTGATTTACTGTACTTGCTTATTTCTTTTTCGATGCGCACCATATCCGGAATCATAGATTCACTTTCTTTGCCTCCGGCATAGAAGTAGAGCTTAGAGTTCATCTTCTTTGCTTTTTTAACGACAGTGCTGTCAATTCCTTTTGCCGTCCAGAAGGCAGGAGAAAAAATTCCTGCACTGCCGAATACTTTTGGGTATTTTAATACAGCGTAAAGACTGATAAGTCCACCCATGCTACTGCCGGCTATTGAAGTACTCTTTTTACCAGGCAGGGTTCTGTAATGTTTGTCTATATAGGGTTTTAGGTCTTTTATAAGAAAATCGACATATTGATCACCCTCGCCTTTCCCAAACTCCATAAACTCCCAGGGGTTATATTCATTCATCCGGTACGACTGCCCATTATCGATTGCCACGACAATGGCTTCCCTGCAGTTACCTCCTAACGAGTCGAGAAACTCATCCACACCCCACTCCCCTGAAAAAGAGGTGGCAGCATCAAACACATTTTGCCCGTCATGCATATACAAAACCGGATATCTCTTATTCGTTTGTTCATAACCTTTAGGCAGGTATATCCATATCCTGCGGTTACGGTTGAGCTGAGGCATATAATAGGCAGTATCCATAATATGCACCTGAGGTGATGCAGTATTAGTTGCCAGCTTGTTACCTCCCGGCCTGTCATCAGCCCAGGCGCCAATGGTAATATGGATAACCGTATCTGAAGAGATGACTATCTTACGATTCCCCATCGGTTTGAAGTCTCTATTTTCTTCAACCGTCTGCCAGTTACCGCGGGTGATTTTGTATTCGTAGTTTCCTTTTTCCAGTTGAATGTGTATGGTCTGCTTCCCCGATTCCCGGTAGAATTTAAAGTTTTCGTGTCCGGGATTCCACATATTGAAATTTCCCGCAAGAAACAGGGTTTCTCCTTTCTTCTCGGGATACTGATCTACGATTATTGTAACCTTCTGTTGACCACAGGCAGTGTTAAACAGTATGATCAGAAAGAAGAGAGGCCACTTCATTATCGACGGTTTTTAAAAAGTTCCTGATTTTGTTGTGTAGTTGTTCGCTTACCGGAACGACAGGCAGCCTGAACTCATTTTTAATATATCCCATTTCTGCCAGAAAGCATTTCACTCCTGCCGGATTATTTTCTGCAAAGAGCATATCGATTGCATCAGCCAGCCTGTATTGAAGCTTTTGGGCCTCCCACATTTCGTTCTTAATAGCTAACCGGATGAGGTCGGAGAATTCTTTCGGGAAGCAGTTGGAAATAACACTGATGACCCCGTCAGATCCACAAGCAATCAAGGGCAGAGCAATCATATCATCTCCGCTTACGAAGAGAAAATCATCAGAGCGGTTGGCGAGAATATGTATGCATTGTCCCATGTTACCACTGGCTTCTTTAATTCCTGCAATTTTCTCAAAGTCGTGTGCCAGGCGGAGTGTTGTTTCTGCACTGATGTTGCTCCCGGTGCGTCCCGGAACGTTGTAAAGTATTATAGGTTTCGGCGAATGTTGGGCAAGCGTCTTATAGTGCTCATAAATACCCTGCTGTGATGGTTTGTTGTAGTAGGGACTAACGCTGAGGATAGCATCGAAAGCACTCAGATCATCGTTGGTTAGCTGATCCACGAGCTCAGCAGTATTATTACCTCCGATACCGATTACTACAGGGACGCGTCCCTTGACCTTTTCTACTGTGAATTTCGAAACCTGTTTCTTCTCCTGTTTAGAGAGGGTAGGGGTTTCGCCGGTTGTACCAAGCGTTACAATGTATTCCACGCCATTGGTGATGTTGAACTCAATCAATGCTTCCAGAGCATCATAATCAACATCGTGATTGTTGAAAGGGGTGACAATGGCAGTTCCTGTCCCTCTCAACTGTTGTCTTAAGTTCACAGTATTTAAAGTTTATTGTTCCAGTTTTGCTTCTTCATAGAAGCCCATGTTGCCGAATTTTACAATTCGCTCGTCGATTCTTTGTTGTGCGGTTTTCTCTTTAAGCTCTGCCAGTATGGGCTTTATGTAGGTTTTGACATTGGCTGCAGCTTCATCATAATCCCAGTGTGCACCGCCCAAAGGTTCTTTGATAAGCCCGTCTACTAAGCCGAATCCGAGCATGTCATCAGAAGTTAGTTTCAGTTGTTCGGCAGCAACTTCTTTTTGTGCCCAACTTCGCCAGAGAATTGAGCTGCAGTTTTCGGGAGAGATGACGGTGTACCATGAGTTTTCCAGCATGAGTACCTTGTCGCCAACGCCGATGCCTAAAGCACCGCCACTGGCACCTTCGCCGATGATGATACAGATAACGGGTACTTGCAATCTCAGCATCTCATAAATATTTCGTGCTATTGCTTCTCCCTGTCCGCGTTCTTCAGCTTCCAGCCCGGGGTATGCACCCGGTGTATCGATGAAAGTAATTACAGGTATGTCAAATTTTTCGGCAAGTTTCATCAG
Organism: Chitinophagaceae bacterium; assembly: GCA_024103425.1. Taxonomy (GTDB): domain Bacteria; phylum Bacteroidota; class Bacteroidia; order Chitinophagales; family Chitinophagaceae; genus Ginsengibacter. The sequence continues at coordinate 36,319 of JAGFIS010000022.1, forward strand.
GCGCAATGCCTTCCGGTAACCTTCCGGGTTGGCCATTCCGAAGTTTCTCAACTGCCTCATTTTGGTATTTGTTCCTTTTTGCTGCCCGATGACCATAACAGTCTCGCCGTCTAATTGGGCAAGACCACCCACCATCGCTTTGTCATCTCTTACATTCCTGTCGCCGTGCAGTTCAATGAAGTTGGTAAATATCTTGGATATATACTCCAGCGTGTAAGGACGGTCAGGATGCCGGCTCAGCTGTACTTTTTGCCACGGGGTTAACCCGTCAGTTAGTTCCTTTCGTTTCTCGAGAATTTTCTTTTCAAGAGCAGCATTAATGTCGTCGTAATCGTTAGTGTTATTTTTTGCAGCTAACTTACGGTTAACTTCAATTTGATCGTAGAGGTCTTTAATCGGTTGCTCAAAATCCAGAAATTGTCTGACGTGTTGTGTGGTCATTTTCACGTGGTTTTTTATTAAAAAATCTCGCGGCAGTAAAGGTAAGGTCAATCTTTTAAATTTTATTTCCGTTCATGGATTAAGCTTAGGGTTGTTTTTATGTCTTTGATGATCTCGCGAATTTTTCTTTTCAAAGTTTTTTTCAAGTGCAGTGGTAAGGTTAACTCCTGTTTGGTTTGCCAGGCAGAGCAATACCCAAAGCACATCGGCCATCTCATCTTCGAGATCGTTTTTTTTATCTGATTCTTTGAAGGACTGTTCTCCGTATGTTCTGACCATTAACCGGCTGAGTTCACCTACTTCTTCCATTAATATCCCCAGATTCGTCAGCTCACTGAAATATCTGACTCCTTTATCCTTTATCCAATTATCTACCTGTTGTTGTGCCTTTTCAAGAGTCATAGCTCTAAATTTTGTACGACAAGGTAATTATTTCTGTTTTAAGGTAAGAGGGGAAAGTAAAGCTTCTTTGCAGGAAGTTATGGGAGAGTATTTACAAGTAGGTTCCGGAATTCGGTACTGTCTCCGTAGAAAACATTGAAATCAACTTTGTGATTGATGCCATTCACTCGGCCTGTTTCGCTGTGTTGCCAGAAAGTCCATTTTCTGTTGGTTCGTGGTTTACCGGGTTGCAGATAATGGGCAATCCAGATAGGATATTTCTCAAAACCCTCTGAGAAGTAGCGTTCGTAGAATGAAATATTCGTGTAAATGATGGGTGTTACCCCATAATAGCTTTCGATTTTTTCAAGCCATTCTTTTACATCGTTACGTAGTTGATTCGCACTTACTTTTCCTGTTTTTTCAATATCCAGAACGGGCGGAAGCCCTCCTTTCCTGAGTTTAACTGTTTGGATGAAATTGCGCGCCTGAACTTGCGGACTCTTTCCGGGGATGAAAAAGTGGTAAGCACCCGCAGGAATTTCGTGCTTGCCGGTTTCTGTCCAGTTTCTCCTGAATTGATGATCTACTTTTGTATTGCCCTCGGTAGCTTTGATAAAGGCAAACCCCAGTTTAACGCCGTTCGATTCCATCTGCTTTACCTGTTCCCAGTTGATGGTACCCTGGTAACGGCTGACATCAATTCCGTGGATTTTATAACCTGTAGGGATGGTAGTACTGAAGTCTGAATAATAAACTGATGGAACCGGGCCACCCAAGCGGGAAAAAATTCTCGCTCTGTTCCGGTACAGATAGTTTCCCGTAATAAGAACAGCTATCAGAACACAGAAAAAGAGGAAAAATTTGAAACCCCGAAGATAGATTTTCTTGATACGGCGCTTTGTCACAACGCAAAGATAAATACATAAATCACCGGTTTTGCGGGTTTAAAACTTGCTTTAGATGGGTAATTTCTATAATTTTAGAAAAAGTTCTTAACAGTAAAGAATAGTGGCATTAAAATTGCCTTATATACGACAATATTCTAAATGAATTGTGAAGAAGCCGGCAGGCTATTTTGTTACAAGTAGTTGATTACAAGCATTATGTGACAAAAATCTATAAATTCATAGAGAATATTTTAACAAGTTGCCATTGCTAAAAGCTTGTCTCCACAGCGTCAGAAGCGTAACTTTGCGAATCTTTTTAAAACATCAAAATCCGGTTGACTAATCGGTACTTGGGTGGCAAAAATTAGATTAAATCCTTTTTCTACGAAAAAACAGAAATCCAAGAGCGAAAGCGAATTATTTGATCTTGAAAATTTTGAGATTATGAAAAAGATTCAGTCAAAGAGTTTACTGGCGTTGGTTGTTTTACTGACAGTAATAGGTGTTGTTACCACCTCAGCAGATCGTTTTATTGGAATTAACAATGTAGCTGCTCAGGATACAATTAGGGGAGGCGAAAGCGAAGAGTTTTATGAAATAGATAACCCGAACAGGGTAAAGTATCCTGCGATTTTGCGTGAACATCGCGATGAGAGCAAAGAATATATCAGCAATTATGTGCGTAAAGAGAGGGCCTACATTAAACTGATGTTTAAAAGAGGGCAGAATTATATGCCTGTTGCCCGGGAAATCCTGAATAAATACGATGTTCCTCGCGAATTTCAAGTACTGCCTGCCTTAGAATCTAATTTTTCAGCAAATGCGGTTTCTCCAGCCGGAGCGGTGGGATTCTGGCAATTTATGCCTGAGTTGGCTAGAGAATATGGTCTGAAGATGGGGGAGGGATTTGATGAGCGCAGAGACTTCAGAAAATCTACTGTGGCTGCCGCAAAGTTTTTCAGAAATCAGCTTAAGGTTTACGAAAACGATATATTACTTGTTGTTGCTGCTTACAATTGTGGTCCCGGTCGTGTGAATCTTGCCATGAAAAAGAGTGGTGCCAGCGATTACTGGAGTATTAGACAATTCCTGCCTGCCGAGACCAGAGCATTTGTAATGCGCTTTTTAGCCTTGAACGTGGTTGAGATGAATTTCGAAAAGTTTTTGGAAAATAATCTGGATCTGGAGGAGCCTGCTAAAATACAGATAGCAAAATCTGAACTTTCTTCCCAAGACGAAAACAGTACTCTGAACGAGTTATAAGAAATTTCTGCAAGAGTCTTTATTTTTCCCGGGTAAACTATTGACCTTCTTGAGTTTTTCCTGAAAAGCTTGGTCATTTATTTTACATTTGGTTACCTAAAAACTATATCTTATGTCCAGATGTATTCTTGCTTTACTCTTCTGTTTGCCTTTTTCATTTCTATCAGCTCAGAGCTATAAAAAGATTCATAAACAAGCGATTGTTACCGATTCTCACAATGACATCATCAGTACCTGTGTGGAAAACGGATATTTATTTGACAGCGATCTGTCCGGCAAAACACACAGTGACCTGAAGCGTATGAAAAAGGGAGGTTTAGATGTGCAGGTATTCTCAATCTTTTGTGGTGGCAATCAAAAAGACCCGTACAATTTTGCAAATCGTGAAATAGACTCTCTTTATGCCTGGGTAGCCAGAAATCCTAACGATATGATGATAGTGACGAATGGTAAAGAATTGGACGAAGCCATCCGTACAAATAAACTGGCCAGCATGATGGGGGTTGAAGGCGGTCATATGATAGAAGATGATCTGAGTAAACTGGATGCACTCTTTAAGCGTGGCGTAAGGTATATGACGCTTACATGGAATAATAACAACAGTTGGGCTACCAGTGCCGAATATGAGTCCGGAAATCAAAAAGTAAATGGCAAGGTTGATACAACCTCGCAAAAGAAAGGATTGAGCGAGTTTGGAAAGCAAGTAGTAAGGCGTATGAATGAACTGGGGATGATGGTGGACCTGAGTCATGTAGGAGAACAGACTTTCTGGGACGCAATTAATACCTCTACAAAGCCAATTTTAGTTTCTCATAGTAATGCCTATACACTTTGTCCTGTGTTCAGAAATCTAAAAGACGATCAAATCAAAGCAGTGGCCAATAACGGAGGTGTGATAGATCTGAACTTTTATGCTGCTTTTCTGGATAGTACTGCAGAAAGGAAGCTTGCAGACTTGAACAAGAGAAGAGCTGCTGAAAGAGAAGCCCTCAAGGCTACCGGAATGAGCAATGATGAAATCAGAACCAAAATGCGTGACAGCTATCAGAAAGAACTCGATGCCATCAGGGCGCCTTTTGAATTACTCTTCGACCACATGGAATACATTATCAAACTGGCAGGTATTGACCATGTAGGTTTGGGTGGCGACTTTGACGGTATCTCTGTAACACCGCAGGAACTGACTGATGTTACCAAGTATCCGCTCATTACAAAGGAGCTGGTCCGCAGGGGGTACTCTAAGGAAGATATCTTCAAGATTATGGGAGGTAATTTCATCAGGGTGTTTAAGGCAAACCTGAACGAATAAGCCTGAGCAAATGAAAAGGCTGATTCTTTTTTTCACTTTTCTTGGCCCTTACATTTTATGGGCACAACAGTTTAGTGCTGCGGAAATTGCTTCATGGAAAAAGCAAGCGGAGGATGTTACGATTATCCGGGATAATTATGGAATTCCACATGTTTACGGAAATACAGATGCCGATGCTGTTTTTGGCTTGTTGTATGCTCAGTGCGAGGATGACTTTCCACGAGTGGAGGCGAATTATATTGAGAAACTCGGGCGGCTGTCGGAAATTTATGGAGAGAGCAAGATCTATGATGATCTATTGACAAAGCTCGTGATTGATTCTGCCTCTGCAGTGCGTGATTACGAGAATGCACCGGAGTGGCTGAAGAAGCTATGTGATGCTTTCGCTGACGGTATCAATTATTTTCTGTACTCCAATCCGCATGTAAAGCCTCAGTTGTTAACACGTTTTGAGCCCTGGTACCCTATGTTATGGACTGATGGCAGTATTGGTGCGATCAGCACTGCAAACTTTGGTGCACGCGATTTAAAGCAGTTCTACTCCGGAGCAAAAGAGACTGCCGCTGCGGACATCTTTCCGGAAGAGCATACTGCAGGCTCAAACGGATTTGCTTTCTCTCCAAAGATTACAGCTTCGGGCAAAGCTATTTTGTACATCAACCCGCATGTGACTTTCTATTTCAGGCCCGAAGTTCACATGGTGAGTAACGAGGGGTTGAATGCTTACGGCGCTGTGACGTGGGGACAGTTTTTTGTCTATCAGGGCTTCAATGAATTCTGCGGATGGATGCATACAAGTAGTTATGCCGACGTATCGGATGCTTACATTGAAAATATTACTTCCGAGAATGGAAAACGGTTATATGAATATGATGGAAAGAATTATCCCGTAAGAGAAGCAGCATACACCATTCGCTATAAATCTCCGACAGGAATAACAGAGAAACAATTTACCGGATACTTCACAGGGCACGGACCTGTAATGGGAGTACGCAACGGCAAATGGATTACGGTAAAATCAGATAACCGTAATATAAACGGCCTTATACAAAGCTGGAAGAGAACGAAAGCTAAGAGTTTTAAAGAGTATCAGGAGATAATGGGTCTTCTGGCCAACGCTTCCAACAATACTGTTTATGCAGACAGGGACGGAAACATCGCCTACTGGCACGGCAACTTCATACCAGGAAGAGATCCTGCATACGACTGGAATCAACCTGTTGATGGCACTACGTCTAAAACAGACTGGAAGGGGCTACATCCGGTTTCAGAAGCAATTCATATCTACAATCCTGAAAACGGTTGGCTGCAAAATTGTAACAGCACACCGTTTACGGCAGCCGGAGCTTTTAGTCCAAAAAGAGAGAATTTCCCTTCCTACATGGCGCCTGATCAGGAGAACTTTCGCGGATTGAATGCTGTGAGAGTTCTGTCTTCAACCAAAGATTACACTATTGATAAGGTAATTGAAAAAGGTTATGACACTTACCTGATTGCTTTTGAGTCGTTAATACCTGCCATAATTAAAGCATACAATTCCCTGCCTGAGAGGGATTTGCTGAAGAATAGCCTGAAGGAAGCAATAAAAGAACTGCAGGGTTGGGATTTACATTCATCTACTAACTCTGTTGCCACGACGCTGGCAATCTATTGGGGTGAGAGAATTATGCCTAAGATTTTCCGTGCAAAGGCTAGGGATGGTGAAGAAAATAATACTGTAAATAAAACAATAGCTTTCGCTTCTGAAGCCGGAACTGATCAACTTTTGAAACCGTTGTTGCAGACTTTGCAGGATTTGGAAAAGAAATTTGGTACATGGAAGATGCCGTGGGGAGAGGTTAATCGTTTCCAAAGAATCAGTAATGATATTGAGAACAGATTTGATGATTCTGAAAAGAGTTTTCCTGTCGGATTTGCTGCGGCCACATGGGGTATGTTGCCGTCATACTCCAGCAGGGCCTTCCCGGGAACTGTAAAGCGTTATGGGGTTCATGGCAACAGTTTTATCTGTGCAGTGGAGTTTGGCGATAAGATAAAGGCGAAGAGCCTGCTTGCAGGTGGCGAGAGTGGTAACCCTCAATCGCCTCATTTTTTTGATCAGGGTGAAATGTACGCAAAAGGAAATTTTAAGGATGTGTTGTTCTACAAAGAGGATATACTGAATCACGCTGAAGCATCTTATTCTCCGGGTAACAGGAGATAGCTTTTCCTAGCCAAGGCTTTTTACGAATAGATTTTTGGGAGAGGAGCTTATAAGTTTTAAAAATCCTTAAGGGTAGTGTATTATGCTTATATGAAAGAAAGGCCTGCCCTAAAAAGAGCCGGCCGTTGCTAACCTATGAAAAACACCTAGTTACAAATGTAACAGAATTTTTTAAATACGATCAACCGAGTGTGTATTTTTTTTAATAAAAGGTAAGTTATCACGGAAAAAATGTTCTTTCTTACCTGTTTTTTCTGTTTTTAAGTCTTTTTATCAAAAGGGCTCTAAAGTCTTTTTCTGACTGATAAAATTTCATTGTTTTCTGTTCGCCAATCACTTTCTCGAAAGAAGGTTTGTACTTCTTTTTTATATCAAGCAGTTTCTCTTCATTCTCTAACACATCTCTGTTTTTATTAGTCTTTCTGATAGAAGCCACTTCTTTCTGATAAGTATGGTACACAGGCCAGAAGCCCTCGGCTTCTTTACTGGTTAGTTGTAACCTCTCAGTAATAAAAGCAATCTTCAAAGCTTCCACCTTATCATCCTTCGTATTTTGAGCGCTCGTTTGAAGTACTCCCACGAAGAGGAACAAAGCTAAAAGTGAAACAATCTTTTTCATCTTCTCATAAAACTTTTAATTCAATACTGCATTTAATTTTCTTAAGTAATTATCCAGAGTATTTTCATCTATCAGGTAATCGAGTGCTTCAGGCATACCTGAATCGTCCATACCTGAGATAATAAGGTCATTATCCAAAATATTCCCGTGGTTTTCCAGATAACTAATAATCTGTTCGTCTGAAAGGCTTTCTATTCCCTTATCAAATTTTTTCTGGGTGTTATACTTTAAAGCAGCTTCGTTTGGAACTGTCTTTTTGGTTATAACAGCAAATGAATTGTTATTGTGGACCATGCTATTGGTTACAAAATAAGCTGTTGAAAGAATAGCCAATCCTAAAACAGCGGCTACCGCGTATTTCAGAACAGAATTGGATCTGTTGAATTTTACCACTTTCGCCGTACGACTCTCTTTTACTCTGCCAAGGATTCTTGAAGGTAAATTTTCAAAATATCCTTCAGGAACGGTGAAGACATTCTCTTTTCCAATTCTGTCCAGAATTCCTGATTCAGATTGTTCTGTGCTACCCTTTCTTTTAATTCTGTTTAAGATTGTTGAGCTAAGGGATTCAAAATATCCCACCGGAACATTGTGAGGCTGTTCTTTATTACTTGTTTCTATTATTTTATTAATTGCTATCTCTGAAGTGATCCGGGTACTTAATTCCGCAAAATACCCCTCAGGCACAGAAAACACGTTTACGCCCTGTAATTCAGCCAAAAGCGGACTGATTTCGGATATTTCTCTCAATATTTCGGAATTTTTGTTCATTTTCAGCTTGTCAATCGTTCTTCAGACTCGGTTTTATGCGTGAAGTTTAATGATTTAGTATGTATTCTTCTACTTTTTTTGCAGCGTGATGATAGCTGGCTTTGAGTGCCCCGACACTTGTTTCCAAAACTTTACTCATCTCTTCGTATGGCATTTCATCGTAATATCTCAAGTTGAATACCAATTTTTGCTTTTCGGGGAGCGATTGAATGGCCATCTGCAGCTTCCACTCCAGTTTGTTGGCATCAAAGTGAGGATCACTCTGGAGTTTGTTGGAAATTGTATAATCTTCATTGTCTATTGACAAGGAAGAGTTCTTTTTCTTGTTGTTGAGGAAAGTGAGTGATTCGTTAGTTGCGATGCGATATAACCAGGTGTAAAGCTGGCTTTCTCCTCTGAACTGGTCCAGGCTTTTCCATACTTTGACGAAAGTATTCTGCAGTACGTCATCTGTATCTTCGTGAGTTAATACCATCCTTCGGATGTGCCAGTAGAGCCTTTCCTGATATTTTTTAATAATCAGCTCGAAGGCCTTTTCTTTCTGATCCGGTTCCCTGAATCGCTCGAGAAGTTCATTATCGGAAGAAGAAACAGTCATGACGTCTTTTGTCTAACAACTTGAAAAATAAAATACGCGAAGAGTTTATTCAGTATTTAATTTTTCCTGGTCTTAAATTAAAAACAGCAAAGAAAAACAAACAGCTGAATATATGTCCTGTAACAAATGTAAAGTTTTGTTGAAGAACCCCCCGGCCTTTTGCTTTAAACAGATTTAGCTGGCACTTTCTGCAAAAACAGGTTCCAGGAAGATTTCAAGTTTTCTCTCTTCTTTAGATACTTCCGGATCTGTTTTGGACGGTAGGTTGCTGAAGAACTTTTCTGCCAGATTCTTGTCTGAAATGAGGATTGCAAGTCCTGTCAATACAATAATTTTTATATCAGTAAGCCATGAGGCATTTTCTTTATACCAGAGTTCAAGTTTTGCTTTGTATTTAAAGATTGCGCGATAGGCTTCTTTAGGGTCTTTTGCCTCTGATACTATTTTTTCCTCATCTCTGAAGTATATAGAACCGATACCCGTTATCCCCGGTTTAGAAGCGTAAATAAGCCGGGCTGCTTCCGGTGAATAGAGTTTATAACTAATTTCCATCAGAGGCCTGGGACCAACAATGGACATATCACCCAATAGTACATTAAATATTTGTGGCAGCTCGTTAATCTTGGTTATTCTGAGATATTTCCCGATTCTAGTAACGCGCGGATCATTTCTGAGGGTTATTTCTTTTGTGCCGATGTTGGGGCTGTTCTTCAACATAGTGGCAAACTTGAAAATCATGAAGGGCTGGCCGTTCTGACCAATTCTTTTTTGTCTGAAGAACACTTCATGTTCTCCTGTAAACTTCAGTATCAGAATGGTAAGCAGGAAGAGAGGTGACAGTATAATAAGACATGCCCCTGCAAAAACCACATCAAAAACTCTCTTTGTTACTTTATACATAAACTCTTCAATTCTTTCATTTAAAGCCGATTAGCAATTTAGTCACTTTATTTTGAAAAGCAACCTTTTATTTTATCCGAAACTGCTCTTAAATCATCATCTGTAATATTTGTAGAGCATGGGATGCTTAAGCATCTCTCGTACAAAAACCATGAAATATCACTATGCTGATAGTAAATATCATCTTTAAACATGGGTAGCCGGTTCATTGGTATCCATAACGGTCTACTCTGCATTTTATTGGAATTCAGAGCTTCTAAAATAATTCTCTGTTTTTCTGTAGCGATTGTTGGCATCCACCAGTTGGGGTTAACACGGGCGTCAACTTTCTGAAAACTTATATCGCCAACCCCTTCCAGTTCTTTTTTATAAAAAGCTATGATTTCTTTCTTACGCTTCAAGAAATCGGGTAATTGTTCCATCTGCGCAACCCCCATTGCAGCAGCAACGTTCACCAACCTGTAGTTATACCCTGTTTCGTCGTGAAAATATTCAAACGGATCGGCCTTTGCCTGAGTAGTCAGGTGTTTAGCTCTCTTGGCGAGCGCTTCATCATTAGTTACGATCATTCCGCCCCCACCGGTAGTGATAATTTTATTGCCATTATAGCTGAAAGTACCCATCAGCCCAAAAGTACCCGCGTGTTTACCGTTGAAAAAGCTTCCGAGGGCTTCAGTGCTGTCTTCCAGAACGGCTAAGTGATATTGAGTTGCCAACTCCATCAGCCTTTCCATGTCACACATATTTCCAAGAACATGAACCGGGATGATTACCGGAATGCGCTTTCCTGATTTGATATGGTAACAGGTTTCGTTTCTTACTTCAGTCTCTTTTTTCAGAAATTCTTCCAGTAAATCGAGATCCATCTGCCAGTCGTCTTTATTGACATCAATTAATACCGGCGATGCTCCAGTGTATTTAATTGAATTTACAGAAGCGATGAATGTGATGTTGGGGACAATTACAAGATCGTTGTGATTCACCCCCAGCATTACCAAAGCAGTGTGCAGGGCAGTAGTACCACTACTTGTAGCAACGGCATAGGAAGCTCCTGTGAACTCAGCAGTAACTTCTTCAAATTTATTTACAAATGCTCCGACACTGCTTACCCATCCGGTGGTAATGCACTCAGTAACATATTTCAATTCGTTTCCGCCCATATTGGGGCTGCTGAGCAAGAGCATTTATTGAAATTTTTAAATTTTAGATATTGCGGAATTTTTGGGAGTAAGCGTCTGTGATAATCCCTGTGCTAAGAAGTGTATAGATTTCTCGTATGCCATCGGGAACCGTCTTAGTGATAGTGTACCCAAGTTCGTTCTTAATCTTGTCAAAATTTACTCTGTAATCCCGGGGGTCTTCATCCATTTCGACATAGTTCACCTTCACGTTAGGGACAACTTTGCAGACTTCCTCGATGATCATTCCTTTTTGGTAATTCTCTTCGGTAGAACCTACATTAAATACTTGTGAACGGACTTTATTTTCATCGCTCTCCAGAATTAAAACTGCTGCGCGTGCCAGATCGTCGACGTGGCAATACGGTCTCCAGAACTGAGCTCCCCAAATTTCCTGTTCGCCCTTCAGAGTTCCGTTTCTTGTGAATTCATTTACAGTAAGGTCAAATCTGATTCTCGGAGAGAAACCGTAAACGGTGCTAAAACGAAGTGCTGTGCTGCACACGACACTATCTTTTTTCTCTTCTGTGAGATATTTTTCAAATTTTACTTTCAATCTTGCGTACAGCGAAACGGGGTTTAGAGGAGAATCTTCTTTTACGTATTCATTAGGGTCAGGCATTTTCCCATAGTTGCTGCAAGTGCTGGCGAAAACAAATCTCTTTACGCCCGCTTTTTCAGCTGCTTCAAAGAGTGCTTTGCTTCCCTCCCAATTGGTTTGCTCAGCTTCCTCAGAAAACTTTTTACAGGCAGGATCTCCCACGATTGCTGCCAGGTGCACGATACTGTCTATTCCTTTCAGGGCTTTCTCCACATCTTCCGGATTCCGGACATCACCTTTCTGAAATTCAAAATTGGGGTTTAGCATTACATCATATAAAGCATCTCCACCAAATTTCAGACTGTCGATCACTCTTACTTGATAACCTTTGTTCAGGAGTTGCCTCACCAGAACCGACCCGATATATCCGGCTCCGCCGGTTACCAGAACTTTCGTTTGCATATTTATTTTTTAATTATTCTTCTGGCCGGATTTCCAACTACGACACAGTCATCAGGTATATCTTTTACGACAACTGCTCCGGCGCCGACCAGAACGTTTTTACCTATTTTTATATTTTGACGGACAACAGCTCCTGCTCCCACAAAAGTACCATCGCCAATCCACACATTACCACAAAGAATGGTGCCTGGTCCGATATGTGCAAACTCGCCCACTATGCATTCGTGCTCAATGATGCACCCTGTATTAAGAATGGCTCCTTTCGAAATACTAGCCAAAGGGTTTACACGAACCCCGGCCGATATCATCACTCCGGAGCTGTCAATTGTTGCAGTAGGGTCAATAGAGGTATCCGGATGGATGATGGTTAAAGGAGTCTTGCCCTGAGCTTCCATCGCAGTAGCTACTTTTCTGCGGATTTTATTATCTCCGATAGAGATAAAGAATTCTTTATCAGGTATTTGTAAGGAAACTTCAGGATTCTTTTCACTTCCAAGGTATTGAAGGGAAAAGGGGTTGTAGACCTTCTTTTCAGAATCGCAGTAAGCTACCGGCTTTTTACCCATTTTTTGTAAAATCCCTACAGCTACAAAGCCATGACCGGAATAGCCTATCAATATCATATACGATTCTGAAAGATTGGTGCAAATTTAGCGATTAGCTGCTAAACTAACGGATTCCAGATATTACAATTGCTGCGGTAGATCCGCTTTTCAGCGAGAATTGTGTTAATTTTTTCTATTGATAATCAATTTATAGAATCTTTTTATGGGTTGCCTCATAAACTTTTCGGTACCACACTTCCATAGAAAAGAGGGTCCATAACATTTTAGCCCGCTTTTCAGCCGGAACTTTTATTTGATTATCCAAAAGTTTACGAACAAAGTCCTTTTCAAGAAAGTTTTCGAATAGGGGGTTAGATGAAGACACATATTCTGCTATAATGCTCTTCAATTCACCATTTACCCATTTTTTTAGCGGGATTTCAAAGCCTCTCTTTGGCTGATGAATAAGTTCAGAAGGCAGATACTTCTCCGCCAGTGTCCTGAGAAGGGCCTTGGTTTGTTTGCCCCGGACTTTATATGAACCCGGAAGCGTAGGAATGTATTCAAGGAATTCTTTGCACATAAACGGACTTCTTCCTTCTTGAGAGTTGGCCATTGTAGCAATATCCATTTTGACCAGCATATCGTTAAACAGGTTTATCTCAAAGTCCAGATTCATGATTTTATCGATGCCGCTAAGGCCGGACTGATTGATTCTGTCAAAATCTTTAAGATACTCATCCATGTAATCATGATCTGCTTGCGCAAAGTGACGTGTGTATCCTTCAAATATGTCAACACCGGCAGAAAGGTAGATATCGGCACCTTTGAGTGATGCGAAAGAGAGTAATCGATAGAAATAGTTATAGAGGGATTTCTTTTCATGGCTGGCCGGCAATATTGATTTTGTAACACCGGAAAGCCCCCGGATAAGAGCGTTGGATTTGAAGAAATCGTATTGGGCAAATGGCACGTATCTTCTGTACCCACCAAACAATTCGTCCGCTCCGTCTCCGTTCAGAATTACGGATACGTATTCTTTGGCTGCTTTGCTGACGTAAAATGAAGGAATGGCAGAGCTGTCGAAGAAAGGCTCTCCGTAATTGGATAAAATTGTTTCTACGTCGTTCAACAGGTTATCGAATGATATTCTTATTTCATGGTGATTAGTGTGATATTTTTCAGCTACAAGTCGGGCCAGATGTGATTCGTCGTATGCACCGCCGAACGAGATAGTAAAGGTCTTCAGATCAGGGTTGTATTGCCGGGCCACAGAAGTGACCAATCCACTGTCAATACCTCCGCTGAGAAATGCACCCACTTCCAATTCGCTGGATTCAAGTCTTCTTTTTACTGACTGGTGCAAGATGCTGTCGACTTTCGAAAGACTTTCCTCAAAGGAATCTTTGCTCTTATTCAGATAAAATTGATGGACATCCCACCATTTTGTTTCTGCGATTTCTACGGTGTTACAGTCGATTTCCAGATAGGTGCCGGCATACAATTCTTTTACGTTTTTGTATGGTGTATTTCTTTTGTAGAAGGTGCCAAACCGAAGGTATTGGTAGAAGTTTTTGTGATCGATTTCAAGAGGTAAAATTTCACGCAGAGCATTCAGCTCGCTTGCAAATACAAACCGGTTGTTATTGTAGAAGTAGTACAGAGGCTTCATGCCTGCACGATCGCGGGCTATAAAAATTTTATTGGTGTCTTTATCGTAGATAGCAAAGACAAACATCCCATCGAGAAGATGCAGAAAATCCTTTCCAAGCTTTTTGTAGAGTAATAGCAGTGTCTCTGTGTCCGAGTTTGTCGTTCCTTTCAAACCATGTTCTGTCCTAAGTTCCTGATGGTTAAATATCTCTCCGTTAAAGACTATTGTATAACGGTTGTTTAGATGCATTGGTTGTTTGCCTGAGGAAATATCCAGGATAGAAAGCCGTGAATGATAGAAGCTGATATTCTCATGATGAAAACTTCCCTGTTCGTCCGGGCCTCTATGGAGTAGCTGAGAGAAAATATTTTTTTCCGTTAAGGGATAATTTACTGATCCGGCGATTCCGCACATAGGGGTTTGTGTGTTTGTGCAAAGTAAAAGGAAATTGAGAATATCCTAAATAACTCGATCCCCTTCTGATTCAGGGAAGGCTGTTGTCTGAAAATTAAGTAGTCGGGAGGATTTGGTCTCTCAAAAAGATTAATGCTCGACGGGAGAGAGTTCTTTTATTACTCTTACGGTTCTGGGCTCTGCTCTGACAAGAAGATTCTCGATCTCGTGTATATAACTATCGATAACGATTTGTTTATCGAACTCACGGATTACCTTTCTTCTTGCTTTTTTGCCCATTTCTGTTCTTTTCTCGGGGGTCAGGCTAATCATTTCTTCCATTCTCACAGCCAGATCCTCACCATCCTTTACCTTACAAAGAAGGCCCGTAATACCATCCTCAATTATTTCTCTGCATCCCGGAACATTTGAAGCAATAGTTGGCTTTTCCATAGATGCAGCCTCTAACAATACATTAGACATACCCTCCCGGTGCGATGGAAGTATCAGACAGTCGCAGTGGGCAATTTCATCTCGAACATCAGTTTTTTCACCGGCATATTCTATCAGCCCTTCGTTGATCCAGCCATTTAACTGCTCTTCAGAAATCATGTTCGATTTCATATTTTGCTTCCAGACGGGACCGACGATTCTGAAGGTAACATTGGGATACTTTTTTCTTATAATTCGGGCAGCTTCAATAAACTCAGGCACTCCTTTGTCTTTCAGAAGTCTTCCGATGTAAAGAAACGTCATGAGGGACGGATCCTCTTTTATTACCTCAATCGGGCTAAACTTTTCATAGTCTATTCCCGATCCGGGGATTAATTTTGTTTGAGACCGGCGAACAAACCCTCTGGAAACAAATTCTTGTCTGTCTTCAGTGTTTTGGAAGAAAACTGTTTCTGTTCTTCTGAGAGCGAAGGGATATATTTTTCTGATTATCCGGTAAGCCAAAGATTTGCTGGTAAATAAAGGCCCGGTTCCTGTGATGTTAGTTATTACTCGAAGATTCAAAAACCTGGCTGTAAGATTGCCCCAGATTGCAGGTCTGATACTGAATGTCAGACATACATCGGGTTTAATCTCTCTGAGGTTTTTGGCAAGTTTGAAGATGTATCCTGAAACCTCCAGGGGGTTATAGTTGGCAGACCCGATGTTTATAACTTTTACCCCAAAAGCTTCTACTTTTTCTTTGTTTTCCGGGGCATTGGTAAGTATGTAGACTTCATAGTTAAGAGCAACTAATTCTTTCATAAGCTTTTCCCTGGCAGTATATGAGGATAGTAAAGCATTTTCTAATACTGCAACTCTTATATTTTCTGATTTACTGCCACTCATGTATTATGAAGTTTGCTCTTAGTTTTCTGCTTTATGATATTTTTTATGAAAACGTTGTTATTCTGTATCTATTGTTGAATCAAACATAATTCAACAACAATAGGCTTAGATTTTTTAATATGTGATTTTGTGGGTAGAATTTCGTTCTATAATGCGCAAAATTAGCAGATTCTTTCTATTCTTTGCCCTAAATCTTAGCAAATACTTCGTTTTAAGTAATAATAGAGTCACTTTTTCAATATGTTACCGGATTATCAGTCATCCGCAATTAGTCTTTTTAACTCCGGATTGTTATTTTTTGACATTCTATTTTTCTGATATATTAACGCTAAAGCGATTGCATAGAATGGTAAACATGGTATTTTATATCGAACGAGTGTTCCGAAGTTAACTGCGGTTGCTCCGATGAAGATTCCGAAGACCAGGGCGAAGGTTAGACAATAAAAAATTAACGGGTCACTCAGAAAGAACTTAATACTCTTTAATGGTCCGACCTTGAAAGTGACAAAGAGTGTCAGGGCAATTAGTACCATACTTTCGAGAGCTGATAATAATTGGGATATTTTTCTTGTTTCCCAAATAAAGGGGCGGTAAAAAGACGCAATGACGGCATATGGGGCGACTTTAATTAAGCCTTCCGGTGTTCCATCAAACTCTGCTCCCAGGTTGAAGTTTGATTCAGCTCCTTGTTCACTTGTCATGGAAGATAGGGCTGTATTCACCTTTTCCATACTTGAGGTAATATTTTCGAGAGCGTATCTCCCTAATTCTTCTTTAAAGGATGAATATGTTTTCAGGAATAAAAGGAAAGTAGCTCCAAGTACTAATATGACTATTAAGGTTCTGACCAGTACGGCTTTGATTGCTCTAAGCTTGTCCAGGAAGAGATACAGAAGGAGTAATGGAACATAGGCCAAAAAAATATAAACTTTAACCGTAATCATTAGGTATCCAGACAAGAAGGCTATTATGGAGTTCTTCAATACCTTCTTTCTTTGAAAGACTTTGTCGAGAGCATAGGTAAACCATCCCAGTGCGCCCATCATTAGAGAGTCTTTCATTAAACCCGAACTCCAGAAAACGACAGATGGGAAAAACAGGATAGAAATTGCCAGGATTTTATGTAGTTCAGGTTTTTTTTCATAAAAAAACATAAACAGTTTCCAAAGGCCTGAGAATGCAAAAACGGCAAAAAAGAGGCCGATTATAGTGTATTGCCCGAAGGATATAAAAGATAATAGGGCTGTAATTTTAATAATTATAAAATTGCTGGAACTCTGCAGGTACCCAATGTTAAAAGGCCTGGCAAGCAGGTTTTCATTAAAACTTTCTCCTGGTGCGAAAAGATATTTCCAGTTATGAAGGTCTTTTAATAATAAATGAAAGAGATTATTCCCTTCAAGATAATAGAGGTCTCTTGTATCTCCAGTAGTCATGTAGGTGTAATAGACCACAAAGAGCAGGCTTGCAACAATTTTAACCCAAAAAGCATATTTATGATAAGCCTTAAGGGTGTCATTAGGTAGTTTTTTTCGAGCAGCTCTAAAAAAAAGATAGAGCAGGACTATATAGAATGGAAGAAGTATAATTTCTAATATCGTCATTTTTATATTTACTCCCGGTTTGGCGTTGCGGTTTGATTCTTTTCTGATTGTAAGATTTGAGTATAGACTTCAAGATATGAATTAACTCCCCAATCTAAATCGTATATCTTTTTCGCTTTGTCTCGTATTTCTTCGGGATTATGGTTTTTGTAATTGAGGATATGGTTGACAGCAGAGAGGAGGGTTTGCTCTTCAAAGTTATCGATACAGATTCCTGCTCCGGTTTCTTCAATAATATTTTTGACGTCTCCTACACCGCTATTACACACAATCGGAATACCCATTGCAAGCATCTCACCCAATTTTGTTGGAGAGCTGGCAGTTTTAGAATATGCCTGTTTTATGAAAAATATATTATAATCAGATGCGTAAGCCAATCCCGGTAATTCCTTTCTTTGAGCATATTGAATTTTTACATCAGCAGGATTGATTGAATATCTTACTAAAACGTCTTCTACGTCAGCAGGATTATCCGGGGTAAGGATGAAGAATTTGGCTTCCTTGCATTTTTTCTTGAGAAGATTAAAGAATAAAGCCATCTCATTTAACATATACCATGTACCAATAGATCCAATGTAGGATAGAACGAAATCGTCCTTCTTGAACCCGTTTTCCAGTTTACTTTTTTCTCGTTTCTCGGGTGATGTAAGGGCAAAGAAATTAAAGTCGGCAGCACATGGAATTACTTTTACTTTTTGGTCAGTCAGGTTCTTAATTCCCCATTTCATCATTTCTGATTTAGCGGCATGGGTAAGAGAGATGACGGCATCTGCAAGGGATAAGAATTCTCTTTCTTTTGATTTAAAAAATTTAAAAACAGAACTATAGACAGGGTTTTTGAGGTTCCACAGTTTTCCGTCAACTCTTTCATCTGCCCAAAAACCACGCATATCAAAAAGAAATTTAATCCCGAATTTTTTCTTTAATGAAATCCCGGCAAGGGCTGCAATATAACTTCTGCAGTGAACCATTTCAAAGTTGTAATCCTTATTTAATTGTTCTGCTTTTCTGATCATCCTTATATAATCCCAAATTGTAGAAAAGATTGGGGGACGTTTTGTGTACATCAAGGGCACCCACTTGATTCCTGCCTCAGTACAAATCATTTCGATGAGATTCCTGTTGACATTGAACTTCTCTTCTTTCTCAAAAGAAATAATAGTAAACCGATACCCATTCTTGGATATTCCTGTGAGATAGGGTAGGACTTGGCTTTGTCCCAATGGATCTGTCATACCATCATAAGATATGTAGAGTATATTTTTCAATATAGAGATATATTATTTGGATGGAAAATTAATGATAGTCAGGCTTATATTGGTATAATTAATTTATGTTGCACATTTGTAAATGATTCGGCTGCAAATAATCAAAGCCGAATTATTAATAATACATCTCCTTGTAGACAGTTTGAGTCATTGTAAATGAATAAAGAAAGTTTAAGGATAGGATATGTGCCGTATAGTGCTGATCTGACGCATCCGGATGACAGGCGGAGATTTCCTTTTTATGCCAGTCAGAAAGGGATTCGGTATAGTATAGCTGATTTTAATGAGGAATATGATATAGTGATTCTCCCGGCACCTGCAAATCTTACAGGCTGGTGGTCTTACAAGAGTAAGCATCCGGAGACCGTGTTTGTATTCGAAATGGTAGATAGTCTAATTCATCAGAAAGATTTGATGAATTTGCTTATTAAGGGGTGGGGGCGTTTTTTTCTTGGAAAGGAATCACGACCAAGTTTTGTGCATAGGAATATCCTGATACGCTGGTTGAAGAATGCAGATATTGTGCTTTGTTCAAATCCGGTTACAGTTAAGGAGGTTAGTCGATGGAACAAAAATGTTCTCTTCAGTCTCGATTATCAAGAGCATGAATATCCCTTCCTTAAAAGAGATTACTCTATAAACGGAAAGATGAAACTTTTTTGGGAGGGGCAGGGGCTTGTATTACCACAATTGCTTTTTTATAAGAATGTCTTTAAAAGGATAAGAGACTTCTGCGAGCTCCATATCGTAACTTCGGAAACATTTCCATTATATGATCCTTTTTATAAGGTAAGAACTGAAAACTTTCTGAAGAAGTTTCCAATAGAAGCCTACTACCACAAGTGGAACCAAAAAAATAATGCAGCGTTGTTTAGTAAGTTTGATTGTGGAATCATTCCTTTAGATCCTCGAGATAAATATAAGTGGCACAAACCAGCCAATAAACTAATCGCTTTTTGGTTTTCAGGTATCCCAACCTTGACCTCTGACACCCCGGCTTACCGGGAAATTGGGGAAAAAACAACAGATGATTTTTTGTGTAAATCTGAAGAAGAGTGGGTCCAGAAACTTGAGTCAATTTACAAGATGAGTGCAGATGACAGAAAGCATATAGCCGAGAGAAATTATGCTTTTGTTAGCAAGGTGTTTTCGAATGAAGAAATGGATGACCACTGGAATAAAATTATAAAGACAGCAGCAGAAATATTAGAGAGGAGATCCTTGGGATAAAGGAAAAATTGCTTTATTGATTACGCCCCATTATTACTTTTTCAGGAACTTGAGAAATATCGGAGCGGTATTGTTATTAATAAGTGCCTCTCTAAACATTTTGGTAAATTCTAGTGCTTCCTGGATCACATGCTGCATATCCAGATATCTGTAGGTTCCCAACCTGCCAAGAAAAGAGACATTTTTTAGTTCTTCAGCCATTTTTATATACCTCTCTAATTTTTCTTTATCAGACTTTAGCCTTTTTGGATAGTACAGAATATCATCTGTACCTGCCTCACTACTGTATTCTTTGAAAATAACAGTCTTGTCAAAAGTCTTCCAGGGTGTGAAATGTTTGTGTTCGGTAATCCGGGTGTAAGGAATGTCTTCGTCTGTGAAGTTTACCTGGGTGCATCCCTGATAAGTGCCTTCAAGAATCTCTCTCTCAAATCTAAGTGTGCGATAAGAAAGAGCTCCAAACTCGTAATTGAAGAAGCGGTCTATGGCGCCTGTATAGAAAATGTAGTCATAGTCCGATCCTGCATCTGTAAGAGTAGTAAACTTTCGGTTGAGTGTTACATTTATCTTAGGATGGTCAACAAGATTCTTAACGAAATCGGTATATCCTTTTTCAGGAATCCCCGTATAAGGATGCAGATGATAATTATCGTTGTGATCGAATCTTACGGGCAGCCTTCTCATAACAGATGCCGGCAGTTCACGAGGCTCGCACCCCCATTGTTTTTTTGTATAACCATAGAAAAAGGCGTAATAAAGGTACTTACCTATCAGGCTCAATGCCTGCTCTTCGAAATTATCAGGATGGGTTATTGACTTGTCACGTTGGGCTTCCAGTAAGTTTTTAGCCTCCTCAGGGGATAGCTTTTTCCCAAAGAATTGCTGAAGCGTATTGAGGTTGACCGGTAGCGTATATAATTTCCCCTTATGCATAGCCTGTACATGATGCACATACGGACGCAGGGGAGAATATTTATTGAAATAGTCCCAAATCTCTTTTTTGTCTGTGTTAAAGATGTGAGGACCGTATTGGTGAACCATAATACCTGTTTCCTCATCTTCAGAGGTGTAACAGTTTCCGGCGAGGTGAGCTCTCTCGTCCCATATATCGATGTGGCAGTCCATTAAAGAAACCAGTTCTCGCGCGAGTACACTTCCTGAGAAACCCGCACCAACTATGAGAAAGCGATAAGACATAAGCAGTTATTTTACCCCCCGGGTTATCCTGTAATAAAGGTATTGAAAAATCGTTGGGTGATACCAGAGCCTGCTTTCGGAAGGGCCGGAAATGGTTTTGAGTTGATTATTATAGAAATCGTCGACTGCTTTGTAAAGCAGAGGGATACCGGCTGTTATTTGTAACAAAGGATAGGTAGTGAAATTGTCCTTTGTTGTTGGAGAAATGATATCCTGATAAAGGATGTATCCTGTATCGATACCCGGATCTACCAGGTGCACGGTCACTCCACAGTGTTCCGGGTCTTTATTCACTAGCGCCCAGTAAGCACCATGCACATTTCTGTATTTAGGTGTGATACCGGCATGAGTATTTATGAATGTTGCGTCAACGGAATCCAGTACTTTTTTTGAAATGATACGGGTGCCATTTACTACGATAAGAGTTGGTTGTATTGACTTTAGAAGATCGATTACCTGGGGTGAATTCACTGAAGACGCTTCTGTTAATACTTCTGCAGGAATAGGTGAAGTATTGAGCTCGAATTGTTGAATAATCTCGTTTTTTCGTTTTTTAGAAACAATATTCAGGCATTTTACTACTACCGTCTGAAAAATCAATTGCCCGGTTACCTTGAGTATTCCAAACCTTTTGATTCTTTTTTTTATAAGGATTCCGCGTGAAACGGGATCTTCCATAATCACCCGGCTGACATTGTACTTCTTTGTGAGGGCATGAAAGACAATATTGGAGGAAATTCCTCTGCCTGCAAGCATTACAATATTTTCTTTCATTTAATTATTGTTTTATTAATTCCTCTGCAAGATTCCCCATGGAGATACTTTGAAATCCGTATTTCTGATTGAGGGTCTGATAATGTTTGAGAATATCTTCAAGGAAAGAAAAATTTTCGTCCTGATGAGCGCCAAAGTTATGCGGATGCCACCAAAGATGGTATAACTTACCGGATTGAGCTGCTTTAGTCATAGATCTTTTTATTCTGTTCTTTCTGAATTTCTCCAATGACCTTAACCTGGGTGAGTATGGTCTTAGGAAGCGACTGGAAGGAATATTTACCAGTCCTTCCTGGTTCAGTTTTTTTACTTCATAGATATTGTGTCCTGAGATATTGATGTAGCTGTCCAGAAGTCTGAAAGCTCGGGATAGTTTTAGTTTTAGTCCTTTTGCAGATGGGTCAAAAATGAATGCGCTTTCATTTCCTCTAAAGCTGATGAGACCGTGGTTTTTCAGGGTAGCGAGGTATTCCTGATTGTATTGATTTCTTGGGAAGACAAAGCTTTTTAAATCTATCTCGTATTTTTTTGCAGTTACGATGGCGGTAGCCAGATCTTCTTCAAATTGATCTTTGGTCTGCCCTTCTTCCAGACAGTAATAGTGACAGAAGGTGTGAGAACCGATTTCCTGACCGGCCAATTTAATTTTATCTATCAGACTTTTACCAAAATGAAACGGATCCTCTTTCTCTGTGTTTCCTACCTCTATGGAAAGATCATGATAGGGCGAAAGATTTTTGTTTACATATGAAGGTTGTTTTTTAGGCAGGGAGGCCAACATCTCTTCTTTAGTATCGAAAAAAAGCAGACCAACTGTAGCAAAAGTCGCTTCTACTCCGTATTTTTCAAACAGATTCAGCAGGCGGGGAATCACGTTTCTTACACCCAACAGTTCTGTTTTATAATCCTCGGCTCGTTTAAGATCTCTTACTCCCCAGTGTATTTCAAAGTCGAGCGAGATTACGAATTTACCGTTTTGCATAGACGTGATGTTATTTTACAAACGAGAATTATTATTCGGGATAATCGGGTTTATGATTCACAAGGTAGTCAGTCTGCAACTTCCTTAAAAGTTTTTTGCATTTTATAAATTATGAATGCCCTTATTAACAGGGATGAAATGGGTAATGTATAACCAACAATGTGATGTCTAATAAACTTTTTAATAGTTGTAGGGACATATTTTTCGAACAAAAATTTCGGTCTTCGCTGATAGTGAAATTTCTCACCTTGTTGACCTCCGCTGTTTTTATTTAGGAAGTCAATAATTGGCGCTCCCAGTAAATGCCTGCTGGATGGATCATTTATGAAAGAGTTGAGAAAATCCTTGGTTTTAGCGGATGAAAGTATTTCGAAAGGTAATGGAATTGCTGTTTTTTTGGCGTATGGGATATTTGGAAGGAGCGTATCTACCCATTGCGCATAGAGGTTTTTATTTGTTCTGAACTTGGGAGGTAAGGTCCGGATGAATTTAAGAATTTCCGGATGAAACAGAGGGTTGGCCATCTCGACATATTTCAGAGGTATATCCTGAAGGGGGCCCACTACAAATGTCAGGTGATAGTTTACGAATAAGCGGTCTCTGTAGTCTTCAAGATTCTCATTTTCATACCTCTTTATGTAATCCGGAACTTTTGAATTAGAGTATGAGTTTGCCACTTCAGGAGGTATATTTTTGAAGTCTGACAATTGCGCTATACCCTCCAAGATCCTTACGTCTAGTTCTGAACGTACCGGCCACCATCCAAAGGCCTGATCTGCTCGAACAGCATATTTGTAACCCATTCCGGCAATGGTTTCCCACATTTTTTGTCCATCCATAAAGCTGTTAAAGTGATCATTCCGCCCCTCCGTATTGAATAGAAACTTGGTGAGATTGGTTTCGAAATCTCCTTGAAGTTCGACGTTAAATTCTTTGTGGTGAGTTCCCCATGCCCGGCTTACTTGCCTTGCGATGAAAGCATCAGTTCCTTCCTCCAGAAATGATCCAGAGGTGCCCCATGTTGCTGTATGAAATCCCGGATGTTTTTTCTTGAGCAGATAAAGAGCTGCCCGGCTATCATGCCCACCGGATAGATTAAGAATAGTTTCGTCGATCGGAAAGTCATATTGGTCCGCGACCGAGAAGAGTACGTCTTGTAAGCGATTATACATTTCAGACCGATTTGAAGGTCTGTATTTAAACCGCCAAAGGTTCTGCTTTTCTGTCACACTCCAGTTAGTTTTAGAAAATGTGAGAGAACCTTCAGGAGGCATTGCCTTGATTCTTTTATCCCAAGAATGTCCCGGCCCCAAACACCCGTTTGATAACATCCAAGTCCAGGCTTCTTCATTGGCTTCATAGTTGCCAATTAACCGTGTTATGAAAAATTGGCTGTTTGATATAAGGAACCAGTTTTCGTCAGAATAGTACCAGATTACACGGTCGCCTGTTGTGTCGGAGCCTATATTTATCTGGTCGTCACTCTCTTTTACGTCAATGACTTTCAACGACGTGTGATTTAAACCCGGTAGAGAAATATACCATTCAAGTGTTGGCTCTTGATGAAAGTTAGAGCCTTGGTTTTCAATAAATAAAAACTTTTTATCAGCGAAGGATAATTGGTTGCTTATTAGTGCGGACGATTTAAAGTAACCGAGTTTCTTCTGTATCTCAGTTCGCTCATTTTGCCCTAAAACCCTTCTGGAATAACCATATAGATATTTACTCATACGGCTTTAAAGTCTTTTGTTTTTAAAGATTCTTCTATAGGTCTGGAAAAGTAGGTCTATCGATTGTTTGTTATTAGGAAAGTCTTTAAATGTTCTTGGTTGTAATTTTAAATAGCTTTCCAGTTCTTCATGAGTGATACCCAGCTTTTCAGCTATTTGTTTTTCCATTTTCTTACCACTTTCAAGATCGCAAGAGGGAGTTCTCAATATTGCCAGAGCACTTTCTCTGTCAATTTGGTTAGAACAAATTTGTGACGAAAGAGTTGCTCTTCTATAATCCATGTTATATTTAGTCGGCATGATGTAAGAATGCCAGAATGCAGTTATCTGAGATTCGTGGTGCTTTCCTCCGTAGTCTTCCCATTTGCAGTTTTCAATTAAGAAAGCCTTTGCCTTGTCTTTATTGTAATCAACGTAGTTGAGCAGGTAAATAGTTCTGATGTTTTTGATTAACTTGTAGTAAAACTCTTCAAACATTCCTACTGCAGGTATTTTTTTTATCTTTTTTCTACTATAGTTCTTGACTATATGCCTATAGTATTTCATGTCTCCTCTGCTGTGGTAGCCCCATGTGACAGGGAGTAGGGATTCCCCTGCCATATTGCCTCCTGATATGATATATTTTATATTGTGTTCAGCCGCTGTTTTATATAGGCAATATGGTATGGCCAAATCTGTTGGCATTTCAAAGTCAACAGAAGATGATCTGAGAAACGCAATTTGTATTTCTTTAAATTCCTCCCAGTCCAGAGTGAAGGTTTCCAGATCTAGGTTATAAGTTTCAACCAAGTGTTGGATGTTTCGATTTGCGATTTCAGTATTCCAACCATTGTCCATGTGTACTAATAGGGGGCGTAGACCGAAACTGCAAGCAAGGTGTACGGCATAAGAACTGTCGCCGCCGCCGCTAACCCCTATAACACAATCGTATTTCCCATTTTTCCCTTTAGCCTTTATGTTAGTCAGGATTGATTCCAACAGCTGCTCTGAAACCCCTTTTCTATATCCTGCTCTCTCTTTTTCTGCTAAAAGTTTTGTACATAAATAACAGTGTCCTTGTCGGTCAAACGTAATGTCCTCATCACTTGTGTCCATTACACACCTGGTACAAATTTTATAGTTCTGGTCTTTAATTGTTGTTATCATAACCCTTTTCCAACCTTCTTTTTAACCCATTTTTGGGGCTTAAAGATATAATAGATTTGAAGTATGGCAGTAAAGAAAGTGTATATCTTACTAAAATATCATTTAACAGTTCAACCCTTGCGTGGGCAAGGCAATTCGTTAAACTCTTTATTGAATTAAGGTCAGGTGTAATATAGAAAACAAGAAATTATTGTAGTACTTTTTTATGGAAAAATCCCGACTTCTGCGAGAAGTATAAAACTAAGAGTAACATAATCGAATTTGAAAAAATTTGTCCTATTCCAAGCCAAAAGATATTTAGGTGTTTTGATGTAAAATAATTGATGCTGAATGCCAGGATAATGATTATCGCAGAAAGGGTAGAAATTATTCTCTTGTTTTTGTGATAAATGATAGTTTGAAGAAAAAGATTACTTATACTCCAGATGAAAGTACTGGTTGCCAAAATATAAAATACATATATGTGTTCTTTATAGGATTCTTTGATTATATAGTGGTATATGAAAGTGGTTATAAGAATTAGAAGAAATAGTACTGAGGCCATGATCAATACATACTTCATAAATAATGGTTTCACCTTAGACCAATACTTCCCTTCGGAAAAAGATTTGTAAATTATTGGTTGTAAGTATTGTAGTAGTGATGAGGAGAAAATATATTGAATCGTAGCAAATGTTGCTGCAACAGAGTAAAATCCTGCCATAGTTTTTCCATAATTAACCATTACGAAGAACTTATCTGAGGAGATGAGAAAGAAAATAGCCATTTGCAATGAGAAACCGGCGACACCGAATGTTAACTCCCTTCTCAGGAGCCGCGTGTTGATATTGCGGGTGAGGAATTTATTTTTTATAACATATCGGATAAAAATGTTTGTCATTACGAACATACCGATTCCATAACCTAATGCTCTTCCATACCATGTGGGAAATAGGGTATATATAAGTAGAAAGGAAAAAATGATCTCAACTCCCGTACGAATTACGGTCATTAGTGCCATTTGTTTGGTTTTCTTTTCTATTATTAACAGAACAAAGAGCGCTTCATAACAATAATTAAATACAAGGAATGATGGAATCATCCATAGAAATTCGGGTTGGTACTCAAATAGCCTGTATAAGGTATCGCGGAAGATGTATAATAATGGTGTAATAAGGATAACTACAGACAGTGGAATAAGCATACTCGTTGAGAAGAGGCTTGAGTATTCTTTTTTAGAGAATTTAAAGTAGTCTACAGAAATGGTATATAGAGACCCCATAGAGATTACCGGGGTTAAGAAGATTATTGAGGTAGAAAAAATGTTTAATATCCCCATGTCTCCTTCTGAAAGGATATTAATGAAGAAGAGAAGTGCTATGAAGGATATGGCTTTATTCCAGAAACCGGCAAGTGTATATACGCCGACTCTTTTAGTTGAGTCGCGTTTTAATATATTTTGGATCCTTGAAATCAAAGTCTGGAAGAAAGTCGCTAAAAAATTAAAGATAGAATCTGCGTTTCTGAAGTTTTGTGACGCAATTTAGCTTTTAACTGAAATTAATAAAAAGAAACTCTCCATATTTATTGAATCATAACAAAGGGGTTTTCGATTTGTAGGCAATGGGACTCATACTTTTGATTTTGCTATAATATCTTGGCTGATTCCATTCAGTATAAAAATCCAGTGAGTTTCACCTTTGTCCGGGCGGTTTAGAATTATCAGAATCCGGGAAGTCGTTTGTTTGAAAATTATTTGTTGAAGACGGTCAGTGTTATGTCTTGAAAGAGAGTAAAACCTAATTTGTAATTTCGCGCCAAAGAGGGGATTTATGGGGAATAATGATAAAAAGATTGGCTATGTACCTTATTCTGCCGACCTATCACAACCGGGTGACCGTCGCAGATTCCCTTATTTCGCCGGCAGGCACAACATTCCCTTTGAAATAGCTGACCCCGGTAAAGAGTATGAAACTTTAGTACTTACCGGATCTTCAAATCTTAGTTTGTGGTTGAAGTATAAGAAAAAGTATCCCGGGGTTAAAGTCATCTTCGAGATGGTCGACAACCTGATTTTTGCTCCCGATTGGTATTTCAGAATGTTCAAAGGCGTAGGCCGCTACCTTAATCGCAGGGAAAAAGCGCTTCATCTGAACTATTCGAAACTGGTTATGGATTGGATAGGTTTGGCAGACGTGGTACTTTGTTCCAATAATGTTCTTAAGGAAAAGGCAAAAGAAATCAATCCGAAGAGTTTTTTAAGCCCTGATTATCTGGAGTCTGAGTACAGCCTTCGCAAGGATGATTATCAATTAAAGGAGGAGAAACTGAATCTTGTCTGGGAAGGTCTGAGCTCGCTAATCTGGCCCTTCTTTGAATATGCCGATTTGCTGAAGGAGGCGAGTTCTTTTTGTCGTTTGTATATTTTGTCTAACGAAAAATATCCCGCTATTCCCGGTCTGTATCATAAAGACGTAAAAAGCCGGGTGCAGCAATTGCCGATAGAGGTAACTTTTTATCCGTGGGATTTAAAGACACATACTCAAATAATGACGAAGGCAGATTGTGCCATAATTCCGATTAGCCGTAAATCGACTTTCATGTGGAATAAGCCCGGAAACAAATTGGTTTCTTTTTGGTTTTTGGGGATGCCGGCAGTGACCTCGGCCACACCGGCGTATCAGGAACTGATGCAGGGCGCCGGTTTAGATTATTGTGCATCAGACACGGGCGACTGGTTGGAAAAGCTCAGAGCACTTCACGCTATGAAGCCGGAAGAAAGGAAAGCTATTGCTGAAAAAGGATATGCTTTCGTGAAAGAAAACTTTTCTGATGTAAGATTGGATGAGATTTGGATTAAGGCTTTTGATACAATTGGGCGAAGTGTTTTGCTTACAAAAAGCTAATAACTATGGTCTGCCGACGGGTAAGCTAAATCAGGGAGTGATTCTGTTTCCCTTTTTTGTACCGAAAAGATAATAACCTTTCCAGGTTTCCTTTATTTCTGAAAATCTTCCTGTGAATAAGAAAAAAAACGTTCTGGTAAAAGGCTCCACCAGCCAGGTAGTCAGGACAGTGAACCAATATCCCGTTTTGCTGAAATATTTTTTTGCGTATTGCAGTTTACTCGTAAGATATAGAGATAACCTGTATGCTTTCACTTTTGCCGTGGTCCCCTTACCAATGTGATATGCTTTTATGGAAGCGTTAAAGAAGGATTTATAACCGCCTAATGACAATCGCTTTGCGTAATCGACATCTTCGAAGTAAACAAAGAAACGTTCATCGAAGTAACCGACAGTTGTAAGTAGCGAACTTCTCATAAACATGAATGCCCCCATAAGTTGGTCCACATACCGGCTGGATTGGTGATCCCAGTCCAGCATGAGCGTTGCCGGAGGGAAGATTTTTGGAGCGATTCTGGAGAGGCCGCCGGCTTCAAAAAAGAAGGTGAGTGGAGTGGGGAGCCGCGAACAACTGGGCAGTGGATTCCCTTCGTTATTGGTAAGCTGGCATCCGAGTACGTCAACTTCGTTGTGAGCTTCCATGTACCGGAGACATTCAGGAAGCGTCTCTTTATTCAGTCGTGTGTCGGGATTAAGAAGTAGGGTGTACTTGCTCGTGCATTTTCTGAACCCCTGATTGGCAGCCTTACCGAATCCTTCGTTTTGATCATTAAGTATTAGCTCTAGCTTCGGGTGTGCGGGAAGATTCCTGATGCTGTCATCAGTAGAGTGGTTATCGACGATGATAATTTTATTGAGGATATCGCTGTTATCAGAATCGATGATTGACGAAATACAATCTTTAAGAAGATTGCCGGCATTCCAGCTAACTATTACAATATCAATCATCTTTTAAAATAAAGTGATTCAGCAAAGTTTGTATTTCGGTAAAAATAGTAATCCGGTTCGAGATAGACCGTATTGAAAAATATAAGTTTTAGAAAAATTTAAAAGCAGTAGGATATATGCAAAAGCGAGGTGCATTGATTTTCTATAAATAATCATTTGAATTGCCGGCTTCAGAAGGTTTATTTTAAACCGTGACCTAAATCTTCTTCCGTGTTTAAATGAATCTCGTCAGTCCGTAACTTTAAGATGATACCCAATTCAGGCAGTGAAACCATGAAAAAGTAGATCAGTGAGGCCAGAAGAAAACCCAGGGGAGCAGCCAGTTCATTTCCGGATTGTCTCAGTAAATAATAGAATATCAATTGGCCGAGAAAGGCTGTAATTACGGCAAATAATAAAAACCTTGTTTTAAGGTTTAGTTCGAATCTCTTGTGTACCAGAATAGCCAGTTGCCATACAAAGGTTCCGCAGATAATAATAAAGCCTATCATCTTGTAGGTAAACGTCTTTGGAGTATCCAGAATATAAAACAACAGATCTGCTCCAAATATCCAGTAGGCGATACCGGCTACAACAAATCCTGCGAACTCGTACAGGAATATTTTAGTCATGAATTTTTTGATATCCTTTCTGTTGCCGGATTCATAAGCTGCAGTTAACAGTGGGAATAATGCAGAAATTACCGGTGTAATCAGAAGCGTGATGCTCTTCCCGAGGAAATCGAATATTGCCTGATAATTACCCTGATAAGTAGCCCCTAAAAACTTTATTGAGTATAACTTATCTACGTAGCTGAGCAGATAAGAGAATACAAACCAAAGCGATAGTGGGATTCCATAAGAATAGAACCTTCTGACAAGCCTTGGGGTGTTGGATTCAATCGCCTTTTCCTGAGGAAAGGATACAGCTCTTTTCCGGCAGATTGAGTATAAATAAATGAAAGAACTGATATAAGAAGTTACTACCGCAAGCAATAGTGCTGTAAGGTAGTTTATGCCGGTAAAGACAAGCAGTAATATACCTCCGCCAAAATATATTGTTGTTCTGATGAGTTCCGAGGTAATTATTTTCCTCGACAAGAAAAAAGACTGGGCAACGGGCAGAATAGCAAACTGAAACGAACTGCTTATCAGGGCTACAACTCCCAGAATAACGTAAATAATATTTCCCGAAACATTCCAGGCTACTATCATTCCCGGAATTATTGCCAGTGGTAGTACCAGTATAAGTAATCTTAAGCTTTTCTGATAAAAATCTTTCTTATCGTTACTGGCCGGAAAAAACCGAATAATACTTTGTACGAGCCAGCCGGTAATAAAGGAAGTAATGAGGAGAATGGCGTTCAGCCACAGGGCAAAGTGTCCATACCCCTCAGCGCCAAGAAGCCTTTTAAAGACAGGGATAGAAATACCGGATATTAACGCCGGTAGAATGATACTAGCCAGATAATTGAAATAATCTTTTTTAAATCTGGTGAAAATTTCCATCATCGGTTTTCTCTCCTTGAAAGTCTGATTTACAGATTTAGTTGCAGAGTTAGTCTTTTAAAAGATATCTGCCTCGAAATTCTTAAACAATTTCTTCTTTTGAAGTATTTATTGGACATGTTCTTCATCTGTAAGCTTTATCTGTTGACAGTGTATGTTAGAATTGTCCTTTTCTTCAAAATTAAAAAACGCCCACTTCTCACTCTGTCTGTTTATTTTATTTGGAGAAATCGTAAATACGGTACGGCTTTATGAAGTCTTCCGTTGCGTATATGTTTATATAGAGGAATATCAGTGCTATTCCTATTGCAAACCAGATGTTGAGTTTTTTAAAGGGTAAATATTTAATGAGATAAGGAAAGAGAAATATTGAAAAGATGCCGAAAATCTCACTTACCCTGAAGGCAATAAGAGCATTGGCCGAGGTTAGACAAAAAATAAATATGGATACTATCTCACATTTTAGAAAAAACGACAATCGGGAGTCTTTTAAGAAATCTTCCTTTGGGATGATGTAAAGCAGATATCCTGTAATTGTAATGCTCAATAAATTCATGGCATTGAACACATTTGCCTTGACATCCAGCCCCATTAAAGTGGTGTTAGAATAGGCTGAAAGCTTTGGATTGGTGCTGTCGATAATACTGAGCAGTTCAAAAATATTGAAGGTAGCCAGATTAAGTACTCCGATGGGGAGTGCCAGAATCAACAATGCAGCGTATAGCTTTTTATTGAAGTTGTTGCCCGTGAAGACAAGTAACCCAATTGCCAGGATAGCCGAGTAATGGAAAAGTGTAGCAAATAGGGCAACTAAAGAAAATGCTATATACCTCTTTTTTAGAATGAGCGGCAGGCTAATTAAGATAAACGAAATAGCAACTCCGATTCTAATCTGGGTCATCTCGTGCAAGAAGAAAAAATTACTGTAATAAACCAGCAATGCCATGAAGGGGTTGAAGCTGTATTTATAGAAAGACAGGCTGTGTAAGGAGACAGCTATTGCTGCACAAAAGAGCATAATAGCTACTGTATAGTAATAAGGAAATAACCATTTGAAGAGCGAAATCAGACCATAAAACCCCGGTTCCAGTGAATTACTGATATTGATACCGGCCATTTTGTCTTCTCCTATGTTATCAAAAATAAACTCATACACTAAATAGTCCTTAGGCACGAAGGGGTTCCTCAATCCTGCAAAAAATATGAGTAAGATGGAGAGGGCAATGAATGCTCCTAACCACTTTCTGTTTCCGAACTCGAATTCGACGGCGAAGAAGGCAATTAAGAAAAATATGACGGAGTAAATCAGCATTAAAAACCCGGAGTTAGATTATTTTCTGGTATTATCCCTTCAGCTAAAATATATTTTTGTAAAACCACTCGTCTGAGAAATATTTTATTCTTCCGCTCACTAATAAGGAAACCACCTGCGGATTTATCCAAATTTTATAACCTTCGTCATCAATAATTATTTTCAGAGGATGCAGTATGCCCATTGTTTTACTGCTGTGTTTCTTTACTGAGAACACTTATCCGCTTCAGCCATAAATAGAGGAATAAAAGGAGGCATCCGATAAAAGCAAACAGCACGGCGGTAACCAGTTTTCCTCTTTTTACTTTTTCCATCGGATAATTAGCTTCGTCAATGATTTGGATGATTGGCCTTGCGTTCAGGTATTGAAAACGTGCCATCTCCAGATTTTTGAACAGTTCTGCATAAGCACTTCCGTAAACCTGGATGTTCGTCTGTTGTTGCGTTATTGGGATCTGAGATCTCGAAAGTGCAGGATTCAGATTGGCATCCTGGGCAGTAGCTTTTCCTGATATACTGGCGTTGAGATTTTCCTTCATCAACGCAGCCTGCTCCTCTAAAGTGTTCAATGTTTGTTTACTCTTTTCGCTCAACAAGTCAGTGTAGAACTCATTAGACTGGCTCATCAGCAAGTCTGTAAACTTCTTTGCGAATTCTTCTGATTTAGAAGTTACTTCCAATGAATATATACTGAGCCTTTTGTCAGGACGATCTACGGAAATAAAGTGTTTGTTGAAGGATTTATATACCTTTTTCAATATACTGTCCTGCTGGTAACTCAGTTGTTCTCTTTTGATGTTGGCCGGGAAGTGGAGGTCTCCGTTTTTTCCGTCTTTAAAGAAGTTTGTTTGGATGAGATAGTGTTCTATAAAAGTCATTTCTCCTGATGAGAAAGAATCTGATGTAAGCAGTACGTTTTCAACGATTTTTCTGCTTTTGAGAATTGCAAGAATATTATCTCCGCTAAAAACGCTGGATCCTGTCCCCATGCTAAGTCCCAGTTGAGAAGCTAAGTTCAGAATCCCACTGCTTGTTTTGCTTCCATCATCGATAGCAAAGGTGAGATGGCTTTTGTATTTAACCGGAGATAACGTTGCGAAAAGCAGACCTCCCAACCCGAATATTGCTGCCGTGATTAAAAATGCCCACCATAGCCGGAGGATACTCTTAATCCAGTATTTTATGTCGACCGCTTTCTCCAAAAAACTAAGCCGGTTTGATTGAGTTGGTTCCATATTAAAATCCGGATATTTTATTTAGTTAAATTGACAATTACATTGGCGACAATAGACAGTGCAGAAACGATAACGGCCCATTCGGTTGTTCCTATACGGTTTCTGTTGCTCCTGTCAGCCTGGGGAACAAAAACTTCGGATCTTTGTTCCACCTTAGGATACGATCTGAAGAATAGAAATTGTTTCACAGACTTGATGTTCCCGTTAGGCGAGATAACGAAAGACTTAGATTTCCTTGCCCCGGGCATGAAATTTCCTGCCTGTTGAACGTAGTATTTGAGGTTTTGATTAGGTTTAAATGCTACGAGGGTCGGATTATATACTTCTCCGGAAACACTAACCAGGTTTGAAGATCTTGCAACAGTCAGCACATCTCCGTCTTCAAGCGGAAGGTTGTCGCTGCCTGATGGGTTGTCAATAGCGCTTTTCAGATTCACGTTGATTATTACTGAAGATTTAAGCAGTTCTTTCTTCAGGAGGGGATTCTTATCTAAACTGTCAGAATTGATGTTCAGGATACGCTGAATGATATTACTTCTTTCTTCCTGGCTTAAACCTGTGTTGGTGAAGCGCCTGATCGTCAATGATGCACTATCGGCAGAAGCCTTGAATCCTCCTACTTTCATTATAATATCTCTAATAGTTGTACCACTTTTTTCGAGGGTATATCTGCCCGGCCTTAATATTTCACCCTCTACCAATACTGCCCTTTGGTCAACATATCCGGGTCTTTTTCTGACAATTACAAGGTCGTAAGGTTGTAAAGTCACATCCTGATAAGGGTTTTGTGATAAGTTTACCCTGATTACGGCGCTCTCAGTGTGGTCAGGATCTTCAACATTGGCATTCCGGATTCTTCTCGATATCTCAATATTTGAGGAGTCTCCCGCCTCTGTAAGGCCTCCTGAAGCAAAGAGAACATCTTTGAGAGTGATATGATCCCTCCAGAGTATTTCTTTAGGGTCACGCAATTCTCCACTAGTGCTCACCGTGCTTTTATCCCGGTAGAAGAAAATGGAATTGATTACCAGTGAATCATTTTTTTGCAATTGGAACTTTTGTCCGAATCGGAGTACCGAATCCAGATTGACTGACTCTATTGACGGCAGATTATTCGGCAGATACCTGTAAATAAGTGCCCTGTTGAAATAAGCATCAGGAGTTGTACCTCCTGCTTTCGTTATTAATTGCTCAATGGTTAATTGAGGCGTCAGTTCGTAGGGCCCCGGTCTGTTAACAGCTCCTGTGATGAAAACCCTGTTGATGAAATCATCCCGCAACTTACTGATGACGTAGCTGTCGCTACCTCTGGTTTCAAAAGTAGAAAACTGTGATGAGGGAAGGTCTATTATTTTCTTTAGAGAGTCAGTAATCCGGGTCACAGTTACTGATCCGCGATAAGCCGAATCGTTAAATCCGCCGGAGTATTCGAGCAGGGTAGAAAATGTTTCTCCATTAACCAGCTCAAACTTTCCAGGGTTTTTGATATTCCCTGAGATAGTTACCCTGTTCTCATAGTATGGGATACGGACGATGTCTCCTTCTTGCAGCAGGATATTATCTTTCTGGTCTCCATACACCAGGAAGTCGTAGAGATCTGCTTTTCTTTTTTCCTTTCCTCGTATTATTTCAATATTTCTATAGGTTCCCATGTCACCCGGCCCGCCACACTGATAGAGTATATTGTACAGAGTGGTAAGTGAAGATACTGTATAGGTGCCCGGTCTTTTTGCCTGACCGATGACGGTGACGCGAATGCTCCGGATTTTACCAAGGGTCACCTGTACTTTGGTTTGTCCGGTGCGGATAGCTGTATAGATAGTAGAAGCCAACTTGTTTTTTATCTTATCTGTAGCCTGCTCAAGAGTAAGCCCGCTCACTACCAAAGGACCGACATTAGGGATATATATTTCCCCGAGTTCGTTGATCTTCAGATCGTATTCCCGTTCGCTGAGGCCAAATACAGAAATAAGCAAATGATCATCAGGACCCAGCATATAGTTAGGTGGCGGCGGGATCCGCAGATTAGGCTCAAAGGTGGTACTGCTTAGAGAAAAGAAGTCGCTGCCGAATATGGTTTCTTCAGGCCTCACTTTTTTTACGGGGATTTTACCCAGGGTAGTGTCAAATCTCTTTGTCTGCTCATCATTTTCCTTTGTTGCGGGTACACGTTTGCTATTGGGAGTGAGATTAATAGTACTCAGCCGGTTTTGTAATAGATTGATCTGGTCTGATGGAAGCCCTTTTTCTTTGGCCAGAGCCAGGATTTCGTCCACGGTATAGCCGGCAGCGGTTCCCCTCTGATATAAATTCAACAGATCAGCATCGCTTAAAGTTTCAACCCTGAAGTTGGTCAGATCCTGAGAGGTGAGTAAGTCTGTTTGAGCAAATAAATTGCTGCTCGAAAAGAGTGCAATAAGAAACAGCACAATCAAAAGTCTATTGCCTGAATTTTTGGACATAAATACGTTTTAAATACGGGTTGATATATCTTTAAGGTACTCTGACGGGCAAAATATAAACTTATAGCTAATTATATTTAAATAATTTAGGCCAACCGTATAAAATGATGGCATCAATTTTTATCAAAAGTAGGAGATTTTTACTCGTGATACTTTGTTTTACGGGGATGATACCTTTCACTATAGCTCGTGGTCAAGGTTCAAAAAAACTGGTTCAGTTCGGGTGGGATTACCCTACTGTCTCATTTCTGAAGACGCATCTCGGTGAGATGCAAAAACAGCCTTTTGACGGTGTCGCATTTTCTTTTGATTTTAAAATTTTCGATCTGTTTGATACTATTGCTTATCCTGAAAAGAATTTCCAGTTTGATGACCTTCCCGGGTTAAAATGGGGTTCTTTTACAGATAATTTTATCAGAGTGAGAGCGCAGAGTATGAACGGGCCTAACTGGACAGATGACAAGGCGTGGAACAATATTATTTTAAATGTCCATAATATTTCAAAAGCAGTTCAGCTATCCGGAGCCAAAGGAATATTCTTTGATCCGGAATATTATTATGGAGCCCTGCTCCCCGATAAGAACCCCTGGATATACAATGATACTCTCTATCCACACATGACGTATCAGGAGGTTGGCGAATATGTCAGAAAGAGAGGAGAGCAGTTTGTCAAAGCAATACAATATTATAAAGAAGACACTAAAATATTGTCTTTTTATTTGCTGAGCCTGGTTACACTTCAAGCCAGGCTGAAGCCATTGGAGCAAACGGGCATGGCATTATATCCATTCTTTGTACAGGGGATGTTTGCAGGGAAGAATCCAAAGTGTGAAATCATCGATGGAAACGAACTTGCATTTAGTTATCGATATGAGTTTCAATTTGTTTTTGCCGGGGAGCGACTGCGAGATTGGGGAAAAGCCTTTATTCCAGACAGTTTGAAATCTGTATATCAGAATTTAACCGTTTCACAACCCGTCTTCTATGATAGAATTTACGGTACCTTCCCACAGTTTGATGAAGAAAAACTAAATCCAATACAGAAAGCAAACTGGTTATACTCCAATCTTTATTACGCATATAAGACATCAGATGAGTATGTCTGGTTTTATAACAGTAAGATAGACTGGTGGCGCAGTAATAATGATGCTATAGCTTCTGTCATCAGGTCTGTTCAGGCACGGGAGAGGGCAGAGGCCGGAAACAGAAAACGGACGCTTACCGGGAACTCCTCTTTGAAGAATTTCTTCAGCCTCATGCCTGAAAGCCAGGCTGATTTCTCCTATTCTTATAAGAAGTCGACTAAGGCTTTGACTGTGAATTTTAATGGGCTCGATATTTCCGATTTTTATGTGTTTGAAAATTCGCAATTGCTTTATACAATAACTGACCCACCGGAAAAGTTATATTTAACGTTAAATAAATACTCGAAAAAAGGAAATTTGATTTTAGTGTCTCTGGTAAGGAATGGCAAGTATTCCTTTGCATTTATAAATTAATGTGCCACCTCAGAAAATTGAACTAGGTTATGATGTTTAAGTTACCCGGAATTGTGATGGCTGTTTTTGGGATAATGATATTCGGCTCTTGTAAAAAGAAGATGGACGATGTGTATATTGTACAGAAGGATATTGAGAAAAGGGATACTGTACAAGTAAAGACTGTCTTTAATGTGGAAGAGTTCAGACGTCAGGGAATGACAGACTACGAAGCTATACAGGCGGCTTGCGATCTTGTTCCGGAAAATTCGACTCTTATTTTCGAAAACAAGACTTATAATATTGATCACACAGTCTTCGTTGAGAAGTCAATCCATTTTAGAGGGCCCGCGACTTTGAGGAGAACTAGTCAGGATGTTTACCACCTGGCAAGTCCTGCTGTTATAGGAGACAGACAGCTGGTCTTAAATACTACTGAAGGGTTAAAAGTTCGCGATTATTTTATAATGACTAATGGAAAAATGGATTATACGGGTACAACTCAAATAAACTTAATCACGGCCATCGATGGAAATGTAATTACGACCCATTATCCGGTAGGGAAATTTGTTGATGGCTCTGATGCTTTTCCCGCCGGCACTCTTTTACTAAAGGATGTGAGATTCTTCTGGATTTTGAATAAAAATCCAAGCCTTTTGCCTACCCAAAGTTGCAGTTTCATAAACCTCACTTTTGATGGAAACAGATCTTCTAATCAGTATACCTATTCCTGGCTGCTCCATTATGGAATAGAGGCTGCGAGCAGAGATAAGACTATTATAGATAGTTGTACTTTTATGAATAGTCCTGGAGAAACAGTTTTAGGGCATAATCTTTATATAAGTAACAGCACCTTCAAGGATATTAATGGCAGCGCCATTCATACATCGATAGACAGGTTACAAATTAACGAGGATGAAATTCATTCTGAATTTGTAAATAACTATTTTGAAAACACAAATGAAATTCCCACGACGATTGAAGGCCATAGCGAAGGATGCATCACCCACAGTAACAGTGGCGGGTATTATACGGCTGAAAATAATACATTCATAAACGTGGGGTTATCTGTCATCGGGCTCCTTTATCCTTCTGTTTCCGTGAATGATTGGGGGACATCGGATATATTGTTTACAAATAATAATATAAGGACACCCGGAAGAATGGTCTTCGGGTTTGGCTTCCTTCCGGGCAAACTGGATAACGTGAATATTGTCGACAACAAAATTTATGAACTCAATCCGAGAGACTGGTCTGAAGCGATGGAATACTATCCCGGAGTGATAATAGAGAATCAGGTGAATCGGTAGAAAGAGGATTCATTATTGGACATTGGTTATCTTTGGAAAATGCTTTGCAGGATATGCAACACATCCGGAAATCATGAAGTTTTTCAGGTAAGAGAAATGATGTTTGGCACAAGAAATATCTATCAATATTTCCGCTGCTCAACTTGTCATTGTTTACAGATATTATTACCGGAAAGTGATCCGAAGAAATTATACCCGGCCGGTTATTACAGTTTCAATACATATGGAACATTTAATGTCGTCAGTTGGATTAAAAGACTGATCATCCGCTATTCTGTTTCCGGAGCTCTGGGGGAAAAAGCTATGTTTTCTTTGGTTCCGGGTTTCGGTGACAGAGATATGGGAGCACATTCATTGAAGGGGTATATTTCTAAGGAGTCAAAAATTCTGGATGTTGGCAGTGGTGACGGGAGTTTGATTCGTGTACTTTATGAATTGGGGTTTAAGAATGTAACAGGGATAGATCCGTTTTTATCTGCAGAAGTACGTCAGGGGAGAATGGCCCTGTTGAGAAAGGATATCTTGCAGATGGATGAATGGGAAACTTATGATGTGATAATGATGCATCATAGTTTTGAGCACGTGGAGAACCCTCGTGAAGTCTTACAGCAGGTTAAACGCTTGTTAACAGAAAAGGGGGTTTGTATAATACGAATACCTGTATCAGATAGTTATGCTTTTGAGCAGTATGGATGTAATTGGATTCAGTTGGATGCCCCACGGCATATCTGTTTGCATACAAAAAAAAGCATGGAACTCTTAGTGGGACAAACCGGTCTGAAATTGGGAAAAGTTGTTGATGACTCCGGTGCGTTTCAGTTTCTGGGGAGTGAACAATACAAAGCAGGAATTCCACTGAACGATGTGCGATCTTTTTTTGTTCCTTTTTATAAGAAGCTGTTTTTTAATAAAAAGCATATCTTTTCCCGTAAACAAATCAGGGAATTCAATAAGAAGGCTGCCGAGTTAAATGCTGAAGGCCGGGGAGACCAAAGAATTTTTTATTTAACCAAAGCGTAAAAAGTTATTTGACTCTCCTCAAATACTCTCCATATCCGCTTTTTTCAAATTTCTTTGCCATTACTTCTAACTGGTCCCTATCGATAAAGCCCATTCTGTAGGCTATCTCTTCCAGACATCCGATTTTGAAACCCTGGCGCTTTTCTATTACTCTGACAAACTCGGTAGCGTCATGAAGAGAATCGAATGTTCCGGTGTCCAGCCAGGCAAATCCGCGATCAAATACAGCCACTTTCAGTTGTTTACGGTTCAGGTATTCGCGGTTTACATCGGTAATTTCATATTCTCCACGCGGGGAAGGCTGAATATTTGCTGCGATCTCTACGACTGTGTTGTCATAGAAATATAGTCCAGGAACTGCGTAATTTGATTTTGGTTGCAGAGGCTTCTCTTCGATGCTTATAGCATTGCGTTGAGCATCAAATTCTACCACACCATATCGTTCCGGATCACTCACGGGGTAAGCGAAAATAATAGCTCCTGAAGGATTGGCCGATTGTTGTAATAACTTGCTGAGCCCGCTACCATAGAAAATATTGTCGCCGAGAACAAGAGCTACAGAATCTTTTCCTATAAACTCTTTCCCAATCACAAACGCCTGCGCCAGCCCGTTGGGCTTTTCCTGGATGGCATAATGCAGGCTGCATCCCCACTGGCTGCCATCGCCCAGTAATCTTTTGAATTGTGGCTGGTCTTCCGGAGTGGTTATGATCAGGATTTCCCTGATTCCAGAAAGCATAAGTGTGCTCAGTGGATAGTAAATCATCGGCTTGTCATAAATCGGCATCAGCTGCTTGCTTATACCCATTGTAATGGGATAAAGCCTGGTACCCGATCCACCTGCGAGAATTATTCCTTTCATTACTATTTCAATAAATTAATCTTCATTTTTAAATTTCCGAACCACAAACCACGAACCACGAACTCTGAACCACAAACCTTGAACCTTAAACCTTCAACTTCTAACCTCTCCCACTGTACATCTCTTCATAGTACTTCATATACTCTCCACTGGTTACATCGTTGAGCCATTTTTCATTGGCCAGGTACCAGTCTATAGTACGGGCAAGCCCTTCTTCAAATTGTAAGGAAGGTTTCCAACCGAGTTCTTCAGTCAACTTTGTTGGGTCGATAGCATACCTAAGGTCGTGCCCTGCACGGTCTTTCACGAAGGTGATCAACTTTTCGGAAGTTCCATCCGGTCTGCCTAATTTTTTGTCCATTTGTTTGCATAGCTCGCGGATGATGTCGATATTCTTCCATTCGTTGTGTCCGCCGATGTTGTAAGTCTCACCGATTCGTCCTTTGTGGAAGATCAGGTCAATAGCCTTTACATGGTCTTCCACAAAGAGCCAGTCGCGCACATTCTCGCCCTTGCCATAAATGGGCAGTGGTTTGCTATGGATAATATTATTGATGCAGAGCGGAATCAACTTTTCCGGAAAATGGTAGGGACCGTAGTTGTTAGAGCAATTGCTTACAATAACCGGTATTCCGTAGGTATGATGATATGCTCTTACAAAGTGATCTGATGAAGCCTTGCTTGAGGAGTAAGGACTCCGCGGGTCGTAAGGGGTTTTCTCTGTAAAGAATCCTGTAGCACCCAGAGAGCCATACACCTCATCTGTTGAAATATGGTAGAACAGTTTTCCTTCAAAATTGCCGTTCCAGCCGGCTCTGGCAGCATTCAGTAAGGTTACTGTACCCAAAACATTTGTATTGACAAAGGCGAGAGGATCCGTAATAGACCTGTCCACATGGCTTTCGGCAGCGCAGTGCAGAACACCATCAAAGGAATATTGTTCAAAAAGACTTTTAAGCAATTCTGCATCGCAGATATCACCTTTTACGAATATGTAATTCTCTTTCTTCTCAATGTCCTTCAGGTTTTCCAGGTTACCTGCGTAAGTGAGTTTATCCAGGTTCACAATTCGGGTACCGGGATATTTATTTACAAACAGCCTCGTCAGATGGGAGCCAATAAATCCGGCTCCGCCGGTAATCAAAATACTTTTATGATTTGTTTCCATATCGGGTGCGAAAATCGGTAAAAATGGTCAATCAACAGGATGCAGTAGCGTTTTTAACAAGGCAATCAATAATTGAGCGGTTATACAACGAATTGGGAGCAGATATTATTTTTCAATAGAGTAAGCAGATTCTTTATTACATTCACTCATCAAAAATTGAATGTCGTGAAAAAACTACTTTTCCTTGTTTTCAGTGCTTTTGCATTTTCATCTCAGGCGCAGTTAAAGTCGCCCGACGAATTCTTAGGATATCAACTGGGGACACGCTACACGCAGCATTATCGTATTGTTCAATATTTTGAATATGTA
Organism: Chitinophagaceae bacterium; assembly: GCA_024103425.1. Classification (GTDB taxonomy): domain Bacteria; phylum Bacteroidota; class Bacteroidia; order Chitinophagales; family Chitinophagaceae; genus Ginsengibacter. The sequence continues at coordinate 78,215 of JAGFIS010000022.1, forward strand.
GCACAGGCAAGGCCACAGAATGTAAAACTGCAGCAGTATGGAGAGACGAATGAGCACCGTCCGCTCTATGTTGCTTTTATTGCGTCACAGGAAAATTCAGCCAACCTGGAGAATATCAGGAAGAATAACCTTGCCATGGCCCGTATTACAGATCAGCAGGTTAAAACAGATGCACCGGTAATAGTTTGGCTAAGCTATAATGTACATGGTAACGAGACATCATCCTCAGAGGCTGCAATGAAGACCCTGTTTACACTGGCCGATCCTTCAAACACTCAGTCGGTTGAGTGGTTGAAGAATACAGTTGTAGTCATTGACCCCTGTCTGAATCCTGATGGCAGAGACCGTTATGTAAACTGGTATAACACCGTAATAGGTAAGCAATGGAATCCTGAACTGGCAGCAAGAGAACATCGCGAAGAATGGCCGGGAGGAAGGAGCAATCACTATAATTATGATCTGAACCGCGACTGGGTGTGGCAAACACAGGTAGAAAGCCGTGGAAGAGTGGCTATTTATAACCAATGGCTGCCCCAGGTCCACGTCGATTTTCATGAGCAAAGCATTAATGCCCCCTACTACTTTGCCCCTGCGGCAGAGCCTTACCACGAAGTAATCACACAGTGGCAAAGAGATTTTCAAAAGATAATAGGTAAGAATAACGCTAAATATTTTGATAAGAACGGATGGCTGTATTTTACGGCACAGCGGTTCGATCTGTTTTACCCTTCTTACGGTGATACCTATCCTTTGTATAACGGATCAATCGGTATGACATACGAGCAGGGAGGAATCTCGGCGGGTTTAGGAGTATACACGAACGAAAAAGACACTCTGACTCTGGTGGACAGGTTGCAGCATCATTACACATCAGGACTGAGCACAGTCGAGATATCATCTCAAAACGCTGCAGACTTGTTAAAGAATTTCAGACAATACTTTGATGATGCAGTGAATGGTAAGGTAGGAGAGTATAAAACGTACGTCATCAAGAATAAACCCGAAGACAGGCAGAGGATTAAAGCCTTGATGAAGTTGATGGATCAAAACGGAATCAGCTATGGAACTTCATCGGGTGCAGGTAAGGGACTTAATTATGCTTCAAGGAATGAGGAATCATTCACAATTGCCTCCACAGATTTAGTGATAAGCAGTGTGCAACCTAAATCAGTTTTGGTGAAAGCTTTGTTTGAGCCTCAGTCGAAACTTGTTGACTCTGTCACCTATGATATTACCGCATGGGCACTTCCATACGCATACGGGTTGACGGCTTATGCTTCGAAGCAGCCATTTAAGGTTACCCCATCAAAAGTATTGGAACCTTTCAGCCTGAACGCAGGAAACACATCCTATGGATACGCCATTAAATGGGAAGGTTTGAGCTCAGTGAAAGCGGTTGGGGAATTATTGCAGAAGGGTGTCCGTCTGAGATATTCGGAAGTACCGTTAGAAACTGGAGGCGAAAAGTTTGGAAGAGGAACAGTTCTCATAAATAAGACCGGAAATAAAAAATTTGGAGACAACCTGTGGAAGATTGTAGCAGAGGTATGCAACCGACATGAGGTAAAGATATATCCGGTGCATTCGGGAATGTCTGATGCCGGTCCGGATTTCGGCAGCGACGAGATACATGTTATAAAAACACCAAAGGTGGCAATGCTGACCGGTGAGGGAGTGTTCTCTAATGCTGCCGGCGAAGTGTGGGATTATTTTGAAAACCAAATTGATTATCCTGTAACTCTGATTAACGCAAAAGATTTAGGACGTGTGCAATTGTCAGATTGGGATGTGATTGTTATGCCACAAGGTATGTATCGTTTTCTGAACGAGAAGGATGCAGCAGCAGCTTTTACTGACTGGATCAGGAAGGGGGGAAGAGTAATTGCCATTGGCAATGCCGCATCTCAGTTGTCACGCCAGGACTGGAGTTCGCTGAAAGTAAAATCGTCTGATGATAAGAAAAGCGACAGCGATAAGTCAGATCCTTACGACGCTTTGAAAATATACAGCGAACGAGAACGTGATTATGTTTCATCTGCCATACCCGGAGCTATCTATAAAGTGGATATTGACAATACCCATCCTCTGATGTTTGGCTATCCCGATTATTATTATACCCTTAAACTGGATCCAACGGTTTTTGAATTTACAAAAGATGGGTGGAATACCGGTTATCTGAAGAAAGACAACCACGTTGCCGGTTATGTCGGCTCTAAACTTGCAGACAAATTGCAGGATGGTTTGCTCTTTGGAGTGCAGGATGTGGGTAGAGGTTCAGTTGTTTATCTGACGGATAATATCATCTTCAGAAATTTCTGGGAGACAGGAAAACTGATGCTCGCGAATGCGGTGTTTTTGGTGGGACAGTAACGTCAGGAGTTGAGTGTACCCTCTTCGTTAGTGTATCCCGTAATCTTCGCGGGGTTACCGACTGCGATGGCAAAGTCTGGAATATCTTTTGTTACCACAGCGCCGGCACCTATCAGTGCATAGGCGCCGATTTCAACGCCGCAGACGATAGTGGCATTGGCCCCGATGCTGGCCCCTTTCCTGACTAAAGTCTTTTTGAACTGGTCCTTGCGCTCTATGAAACTGCGCGGATTAATCACATTAGTGAATACCACAGACGGACCGACGAAGACGTCGTCTTCCAGTTCCACACCGTTATATATTGAGACATTGTTCTGAATCTTCACCCTGTTGCCGATTGCAGCATTATTGTCGACAAAAACGTTTTGGCCGATGTTGCAATTATCTCCGATAACCGCCTTGGGCATTACATGGCAGAAGTGCCAGATTTTAGTACCCTCCCCGATAACAGCTCCTTCGTCTATTACTGATGATTCATGAACAAAGTAGTTCTCCATTATTCGAAAGTATTGAAAATTAGTTTGTGATATTATTGCAGGAATTGATTTTTATTTCCCAGGCCGAAAGCCCGGGGCAGAGCAATGATTAAACTTTTTTCAGACCTACCTTTGCGACTATGCATTACGCTTCTCTCGAAAATGTTACAAAATCATATGGAGTCCGTGTGTTGTTTAGGGATATCTCCCTGCATGTGGAGGAAGGCGACAAGATTGCGCTGGTAGCGAGGAACGGTACGGGGAAATCGACACTTTTAAAGATTATTGCGGGTAAAGAGCAACCCGATTCAGGGACTGTCTGGACTCATAAAGACATCAAAGTGGTAATGCTAGAGCAGGAGTCTGAGTTTGAAGAAGGCCATACCGTGTGGGACCATATCCTGAAGATGGATCATCCCGTAGTTCAACTGATTAAGGAATACGAACAACTGTCGGAGAAACCAGTGAAAGATGAACACAGGATGACTGAGCTGGTGACAGCCATTACCGAAGCGAATGCCTGGAATCTGGAGAGCCAGTTGAAGCAGATTTTGGGGAAGCTGGAAATCTATAACCTCGATACGCCTGTTCAACAGTTAAGCGGCGGACAGAAAAAACGTGTGGCCCTGGCGCAGGCACTTCTCGAAGCCAGACTCCACGAAGGGAAATGTCTTTTAATTCTGGACGAACCGACCAACCACCTGGATGTCGATATGATTGAATGGCTGGAAGAATTCTTGGATACCCGCGATACAACCCTGTTTCTGGTTACTCACGACCGTTACTTTCTCGATGCCGTTTGCAGTGAAATCGTTGAGCTCGATGAGGAGCAAATCTTTACCTACAAAGGTAATTACGATTATTTTCTGGAGCAAAAAGCACTTCGACGTGAAGTACAACAAAGTGAATTACAGAAAGATAAAAATATCTACCGCAGAGAACTCGAATGGATGCGCAGGCAGCCTCAGGCGCGTACAACGAAATCGCGCAGTCGTCAGGATGCATTTTATGATCTGAAAGAGAAGGTTGCGGGTAAAGAAGAGCAGGAAGATATCTCGTTGCAGGTGAAGATGACAAGGCTCGGAGGCAAGATTATCGAAATGAAGAAGGTATACAAATCCTTCGGTGATAAAGTGATACTGAAAGGGTTTGACTATACTTTCAAAAGAGGTGAGCGGATTGGCGTAGTAGGAAAAAATGGAAGCGGTAAAAGTACCTTTTTGAAGATTGCACTCGGAATAATGCAGCCCGGCAGCGGTAAAATCAATCATGGAGAAACTGTTGTATTCGGAAACTTCTCTCAGGAAGGGTTGGAGTATAAAGAAGACAAACGGGCGATAGAGTATGTCAAGGAATTTGCAGAGTTTTTCCCGCTGGCCGATGGCGGTAAGATCAGCGCATCACAGTTTATGGAGAAATTCGGATTTACGGCCCAACAGCAATACACCCCGCTGAGTAAACTGAGTGGTGGAGAGAAGCGCAGGTTGCAGCTGCTCGTGATACTCTTCCGTAATCCGAATTTTCTGGTGCTCGATGAACCAACGAACGATCTGGATTTGCAGACTCTGAGAGTGCTTGAAGAATTCCTTGCTGATTTTCAGGGGTGTTTATTGATTGTCAGTCACGACCGGTACTTCATGGACAGGCTGGTAGATCATCTTTTTGTTTTTGAGGGCAATGGCGTTGTGAAAGACTTCCCGGGAAATTACACCCAATACCGAATCAGTAAACAAAAAGAAGAAAAGAAGGAAGAAGAAAAACCCAGGCCTGCAGAGCCGGTAAAGACTTTTGCACAGAAGAATCCTAACCGCCTTTCCTACAAAGAAAAACGCGAGTTTGAAATGCTGGAAAAAGAGTTGCCGGTACTTGAAAAAGAAAAAGCAGAACTGGAAGCTAAATTATCTGAAGGCAATGTTCCCTATGAAGAATTGCAGAAGATATCAGAAAGAATCGGCGAACTTGCAGAATTGATAGACGAAAAAGAGCTGCGCTGGCTTGAATTAAGCGAAATCGAAAATCCATCCTGATTATGAAGATTGTTGTTAGTACTTTATCCTATACTCATTTTCCGTATATGTCATTTCTTTATGAACTGGCAGGAGACTGGGCAAGAGAACATACCGGAGATACGGTTTATATACTGATAAAGAAGGAGGGGAAAGAGCAGAACAGGAGCGAAGCGTCAGATGTTCCTAATGTCCGGGTGATAGAAGTGGAGCCGCCGACATTCTTTACAGGTTCATATAATTACAAAATCAAAAAGGAACTGAAAAAGATAGAACCTGACAGGGTGCTTTCGATTCTGCCCCTCAAGGACATGGATGGTACTGATTACCTGTGGATCGCTTCCCCACTCGAGCAGTTGATGGAAGGAGAGAAATCTGACAGGAAAAATATTGAAAAAGGAATTGCCTCCGGTGGAACGATCCTGGTATTCAGCGAAGCGGAAAAACAATGGTTGGTCAACACAATGAAAGTGGATGAGAGCAGAATCAGGGTGGTTTACGGATATCCTCAAGCCCGGGATACTGTACTAACTTTTGAAGAGAAGACAATGGTCAAGGAAGAGTACACAGACGGCAATGAATTCTTTCTGTGTAAACCGGTGAATGATGGCGAGATGCTGAGAGAGATACTGAAAGGGTTTTCCAGGTTTAAAAGCTGGCAAAAAAGCCATATGAAGATGGCGCTGATTGACGAGGGTGAGGAGGGAGTCAATCTATCAGGACTCCTGGCTAACTACCGCTTGCATGATGACGTTGTAGTAATAAAGAAGTCTGACAGGGAAAAGCTTGGCAAGTTGATAGGTGCTGCATATGCAGTGCTGATTCCCGAGAAGTATGCTCCCTCTGCGAGTTTTATGTATCACGCCTTCAGCCTGGAAGTGCCTGTGATTACACCCGGTGGAAGTGTCTGCACAGATGTTGCCGGTAATGCAGTTTTAACCTATAATGATAATGTAAAAGAAGATCTTACCCGGGTTATGCTGAATGTTTTCAGGGACGAAAAAGAAAGGGCAAATTATATAAAGAGAGGTAAAGAAGTGTTGGAACAATACGACCGGACAGCGCATTTTCATCCTTTTCAATAATAGATTTCGATTCGATAAATTTATACTTCTTAATAACACATAAATCCACACCAAGATGCAAAGACTTCTCAGAACATTGCTTTGTTTGTTTTTTGTTTTTTCAGGACTTTCTTCTATTGCTCAGTTCAGGTCACAGGCTATTAACTGGACAGATGACGGCGATGCCTATTTGACCGTCTCAAGAGGTAATATCATAAAGCATGATATAAAGACAGATAAAGAGACAACACTTGTAAGTGCGGAAGAGTTGACTCCTGCGGGAGCATCCAAACCTTTGTCGTTTAACATCTACAGCCATTCTCCTGATTATAAGCGCTGGCTCATATTTACCAATACAGCAAGGGTGTGGAGATATAATACCCGTGGAGATTACTGGGTATATGATGGTAACACTAAAAAGTTGTTTCAATTAGGAAAATCATTACCCTCTCAGTCGTTGATGTTTGCAAAAATATCTCCCGATGGAACAAAGGCTGCTTATGTAAGCAACCATAATATTTATTACGAAGACCTGGCAACAGGAACTATAACGCAACTGACGACAACGGGTACCCGTAAATATATCAACGGAACATTTGACTGGGTGTATGAAGAGGAATTCGGTTGCCGTGATGGATTCAGGTGGAGTCCTGACAGTAAGAAAATTGCATTCTGGAATGTAGATGCAACAAAGGTGCGGGATTACTATATGTTGAATACAACAGACTCTGTTTACTCCATTGTGATACCGGTAGAATACCCTAAAGTGGGTGAGCCGCCATCACCTGTTAAAATTGGTGTGGTTACTCTTGCCGATAAAAGCACTAAATGGATGGATGTGCCGGGAGACCCGCAACAGCACTATATCCCCAGAATGGAATGGACGTTCAATAGCGATGAAATTGTATTACAACAACTCAACAGAAAGCAGAACGAGAGTAAACTGTTTGTGTGTAATGTAAACACAGGAGTAGCAAAAAATTTCTACACCGAAACAGATAAGGCGTTTATCGATATCAAATCGAGATGGAACAGTGATGATCCTACAGGTTGGGATTGGTTCAGTACCGGTAAAGACTTTTTGTGGGTGAGTGAAAAAGACGGTTGGAGACATATTTACCGTATCGACATGAACGGGAAAGAGACACTGGTAACTAAAGGTGATTATGATATCCAGACCATCAATTGCATTGACGAGAAGAACAATTATGTGTACTTCATGGCCAGTCCGGATAATCCGACACAACTCTATCTCTTCCGCACCAGACTGGACGGCAAGGGGAAATTAGAAAGACTGTCGCCGGCAGACCAGGAAGGCACTCATGGTTATAATATTTCTCCGTATGCAAAGTATGCGATGCACAATTTCTCCAGCCATAAGATATTTCCTGCAAGGGAATGGATCGAACTGCCGGCGCATAAACCCCTGGACCCTGCAAAGGGGATAGCCGCCACAATGCGGGTGAATGAGAATAGCAATGTGGAGTATTTTAAAGTAACAACTGAAGACAACATTACTTTGGATGGGTGGATGGTGAAGCCTGCCAACTTCGATAGCACCAAAAAATATCCGGTAGTGTTTTATGTGTATGGAGAACCGGCTTCGAGTACTGTGGCAGACCGTTTTGGCGGACAAAGCAATTTCCTGTTTCAGGGTGATATGAGTATGGAAGGTTATTTTCAGATTTCTGTAGATAACAGAGGAACACCGTCATTGCGCGGAGCTGAATGGAGAAAGTCAATCTACCGTCAGTTGGGAAGAATCAATATTCGCGATCAGGCGATGGCTGCCAGAAAGATTCTCGAGAAGCCATGGTTTGATAAAGAGCGGGTAGCAGTTTGGGGCTGGAGCGGTGGTGGTTCGTCGACGATGAACCTGATGTTTCAGTATCCTGAGATTTACAAAACAGGAATTGCAATTGCTGCAGTAACCAACCTGCTGTATTATGATAACATTTACGAAGAACGTTATATGGGGTTGCCTCAGGAGAATTTGGAAGATTATGTTTTGGGTTCACCGATTCATTACGCCAAGAATCTGAAAGGGAACCTGCTCTTTATCCATGGAACGGGTGATGATAATGTACATTATGACAACGCTGAGAAGATGCTCAATGAGTTAATCAAGTACAACAAGCAGTTTCAGTTCATGGCGTATCCCAACCGTACCCATAGTATTTCTGAAGGGGAAGGCACATCGAAGCATTTGAGTACACTCTATACAAATTACCTGAGAGCGAATTGTCCTCCGGGTGCGAAGGACAGGTAGATGCTGCCTTAACCGGGTGATATTGATATTTAGAAAACATGAAGCGACTACTCTTTGCTTTTCTTCTGATAGGATGCGGTACGAGTTCTTCTATCTATTCGCAGGCTGATTACGGTAAAACGGTTGTGTCCTTTTCGGGGTTGGCTAACGCAGCCATTGAAGACCTGAAGGATGTGCTGAAAGACTATCGTGCAGGGACAATCGTATTGCAAAGAGTGCCGTTAGGCGACCGTTCCGGACAGGAGTTTTTTCTGGAGATAAAAGGCAATCAGACTACTATCAGATATACCACGCAGAATTCACTTGAGAATGGAATCTATACTTATCTCGATATGCTGGGATTCCGGTGGTATGGTCCGGGAGATAACTGGTTTGTCAGGCCACAGCATTTTCAAAGAGAGAATTTTGAGGGCAGGTGGATACAACCCTCATTCAGGAACAGAAATTTCTTTGGTACGGGTGGGTTGAGCCTGCCACGAGATCAGACATTTGACCCAACTAATACTTTCAAAGCAAAATGGGAAGCCTGGATGCGCAGGAATCGCTTCAATGCAGACTTCCCCGGGGTGGGTCATCAGGGAGAAGCCTTTTATACCAGCAATAAAGAGTTGCTCGACAAGAACCCTTCATGGTTTGCGGATGAAAAGGGGAAGAAAGCAGGAAGATTGAAAATCGATAATGCTGCGGCGGTAAAAGCGTACAAAGACTGGATACGTACCAAGTACAGAAGTGCTAAAGGCGACTTCATTGTACTGGGCGTTGATCCTGCCGACGGGCGGGGGGGACCCGATGACCCTTTACCACCGAAAATGCCCGGAATTGAAAATTATGCGGATAAGTGGTGGTGGCTGGCCAACGAAGTAGCTAAGGATTACGAAAACGATAAGCATGTTGTCGTGAGTATGTATGCCTATGGTAACGGCCCGGAGAATGCCAAAGTGCCTTCATTTCCTTTGAGAGAAAATGTTTATCCCGTTATCATTCCGTATGCATTTCAAACCGCCTATCTGCCGGATGAGATGGTAAAAATCTGGGCAGCATCGGTTACGGGAAAGATGGGGATTTATGATTACTGGAATATAACGCAGTGGAGTCACAGCACGCCGCAGTTTGATATTTATACCATGGTGCCTAAGCTGAAATTTTGGGTGGAGAATAAAGTCGACGGAGTTTATTTGGAATCGACAAACTCTGCCGGACCGATGGGTCACGCATTGTGGCTGGCCGGGCAATTGGAGTGGAATATCAATAAAAACCTCGATACACTATATCACCAATATCTGAATGATTGTTTTGGCGATGGCGCTCCATACATGAAGAATATGTTTGACAGATGGAGTAAAAATTACCAGGGAGCAGCTGATGTTTCTTTCAGTTTACAGGATCTGAAGAATGCGTCTGCAGCAGTGAAGAAGGACAGTCCGGAGTGGAAAAGAATAAACGAACTGAAAGCGTACGTACACTATCTGAAGATGTACTACGAACATGACGGCACTCAACAGAGTAAGGACAAGATTTTCAGATACCTGTACAGCATCCATCATCTGTTGATGGTGCAGACTTCGGCCTTCATCGGGCAGCAGTACATCCCGCCGTTTGATAAGGGGAATATTGTTCCGTCCGGAGTGGGAGTTAGAAGATTAACGGCTTCGGATATCGAACAACAGTTTGCCAACGACCTCGCTGTAGTACCGCCTCCATACCAACTTACGAATGTTGAGTTTGACTATGCAAAAGTTCAATACCTCGAACCGATACCCGAACTCTCCTGGCGTTTCGGAGGATTCCAGTGTAATCTGTTTTTCAGAGCACCATTTACCGGCAGAGTATCTTTGGAAGCAGGGGCTGAGACAACTACTCCCCTTAAAATATTTACAGATGACACCATCATTATCGATGAAGAGGTCGGTGAAGGTAACTATGACAAAACAGAAACTCTGACTGGCCGGACCTGGAAACTGAAAGCGTTTACATTTGATGTCGAAGAGGGCAAATTCTATCAGATAAGGACACGATATGGATATAGCCGGGTGAAGATTAATTCGCCGGGAATTGTGATACTGAAGAATCCGGGACTTGCCGACTTTGATAATTACCAGTATCCTGTACAATATTTTTACGTTCCTAAGTCGGCCACGGAGATTGTCTTTTATGACAAGGAGCCCGAAGGCACAAATCGCAGAGGATATTTGATTGCTCCAGATGGTACAAGAATGTTAAGAGAGTCAGCAGGGTTCAAAGATGTATATCGGGTGTCCGTAGCGCCTGAGTACAGGGGAAAATTGTGGACAGCAGATTTTGGTCATCCCTCCTGGAAGTTTTTGAATATTCCGAATGTTACGAGCTTACAGAAGTTTGGGTATGAGGAGTAGGAGGTTGTTTTGATTATTTAGGTTTTCTGCCACAAAGTTTAAAGGTCTCCACAGATCGCCAAACAACTAAACGCATAACCGACTGAACCTGCATATTCCTATGTGGTTTAAAATTTTTCTACCGCAAAGTCCACGAAGTGTTTTACACAAAGCGCACAAAGAATTACGTCTGCGAAGTTTAGGGCTCTCCACTTATAGTTAAACGACTAAACGTATAAACAATTAAACCTGATTCTTTCCCAAGGGATCAACGCGTTACTCATAAATCTTACTCAGCAGATGAAAAAGCGAAACATCCTTCTTGTCAAAAGCGAACTCTAATCCCATCTCCCTGCCGACTTTGTCGAAGGCATCCGAAATACGGTCGTCATCTGAGTTGGAAAAGATTACAATCAGTAGTCCTTTTGAAGGGTTGTGGTAAACGATGTTGTGAAACCCTGTACTTTCTCCGGAGTGGAATACGGCCTGACTGCCATCCTTCTCTTTAGCCGTGAAAAAACCGTATCCGTAACTCATTTTTTGAGAAATCTCCTGACGCGGGATAAACGGATCCAGTGGAGAATCTTCGGGAAGCAGTTGATGGTTCCATAGTGCCTTAGCCCATTTCGCGTAGTCGTCTAACGAAGTATAGACGCAACCGTCTCCCAGAGTGGCGCTGGTAATACTTTGATCGGCAAATTTCCATGTACCGTCGTTATCGTGATACCCGTATGCTCTGTTGGAGATATCAAGATCTTTACCCATCATGGTAGAATGGTCCATTTTCAGCGGTTGAAAAATATTTTCGGCTATGTATTGAGGATAGTCCTGACCGGTAATGCTTTTTATAACTTCAGTTATCAGACAAAAAGCAGTGTTGGAGTAGCGAAACTTTGTACCCGGTTCGAAGTAGAGGCTGTCAGAGTGACGAATCATTTCCAGCACATCAGCATCGCTTACCTGTTCTGTCGTTCCTTCAGGAATCAGCGATTCGTAATCTGCAATTCCCGATGAGTGTGTCAGCAGATGCTTCAGGCGAATATCGTCAGTAAAGGAAGGTAAGCCGGTGAGATACTTTCCGATCGGATCTTCTAAAGAAACCTTTCCTTCTTTAGCCAGCAGTAATAATGACATGGCGGTAAACTGTTTACTTACCGACGCCATCCTGAAGTTGGTTTGCGGAGTGACCTTATTTTTTTTGTCTAGATCAGTAAGCCCGAAGCCTTCACTGATGATGGGGCTGCCATTATTGATGACCAGCAATGCGGCACCCGGAGCATCCTCGGGATAAATCTCTGCCATAATGTTGTGAAGCTTATCCTTTTGGTTTGAATCTTCCTGACCGTTCCGGCAACTCATTGCAAAAAACATAATCATAAACAAAGCAGCAGTTCTGTAAGCCATACCTGTTTTTATTTTTAGACTTTGATATAAATTTTCTTCTTATCCATCCAATAAACAATCAGCCACATACATATAATCCATATGAGCGCATATAAAAGTGATCCTGCTTTCAGATTGTCGGGGAATACCGGTTTGCAGATATGCTGATAAAACCATCCGAGCGGTGTAGTGAAGATGGTGGAGCCGTCATCCCTGGCTCCGTTAGCGATTCTGATAAGGCCTGTAAAGCGCGGAATGAATGCTGATAACACGAAGATGAACAACGGATTCTTTCCGAAGACATCGAAGAATTTAGCAAGCCAACCTTTCCTGCCTTTCAGTTCAATCATGTAAATCATAACCCCGATGATCGTCATTGCCAGCCCGGTTGTGTACACAACATAGGAACTGGTCCAGATTTTCTTGTTGATAGGGAAGGTCATATCCCAGATATAACCGGCAAACATCAGCACCAATCCGCCAACAAGAATGCCGTTCACCATCTCGGGTGTCTTTCCTTTTTTGATAATGTAGTCGCCGCACAGGTATCCGAAGATGACTTGTGCAACCGGCCCAAAGGAGCTCATGATTCCTTCGGGGTCAAACGCCAGTGCGACTCCGTCTCTGACCTCGCCGTGATACATATGATGCGCACCGAGGATTGCCTTGTCGATATCTGTTCCGAACCATCCGTAGATGCTGTATGGATCTGCAGGATTCATGATGAGGCAGAGGAACCAGTAGAAAAACAGTATTACACACGCTGCAATAAATGACCCCCTTATCTTGAAGAAGTAAATAATCACTGCTGCAAAGAAATAAGCTACAGCTATTCTCTGCAGTACGCCCATAATCCGGATTCCGTAAAGCTCGCCGTCACTGCCGATGTAACTCCAGGGTTTGAAGACAATCGAATCTCCCTGCCATTTTACAAAGGGCAACCAGTTGAGACAGAGCCCGATTAAAAAGATGAGAATAGTTCTTTTAATAACCTTTTTCCAGAATGCTGCGGCACCTGCCTGCTCCAGCCTCGGCATCACGAATGCGAAGGCGTTACCGACTGCGAACAGAAAGAAAGGATATACTAAATCTGTCGGCGTCAATCCATGCCATTCGGCGTGTTCGAGTGGTGCGTAAATGTGCGACCATGTGCCGGGATTATTCACCATAATCATCAGGGCAATCGTTGCACCGCGAAAGACGTCGAGAGAGTAGAAGCGTTGTTTGGTTTTTATTTCACTGAGCATAAGAGAGGGATGAATGATTGAAAGTGGCGTGAAAAAAGACGTTCGAATTTAGATAAGTTTCAGCAACATCTCTAAAAAAATCCGTGAGTGGAAACGAGCAGAAAAGAATTATCCAATGCGTGAAGTGCCATTGCCGGTACTAACTCTGTATGCCTTTGCTTCGATATCGAACTTCTTTTTGTAAGCATCAATGGATGCTTCCACAAAGTCGTCGAGGGCTGATGACTTAACGAGATTGATAGTGCAACCACCGAACCCGCCGCCCATCATCCGTGAACCGGCAATATCGGGATTGATGCGTGCCAGGTTGACGAGGAAGTCGAGTTCTTCACAACTTACTTCATAAAGACTACTCAGTCCGTCGTGAGAGCCGAACATCAGCTTACCGAAGGCTTCTAACCTGCGCTCTTTGAGATAGGATGCGGCTTTGATGGTACGTTGGATTTCTCCAACAATGAAGGTGGCTCTCTTAAATACCACTTTACCCATTTCTTTTTCGAACTCCCTCAGATCGGCAGGATCTTTTACATCTCTGTATGAATTGTATCGGCCGCTCCTCTGTAAAACTTTCAAACCTCCCTCGCTTTCATTTCTGCGGGTGTTGTAAGCAGAAGATGCCAGGGAGTGGTGTACACAGGAGTTGATAAGTACGAGGCTGTAGCCTTCTGTCTCGAGTGGTATGTAAGTATGGTCAATATCGCGGCAGTCGAGCAGAATAGCTTTGTTCTCCTGGCCCAGCATGTTCGCATATTGATCCATAATACCACACTTCACCCCGGGGAAACCGTGCTCTGCTTTTTGACAGAGAAAAGCCAGCTCTTTTCGTGAGAGTCCAAGATCGAATATCTCATTCAACCCGAATGCAAGTCCGCCTTCAAGAGCAGCAGATGACGAAAGACCGGCACCGACTGGGAGGTTTCCGCTAAAGGCACAATCAAAGCCTTTGATTTCTTCTCCCGCTTTTTGAAATTCATCCACTACACCGAGCACATAATTCTTCCAGCTGCCTGCGGCATGGATATCAGTGAGCTGCGTTTCGTATTCCTCATTATAGTCTTTTGAAAAGAACCGGATGCGGTCTGACCCATTTTCGGCAATGGCGAAGAAAATACCTTTATCAATCGCGCAGGGCATTACAAACCCATCGTTGTAATCAATATGTTCACCAATCAGGTTGATTCTTCCCGGGGAGAAGTAAAGTCCGGGATCATTACCATACTTGCTGATAAATATTTCTTTTATTTCTTCGGCCATTTTATCCATAATACGGGCAATTTATAAAAAGTGAATTTTATAGGCCGTTTCGAAAGTTGCCTGTTCGCCGGCTTGAAGTGTCAGATATCCGTCGCCCATATTAAAGGCATTAGGCTGGCCGCTCAGGTTTTCAATGGCAATGCTCCTGCGATGGTCGGGGGTATAAATCTGCAGGATGGGGTATGAACGTGAAGGGAAGATCTGTAACTCGTAACCTGCGTTTTTATTTCTCAGTACACACAAAGGCTGGCACTCCTGAAAATCCAGCACAAAGGAGTTGTCGAGATGAATGTCGCCGATGATGGTAAGAGCATCAAAAGTCCTGTCCTCTGTTTTTTCACCTGTCGGCAGCAGTTCATTGTCAAAGACAAGTTTGCCGGTTGACTGAAATTCCATTTCGAGATGGTCCACCTTGTCACCTAAATCAAAGTACGGATGCCACCCGTCCTGGATAGGAATAAGTCCGGTAGTTTTATTAATGATTTCCGTCTTCAGACTAAGGATACAATTGCGCTCTAACTTCCAGGTTACAGTACTGTCATAATCGAACGGGTAGCCTTTATTTTCAGAACGGTATTCATATCGCATGGTGACCTCTGCATGATTTTCATCTGATAATTGTGAAATAACAGAATAAGCTTTGTTATAAATCAGTCCGTGAATAGCATGACCGTCGAGTTCGCGTCCTACTATTTTGTATTCAGTCCCGGCAAAAGAATAGGTGCTGTTGCGCAGTCGACACACGAAAGGTGAGAGCTTGCATCCTTTATAGCCCAGCGATTCACACTTTTCGTCGAATTCCTGCTTAGATTGGTAGTGGTCGATAATCTGAATGGATTTCTCTTCATTCTTTACTCCAAAAGTGTGGAGGGAGGCGCCGCATGCGGGAATGATTTCTGCAAAACAACCTGTGGATTGATCTTCTAAAACAAGGATTGAAAAACCGTTTTCTTCTTTTGACCGGATAGTGAACATCTGATTTTTTTGAGAGCACAAACTTAATTAATTCGATTCCAATAAAACGAGTCCGGTGATAATCGGAATCAGACAACCGGAGAATAGAAATCCGTTAAACGGTTATGTTCGGCACGGATTCTGCTTAATTTAGCTTTATGAATTTTCTGGCGCATGCTTATTTGTCTTTTGGTGAAGGGGCGATTCTTGCCGGCAATATGATCAGCGATTTTGTGAAGGGAAAAAAGAAGTTTGATTATTCGGAAGGTATTCAGAAAGGCATCGCCTTGCACCGTATGATTGATACTTTTACCGATGAGCATCCCGCCACTGCAGAAGCTAAAGCATTCTTCAGGAAAGATTATCGACTTTATGCAGGTGCTTTTGTAGATGTGGTTTACGATCATTTTCTCGCCAATGACCGGTCGATTTTTACTTCAGAAGAAGCTTTATATGAATTCACTCAGGGCACTTATGCATTACTCGACAATTTCAAAGAATCTTTCCCTCCGGTTTTTTCTTATATGTTCGGTTATATGAAAAAAGACAACTGGTTGTATAATTACAAGACTAAGGAAGGTGTCCGCAAGAGTTTTGGCGGACTGGTGAGGAGGGCCGAATTCATGGACGATGCCTCTATGGCTGCGGATATATTGGATAAAAACTATACGGAATTACAGAATTGTTATAACCGTTTTTTCTCCGACGTACATGCCTTTGCGAAACAGACTTTGATGCAACTAAACGCTGGGTAAAACATTCTATATTTGCATAACACTAGACTTTATGAAAATCAGAACCCTCATTTTTTTATTCTTTCTTTTTGCAGCGACAGTACTCAATGCACAAACGGCTAATGTATTGCCGCCTGTAGATCAGTCGCCACTGGATTTAAGTTATTTTCCGGCGGACTATCCGATCATGAAAATTCAAAACAAGGCACCTGCTTCTCCTGTGATGCGGGTACTGTACAGTCGTCCACACGCTGGAGGCAGAATCATTTTCGGAGGATTGATAGATTATGGTGATGTATGGAGGCTGGGAGCTAATGAAGCAACTGAAATCGATTTTTACAGAGACGTAAAAATTGGCGGTAAAACAGTAAAGAAAGGCAGGTACACATTGTATGCAATTCCTGCACAGGATAAATGGACTTTTATCATCAACCGAGAAATCGATGTATGGGGGGCGTTCAAGTACAACGCGTCTAAAGACGTGGTAAGGGTTACAGTGCCCACTTCTAAGAATGACCATGTTGAAGACCTCACTATGTTGTTTACAAAGACCAATACAGGTGCTACTCTTGATGTATATTGGGAGACTACCAAAGCGAGTCTGCCTATTAATTTTTAAAACCGAATTGAATCGTGAAAAAAGGAACTAAGTATATCCATGCCGGAGCGCAGCCCGACCCGGCAACGGGGGCGATTATGACTCCTATCTATCAGACATCCACTTATGTACAATCAGCCCCCGGAAAACATAAAGGTTATGAATACTCCAGGACACACAACCCGACACGCAGTGCGTTGCAAGCGGCTTTGGCAGCAGCAGAGAACGGTAAGTATGCTTTGTGTTTCTCCAGCGGGATGGCAGCTACTGATTCCGTAGTAAAATTATTGAAACCCGGAGATGAATTGATTGCAGCAGCGGATATGTACGGCGGTACCTTTAGAATCTTCACGAAAGTGTTTGAGAAGTACGGTATTCAATTCACCTTTTGCAATATGCAAGACCCGGCTGAACTTGAAAAGCTGATTACCGGTAAGACAAAGATGGTATGGACAGAAACGCCCACCAATCCGATGATGACGGTGACTGATATCGCAGCAGTTGCAAAAATCTGCAAATCGAAAAACGTGTTGCTGGCAGTTGATAATACTTTTGCTTCGCCCTATCTGCAAAATCCGTTAGACCTCGGGGCCGATATCGTAGTACACTCGGCTACTAAATACATCGCAGGCCACTCCGATGTGGTGCATGGCTGTACGATTGTGAATGATGAACAACTCAACAATGACCTGGCTTTCATTCAGAACAGTTGTGGTGCTGTACCCGGGCCGCAAGACTGCTTCTTGGTATTGAGAGGACTGAAGACACTGCACGTCAGGATGCAAAGGCATTGCGAGAACGGAGAGAAGATTGCCCACTGGCTGAGGAATAACGAGAAAGTGGATAAAGTGAACTGGTGCGGATTTGAAGACCACCCGAACTATGAAGTCGCAAAAAGGCAGATGCATGGTTTTGGCGGAATGATGAGCTTCACCCTGAAAGATGACAGTATTGAGGCAGCCATGAAAGTGCTGTCTAATACAAAACTCTTTTCTCTGGCTGAAAGTCTCGGCGGGGTAGAGAGCCTGATAGGACATCCGGCTACCATGACACACGCAAGCATCCCCCGTGAGCAACGTTTGAAAAACGGACTAACAGATTCGCTCATTCGTCTGAGTGTGGGAATTGAAGATGCCGACGATCTGATTGAAGATTTGCGCCATGCTCTCAACACGTGATTTCGGTAAGCTGAAACAATTTCTCGACGAAAAGGTTGAAGAGTATAATGTGCCGGGCTTCATCGAAGATGATCCCATAAGTATTCCTCATCGTTTTACGGAGAAGCAGGATATTGAAATAGCTGCATTATTTGCTGCTGTCTTTGCCTGGGGTAACAGAAAGACGATTATTAAGAAGTGTACGGAATTGCTCGATTTGATGGATAATGCTCCGCATCAGTTTTGTTTAGATCATGCAGATACCGATTTGAAGCCATTAAGCAGGTTTGTTCATCGCACTTTCAACAGTGATGATCTGCTGTATTTTATTGAATTCTTCAAGTACCATTATACACACAATGATTCGCTGGAATCAGCCTTCTTTAATAAGAAAGTTAAGAATGCAGAGGAACCTGTTGAAGCGGGCTTGAATCATTTTTACGATTACTTCTTCTCTCTTCCCTGGGTGTCTGAAAGGACGAGAAAGCACATCGCTGCTCCAAAAAGGAATTCAGCCTGTAAACGTCTGAATATGTTTCTACGCTGGACGGTGCGTAATGACAAAAAAGGTGTTGATCTTGGTCTTTGGAAAAAGGTAAAACCCGCGGATTTAATCTGTCCATTAGATGTTCATGTTTCGAGAGTCGCCCGGAGGATGGGATTGCTGGAACGAAAGCAAAACGACTGGAAAGCAGCGATGGAACTGACAACCAACCTGCGTTTGTTAGACCCCAAAGACCCCGTGAAATATGACTACGCGCTTTTCGGGTTGGGAGTGAATGAACGAAAAATCTGACTCAGGGATATTGTGATGAAGTGCTCCTCTTTGGAGAGTTGATTATTTCGTACTCTTCTTCAAAAACTTCTCAGTCAAATATCTCCTTACGGGAATATCATAAAATTTAAAGCAAACGTAAGCAAGCGTAATGCTCCCCACGACTACTCCCGCGGCACCCCAGATAGATTCCATAAATGTCAGGTTATTGTTTTTTACCCAAGCATAATACAGGTAGATGAACGGATAGTGCACCATATAGAGCGGATAGGAAAGGTCGCCTAAAAACTTTGAAGCAGCGGTTACTCTTTTACCCGGATTAGAATCTGAAGCACCGAGATATACCAACAGCGGAAAGATGGCAATGATACAGATTGTTTCATAGAGTCCGTTCATCCAATATGCAGATTGTCCTCCCAAACGCGGGAAGAACATCAGGGTAACAAGGGCAATAGTACCGATCCAGAAAGAGCCCTTGACATTCGATGGTTTAAACACACGAAACATTAGCAATCCTGCCGAAAATGCAAACAGCAATCTGAAAATGCCACCTTCAAACTCCGAAGGTGTCAAAGCGTAACCGGCACTTACATCTCCGTAGGGTCCCCATATCGCAAAACGGGCCAGTCCGATACCGCCTGCTACGACAATCAAAGCGAGAATTTTTGTAGGCAGTTTGCGCAGGAATAAGGCATAAAGAATATTTCCGATGTACTCAAAGAACAATGACCAGCTCGGGCCGTTCAATGGAAACATCTCTGCAAGACCGCGAACTTCCATTCCCGGAGTAGCGGGAATCAATAGCGCACCAATAAGTATGGCAAATAACAGAGTGCTGATACTAACGGCTGATACATCATTCCACGAGTCCGTGGCCTGACTATAGAACAAGAGCCCCCCAATGATAGAACCCATCACCACCATTGGATGCAGGCGGATAAGCCTCCTTTTCAAAAAGTCTTTGATGCTCATTTTTCCCCAGCGGTCATCATACGCATATCCCACAACAAATCCCGAAAGGATGAAGAAAAAATCGACAGCCAGGTATCCGTGAGGAACGGCATAATCCAAATGACTCGTTGCGAAGGCTTCAGAAATATGGAAGAGCACTACGATCAAGGCTGCAATGCCTCGAAGGCCGTTGAGTATCTCAAATTGGGGTTTGGTATCGGCAAAAGCGGACCCTGAGATTCTTGTATTTAGCTTCAAAGGTTTTTCTTTTTGAGGTGTTGCTGATTCATTAATGAAGGCGTGAAAATAAGCGATTTTTATTATGGAGTACTGTTTTCATAAAAACTCGTTGTACTGCCCAACACTACTTTATTACCTTTGGCAGCATAACGAAGAAGATTTTGAATGGATAGTATTGTCGTTTTAATAATCATAGGTTTTTTGATTGGTACCTTGGGTACAATGATAGGCGCCGGCGGAGGGTTCATTCTTGTGCCGTTTATGTTGCTGGCTTTTCCTTCTTTTTCAGCCGAAGTGATAACTGCGGTGTCGATAGCTGTCGTTGCAGCGAATGCCACATCGGGGTCTGCTGCCTATGTCCGTTCAAAGAGGGTTGACTTCAAAGCGGGAATCATCTTCGCAGTATGTACAATTCCCGGCTCTATCCTGGGGGTTATTACAACTCAATACATCCCGAGGGGGGCATTTGATTTACTTTTTGGAGTCATTCTGATCGGCCTGGCTGTTTTTCTATTTTTCAGAGGAGGCAAGAGGAAATTGTCTGATAAGGATGTTGTATCTCACAAGTCGTGGGTACGGCAGAAGATAGTAGATAATCACGGGGTGGAATATGATTTCTCTTATAACCTTCGGTTGGGTATGCTCATCAGTGTTGTTGTGGGTTATTTTTCTCCGCTTCTTGGTATCGGTGGAGGCATCATCCATGTTCCGGCCATGGTTCAGTGGCTGCATTTCCCCGTGCATATTGCTACTGCCACTTCGCACTTTGTGCTGGCCATTATGGCTACAGTGAGTGTGATTGTCCATGCCATACATGGCGTTTATAATGATCCGGCAGTGTTGCGGATGACTATGTCCCTCATCGTTGGTGTGATTGCAGGCGCTCAATTAGGAGCCTATCTCTCCGGAAAAGTAAGAGGGAATTTTATCATCAAGGCGCTTGCAATCTCTTTAGGTCTCGTGGGAATCAGGATTCTGGTTTCCGGGCTGTAAGAATTAATTGTTAATCCTACTGCTCAGTCTGCGGATGTCCGAAGTTATTTTTCTGATGAATCTGAATGAACCGGAATCATTGTCCGAAGTCTCCTTATTTGCTCCCATCTGCTGGTGGGGCAGTGTGCCGTCAAAAGAGGATTCAAAGAATTGAATACTCGTGGCCATGTTTTCCAGAGATTTTTTTAAATCAGTTTGTGACGCGTGTGATGGAATGCGGCTCATGTCTTTCCATTCACTCAGAGCACTGGCAATGTTGGAACTGAGTACGTGATTGAGTACGACAAGTTCATACAGTTCTACCTTATGCTTCTGCTTGCTGTGTGGTTCGCTCTGCATTCTGTGGAGAGCAGCAGACAAGTTCGCCGTGGCGACGAATACTTCCTTCCGTTCCAGTTTATATTCCACCTGCGAATATTCCTGGCCGCAGACATGCTCTCTGAGCCTGAAGAGGTATCGCCGGTTAGCTTTCAGTACCCTTGTAAGATTTTGAATGATTGTCTGAGCTTCCCATCTCGGGAACAAAAAGCGTGTCCCTCCCCATGCCAAAACAGATGCAACAGCCGTGTCGACAGTACGTTCCCCTGCAATACTGATGATATCCAACCCGAGGAAATGAAAAAGTATCAGAACAAAAGGTGTGAGACAAATAACCATCGTTATATAACTATACCGGATAAAGGTATAAGTCCCCAACATGAAGAGAGCCATTAAGGCAAACAATACTTTATCATCTTTAACGAGAAAGAGAATCAGTAACCCCACAAGTGCACCGGCAATCGTTCCGAGCAGACGGTCTTTATTGCGTGCTTTGGTCAGGCTGTAAGCCGGCTTCATAATGATGATGATGGTCATGATAATCCAGTAGCTCTGGTCACCTCTGAAATAAAACTTTGATAGCAAATACCCTGCAACACAAGTGATGGCTACCCTGAGTGAGTGGCGGAAGGCTGATGAGTCGAGACTCAGGTTATTTTTGAAAACAGCTAGACTGATTTTCTGATGGGCGACAAACCTCAGATATTCCTTCTCTGTCAGATTGTGTTTGAAGTTCTTTTTAGTGGCAGAGAAGTACAATCCCATGCGGTCGATATTCTCTCCGAGCGAGCGGATGTTGATCAGGATTTTTCTGAGCGTGAAATCTAAAGGCTTTCCGGTGGCAGTTTCTGTCTCTTGCTTTATCCTGTCTAATTCTGGGATCAGTTGCAGTTGCGGCGTGTAGGTAGTTTGCGAATGCAGGGCTTCT
This sequence comes from Chitinophagaceae bacterium, assembly GCA_024103425.1. Classification (GTDB taxonomy): domain Bacteria; phylum Bacteroidota; class Bacteroidia; order Chitinophagales; family Chitinophagaceae; genus Ginsengibacter. Next base: position 100,283 of record JAGFIS010000022.1, read on the forward strand.
CCCATAAAGGCAATTTCATTCGAGAGTGCTTTCAGTACGTTACTTATTTTGTTTAGGATGCCCGTATTGCCGTATTTGGTTCGCAGGTCTTTGTAAGCGTACCAGGTGGCCATGATCTGCTCGAATAAGTCAACCGATGCAGCGAAAGTCACAACCAGTTTGCGTCCCTCGTGAGTGGATTCTTTGAGAATCGACCGGTTTCTGAATAGCAGTTCCCTTACTTCGTTTTGCTGATCGCTCACAGCCGATTGCTTGTGAATCAGTCTTTCATATACCTCATCTACCTCATAGTGTTCATCATATAATTGAGATCTGATGTGCATATAAGCAGCTGTTTCAGAAATACATTCACCTAATGCGCGCTGTATCGGCCGAAAAGGAACAAGAATGTAAAACGCCATCGACATGGCCATGTACCAGGCACCACCTGCGGTAACAAACATCGTATCTGTCAGAATCTCACTCACGGGCTGTATTTCTGCCATTCTTAACGCCATTACCAACAGAGCAGCTGTTCCAACCGATGCTACACGGTTGCCATAGATATTGAACATAGAAAAGAAAAAAACGGAGAAGCCAATCCATAGCCCGAGACTTACGGCCGAATGATTCAGCAATCCCGTTACCAGCGTGATCAGCCCGATCAGCAGAATACCGTGAAACATGCTGTTTCGCTTGTGTTTTACAGGCCCGGGTCCGTCGGTAATACTGATGGCTAATGCACCGAGCGACATGGAAATCCCGTCATGCAGATTACCGGAAGAATGACCGAGAAGTGCAGGCAGAAGGATAGCTAGCGTTACTCTTATACCATCAGCCAAATGCTGGCTGAACAAGAAATATTTAATCCTTCCGGAAGATTCCATAGTACCTGCAAAGAAATAGAAATAAAGATGAACTTTGCAGCGCGAAACAGTGTATATTTATTTACCAATATCGATAGATTCGCACTATTTATTCAGCAGCACATCAGTTAATTTTGCAACCGATTATGAGTGAAAGGTTATTAAAGGAAGTTGTAATAAAATTCGCAGGCGACAGTGGCGACGGAATGCAGCTGACGGGTTCGCAGTTTACCAATAATACTGCCCTTTTGGGGATCGATCTTGCGACTTTCCCCGATTTTCCCGCCGAGATACGTGCCCCACAGGGCACACTGCCCGGAGTGAGTGGTTTCCAGTTACGTTTTTCGAGCGACAGAGTATATACTCCCGGAGATCATTCTGATGTGTTGGTAGCGATGAACGCTGCCGCTTTGAAGACAAACCTGAAGTCGCTGAAACCGGGTGGAAAAATCATTGCCAATACCGATGGTTTTGACGCCAAGAATCTGAGGCTTGCAAAGTATGCCGACGGAGTCAACCCGTTGGAAGATGGCAGCCTGGATAAGTATGAGGTCATAAAAATGGATGTTACCAAGATAACCCGTGAAGCATTGAAAGACTCTTCGCTCGGTACTAAGGAAAGAGACCGCGCGAAAAATATGTTTGTGCTTGGCTTTCTGTATTGGATGTATAACCGCAAGCCGGATAGTACCATTCAGTTCCTGAAAGAGAAGTTCAAGGGTAACCCTGATATTTTAGAGAGTAACCTGAAGGTTTTAATGGCAGGTTACCACTATGGTGAGACGACTGAAACATTCACCATTCGTTATTCGGTAGCCAGGGCTAAGATGCCTCCGGGGAATTACAGGAATATTCAAGGCAATACAGCACTTGCATTAGGTCTTGTAGCGGCAGCTCAGAAGAGCGGGTTACAACTGTTTCTCGGTACATATCCCATCACTCCGGCGAGTGATATTCTTCACGAATTGAGCAAGCACAGGAACTTTGGAGTGAAGACATTCCAGGCAGAGGATGAAATTGCAGGCATCACTTCTGCGATCGGTGCTTCTTATGGTGGTGCTTTGGGTGTAACGACAACCAGTGGTCCGGGTATGGCACTTAAGACAGAAGCCATGGGATTAGCGCTGATGCTCGAATTGCCTCTCGTGATTTGTGATGTTCAACGAGGAGGCCCTTCAACAGGTTTGCCGACGAAGACAGAACAGAGCGATTTGTTGCAGGCTTACTACGGCAGAAACGGAGAAAGTCCGATGCCGGTAATAGCCGCGCGCACTCCAAGTGATTGTTTTTATGCAGCCTTTGAAGCAGTCCGTATCGCACTGCAACACGTGACTCCCGTCATCCTGCTGAGCGACGGTTACATTGCCAACGGAGCAGAACCATGGAAGTATCCGAAGAGCAGTGATCTTCCTGAAATAAAAGTGAATTTTCAAAAGCCTTCTGACGATGGTACTCCGTTCCAGCCTTATACGCGAGATGAAAAGCTGGTACGGCCGTGGGCAATCCCCGGAACGAAAGGATTGGAGCACCGTATCGGCGGACTGGAGAAAGAACATATCACCGGTAATGTTAGCTACGACCCCGAAAACCACGAGTTCATGGTGAAGCTTCGCCAGAAAAAGGTAGATCTGATCGCCGATTACATCCCCGAGCAGGAGATCGACAACGGTCCGGCGAAAGGTAAGGTGCTGGTACTCGGCTGGGGCAGCACGTACGGAGCCATTAAGAGCGCTGTTGCCGAACTGGCAGATGAAGGCCATGAAGTAGCCCACGCACACCTGCGCTATCTGCGCCCCTTCCCGCGCAATCTGGAGCAACTGCTGAGGAACTACGATCAGGTTCTGATTCCCGAATTGAATAACGGGCAGTTATCAAAAATCATCCGCAGTGAATTCCTGATAGACGCGAAGAGCCTTAATAAAATTAAAGGCCTGCCATTCACAAAGAATGAAATCCTGACAGCTGTGAAGGAGATGCTGTAAGAGAGAGTAATTTCAAATTAACTGAACTAAAGACGGTAGCTGACAATAATTGGCTTCCGGTAATTTTTGTCCGCAAATATTTTAGTTGATATACCCCGTCCAAATCATCACCAGCAGCACGATGCCTACTACAATTCTGTAGATTCCCCAGATGCGGAAACCGTGCTTTTTCAGGAAGTCGATGAAGAATTTAATAGCTGCTATAGCCACGATGAAGGACAGTACATTACCAACTACGAGCAGTTGAATATCATTGGATGTAAATCCGCCTGCAGATTTGTAGTACTTATATAATTTGTAAACAGTTGCACCGAAGAGGGTGGGTACACCGAGGAAGAATGAAAATTCCGCTGCAGCACTTCTTGTCAATTTCTGTTGCATTCCTCCTATGATGGAAGCTGCACTGCGGCTCATCCCGGGGATTAGAGCCAGGCATTGCCACAAGCCGATTTTAAGAGAACGCATAAATGAGACTTCTTTCTCATCAGCAATTGTCGGGTGGTTGAAGAAGTTGTCGATGAAAACCAGAAAGATTCCACCCAAGAGCAAAGTAATAGCTACCGTGGTAGCACTCTCTAAGAGTTGATCAATATAGTCAGAAAACAGCAGCCCAAGGATAACTGCAGGTATCATTCCGATAATCAGTTTTAAATAAAACTTCCAGTTGGCAATATTGAGAAATTTCTTTCGATACAGAACCACAACTGCAAGAATAGCACCGAGTTGTACAGCCACCGTGAAAGATGTTGTGAATTCATTTTCGGGAACTCCCAGTAATTTACCTGTAATAATAATGTGTCCTGTAGAAGATACAGGCAAAAACTCGGTAAGGCCTTCTACGATAGCAATGATAATTGACTGGAAAAAAGTCATGCAGCAGCCGGAGTAAAGATTAGTTTTCTGATTTTTTCATGATGGCATATACTTCTACTATCAATCCTGCAACAATCAGTATCGGAGCAGCAGTAATACGCCAGAAACTGTAGATTGCATCTTTATCAAAGACATTCGGGTCAGAACTGCGACCGCCAACCATCATAACCAGCCCTATGGCAATGAGCACCAGCCCGATGACCATCCATTTGTAGTTCTCTTTGTTAAAAAGAGAGAATCCTCTCGGTGTGTGGTGTGTCACTGTCTTCTTAGATGATTTTACTGTTTGTTTCATAATCAGAATGCAATGTTACAGAAATATTTTCTCCTTGGTTTAATATAATTCGTCTAGTTTCATTTTCAGATACTTCACCGCCGAACGATGCGTGCTGATTACCGAAATCAGAATACCCAAAACTATAATACCTCCAAATATCAATAGCATACTTCCCTGGGTATGAAGCACTTTCAATGCAGGGATGAATTTTTCGGCCACATAAATGAAGATCGATAATAAAGCAATGGCAATCATGGCAGATATCAGTCCGTTAATTACCGCTCTTCTGTCGAGAGGGCGGGTGATAAACCGCCTCGTGGCACCTACCATCTGCATCGTTTTAATCAGAAACCGGTTACTGTACATTGCCAGGCGGATGGTGTTATCGATAGATACGATTACGAGAAGGCTCAACAGGATGGCAATAACCAAAAGTACGACAGTAGAAGTTTTTACATACTGACTTACACTGGCCACCGTGGCTTCAGGGCTCTGAAACTCGGATACCACCGTCGGGAATCTATCCATCAGGAGTTTTTCAAGTTTATCCAGACTGTCTTTGTTTACATATTCGGCCTTAACGTAGAAGTCGATACTCTCAGGCAACGGGTTAGAGATTCTCAGTTGCTTCCACAGGGTGTCATTCTCTGCATTGTATTTAGCGATGGCCATTTCCCGGGTGATATACTCCACATTAATGGCATAAGGCAATGCCTCGATATAGTTTTTCAGTGAATCGATCTCAGGCTGTTTTGCCGTGCGGTAGATATAGGTGTGCAGTTGGATATTTTCTTTGAAGTATTGACCTGTTTTCTGGAGGTTCAGCGAGATCCAGCCTACTAATCCAAAAAGAAATAACACTAAAGCCACCCCTATAATCGCATAAACATATGAGGGTTTACCTCGTTTGGCGGCTGATTTTCCGAATTGAGCCATTCTGATAAAACTTTGACTTTACTTTTACTTGTGGCGGCTGGCGGCCCGCTTATTGTTACTCTTACTTTAGTAAATTTGCGCCGTTTGCCGTAAAGCGCTAATGTAGTACAAGTTACAGCAGAACAGAAAAAAAATCAATCAATAACATATTTTTCACAAAACCGGCAGGTTCAGAGTAAAGAGAAAGCCGGGAGAGCAATCGAGATGGAATATAAATTTAGAGAAATTGAGAAGAAATGGCAGGCTTACTGGAAGGAGCATCATGTCTATCAGGTGAAGAATGACCCGGAGAAAAAGCCGTTTTATGTTTTGGATATGTTCCCTTATCCCAGTGGGGCAGGCCTGCATGTAGGCCACCCGCTCGGATACATTGCCAGTGATGTTTTTTCGAGATATAAAAGGCTGAAGGGATATAATGTGCTCCACCCAATGGGGTTCGACAGCTTCGGATTGCCGGCAGAACAATACGCTCTTGAAACAGGTCAGCATCCGGCAAAGACAACCGAACAAAACATTAAGACCTTCAAAAGTCAATTGGAAAAAATCGGGTTCTCGTTCGATTGGGATCGTGAAGTGCAAACAAGTGATCCGAATTACTACCGCTGGACACAATGGATTTTCCTCAAACTTTTCAGCAGCTGGTATAATAAAACAACAAATAAGGCAGAGCCTGTTGAAGGTTTGATTGCAGAATTTGAGCAATCCGGAACGGCTAACATTCAGGATAAGAAAGGATGCAATTTTACCGCAGAAGAATGGAAAGCTTTCAGTGAGAAAGAACAGCAGGATATCCTGATGAATTTCAGGCTGGCTTACTCATCTTTTGGTGAAGTGAACTGGTGCGAGGCACTCGGTACTGTTCTGGCCAATGATGAGGTAATCAATGGTGTCAGTGAGAGAGGCGGATTTCCGGTAGAGAAGAGAAAAATGCGTCAGTGGTTTCTGAGGATTACCGATTATGCCGACAGGCTGCTTGAAGGATTGGAGCGTGTGGAATACAGTGAAGCTATGAAGGAGATGCAGCGCAACTGGATCGGACGTAGCGAAGGTGCAGAAGTCGACTTCAGCGGCGTGGCTGAAACAAAAGATGGAAAGAAGCCTTTTACAATCAAGGTTTACACCACCCGTCCGGATACAATCTTTGGTGTAGATTTTATGGTGCTGGCTCCGGAGCATGATCTGGTAAAAGAAATTACCTCTTCTGCTCAGGAACAGGCAATTGATGAATATCTGCAATACGTAAAGAGCAGAAGCGATCGCGAAAGAATGGCCGAAGCCAGGCAGATTACAGGCTGCTTTACAGGAGCTTATGTCGACCATCCGTTTATGGATAAAAAGGTTCCGGTATGGATATCAGAGTATGTACTCTCCGGATACGGAACAGGGGCGATTATGGCGGTGCCATGTGGCGATGAGCGCGACTTCAATTTTGCTAAGCATTTCAATATTCCCATTACCAATATTATTGGAGACGCTTATACCGGGGAGGAAGCCAATCCTACCAAAGATGCTATCCTTGAAAATTCCGGTTTTCTCAATGGAATGGTTATGCGTGATGCTATTGGGACGGCTATCGACAGGATTGAAAAAGGCGGCCTGGGTACACGCAAAGTGAATTATAAGATGCACGATGCAGGGTTCAGCCGTCAGCGTTATTGGGGAGAACCTTTCCCGATTATCTGGAAAGATGAAATAGCTTATCCGCTCAGCGAAAACGATCTGCCTTTGGAATTACCGCATGTTGAGAAATACGCACCGGGTAAAAATGGCGAAGGCCCGTTGTCTAATTTAGAGGATTGGGTTAACACCCCGCTGGGAAGGCGGGAGACCAGTACTATGCCGGGTTACGCAGGAAGCAGCTGGTATTTTTTAAGATATACCGATCCCCACAACAATAAGGAATTTGCTTCGAGTGATGCCATGAATTACTGGGGACAGGTAGATGTGTATGTCGGTGGAACAGAGCACGCAGTAGGCCATCTGCTCTACAGCCGTATGTGGACCAAATTTATCTACGACTACGGATATATCTCTTTTGATGAGCCCTATAAAAAACTCATCAACCAGGGAATGATTACCGGGAAGTCTTACTTCTTTACTAAGTCGGGGGATAAGATTGTTTCTTATAAAGAAGGCGCTGAATACGAAATGATGGTTCGTTTTAAATACGGCCACAAGGCTGTGGATTCAACCGGTAAGCTGACAAAGAAAGCATTTGAAGAGTTTTTAAAGGAGGACAGCATTCATGAGGCACCTCAGTTTGAAATCGATTGGATGAATGATGGCGGCGAAGAATATATCTATGTGAAAGAAGAAGCCGAGAAGATGTCGAAGTCTAAATTCAACGTCGATAATCCGGATGACCTTGTTTATAAATATGGTGCAGACACTTTCCGTATGTACGAAATGTTCTTAGGTCCCATCGAGCAGAGCAAGCCATGGGACACCAAAGGAATCGAGGGTGTCAACAGGTTCCTCAAGAAGTTGTGGCGTTTGTTTATGGATGAGGAAAAAGGGCTGATCGTAACTGATGAACCTGCAACGGATGCCGAGTTAAGAGTGCTGCATAAAGCCATTAAGAAGATCGGTGAAGATACCGAGCGCTTCTCGTTCAATACGGCAGTAAGTGCGTTCATGATTTTACTAAACGAACTGTCTGATTTGAAATGCAGGAAGAAAGAAATTCTGACACCGTTGCTGATTATCCTCTCTCCTTATGCACCACATATAACAGAAGAGTTGTATCACGCTCTCGGATATGAAGGATCGGTAGTTACCGCTCAGTATCCTCAGGTAAAAGAGCAATACCTTGTGGAATCTGAAAAAGAATATCCGGTATCGGTAAATGGTAAGCTCCGCACAAAAATCTTCATTTCGCTGGAAGCTACTCAGGAAGAGGTGGAATCTATCGTAATGGATAATGAGGTGATAAAGAAGTGGATAGAAGGCAAGAAGCCAAAGAAAGTGATCTATGTAAAAAATAAGATGATCAATCTGGTAATATAATTTTTTTTAGGCCCCGTAAAATCAGTAAATTTTGAGGTCTGAAAATCCATAAAAACTAAAATCATGATTCAGGAAAAACAACAGGATACAGCTCCGCTCAGTCCGCTCGCAGAAACCCTAATCGGCAGCGAAATTGTTAAGTTAGGTGGTGAAATCAGAGAGCGGATAAAGAAAGGCGAGAAGATCTATAACTTCACTATTGGAGATTTTGATTCTTCGATCTTTCCGATTCCTCAGGGGTTGGAAGACCTGATTGTGGAATCTTATCGCAATAAACTGACTACCTATCCGCCTGCAGATGGTATTCCCGCTTTAAGAGAATCTGTTTCCCGGTTCATTCAGAAATATGAAGGATTGAATTATGCACCAGATGAGGTGTTGATTGCAGCCGGAGGAAGGCCTTTGATTTATACAGCCTATCGCGCTATTGTGGGCAGAGGCGACAAAGTGATTTATCCGGTACCGAGCTGGAATAACAACCACTACGTTCACTTTACCGAAGGTGAACATATTGTTATAGAAGCCGGTGTAGAAAATAATTTTATGCCGACTGCCGAAAACATCAAACCGCATGTTAAGGATGCGGTTTTAATTGCTGTTTGCTCTCCGCTCAATCCTACAGGTACAGTTTTTAGAAAAGAGGAACTCGAGAAAATCTGCGACCTGATTCTCGAGGAAAATCATCGTCGTGGCGCGAATGAAAAGAAATTGTATTTGTTGTACGACCAGATGTATTGGACACTCACCTATGGCGACACCGTTCATTATTCTCCGACCGGACTGCGTCCTGAAATGAAAGAATACACTATTTACATCGATGGTATCAGTAAAGCCTTTGCCGCTACCGGCGTAAGGGTAGGATGGGCTTTGGGGCCGAAGAAAGTGTTGAACAAAATGAAAGCAGTGAACAGCCATGTGGGTGCATGGAGTCCGATGGCCGAACAGCAGGCAGTATCCAGATATCTGAAAGATCATGAGGGAGTGGAAGCATATCTCGAAGACTTCAAGAGCAAGATCAGCTTCCGCCTCAGAAGCATCTACGATGGTTTGCAAAGTCTGAAAAACGAAGGCTTTGCGGTGGATGCATGTGCGCCGGAGGCTTCAATATATCTTACCATCCGTTTCGATTTGAAAGGAAAGAAAACAGAGGATGGTAAAGTGCTGGACGCACAGAGCGACGTTACCGCTTATTTGTTGAATGAAGCTAAACTGGCGGTGGTACCCTTCTATGCATTTGGGGCATCAAAAGATTCTCCCTGGTACAGGCTGAGTGTCGGAACCTGTAAGGCAGAACAGATTGATGAGATGCTGGGTAAACTTAAGTCAGCACTTCAGAAGTTAAGCTGACCTACCGGCCTGCTTCTGCATTTCTCAGGAAATCTTCTATCCCGTCGATAATCTTATTGGCTACATCCCTTCTGAATTGAGGATCTCTGATTTTTTGTTCGTCCTCAGGATTGCTGAGGAAAGCTACTTCTACAAGACAGTTGGGGAAAGCTGTGGGCCCATTAAGTGAGAAGTTAAAACCGCCAATGTTTCCAAAGTTGTTCAATCCCAATGTCAGCATTCTCGCGAGGATAGCTTCTGAAAGGGGACGGAACCCCACATATCTGTAGTAGGTGCTCACACCCTGCACGCTCTCATTTGAAGCACTATTGAAGTGAATGCTGATGAGAAAGTGTGGTTGCTCCTCATATAAGTAGCTAATTCTTTCATACATGCTGAGAGTGGTATCGCGATCACGTGTCATCACTACCGTTACACCTCTGTTCTCAAGGGCAGTTTGTAATTCTTTAGCAAAGAGCAGTGTGTAGTCTTTTTCCTTGATACCTGTTTTCACTCCGGTAGCCCCATCCTGATCTCCACCATGCCCTGCATCTACAGCTATTTTCATGTCGCGCAGAAGAAGTGATTCAGGTTGACGTTTGACGAGAACGGTTAATCGGTTGAGCTCGTCATAGTAAATTTTGTAGCCCCAGTGGTAGTTGTGCTCCAGGTCGATAAACACGCGCATCAAGTCGTCCTCCTCCTGATTGTACCAAACGTTTTTAACCTCTTTCGCGGTAGCCAATTGTGTGATCCAGTTGGTATTGCTCACGACTCCAAAAAGATCGATAACGATTCTGGTTGGATTAATATCCATCCTGCTGCGGTAGGGGACTTTTGCCGGCAGGCTGAAGGAAACGTAATCATACAACGAATCGCCTCTGACAGTCCAGCTGCCCGACAAGTAGGGAGGATTGAATGCCCATATGGTACGTTTTACATTGCGTTTCTCAATCCACGCATTATGGTTGCTCGATAGTTGTACTTTGTATTGGGTTCCGAAACTGTCGACAACTTTCAGAATTACATTGCTGTCTAAGAAAGTCATCTTTGCCCCACCAAGGCGATCAGTTCCCAGTCCGTAGTTCAGAAACGGCAGCGAGTCGGTAGTTTTTACATAGAAGGGAGCACTGCGAGCGTTAGCTTTTGCTTTTTTTGCCCTTTGTGCACTGGCAAACACTCCCGGTAATAACAGGAGCAGCAATACAAATTGTTTCATGAGGTAAAGTTGCATTTCAGTTGATTGTATAAATGTAGCAAAGTCTTTTGATTGTCTTTGCCAGTGCGATATAAGCTATAAGGTGGCTATCCTTGATTTGTAAAAATGTTTTAAGTCTTCCCATTTATAAAGTTTGTTGACAGCATATTCCAATCCTTTCACCTTTGCCTCCTTTTCATTGTGCAGCATTCTGACAAGGATATCCTTTGAATTGTTTTTATTTCTGAAAAAGATGAGTTGAAAATTGGCGGCCATAGGAACGACGTGATAGGTCTGCCAGACTTTATAAAACCCGTCAGGATCACTTGTCGTATTGTCACAACCTTCCAATGCCATTATGGATGCCAGAGGAATAATATTTCCGTCGTGGGCGAAGCGGAAGGATCCTCCATATGTTCCGGATTGAATAGCAGCATCTGCTTCGTCAAGAATGTTTTGAAGAGTTGGTTTGGCATTGCCATACATCATTCCGTTTGTCCAGCCCGACGGGCCGTAATTAACATACAGGTTGTAGTTATTCGTTTGCCACAGCTCAAACAGTTCCTCCTTTTCGAAATAGTCGTAGAGCGAAATGCCGGCTTCCATGTTTTGAAGATCGCTCGCAATCCAAAAGAGCTGCCAAATAAAGGAAGAAGGAGTAATTTTTTCCGAAGCGTATTCCCGGTTTGAAAAGATGGATGTATATAATCTTTCCGGCTTTACATGATCTTTTTCAAACTCGCGGTACTTCGGCAGCCAGGTATCTTTTTCCGAGCGATAATTAATAGCCTCCTGAGTGTGGAAGTTTAAATACTTGATATAACGGTTGCTTGCATCGCGGTCGAAGTCTAATCGCGGGTTTCTTTCTTTCAATTGTTCACAAAAAGCATCCATGCTCAGGATACATCTGGGAAAAGGTGTGGAGCGCGCTTTCAACTTCAGATTTTTGGAGAACAGGTCCGGGTAATTATCGTACAGGCGATCGGCAATACCTTTCCACTGGCGGACACCAAGAGGAGAGAGGTCGCCGCCCCTGTCTTCTGCTTCCTCCCAAATGATGTATAATCTGTTGAGCAACTCTATTCCCACAGGTGTCAGCTCAGATGATTCCTTTGCTGCTTTCAGGATGTTGATTATGTTGGTGTAATCTTTATCTGACGCAAGATAACGCGATCCGTGTCTTCCGAAATGGCTCACATAAAAAGGTTCATAGCCTTCAGGTACCGGGCTGTATTCTTGCTTTCCCGTTACCGGATAGGCGTAGTACACTCCTCCTGATTTTTCAGGATTGTTGAAGATTTCTTCTTTTATATCCTGCCCGATCAAATTGGGGAGCAGCGTGAAGGTGAGGATTGTCAGTAAGGCAGTTCTTAATATCATTTGCATGGGTTTAAGTCTTGGTTGAGCAGCAGTTTTACTGCGGTATTGCTTGTTTCAAAGTTATCAAACTTTGGAGCATAGCGACATGGAATAAATTTTCGGAAGGACAGGCTGTTTTTCCTGATTAGCTATATAAAAGTGTGAGATTCTTGCCACTCGTACAAGAGCTATTAAAGCACTGTACTAAATCCGTAATTTTGAGGCTCAAAGCAGATAAAGAATTTTATATGCAAGGTAATTCAAGGAAAGTCCGTGTCGTAACGGCAGGTTCACTTTTTGATGGCCACGATGCTGCCATTAATATTATGCGCAGAATCATGCAGAGCAAAGGGGCTGAGATCATACATCTGGGACACAACCGCAGTGTGCACGAAATTGTAGAATGTGCTATCGAGGAGGACGCCGATGCCGTGGGCATCACCAGTTATCAGGGAGGGCATATCGAGTTCTTCAAATACATAAAGGATTTGCTGGAGAAGAATGGTTATGGCCATATCAAAATATTCGGTGGTGGTGGAGGAACAATTCTTCCGACTGAAATTGAAGAGTTGCATAATTATGGCATCACGAGAATCTACTCACCCGATGATGGCCGCGGGATGGGATTAGAAGGAATGATAGAAGACATGCTTTCGTTGGCAGGTGACAGGTTAGAGAGGAAGGCTCCCGTTCACAACGGCAAAGAATTCGTTCTGGGTGAGTGGAAGGATGTAGGCTTCGTTGCTACATCGATAACTAAAGCGGAGGATGGTGAGCATGTAGAAGTGAAGAGGCATTCAGATACACCTGTTCTGGGTATTACAGGGACAGGCGGTGCGGGAAAATCATCCATCACGGATGAACTGGTTCGTCGCTTTTTGGTTTCCAATCCCGATAAAACAATTGGAGTGATTTCCGTAGATCCTTCGAGGAAAAAAACAGGCGGTGCTCTGCTGGGCGACAGGATTCGGATGAACTCTATCCATCATCCGCGTGCCTATATGCGCTCTATGGCAACAAGGACCGATGACAAAGCGCTAAGCGATTCTGTAAGAGAAGCAATTGATATAGTAAAAGCCGGCGGGTACGATCTGGTGATTCTGGAAAGTGCAGGGGTAGGGCAGAGCGATGCTTCTATTCTGGATTATTCTGACGTAAGCCTATACGTTATGACACCGGAGTTCGGTGCTGCATCACAACTAGAAAAGATTAACATGCTCGACTATGCAGATGTTGTCTGCATCAATAAGTTTGATAAAGCCGGAGCAGATGATGCACTGAGAGATGTAAAGAAACAGTACAAGCGCAACCACGAACTGTGGAATGCAAAGGATACCGATCTGCCGGTTATTGGAACAGTGGCATCACAGTTCTCAGATCCCGGTTGTAATGAGCTGTATAACTTGCTTATCGATAAACTCAACGGGAAATCAGGCAAAGATTATCAAAAATACAGGCCGACTCTTATTGCCGATATGCATTCCGTGGGTATTATTCCTCCAAAAAGGCAGCGCTATCTGGCAGAGATAGCTGAAACGATAGACAAGTATAACGAAGATGCCAAAGAGCAATCAGTACTGGCTTCCAGATGGTATCGCCTGACCGGGGCTGCAGAAGCCCTACCCGCAAAAGATGAAACCTTAGAAAAATTAATCGAAGAGACTAAAGAACAACTGACGCCTGCCAACAGAAAGATGGTGGAAGGATGGGAGGTGTTGCGGGATAGTTATAAAAAAGAATTTTACGAATACAATGTGCGTGATAAAGTTGTAAAACAACCGCTGTTTTACGAATCGCTGTCACATTCAAAGATTCCGAAGATTTCTGTACCGCGTTATCGCGACTGGGGTGAGATTCTCCACTGGCAACTGCAGGAGAACTTCCCGGGGATGTTTCCTTTTACCGCCGGCGTGTTTCCGCTAAAGCGGTCCGGTGAAGACCCGACAAGAATGTTTGCCGGCGAGGGTGGGCCTGAAAGAACTAACCGACGATTCCACTATGTGAGCGTTGGTCAGCCTGCAAAGCGCTTGAGTACCGCATTTGACAGTGTGACGCTTTACGGTGAGGATCCTGCAAGACGTCCTGATATCTATGGAAAAATCGGTAACTCAGGGGTGAGCATCGCTACCCTGAACGATGCCAAGAAATTGTACAGCGGCTTTGACCTATGCGATCCCAAGACTTCTGTGAGCATGACCATCAACGGACCGGCTCCAATGATGCTGGCCTTTTTTATGAATGCGGCCATCGATCAGCAGTGCGAGAAGTACATTATTGAAAATGATCTGCAGGAAGAGGTCAACAAGAAGATTGAAGCAAAATACGATATCAGAAAATTGCCGAGGTATATGGGTGCAGATGGCAAGCCTGTTCACCCTGAAAGGGGTAGCCTGATTGGGAATCTGCCGAATGGCAATGACGGCCTTGGTTTGCGATTGTTGGGAATTTCGGGAGAAGAAGTATTACCGAAAGAAGTGTACGAAGAGATAAAAGCAAGAGCGCTTTCTACTGCCCGCGGTACTGTGCAGGCAGATATCCTGAAAGAAGATCAGGCGCAGAATACCTGTATCTTCTCAACCGAGTTTGCCCTCAAAATGATGGGGGATATTCAGGAATACTTCATTCAGAATAGAGTACAGAATTTCTACTCAGTGTCCATCAGTGGTTATCACATTGCCGAAGCAGGTGCCAACCCTATCACACAGTTAGCTTTCACGCTCAGCAACGGGTTTACCTATGTCGAGTACTACCTCAGCCGCGGAATGAAGATTGATGATTTTGCACACAATCTATCATTCTTCTTCAGCAACGGGATGGACCCGGAGTATAGTGTAATCGGGCGTGTGGCACGCCGTATATGGGCTAAGGCTATGAAGCATAAATACAACGCCAATGAGCGATCTCAGAAACTGAAGTACCATATTCAGACCAGCGGACGCAGTCTGCATGCTCAGGAAATCGACTTCAATGATATTCGTACGACACTGCAAGCGCTGTATGCCATCTACGATAATTGTAACAGTCTGCATACGAATGCTTATGACGAAGCAATTACTACACCGACGGAGGAAAGTGTGAGGCGTGCAATGGCGATCCAACTCATCATCAACAGGGAATTAGGAACGGCAAAGAATGAAAACCCATTGCAGGGAAGCTTCCTGATTGAAGAGTTGACCGATTTAGTGGAAGAGGCAGTGATGGCTGAGTTCAACCGTATCTCCGACAGGGGAGGTGTTTTGGGAGCGATGGAGCGCATGTATCAGCGTAACACCATTCAGGAGGAAAGCCTCTATTACGAGCGTCTCAAAAATAACGGAGAGTATCCGATTGTAGGTGTCAATACCTTCCTGAACAAAGAAGGATCGCCCACAATTATTCCGGGAGAAGTCATCCGCAGCACACCGGAAGAGAAAGAAGCTCAGATAAAAAATGTGGAGGCCTTTAAGGAGTTTCATAAAGATAAGAGTGAAGAAATGCTCACCCGCCTGAAGGATGTATCAGTGCACAACGGAAACATTTTTGCAGAACTGATGGAGACTGTGAAGTATTGCACACTCGGCCAGATAACCCATGCATTATATGAGGTAGGAGGGCAGTACAGGAGAAATATGTAATGGCTATTTTTGTTGCTCAAAATCTAAAATCGCCATGAGAAAAGTTTTCCTTTTTCTGACTGTAATCATTTTTATCTCTTGCAGCTCTAATCGTTATGCTGCTACAAATAAAGATTATAAACGCCAGGCGAAAGAACTGGCAAAGGAAATCAAACGCTATCCTTTAAAGGGAACGATGAAGGACTGGGTAGGTACTACTAATTTCAACCTTCGCAAGCCGAATATTGTAGTCATCCATCATACTGCACAAAACAGTTGCGAACAAACATTACAAACCTTCACGTTACCGCGCACACAGGTGAGCGCACATTATGTAATCTGTAAAGACGGAACTGTCCATCACATGCTCAACGATTATCTGCGCGCCTGGCATGCGGGATTAGGCTCATGGGGAAATATCAGAGATGTCAACTCCAGCAGTATCGGTATCGAATTAGATAATAATGGGTTTGAACCTTTCCCGGATGCGCAGATCAACAGCCTCTTAGTGTTGCTCGATACGTTGAAAACAAAATATAGTGTACCTCAGGCTAACTTTATCGGGCATGCCGATTTGGCACCGAAACGGAAAAACGATCCCAACGTCAACTTCCCATGGGAGTTGTTAGCAGAGAAAGGATTTGGTATCTGGCACGGAGACACAAGTGCAATTGAAGTGCCTGCTGATTTCAACCCGATTATGGCGCTGAGAATTATAGGTTATTCAGTAGAAGATCCGGCTGATGCCATCAGGGCTTTCGGAAGGCATTTTTTGAAGCAGGATGATTATACTGAATTCACCGAAGGAGATTTAAAGATCTTGTACGATTTGATGAAGAAATCGGAATAGTGTTCCTCACTTTGAATTCGGATAATAGTTCCGGATGAAGGGAATTGTTATAGAGAAGCAATAAATCTGTGCTTTCTGTGACATGTGTTTCGAGGGTTTCTTTGTACTTTTAGCGCTCATTATTTTCAAATAATAAAAATCAAAAATGCAATTAGTTGAGGTAGCCGGTAAGAAGCTGGAAAAGGATTTTTTATTAATGCCCCTCTCCATTTATAAAGACGATCCTCATTACATCCGTCCGCTCGATAAAGATGTTCTTGGCGTATTTAATCCTGAGGTGAATAAGGCTTTTCGCCATGGTGAGGTGAACAGGTGGTTGCTTCAAAATGACGATGGTGAATACATCGGAAGAATTGCAGCCTTTGTCAATAAAAAGTACAAGAGCAAAGGAGATACGCAACCTACTGGCGGTATTGGTTTTTTTGAGTGTATCAATAATCAGGAGGCTGCTGACATGCTTTTCGATGTGAGCAAGAGCTGGCTGATGCAGCGAGGGATGGAAGCGATGGATGGGCCGATCAATTTCGGTGAGCGGGATAAGTTTTGGGGCCTGGTAGTAGAAGGTTTTATGGAGCCGATATATCAGATGAATTACAACCCACCGTATTATCAGGAACTGTTTGAAAACTACGGCTTCAAACTTTTTTATAAGCAGATGTGCTATGCGATGAAGGTTTCACAGCCGTTGGATGAGAAGTTTTATAAGCAACATGCAAAAGTGAAAGCGGATGGGGATTTCAAAGCCAAGATGATCAATAAAAGACAACTGAAAAAGTTTTCTGACGATTTTACCAGAGTGTATAATGAAGCATGGGCATCGCACGAAGGCAATAAGACCTTGCGTGAAGATGTTGCCTATAAGATGTTTCAAGCCATGAAACCGGTGATTGATGAAAGAATCGTCTGGTATGTATATTATAAGGACAGGCCGGTGGCAATCTGGCTGAATCTGCCAGATTTGAACCAGATCTTCAAAAAGTTCAACGGAAAATTCGGTCTGATTGAGAAAATCCGCTTTTTGATTATGAAGGCCAGAAAGATGAATACAAAGTTCACAGGTATAATTTTTGGCGTAGTGCCCGAGTTTCAGGGTAAAGGGGTGGATTCTTTTATGATTATCGAGGGAGCAAATCTCATCAAGGGTAAATCATTGTATGAGGATTATGAGATGCAGTGGCAGGGAGATTTCAATCCTAAAATGCTGAATATCTCTAAAAATCTGGGAGCTTACCCGAGCAGGATACTGATCACTTACAGGTACTTATTTGACAGGACAAAAGAATATAAACGGCATCCAATATTTCACTAAGGATGTGGAGGGGTTGAATATTTCCTTCTTTTAAAACTAACATCACATGAAAAGAAAAAATTCTATCCGTCGGACGATGGCTCCGGTGGCATTGCTATCTTTTTTGTTGTCTCTGCTTTGCATCCCGGCATGGTCGCAGGAAAAACAAATGTTGACTCCTGATAAGTATAAACATTGGGAGAGTCTGGGTTTTCAGACGACTTTCTCTCCTGATGGAAAATGGCTGATTTATACTGTGAACAAAGACAGTTCGGAAATGAGAATTAACAATTTGAAGAGTAAAACAGAGCAGGTTGTATTATTCGGTTCAGGAGCTAAGTTTTCTGAAACCGGTAACTGGCTGGCTTATCTTACAGGAGTTTCTAAAACAGAAAGGGAGAAGTTGACAAAACAGAATAAGCCTGTCCAGAATACACTTCGGATACAAAACACTGTAACAGGCGATACTCTTAGTATCAATGCAGTGCAAAGTTTTTCTTTTAGCCCCAATAACAAATACATGGCACTGACCGGTTATACCGAAAAAGGAAGCCGGGCGTCGATGTTGCGTATTTTGAACCTCAAGGATTATTCAATTGCGAGCTTTGGAGGAGTATCAGAAAACAGTTGGGCGGGTAGCGGTTCCTTACTCGCATTCATAATCGGATCCGATCAAAGCGAAACCTACAGCCTGCAATTGTACAATGCAGAAACAGGTAGGGTACGAACATTAAAGACTTCAGGTACTAAACTTTCCGGGGCTACCTGGATTGACAAGGGTACCGATTTGTTTGTACTGAATGAAGTGAAAGATTCAGCTTATAAAGATGAGACAAACAAGATCTTTGTTTGGAAAGGCCTTGATAAAAAAGACCCTAAGCAATTTGAACTCGATCCTTACAAAGTAGATATTCTTTCCGGTGAATACAGTGTGGCATCAAGGCCCAGATGGAATAGGGATGGCTCAATGATATTCTTCAATATGCTGCCGCGTAAATCGGTAAAAGAAAAACCGGAGTTTGAAGTTGAGATGCCTAAAGGGGTTGATTATTCGGATGTTCAGGTTTGGTATTCAGAAGATTACAGAATCATCCCCGAACAAAGATCATCAGCAAACCGCGACAGGAATAAAACTTATGCTGCTGTATGGAGATTGAACTCGGGACAGGTAACTAAAGTAGGGAGTGATCTTGATGAGAATGTAACCTTTATCGGAAACGGAGACTGGGCAACAGAAGCCGACAGTAAGGGTTATAAAGAACTGAACATGTTTGACGAACCGGGTTTCACACTGTGGAGCGACTGGTATCTCGTAAACACTAAGACTGGAGAAAGAAAACCGCTTGTAAAAGAAGTAAGGCATTTTATGGGGGCCAGTCCTTCAGGCCGGTATATTGTCTGGTTCAAGGACAAAGACTTCTGGTCGTACGATACAAAGACCGGACAACAGGTGAATCTGACAAGTGGGATTAAAGCCAACTTTGATAACATACTGGATGATCATCCCGGAGCACCCAAGCCCAATGGGTCTGTTGAGTGGTTCAGCACCGAAGATGCGATGCTGCTGACAAGCCAGTATGATGTGTGGAAGGTTAGCCCGGATGGTAAGAAAATAGAACAACTGACTAACGGGGAAAAAGACAGCATTATGTACCGCTATACTCGCACGAGCGGCGGTGGAGGTGGGTTCGGATTCTTCAGAATGAGCACCGGAAGCATTGATGGCATAGACCCGAAAGAACCGCTGTATTTTTCAATGAACGGTCAGTGGACCAAAAATTCAGGATATGCGGTATTGCCACCAAAAGGCAGCTTGACAACTTTAATCTATGAGCCCATCAAAGTTTCGCGCTTGCAGAAAGCAGACAGCGCTCAGGTATTCTCTTTTGTGAAAGAAGACTTCCATTTATCGCCCAATATTTATGTTAGTAATGGCACCAACCTGACGAAGGCGACACAGTTATCGAATACGAATGCTTTCCAGAAGGATTATGAGTGGGGACGTTCTGAACTGATTGATTTTACCAGAGACAAAACAGGAGAGCGTTTGCAAGGTGTACTGCTCTATCCTGCAGGATATGATGCGTCAAAGAAATATCCGATGATTGTTTACCAATATGAAAGGCTTTCTCAGCAATTGCACAATTATGTAGCTCCGAGTCAGGAAAGCCCTTACAATGTAACTGCATGGACATTGAACGGATATTTTGTTCTGTTGCCCGACATTACTTATGAAGCAGGCGATCCGGGATTGTCTGCGTTGCGTTGTGTGGTGCCTGCAGTGAAAGCGGTAATCAGCAAAGGTTTGGTTGACGAGAAGAAAGTGGGTTTGGTAGGGCACTCTTTCGGTGGTTACCAGGCACTCTTTATTCCGACGCAGACCGATCTCTTCGCTGCGGTTGTAGAAGGTGCAGGTATATCCAGCCTGATGGATTTCCCCGGTCAGATTCACTGGAACGGCGGGGCACCCGAATGGTCGCACTATGAAACGGGACAGTTCAGGATGGGTGTGCCACCGTGGGAGAATATGGAAATCTATATGAGGAATTCTCCGCTGAATTATATCCAGAACCTGAATACCCCGATGCTGATGTTTACGGGCAGCAGCGATGGAACGGTAGATTGGCATCAGGCAATTCACTTTTACAACTATGCCCGAAGAGCAGGTAAAAAAGATGTGGTAATGCTCGTCTATCCCGGTCAGAATCACTCGCCGGGGACAGAGTCTTCAAAGATCGATTACCATATCCGCATTCAACAGTGGTTTGGCCACTGGCTGAAAGACGAGCCAGCTAAAAAGTGGATGAAGGGGGTCAGCTATATCGAATATGAAGATCAGTTGAAGGAAAAGAAGGTGAAGATACCGGAGGCTTTTCATGAAGTTGATACACAATTTTAAGAAACCAAATTTTTCTTTACAAAAATCCTCCTGCCGGTAGCGGGGGGATTTTTATTGTATCGAAGTGCTTCCTGCAAATCCCCCTCTCAATCTATTCTTTATGATTCTTTAAAGTCAGGGTACAATAGATATTTATTCCTGATCCTCTTGAAAGCCTCTATTCCTTCCTGCCATGATGCACGCATCTCTTCTTCCGTTTGCCCTTCAGTAATCGCTTCTCTTAATGACCGGTTTCCGGCCAGAAGGTCGAAGTGATTGTCGTTGCCGAGATAGCCGTCGAAGAAGTTTTCTTTATCTCTGTAGAGTCCGTACGCTTTAATGAGCCAGTGCAAACGGATCTTCTTGTCTGTTTGTATCAATGCCTCCTCTTTACTTTCTGCTACCTGATATCCATAACACGTTTGTCCGTTGAATTTCGGGTCAGTAGCCCCTTTCATTGGTATCGGTGTAAAACTGTATAAATCAGGAGGAAATGACGGATGACCGAACACACGGAATGCCTTATCCGTTCCCCTACCGATGCTGCAAGCGGTTCCTTCAAAAAAACAGGTAGATGGATACAGGTAAACAGATGTCATATCGGGCAGGTTAGGAGATGGCCTGACGGGCAGTTTATAAAGTGAGTCGTGCGTATAGTTTTTGCAGGGAATCACCGTCAGATCAATATTCTTTTCTTCACTTCTCAGCCATTGCTCACCTGCTAACATCAAGGCATATTCGCCGATTGTCATTCCATAAACGATGGGAACAGGGTTTTGTCCCAGGTGAGAATTGAATTCTTTTTCCAGTAGAGGACCGTCAATGTAAAACCCGTTTGGATTTGGACGATCCAGAATAATTAAAGGCTTGTTATTCTCCGCAGCTGCTTCCATGAACCATTGCAGTGAACTGGTATACGTGAAAAACCGACATCCAACATCCTGGATATCAAAGACAAGAATATCCGCGTCGCTGAGTTCTTCCGGTGTTGGTTTATAATGGTCTCCCCAAAGGGAAATGGCAGGAATACCTGTTTTTGAGTCAATAGCATTGGCTATTGCAGCCCCGTCATCACCATCGCCTCTGAAACCGTGTTCGGGTCCGAAGATCTTAACCACGCTTATTTTGTGCCGGAGCAGAAGGTCTATCAAGTGTTCCTCTTCAACAAGCGCTGTATGGTTAGTCAGTACAGCCACACGCTTCCCCACGAGTAGTGGCAGGTAGCTGTCTGTACTGTATGCACCCGGAAGGATGTTTTGTTTTTCTGCTCCTGGCATACTAACAGTGAATTAATGAGTGTTTTACCTCTTTGTCTTGTCAGGCGCGTTTGGCGAGGGCATTTTTTTCGGCGGATTATTTTTTAGTTCCTTCATCACAATTTCTATTGCCTTCTCCAGTTGCGGATCGTGGCCTTTTATGACTTCCGCGGGCCATTGCTCTACCTCTACATCAGGTGGAGTACCTACGTTTTCTATTCCAAAACCATTCTCATTAAAGAAAGCAACATTCGGGGCGGTAACAATACCACCATCAATAAATTCAGGATAACCCAATACGCCTACGAGTCCACCCCATGTGGTCTTGCCGACAAGTGTTCCCAGCTTTGCCTGGCGGAAGAGGAAAGGAAGATAGTCGCCTCCCGACCCCGCAGTTTCATCTATCAGCATCACCTTGGGCCCCTGGATGGAAGCATTCGGCGCCTTCTGATCTTTGCCGTAACGATAACGCCAGTAAGAATTTACCGGACGCTTGAGAATGTCAATGTAATAATCAGCTAATTGTCCGCCGCCGTTGAATCTTTCGTCTATAATAATTGCAGGTTTATCAGCTTGAGGGAAGAAATATCTCTTGAAATAATCATGACCGGCGGCTGCCGTGTTGGGCACATATACGTATGCAACTTGTCCGTTGGTTGCTTCTTCTACTTTTTTCAAATTACCTTCTACCCAGTCGCGATTGCGCAGACTTAATTCGCTGGCGATAGGTACTACTTTGACATCGTGTTTACCGGTACCGGATATGTCGGATGCTACTGTAAGTGTTACAATTTTACCCGCAGTATTTTCAAAATAGCTGTAGAAATTTCTGTCAGCCGTTAGGTTCACACCATCTACTGCCAGTATGAAATCGCCCTCCTTTACATCCACACCGGGCTCGGTGAGCGGCGACCGTAAATCGGGCGACCAGTTCAGTCCGCCATAAATCTTCTTAATGCGGAAGTGGTTATTGACTACCTCATAATCCGCTCCCAATAAACCACCGGGAATGACATCCGCTTTCGTACGCGTATCACCGGCAAAATCGAATCTGTGATGCCCCACTGATAACTCGGCAAACATCCATTGCATCACTTTATACAGATCACTCTTTGTTGCAACGTCCGGTAAGAAGACTTCATACTTCTTCTTCATGGCTTTCCAGTTGACACCGTGCATATTCGGATCATAGAAGAAGTCGCGGTTCACTCTCCAAGCTTCATTAAAAATATTTCTCCATTCTTCTTTGGGGTTGATCTTCACTTGCACCTGAGATGTGTTGATCATATTATCAGGATCTGATTTTAGACCTGTTGCTACAACACCCCATTTGCCATTGCTGTTGAACAGCATTTTATCACCTTTGGCAGCAATGAGGAAAATGTTAGCCGCCATGATGGGTTCTGCTTTTCTTTTCTTCAGATCGTACTTTGTGATCATAGCTGAGTTAAAACCCTGACCTGAACTTGAGAGGTAGTATAGCTCACCTTCCTTCGGGACCTGTAATGAGGAGTAATTGCCTTTTCCGATGGGGAAAGGGATGATTCTGTTTTGAATACCATCCCAGTCTATTTTTAAAGCGGCAGGTTTTGCCTCTGCTTTCACTTTCGTTTTGGCCTCTGCCGTATCTTTTATTTCTTCTGTGTCGTTTTCTTTTGCGAAGGGCGATATCGTTTCTTTTTGCAGCGTAACTAAGTAGATCAGGTCTGTCGACTCCATGTCGTTAGAAGACTGATCAAACCAGTTCACCACCGGTCCGGCATCTGTGCTGGCAAACATATATATATATTTTCCGGACGGATCGAAAACAGGTTCGGTAACATTTGAAAGGCCGTCAGTTAGTGCGTAGGATTTATTTTCATCTAATGAATACACCCATGCTTTTTCAAAATTGGTTTCTAACACTGTGGTATATGCGAGGTATTTACTGTCGGCAGACCAGCTGCCAAACAGGTCGCGAAATGCACCGGGCATAAAGTGGATGTCTTCGCCAATCTTTGTTGTTTTTCCGGTAGCCACGTCAGTAACATACAGACCGCGGCCATTATCTACATAAGCCACTTTCTTGCTGTCAGGCGACCAGTGAATGTTTGCGTAGAATCCCGATCCGTTGAGGTTCATCACCTTTGGCGTTCCTGTGCCATCCCGATTCTGAATATAGAGTTTATATTCGCCGGTGGCATCGCTGAAGTAAGCGATTGACTTTCCATCGGGCGACCACGCCGGTTGTTTCTCGTGTGCACCCGGTGTGTTAGTGAGGTTTAAAGCATCACCTTTTTTTGCCGGAAGTGTGATGATCTCTCCGCGGAAATCCATTACTACCCTGGAGCCTGAAGGAGAAATGTGAATGCTCCGGATATAATTATCTCCCTTTACAAACCTTTCTCTTTGATCTAACAGGTCGGCAGCAATTCCAACCTTGAGTCTTGATGTATTCCCCGTAGCAGCGGAATATTTGTGAAGATATCCTCCTTGTGCAAAGATGATCTCGTCTTTTGAACCTTCAAGGCTCGAGATCGGAAAGTCATTGAATTTCGTCAGCTGGGTTACAGCTTTGGTAGCAGGATCGTAACTGAATAGATTAAATTCTCCGTTTCTATCGCTTCTGAAATATACTTTGTTCCCTTTCCATACCGGTTTTGAATCATTGCTGCCACCTTTTGGCTTTGGAATCTCCGTCACGCTATGGTCTTTGGTGTTGTACAACCAGATGCGCGACATCGTTCCGCCCCTGTAATTTTTCCACTGGTCAAATCTATCAGAAACCGGAGTGTAAGCAATGTAGTTACCATCCGGACTGTAAGATGCCCAGAAGGCATTGGGAATAGGTAATTGTTCTTCAGCACCTGTGGCAATATCAACCGTGAATAACTGGTAATACCGGTTGGTGAAACTGTTGCGCTGCGAAGCGAACAACACTTTCTTGCCATCGGGTGAGAAGTCGCGCACCAGGTCTGCTCCCGGATGCCAGGTAAGCCTTTTCGGGATCCCGCCGTTGACGGGCACTATGAAGACATCAGTATTGCCGTCGTACTGGCCCGTAAAAGCAATCCATTTTCCATCGGGAGAGAAAACGGGGTTTGATTCTATGCCTTCACTCACGGTAATTCTTTGCGGATTGGAGCCGTCTTTGCTGGCTACCCACAAGTCTTCCGCATAAATAAAGGCGATATGATCGTTGCTGATGGCAGGCTGCCACAGCAGGCGGGTGTCAATTGTATTTTGTGCACCGGCCGGAATACAGTCCAAAATGAAAAATGTAAATCCGGAAAGCAGGAAAAGAATGTACCTCATAATTTATTGGATTAAGGTGATGAGTATTTAGAAAGGATGATAATTGCTTAAATATAACTCTGAAAGTTCAATTTTGGTTGTAGAAATTGGTTGGGGGGTGATAGTGTATGGAGGGGTGGCATCTGATATATGGTTTTAAAAGGGGCTTGTCTGCCTGCGGCAGAAAACCGCCTCTATCAATCTTTTCTCTTCAAGTTCTAACCCAAAACAAAAAACCCCGGCAAATCTTGCCGAGGTTCCTGTGGTGTGGGGCGGTTCCGAACGTTCGGAAGAACCGCCGACAAGAAGTACTAAAAAGATTTATTGTACTCTATGATATTAATTCCGAGTTTGTCTTTAACTAGTTTAATAAATCCGGCAAGAAATTCATCAACTGTAATAAGCTTTTTAAGGAATGCGGAAGACTTCATTGATTTGATGTATTTCTCTATCCTTCGCGCTTCTGACCTGTCTTTCACAGTTAAGGTTAGCATTATTTTCCAGTCCTCTGCAATTTTTGTGTATGAATTGATTGCTTTGTGTTCTATATGGTATTGATTTCGGGTTACCACGTCTTGGCTTTCACCAACGTAGTATTTGTCGGTATTGTCAGAGTGAATTATGTAAACGAAGTGCACTGTTTTTACGAAATGTGTAGTTTCAAAACTACATTTATTATTAGTGAATTTTCTTCTTCTGGTCAGGTTTAAAGTGACAGAGTGGTTCCGAGCATTTGGGAGAATCGCCTCTGCTCAATCTCTTACCTCCTCAAAACAAAAAACCCCGGCAAATCTTGCCGAGGTTCCTGTGGTGTGGGGCGGGATCGAACCGCCGACACAAGGATTTTCAGTCCTTTGCTCTACCAACTGAGCTACCGCACCGGTTATTTTGTCTTTTCCGCTGTTTGCGGGCGGCAAAAATAGGAGTTTCGTTTAATTAAATAAAGTTTTACGGAAAAATTTTAGTTGCCGTATTCACTTAGGAATTTAATCCTCATTATTTTCAATTGTTCGAGCGAATAATTACCGTCTGCAAGCTCTTCTTTAGCTGTTTCCAGACTGGATGTTTCGCACCCTTTAAAATAATCGATAATCTCTTCCTGCTCATATTCATCCATCCATTCGTCTATCGCGTAGTCGAGATTTAGCTTGGTTCCGCTGGCCACGATGGTCTCCATTTCCTCCAAAAGCTCGCTGAGTCCCAGCGATCTGTGTTTGGCAATAGTCTCCAATGGCAGTTTCTTATCGATATTCTGAATGATAAATACTTTATTGCTGCTTTTATTAGCTACCGAACGCACTACGAATTCCTCAGGTTTTTCGATATCGTTTTCTTCCACATATCTGGCTATCAACTCAATAAATGGTTTACCGAATTTGATAGCCTTTCCGGGGCTGACCCCCTGGCATTTTTCCAGCTCTTTCGTAGTGGTGGGATACATAGTAGCCATATCAATCAGACTGCTTTCGAGGAAGATAACAAACGGAGGCAAGTTGCGTCTTCTTCCTTCGCGCTGACGCAACTCTTTCAACATTTCAAAGAGTTTCTCATCGGCAGCCGCGCCTTCTCCTGTATCAGCTACATCATCATCGTCATCGCTAGCGGTTTCAAAGGTGTGATTCAATGCAATCTTGAATGATGCAGGTTTTTTCAGGAAGGCTCGTCCCTTGTCTGTGAACTTCAAAACACCATAATCGGCAATGTCCTTTTTAATGTAGTTTGCAAGAATCAGTTGACGCAATAATGAATTCCAGAACAATTCGTCATGGTCTTTTCCGCTGCCGAATACCGGAAGCAGATCGTGCCTGTACATTTGAATCTGCGGATTGGCATTCCCCATGATTACAGGAATCACATAATTAATAGGGAAACGCTCTTCGAGTGCCTCAACAACTTTCATTGCTGTCACCGCTTCGCCCTTCGCCTCGATCAGTTCTTTTGGATGTTTACAGTTATCGCATTTGCCACCGCAGTTATCTTTCGGATAAATCTCTCCAAAATAGCTGAGCAGCATTTTGCGGCGGCAAACCGAGCTTTCAGAATAAGCCACAGTCTCGCGAATAAGTTGCGCTCCGATTTCCCTTTCGGTGAGTGTCTTATCGCGCATCAGATGTTCCAGCTTGGCAACATCATTATGCGAATAATAAAGCAGGCACTTGCCTTCTAAACCGTCGCGTCCTGCACGCCCGGTCTCCTGATAATAATTCTCTATTGATTTGGGGATGTTATAGTGAATTACAAAACGGATATCCGGCTTATCGATACCCATTCCGAAGGCAATAGTCGCGACGATTACCTGTATTTTTTCCGAAAGAAATTTATCCTGCCTCTCCGACCGGATTTTTGCATCAAGCCCTGCGTGGTAAGCAGCGGCCTTAATTCCGTTGGCATTCAGCACATCGGCAATCTCTTCTGTTGTCTTACGGTTAAGAGTGTAGATAATTCCGCTCTTTCCTCTGTTGTGTGCAATAAATTTTACGATGCTTTTCAGCGTCTGATCCTTTTTTACTTTCGGTATTACCTCGTAATACAGGTTAGGACGGTTAAAAGAAGAAATATATACATCGGGATCCTTCAACCCCAGGTTTTGAATAATATCGCTTTGAACTTTAGGTGTTGCGGTAGCAGTCAGTGCTATAACGGGCAGATTGGGATTAATCTGGTCAATCACATCGCGCAGACGCCTGTATTCAGGCCTGAAGTCGTGCCCCCATTCACTGATACAGTGTGCTTCATCCACTGCAACGAAAGAGATGTTCAGGTCTTTGAAGAAATCGATGTTATCTTCTTTGGTCATTGTCTCAGGGGCAACGTAGAGCAGCTTGGTTTTTCCTGAGAGCAGATCGTTTTTAACTTCCTTGATTTGTCCCTTATTGAGGGTGCTGTTCATAAAGTGTGCTATATCATCCGTACTGCTGTATCCGCGCACAAGATCTACCTGGTTTTTCATCAGAGCAATCAATGGAGAAACAACCAGTGCGCACCCCTCGCTGATGAGCGCAGGAAGTTGATAACACAAACTTTTTCCACCGCCGGTTGGCATAATAACAAAGGTGTCTTTGCCTGAGAGCAGGCTGTTGATGGCTACGTCCTGAGTGCCCTTGAAACTGCTGAATCCGAAGTATTTCTCCAGATCTGCAAGCAGGCTTTTATTGGTTATTTTCTTCTCGGAAGATTTTGCGGGCTTGCTGTTAGTTTTTTTTGTTTTAGTTTTTGCTGTTGGCATTGGTTAAGAATTCTTTCCTTCAAAAATTTCAGAAAAGTATAGATGTTTTTCTGAAAGTAATATGGTGGTTTTTATTATTTGTATTTATTAAATTGTTTCAATTTTGCCTTTTTGACTCGCGAAGGCATTTCGAAAGATACGAATTATTTAAATCACTCCATGTTTATTTGTTTTGGGCGGAATTGGGTGAAATTATTTTAGGTTTGCATCACGCGGATTTGCGTGAAAAACGGCAAGCGCTAATAAAATTTAAGTTATGAATTCTGATATAATCACGGTTGCCAGGGCGGCAATTGTGGCAGAGGCAGAGTCTGTTCACGGGTTGCTGGATTATGTCAATGACGAATTTGAAAATATTGTCAGGCTGGTTTATGAATGCAAGGGGCGAATTGTCATCAGCGGTATCGGCAAGAGCGCTTTAATTGCCCAGAAAATTGTAGCATCTCTCAACAGCACAGGCACCCCGGCCATCTTTTTACATGCGGCGGATGCGCTTCATGGCGATCTGGGAATGGTGCAACCCGATGATATTGTAATCATTATCAGTAAAAGCGGTGAGAGTCCGGAAATCAAGGTACTGGCACAGTTAATCAGGAGTTTCGGAAACAAGATGATTGCACTTTGTGGTAATGAAAACAGCACTTTGGTGCGTTTTGCAGACTATTTCCTTAATTCTACCGTTTCAGAAGAAGCATGTCCCAATAATCTGGCTCCTACCAGCAGTACTACGGCCCAGATGGTGATGGGGGATGCTTTGACCGTTTGTCTGATGAAGCTGAGAGGGTTTGATACACGCGACTTTGCCAGATATCATCCCGGCGGGGCGTTGGGAAAAAGACTATATCTGAGGGTGGCTGA
Source organism: Chitinophagaceae bacterium (assembly GCA_024103425.1). Lineage (GTDB taxonomy): Bacteria > Bacteroidota > Bacteroidia > Chitinophagales > Chitinophagaceae > Ginsengibacter. The sequence goes on from JAGFIS010000022.1 coordinate 129,307, forward strand.
TTTATATATTCAAAACGAAAGGCCGGAAGTAAAGGAAGACTCCCTGATCAAAGATGTGATTGTCGAGATTACAAAAAAACGATTGGGAGCAACGGTGGTAACAGATAAGGAAGGAAAAATTGCAGGCATTATAACCGATGGTGACTTGAGAAGAATGCTCGAGAAAGACATATATGACGAAAAGATAACAGCTAAAGATATTATGAGCGGTACCCCGAAAACGATTCATCCTTCCGAACTTGCGGTCAATGCCTTTCAGATGATGCGGTCGCATAACATTACGCAATTAGTAGTAGCCGACGAATCTGGTTATAAAGGAATTATTCACTTACACGATCTTGTTAAAGAAGGAATTATTTAAAAAAGAAAATGAAGAACAATCATAACAATTATGTGGCCATTATGGCCGGTGGTATAGGCAGCCGTTTCTGGCCGGTGAGCAGGGTAACTTACCCTAAGCAATTCCTGGATATTTTGCAGACAGGAAAGACATTGATTCAGGCGACCTTTGAAAGATTCAAACAGTTTATTCCTGTTGAAAATATCTATGTGGTGACAGCCATAGAGTATCGCGACCTTGTTGCAGAGCAACTGCCGGAGATGAAGCCTGAAAATATTGTCTGTGAACCATCGCGAAAGAATACGGCACCGTGTATTGCCTATATCAGTACCAAGCTGGCACAGCAAAATCCTGATGCAAATTTGATTTGTGCACCCGCAGATCATTTGATTCTGGATGACACTGGCTTCGTTAAGGTGTGTCTGGAAGCATTGGGCTTTACCAGGGAGAATAATGCGTTGGTGACCCTGGGAATCAAGCCGACACATCCGAATACGGGTTACGGTTATATACAATACGAACAGCCCAGTGTAAGCGACAATGTATATAAGGTAAAGACCTTTACCGAGAAACCTGACTTGGAATTGGCAAAAACATTTCTTGCAAGCGGCGATTTCCTGTGGAATGCAGGTATTTTCGTTTGGCAGGTGAAGAGCATCCTTCAGGCTTTTGAAAAATATCTGCCGGAAGTGTATGAGGTGTTTGACGGAGCTAAGAGCGCCATGAATACAGACCGGGAGGAAGAAGTTATAGAGCGCGTTTACCCGCTCTGCGTTAATATTTCCATTGATTACGGTATTCTTGAAAAAGCAGATAATGTCTATGTCATTCCTGCCTCCTTCGGATGGAGTGATCTCGGTACATGGGGTAGTGCGTATGAGAACCTGGAGAAAGATTACAACGAAAATGCAGTGGCCGGTAATAATGTGATTCTCTTTGACTCCACAAAGAATATTGTCCATGCAAAAGGAGATAAATTGATACTGCTGCAGGGACTCGAAGACTTTATCGTAGTCGACACGCCTGATGCTTTGCTGGTTTGTCGTAAAGACAAAGAACAGAGTGTGAAGGAATATCTGGCAGAAGTGAAACGTAACAAAGGAGATAAATACTTATAATGCTGAAAAGCAAGATAGATGTAGGTGAAACTATCTTCACCACCATGAGCCGGCTTTCGCTGGAGCACAATGCCATCAACTTAGGACAGGGTTTCCCCGATTATCCGATGGATGAAGCCTTGATTGCCTTATTAAATAAGGCGATGACAGATGGGCACAATCAGTATGCGCCGCTCGCTGGTGCTACGGTGTTGCTCAAAGCCATCAGCGAAAAGATTCATAACCTTTACGGGCTGGCTGTAAATCCGGCTACAGAAATATGTGTTACTCCCGGCGCCACATACGCGATCTATACTGCTTTTACAACGGTTCTACAACCCGGCGATGAGGTAATTGTCTTTGAACCCGCTTATGACAGTTATGTTCCGAATATCGAGATCAATGGTGCCAGGCCGGTTCTGATTCCGCTCTCTGCTCCCAATTTCAGGATCAATTGGGATGCGGTGAAGGCGGCAATTACTCCACGTACAAAAATGATCATCACCAATAATCCGCATAACCCTACAGGTACTTTGCTTTCTGCCGAGGACATGCTGCAGTTGCAAAAGATTGTTTTGGAGCATGAACTTTATCTGCTGAGTGATGAGGTGTACGAACATCTGGTATTTGACGGAAAGAGTTTTGAGAGCGTGATGAAATATCCCGAATTGTTTCAGCGGAGTTTTGTTACCTATTCGTTTGGTAAAGTCTATCATTGTACCGGATGGAAGACGGGCTATTGTGTTGCCCCTGAGCATTTGATGAAAGAGTTTAAAAAAGTGCATCAGTACAATGCGTTTTGTTGTTTTGCTCCTGTTCAGTATGCCTTTGCTGAATACATGAAAGATCCTCAGGCTTACCTGGGGTTGGGAAAATTCTTTGAACCCAAAAGAAACCTGTTAGAAACAGCTTTGTCTGAGGCAGGATTGAAACCGCTCCCGTCTTATGGAAGTTTCTTTCAGGTGTTTGATTATTCTGCGCACAGCGATCTGGATGAGTTAGACTATGCTAAAAAGTTGACGGCAGAAGCCGGAGTGTCTGCCATCCCTGTATCCTCTTTTTATGCCGATAAACGCAATCAGCAATTACTGCGCTTCTGTTTTGCCAAAAAAGATGAAACTTTGAAGCAGGCAGGCAACCGTCTGAAGGCCTTTTTTAGTAAGTAAGTCCGGTTTCCCCCTTTTTACCAATTTTAGCAACAACCGGGTGGGACCGGTTTTGAGGTCATTCGGCTATTCTGGAAGGCCGGATATTCCCTTTTTCCGGGTAAATTTTATTGCTAAAAATATTATTTTAATTTAGCTAAAAATATTAGTGTTGATAAATTTAATTGTCTATATTTGCCCTTCTGATAACTTTACAATTAAACCAATATAATAGAATCAAATGGCAACGGAAAAAGATCAAAAAGAGAAGATATCCGAAAAGTTGAAGTCGCTCAAACTCACGATGGAAAAGATTGACAAAGACTTCGGAAAAGGTAGCGTAATGATGATGAATGAGAAATCCCACGAAGCACACGAGGTGATTTCAACAGGTTCGCTCGGGTTGGACGTGGCTTTGGGAATTGGCGGTTTGCCAAAGGGACGCGTTATAGAAATTTACGGACCTGAATCTTCCGGTAAGACCACTCTGGCTATTCATGTCATTGCAGAAGCACAGAAGAAAGGCGGGGTGTGTGCGATTATAGATGCTGAGCACGCTTTTGACAGCATTTATGCAAAGAAACTGGGAGTAGATGTAGATAATTTGCTGATCAGCCAGCCGGATTATGGCGAACAAGCACTCGAGATAGCCGACAGGCTGATTTTGAGCGGTGCGCTCGATGTAGTGGTGATTGACTCGGTTGCTGCCCTGGTACCGAAGGGAGAACTGGAAGGTGAGATGGGAGACAGCAAGATGGGACTGCAGGCAAGATTGATGAGCCAGGCCCTCAGAAAACTGACAGCTACTATTTCTAAAACAAAGTGCTGTTGCATCTTCATCAACCAGCTGAGGGAGAAGATCGGTATTATGTTCGGTAACCCTGAAACCACTACAGGTGGTAATGCCTTGAAGTTCTATTCTTCAGTAAGGCTGGATATCCGCAGGATGGCGCAGATTAAAGATGGTGAGCATTCTATCGGAAACAGAGTAAAGGTGAAGGTTGTGAAGAACAAGATGGCGCCTCCTTTCAGAGTAGCAGAATTTGATATTATTTACGGAGAGGGAATATCTAAGACCGGTGAAATTATCGATATGGGAGTAGATCTCGGTATTGTTCAGAAGAGTGGAAGCTGGTATAGTTACGACGGAAATAAACTGGGGCAGGGAAGAGATGCTGTGAAGACTTTACTTGCAGATAACCCGGAGTTGGCGACGGAGATAGAAGGAAAAATTAAGGCTAAGATTGCAGGAGGAGCTGCATAATAAGATTTAAATTTTGAATTGATTTTAGGACCGGGGCAGAGATGTTCCGGTTTTTCTTTTTCCTTTCTTCCCAGTGTCATCCGCTGCGATGGAGACGCTGTGCTGCTGTAAAGCCTTGGACAACGAGCAGCACCAAGGCGCTGAGATACTGCGGGGAAAGAAAAGACCACCCCCTTTCCCGCTATGGTGAGAGTATCCCTCCAAAGGAGGGGAATTCGTAAATACAACGTCATCACCCCGCAATGCAGTGACCTGCGAGGAATATTAGTTAACCTTTCTTTATCGTCATGCTGAACTTGATTCAGCATCTCTATGCCACTGCTTTTCGTCGGAGAGCCCTCCGCCAAGGGACAGAAAACGCAGCATGGAAAGAAGGAGGACATGTTCCAAGACTGAAAAAACAAAAAAGCCCTGTGCCTTTCAGGCATCAGGACTTTTTATCCAACTTCAAAAAAATATGGGCTTAGATATAGAAAAAAAACCCCTGAGGCAGAGCCGCCCAGCCCGATGGCAGTGGGAGTGAGGCGGAGCTTTGCATATCCAGCTTTTGAAGTTCACGCTCTATTTCTTTTTGCTTCCTGCGCAGCGAATCCTGCATACGCTGTATTTCTCTTTTATGTACCTCCTTAGTAGAATCTAATGAACGCTCCATATCATTAATCTGTTTTCTCTGTTGCAATCGGATAGAGTCTATAATGATAGAAGAACCGTTATACCTGTAGGTATCATCATCGTTGTCGTCATTCGTTATTTTCTTGAGCCCGTCTTCAGTCATAACATACTCTCTTCCGGGAAAGGCATAATAACCCTCGGAGCGAAAATTGTACATCCCCGGTCTGAACATTTGGAATCCGGGAGTGTACAAACTCGAAAAGTCTTTGTTGATTTTGATACGATGGTTGACAGGCACATAAATGCTCACTGCAACCATCTGATTTCTGAATTTATCATGAGTATTGACGGGAATCATATTATCCAGATACAGTACACTGTCTTCAGATATTGCATTGAACTGAATTTTGGAGGCAAGCTCATTGGCTTCTTCTCTGGAATGCCCGTTACTTATTTTGATATATTCTACCGAATATTGATTATTGTTAGATTTGAGAACCCGGATATCTACATTGTAAAGGTATGCGGTGTCGTCTTGCACGCCAAAGGTAGAATAGGGCTCCCAAGTCAACCATCGTCTCCAGGTGTAATCTTTAGGTTTTAAAGGTTTTATTTCGAGATAGGTAGGGGATGTGTTGGTGAGTTCTATTTTTCCCTCGTCTGCAATGGCAGAATACCTAAAATCGTTACTTACATAATAACTCAGTGCTAAAGCACAGATTAGTCCAAATACCCACGATCCCCAGACAATGTTGCGGTAATAAGAATTGTTCTTCCTGCGCGCAAGTTTGCGAATCAGAAAGACAATGAGTCCGATAGTAGGAATAATGACAAGGAAAATAAGTGTACTCCAGACAAGAAAGTTCTGCCATGTACCGCTTACCAGGAAGCTCTTCAGCGGAAAGAGCCCTATGGCTACTAGTGCCAGTGCAAGAACAGATATTATAATCGCGAAAACAATAGCCCCTACAATAATGTAAACGAAAATTTTAAAGATGGTGATGATGATGTTACCCAATACACTGCCTGACCGGTTAGCCGCAGATGCAAATTCCTGACGCACTTGTGGTCCTTTTTCCTTCATATATGCGCCGGCGTCTTTACCCATCTTCTCCAGGCGTTCGGCTACTTCTTTCATCTCACGGCTAACGGATTCTTTAATGGAATCGACGTCAATCTTTTCTCCCTTCATTTCGAGCTTTTCACTGGTAGTCTTTGCCTCCGGAATAACCGCCCATAGAATAATGTATAACAGTAAAAATCCCGGAGAGATGCCGATGGAGGCAAAACGAGGGAAGAACATCCACCCGTCGCCAAACTGAAGCATAAAGGATAGCAGCGGCAACAGAAAAAGAATCCTGGGAATCCAACTGCTGATGTTAAAGTAACTGCCGATACCTCCGCAGACACCGGCTATCACTTTATCATCCGGATTTCTGTACAGTTTCCTTACGGGCCCGTGGTATTTATAAAGATTGGAAGGGATAAATATCCAAAGGATGATATAAGCCAGCAGACCGATTCCTGATACGATAAACAGTATTCTTACAATCCACGGATCAATTCGCAGATAATTACCAATACCACTGCAGACACCACCCAGTATCTTGTTAGACTCGTCTCTGTAGAGTCTGCCGGGGCCGGCTTGCCATTGGAATTGTGTGTTTGTACGGTCGCCGGTTGAGTCAGCTTTGTCAGAGTCACGGGTGCTGTCAGCTTCGGCAAAGTCCTTGGGCCTGCCCATGTTGTCAATAATGGCATTCACGTCATCGTCGGTGATGCAGGTAGTTCCTTCTTTCAGACGTTGCTGAAAAAGCTCGCTGACCCGGCTTTCGATATCATTGATAATCTCATCCCTGCCTTCTTCGGCTGCAAAGTATTCCCTGAGGCTGTCAATGTAGTGCCTTAATAAGTCATAAGCACTCTCCTCAATCGGAACAATAGTACCCTGGAAGTTGATGTTGATGACCTTTTTCATGATTGTGATATTTAGTAGTGAAGTTGAATTAAAAGATTATTCGGTTTTTGAAGTAATAGTTTCCACTGCGCCTGTTAGTTCATTCCATGTGTTTTCTAATTCTTTGTAGAATGAAGCCCCCTGTTCGGTCAGTGAAAAATATTTTCTTGGAGGTCCGCTATTGCTTTCTACCCAGCGATAGGTGAGCAAGTCGGCATTCTTAAGCCGGTTGAGCAACGGATAGAGAGTACCCTCCAAAATGTTGAGATTGGCGTTTTTCATCATGTCGATAATATCACTGGGATAGGCCTCTCCCTTTTTAATAATCGACAGGATACAAAACTCCAGTACTCCTTTTCGCATCTGACTGGCTGTGTTTTCTATATTCATATCCTTCTTTTTTGGATGATCTGAATGAATTACAAGACAAAAGTAAAGATATTTTTAGTACTATGCAAAACATAATACTATCTAAAAAAGAGTAGTTGATCATGGAGTAGTACTAAATAACTCTTTAAAATATTGGTTATCAGGAACTTATATAAAAAGAACGGTAAAAGATATTTTTTTACAAGTTGGATATATGGAGAAATAAATTGATAAATGGTAAGTTTTAGTCTTAAAAGAAAAAGCATTTCCTTTGTAATTATATGCCGGAAGCACAAAATTTGAGGGTTGTTATTCAGTTATCTGATGATCAGGTTGGCGTACAAAAAGCTGTGATCGGCCAGATAGCCAACCTCAGGGATGCATTGAATGAAATAAAGATTGAATTAGTGATTCATTCGCGGGGTATAGGTATTGTACTAAAGGATAGCAAATGGCAGCATCACCTCAGAAAGATTGTTGAAGACAGAGTGGCAATTTTAGTCTGCAGGAATACTATGGACGCACATAATTTTTCGCCGGCAGATTTATTGGATTTTGTAAAAGTGATACCATCAGCCGTAGCTCATCTCGTGGTGCGCCAATCAGAAGGATGGAGTTACCTTAAAGCCGGTTTTTAAAATAAAGATATGCAGTTACCGTTATTCTACGAAGAACAATCAGGAACAGATACAGGCGAGTTCGTCCTGTCACCTGATAACTCCCGCTATATTGCACAGGTGCTGCGAATGAATCCTGGAGAGCAACTGCTCCTCACCGACGGTAAGGGATATGAGACAAAAGTGGAGATTACAATAGCTGATAAAAGGAATTCTGTTGTTACGCTTATAGATCGCCGTCAGCACCCTGCTCCGGAAGCTACAACAGCTATTGGTATCTCATTGCTGAAAAATGAAAACCGTTTTGAATGGTTTTTAGAAAAGGCCACTGAATTGGGCATCAACCGGATCGTCCCGCTCATTTGTGAACGAACAGAAAAGAAATCATTCCGGATGGAAAGAATGCGAAACATTACAGTGAGTGCGATGATTCAGAGCCAGCAATATTATCTTCCCGACTTGCCCGAACCTGTTGCCTTGAAAGAATTGTTGAAAACAGAAAACTATCCCCTGAAGATGATTGCGCACTGTTTACCCGATGAAAATAAAGCGGGTCTTTCTGCGATCAACAGGAAAGATGCTTCGCGCATTATATTGATAGGTCCCGAGGGAGATTTCAGTCCAAAGGAAATAGAAGACTGCCTCAAAGCAGGATACAAGCCTGTTTCTCTGGGAGAGAACCGTCTTAGAACAGAAACAGCCGGCGTAACGGCGGCTGTTCTGTTAGTTAATTAGTATTTGACGGTTTCTTATGCTTCTTCTTTTTCCACTAATCTAAAACCATTACCGTGGATGTTCACGATTTCCAGATTGGGGTCGGGCTTCAGATATTTTCTCAGTTTGGCAATATACACGTCCATGCTCCTGCCGTTGAAGTAAGTATCGCTGCCCCAGATTTTCTTCAGGGCTTTCTCGCGTGGCAACAGGTCGTTCTTATATTCTGCCAGCATCTTCAGCAATTCATTCTCTTTCGGAGAAAGAGTCTGTACATCCTTACCCATACCTAATTGTCTCAATCTTGGGTTGAAGTGGAATTTGCCCAGGTCGTACTCAACATTGGCTTCTTCCTTGTGCAGTTCCTCATTTCTCTTAAGGATAGCTTTTATTTTGTGCAGCAGCACGTCGCTGTCAAACGGCTTTGTGATGTAGTCATCGGCTCCCAGGTTGTAGCCTTTGATGATGTCTTCCTTCATGGTCTTTGCAGACAAGAAGAACAGCGGCATATCCGGATCTACATTCCTTATTTCTTCGGCAACGGTGAAGCCGTCCATATTGGGCATCATCACGTCGAGAAGGCAGATATCAAACTTCTCTCTTTGAAAAGCTGCCAGACCAAGACGTCCGTCGCGCTCGAGAACTACATCGTAGTCGTTCAGCTCTAAATAGTTTTTTAAAACCATCCCCAGGTTAGGATCGTCTTCACAAATCAAAATCTTGGGTTTTCTATTTTCCATAATTATAAAGTTTCTTAAGGTGAAGGTCTAAAATTTAAAAAATTATACTTCTATAGCTTATTTAACATATTTGGTGCCATAAATCAGTATGTTGTAAAAATATTAACTAAAAAGTTAAAACAATTGTATCATTTCTTGTGCTTCTGTGTAACTTTCCACAAAAACTTGATAAATGGCTGACAGAAGTAAGTTTATTGAGACGATTCAAACCGGATATACCTTTAAAGGAGCGTCAATCACAATAGGGGCAGGCATGTTGGATGGTGACGTATTGTCAGATGCTTTGGTAAAAGTGCCATTATCGACCATGAACAGGCACGGGTTGGTGACCGGAGCTACAGGTGGAGGAAAGACAAAATCCTTTCAACTGATAGCCGAAAGCCTGAGTGATGTTGGTGTTCCTGTGTTACTGTTAGATATCAAGGGAGACATGAGTGGCCTGGCAGCAGCCGGAACCGTCAACGATAAAATTAGCGAACGCTACCGTAAACTGAATATGACCTACGAACCGGCTGCGTTCCCTGTAGAATTTCTGTCGCTCAGCGGAGAGAAAGGAGTCAGGTTGAGGGCTACCGTTTCGGAATTCGGTCCTGTATTAATGAGTAAAATTCTAGGCCTGAACGATACTCAGGGCGGGATAATGGCAATGGTCTTTAAGTATTGTGATGACAACAAATATCCCCTCCTTGATTTGAAAGACCTTACTAAGGTGCTTCAGTATGTAACCGGACCCGGGAAGCAGGAACTGAAAGACGAATATGGGGTAGCCTCTGCAACGAGCACAGGCACCATCCTCAGAAAAATTATTGAATTGCAGCAGCAGGGTGCCGATGTGTTTTTTGGCGAGAAGAGTTTTGAGGTAGAAGACCTGATGCGCACCACACCTGACGGTAAGGGTATGCTCAGCATCCTGAGGGTGAATAATATCCAGGACAGGCCGAAGTTGTTTTCTACTTTTATGCTGCAGATGCTGGCCGAGTTGTATTCTGTTTGCCCTGAGTTGGGTGATGTGCCTAAACCGAGACTGGTGATGTTTATAGATGAAGCGCACCTGATTTTTAAGGAAGCGACTCAGGCTCTTTTGGACCAGATTGAGACTGTTATCAAATTAATTCGTTCTAAAGGGATTGGCATTTATTTCTGTACCCAGAATCCAATGGATATTCCTGCCCCCGTACTTGGGCAGCTCGGTCTGAAAATTCAGCATTCGCTGAGGGCTTTTACTGCCAAAGACCGTATGGTGATTAAACAAACGGCAGCCAATTATCCACTTTCAGAATTTTATGTTACGGAAGACCTGATTACCCAATTAGGTATTGGCGAGGCACTGGTGACCTTATTAAATGAAAAAGGAATCCCGACGCCGCTTGTCCACACCATGATGTGTACCCCGAGGAGCAGGATGGATGTGCTTACCGATGAAGAGATCCAAAGAGTTACCGATGCTTCAAACCTGGTATTAAAGTATAATAAGGATGTCGATGAGCGCAGCGCATACGAGATGCTTGCTGAAAAAATGGAAGCAGCTGCTGCCCTGGCAAAAGAGGCTGCTGAGTCGCCCGTTCCTAAGAAATCAGGGCGCAAACCACCGCCTACTTTAGCTGAAAAAGCAGGCGGAACGCTTTTAAATACAATGATCCGGCAAGGTAGTAACCTGATAGTCAGAAGTATATTGGGGTCACTCGGATTGGGTGGCAAAAGGCGTAAATAAGAACTTTTTTATATGGATTTCGCCATTTACCCTTCGAAATCCTCCACTTACTAATTGTGAATAGTTTTTTCGTCTGATTCCTTGTGTAGTATCAGAAACGCCTCTATCTTTGTCTTGGTTTTTCATAGGATATTGGATTTTAAAGCGGGACTAGATATCTATCTTGGTCCCTTTTTTTTATCCTTAACTTTCCTTTTCCGATATTATCACGAATTAGAATAACCGCCTATAATCACTGATTGCCAAATCAACTCCCGAAAAAGCATTGGCTTTTAGCGTAGTTGTAATAGCTATGACTCTCATACCGGCTCGTAGAGCAGATGTTACTCCGGGAATTGAATCTTCAAACACCACACATTCTTGAGGCGGAATACCTAATAGCCCTGCAGTAGTAATATAGATTTCGGGATGGGGCTTACCTTCTTTAATATGGCTGCTGTTTACTACCGCACTGAAATATGGTTTGATGGGTACATGTTCAAACATAAAATCGATGTTCGGTTGTATGCCAGAAGTGGCAATGGCCATATTAATACCGGCTGCCTTCAGAACATTCAGAAGTGGAAGTAATCCGTTAATCGGCCGGATGTGAGGTTTATAAATACGGCGGTACACCTCTTCCTTTTCTTCAGTGATTCTCCTAATCTCTCCATCATCCATTTTCCTTTGGAAGATATACTCGATAGCATCCTTATTTGTTCTGCCACTCATGTTTCTGTCAAACTCTTCCTGCGTGATGTGGATATTTTTTTCTTTAAGGTATTCCAGCCAACTGATGAGATGGTAGGGATTATTATCGAGTAGTGTGCCGTCGAGGTCGAAGATTGCAGCACGGATGTGGTGCTCGCTCAGGTAGTTCAGGATAGAGTGCTTTTTTTCAGCCGTTTTCATGATTTCTCTAAGGTAAGTACGATTTTTTTATTTGTACCTTTACGAAAAAAAGTGAAAGCGTTTATTTTATCCCTACCTTTTTTGTTTTTCCTCCCTTCAAATTCAATTAAAAATATGGCGAATACAGAGACTGCCTCTACTATATATCAATTCAAAGTAGAGAGCCTGACAGGAGGAGTGATTGACTTCTCAGATTTTAAAGGGAAGAAAATCCTCGTCGTTAATACTGCTTCAAAATGTGGGTTTACACCTCAGTATGCCCAATTAGAGGAACTCTATGAAAAGTATAAAGATGTTTTGGTAGTTGTGGGTTTCCCTGCCAACAATTTTGGTGCACAGGAACCCGGAAGTAACAAAGAGATCAGCGAATTCTGCACTAAGAATTACGGCGTTACCTTTCCCATGGCTGCTAAGGTATCTGTTAAAGGTGATGACATTGCTCCCATTTACCAATGGCTTACACGTAAATCGGAAAACGGGGTGATGGATGCCGATATCAAATGGAACTTCACCAAATTTCTTATCGATGAGCAAGGGCGCCTGGAAGCCGTGTTTGAAAGTAAGGTGAACCCGATGGGCAATGAAATCCTGAGTTTGTTATAAGAGTATAATTTAAGTGCCGGATGCAGTTTGATGAGATAGTAGGCAGAGTCCAGTTGAAAGAGCAGTTGAGAGATCTGGTAGAACAAAACCGGTTGTCTCACTCCATTCTTTTTTTGGGCAAAGAGGGAAGCGGTGCCTTGCCGTTAGCTATAGCTTTTGCACAATTTATTTTATGTGAGCGGGTGAATGCACCAGCTAAAGATGCGGCCCCCTCATTGTTTGGCGATCTGGAACCTGAGGCTCCTGCCATAGTGAGGTCTGACAGTTGCGGAGCGTGTCCTGCCTGCATCAAGGCAAGCCAGCTTATGCATCCCGATTTGCATTTTACTTTTCCGGTGTTGAAGCGCGATTCAAACCACAACAAAGTGCTCAGTGCAGATTACATCACAGAGTGGAGGGAGTTTATAAAGAAAGACCCTTATGGAAATATCGACGATTGGATCGATTACCTGAGGGAAAACTCCCACTCGAAAATTGACAATGCCGCCAACAAGCAGCCGAACATCACTGTACACGAATGTGAAGATATCCTCCACCAGATGAGTCTTCGCCCCTTTGAAAGCGATTTTAAGATTCAGATTATCTGGATGCCCGAATTTCTCGGCAAAGAAGGCAACCGGTTGTTAAAGCTGATAGAAGAACCGCCTGCAGGTACGATCTTCCTGTTTGTCGCCGAAGACGACACTAAGATTTTACCTACTATTTTATCCAGGGCACAAATCATCAGGGTGCCATTGCCCGCAGATGATGAAGTGGAGAAATATCTGATCAACCGCGGGATGGATACTGGCCGAGCAGCCTCAATCGCAAGTGCTGCAGCAGGGAATTTGAGAGAAGCGATGAGACTTGGTAGTTCTGAGGGAGAGCAGTGGGAGAGAATCATCAGAGACTGGCTTAATCTGGCTATCAGTAACAAGGTAGAGTTATTGAGTAAATGGATAGACGAGGTAAACACCATGGGGCGGGAGAAACAAAAGCAGTTACTGAACTATTTTATCAGTCTGGTTCGGTTGACCGTCAGGTTGAAATATGCAGGGGAAATGGCACATGCAATGGTACAAAGTGAAAAGGAATTTGCCCTGAAACTGGGGTCTATGTGTGAGGTAGAAATACTGGAAGAAATGGCGGAGGAGTTGGGTAAAGCAGTCTATTATATTGAGCGAAATGCTAATTCAAAAATGCTTTTTCATGCTTTAACAATCCGTCTGTATTACCTAATTAAGGAGAAATATTTAATTTTGGTGAAATGAAGCGAAGGGTTTCATGTTGAAGAGCGTTTTAGATGAAGGAAAATATTCAACTGAATAATAATTATAAAGGTATCAATCCTGCACGGGCAATTGCCGATAAAAAGGGGTGTGGGTATAAGCATCCGTTACATTTATTCAATATACAATCTCCGATACATCAGCTTTCAGCGTGACGTCCTTTGTTTAATATAATATAAAACAATATGGGATGTAGTTCTTGTGGGAATGGCCGTTCAGGCGGATGCAAAGGCGGATCCTGTGGTTCCGGTTGCAACAGACTTGAAGTTTTTGACTGGCTGGCTGACCTTCCCGTTGCAGATAACAGAGACAGATGCAAAGTGATTGAGGTTTCTTTCAATCATGGCAGCAGAAAAGATTTTTACAGAAACGAAACCAATCATGTGCTTTACAAAGGAGATATGGTTGCTGTTGAAGGTGTGAATGGTTTCGATGTGGGGCAGGTAAGCCTGTCCGGCGAACTGGTAAGGCTTCAGTTGAAGAAGAAAAAGAAAGCCGAAAACGATCCGGAATTCAAAAGAGTATTGCGGCCTGCCTCTGATGTAGACATTGCAAAATGGAAAGAGACCAAGGCGCGTGAGAAAGAAGTACTAATAAAGAGCAGGGCAATTGCAAGAGATCTGAAACTGGATATGAAAGTGAGCGAGGTAGAGATACAAGCCGATGCGCGTAAGGCAACCTTCTTTTATATCGCCGATGAACGTGTGGATTTCAGAGAGCTGATCAAGGTGTATGCATCAGAATTTAAAGTAAAGGTGGAGATGCGACAGATCGGTGCGCGCCAGGAAGCCGGAAAGATCGGAGGTATCGGTACCAGTGGACGCGAACTGTGTTGCAGTACATGGATGACTGATTTTAAAAGTGTGAATACAAATGCCGCGAGATATCAGAACCTAAGTATCAACCAGACCAAACTCAGTGGCCAGTGTGGACGCCTGAAGTGCTGTCTGAATTTTGAATTAGATACTTATCTTGATGCACTGCAATATTTCCCCGAGAATGCGGATACATTAGAAACAGCAAGAGGAAAGGCATTTTTAGTGAAGAAAGATATTTTCCGCAACCTGATGTGGTATTCAACTTCTGAGAGTACAAAGTATTATCCTCTTTCCATTGAGACAGTAAAGGATATTCTCGAACAGAATAAGAAGGGCATCAAGCCCGAAACTTTTGAAACGGTTGAAATCGTCAGCGAAAAGCCGAAGGAAATGGAAGCTGAGTACATTGATGTAGTAGGCCAGATCAGCCTGCGCTCTCTTGAAAGAACATCGCGTAAGAGAAGAGCAAGAGAAAAAGCTAAAACTGCTGAAGCCGTATCTGATAAAAAAGAGCAGAGACAGATGAAGCAAAAGCATCAGGGTGGAGGCAAACAGAAAAGTCAAGGCGGACAGAAAAACCGGAATAAAAATAGAAACAAGCGTCCGGGCGGTCAATAATCTGAATACCTGTTTCAAAGCATGCTGTTCATCTCAATTCTACTAAATTTGCGCCCATGTCACTGAAGGTAGAAAATCTGACCAAGCGCTTTGATGCCAATACAGTGGTCAACAGCATTTCATTTACCACCGACAGTACCGGAATAACCGGATTTTTAGGACCTAACGGTGCCGGAAAGTCCACTACCATGAAGATGATCACAGGTTATCTGAATCCGGATGATGGTAAAATTGAAGTTTGCGGAGTTGATACCAAAAAAGAAAGAACCGCAACTAAGAAAAAAATCGGATACCTGCCCGAAGCCAATCCTCTGTATTATGATATGTATGTGAGGGAATACCTCTTGTTTGTAGCCAAGGTAAGGCAGATTGAGAACGCAAAGGAGCGTGTAGAGGAGGTTATTAAACTGACAGGGTTGACGCCTGAATCTTCGAAGAAGACAGGGCAGCTAAGTAAAGGATACAAGCAGAGAGTCGGACTTGCAGCAGCATTATTACACGATCCGGAAGTGTTAGTCCTCGATGAGCCGACCAACGGACTCGATCCCAATCAGATCATTGAGATCCGAAACCTTATCAAAGAATTAGGAAAGACAAAAAGTATCCTTTTTTCGTCACACATACTGCAGGAAGTAGAAAGTATCTGCGATCGCATTATCATCATCAACAAAGGGAATATTGTCGCCGATGATCGTCTTGAAAACCTGAAGATCGGTTCTTCCCGGGGAGTTGTAATCATCAGGTTTGCAGTAGCACCGGCAGAGGACTGGACAAGCGCTTTGCAGGGTGTAACGCAGATTTCAGAAAACGACGGAATCTTCAGAATTTACACTGATGATCCTGAAAAGATGAAAAGACAAATTATGGAGTTCAGTTTGAAGAACAATCTGAACATTCTTTCGATGGACAGCGAAACACAATCGCTGGAAGAAGTATTTAAACAACTGACTAAAAAATAAAAACATGAGTTACATCACAGACATTACTGCCAGGCAGATTTTGGATAGTCGTGGCAATCCTACTGTAGAAGTAGATGTATTGACAGAAAACGGGTTTTTGGGAAGAGCTGCTGTTCCCTCAGGTGCGAGTACCGGCGTGCATGAGGCAGTAGAACTGCGCGATGGTAAGAAAACTTATTACGACGGAAAGAGTGTGCTCAAGGCTGTGAGCAACGTGAATGACACACTTGCATCAGTTCTCTATGGATGGGATGTAGCTGATCAGAACGGCATCGATCAGGAAATGATCGAAATCGATGGAACACCCAACAAGGGGAAACTGGGGGCTAATGCAATTCTTGCCGTAAGTCTTGCTGTTGCTAAGGCTGCAGCATTAGAAGCCAATTTGCCGCTATACCGTTATATCGGCGGAACGAATGCACGTGTGCTGCCCATCCCGATGATGAATATTCTGAATGGAGGTGCCCATGCCGATAACAAGATCGATTTTCAGGAGTTCATGGTAATGCCTGTTGGAGCTACCTCATTCAGTGAGGCTTTGCAGTGGGGCGTGAGCGTGTTTCATCAGTTGAAAGCTGTGTTGAAAAAGAAAGGTTACAGTACGAACGTAGGTGACGAAGGAGGCTTCGCGCCGGAATTGCAGAGTAACGAAGAAGCAATTGAAACAGTTTTGAAAGCAATAGAGAATGCGGGCTTTAAAGCAGGCTCACAAATCGCTATTGCAATGGATCCTGCTGTCAGTGAACTCTATGATGCTAAAAAGAAAGTTTATCATTTCCATAAATCAGATGGAAGAAAACTGAGCAGTGAGAAAATGGTGGATTATTGGGAGTCGTGGGTGAAGAAATATCCTATCATCTCTATTGAAGACGGGATGGCCGAAGACGACTGGAAGGGATGGAAGCTGCTGACAGACCGCATCGGCAAGAAAGTACAGTTAGTTGGAGATGACCTGTTTGTAACCAATGAGAAAAGGCTTCAGGAAGGGATAGAAAAGAAAGTGGCCAATGCGCTGTTAGTAAAAGTAAACCAAATTGGAACTCTGACGGAGACTATCAATGCCGTAACCCTGGCACAAAGGAACGGATATAATACCATCATGAGTCACAGAAGCGGTGAAACTGAGGATACAACTATTGCTGATCTGGCAGTAGCACTCAACTGCGGACAGATAAAAACAGGAAGTGCCAGCCGTACAGACCGCGTTGCGAAATACAACCAGTTGATAAGAATTGAAGAAATTCTCGACGATAATGCTGTATTTCCAAAAGGAAAAATTACATTTGGCAAAGGATAGCCCGTTTTTATAACCCATTAATTCCGGACTCTTGAGATACCTTAAGAAAATCATAGCCAACAAATACCTTTTTACACTGGCAGTATTTGTCGTGTGGATGTTCTTCTTTGACAGGAATGATGTGCCGCTGCAGATTAAGCGTATTCAGGAAATCAATAACCTTGAAAATGCTGAAAAAGCAATGATTCAACAAATTGCGGAGACGAAAGAGGAGTTGGAAAGCCTGAAGAACAGCCCTGAAACATTGGAGAAATATGCCAGGGAGAAGTATTTGATGAAAAAACCCAATGAAGACCTTTTTGTAGTTGAGTCTGTTATTGAAAAGTAATTTTCCGGTTATACACAATATCCGGCCAGTTATTACGTTTTTAATAGCGGATAACAAAAATTATTGATTTTAAAGCCATTAAATTATGACTCGAATTACTAAGGAAGATCTTCTTAGGTACGCTTACGGCGAAACTTCCAAACAGAAATCTGATATTATTAAGGAGGCTCTGAAGCAGGACTTTGCTTTGAGAGAGTCGCTTGCTGAAATTCAATCCATACAAGAGAAGTTGGATACAGAAATTACTACTCCTTCTCTGGATGTGATTGAGCGCATTATGGATTACGCTGCGCATAAGCAAAAGAAGCTTGAAATAAATTAATGTTCTGAAAAGATTACTCTTAAGGCTGTCAGTTAATGACGGCCTTTTTTTGTGTGGATCCGACCGGAACGTTATTGGTTCTGACGGATTTTTGAGCTCCATGAAGGATTAGTGCCATTCGGCGACTGACTATCAGGCGGTTAAAAATTTTCAAAAAGATCCGGTATGTGAGATTCTTCATTGGTTAATTTTGCGTGACTGTTATATTTGCAAAGCGAGAAAGCCTCTGTAACCAGCCTTCAGGGCTGAAGAACAGAGTAAATACTGTCAAGAAAACATATTAAAGTCGTAAAAAAAACGTTTCTTTACCATAAACCCCTATTACACGCTATTAGGAAGGAGAATAAGATACCGTTATGAAAACAAGATTGTTCGTATTCCTGTTATTGATTTTTGCATTTACAGAATCTAAAGCACAGTACTATTTCTTCAATGGAGACTACTACGAGAACAACCTTCTGGTTGAGGTAGGTGGTTCATTTGGTGCTATGAATGCTTTTACTGACCTGGGTGGAAGAAGAGGTATCGGTAAAAAATTCATTAAAGATTTTAATATCAAGAATACCCGCATTCAGGGAGGCTTATTTGTAGGGCTGATGTTTAAAAATTCTGTCGGTCTTAGGTTGGAAGCCACTTTCGGAAAGGTTACGGCCTACGACAGTATCCTCAGAAAAGTAGCACCATCAACCAATGGCCGTTACGAGCGCAACCTTGAATTCAAGAGCCCGATATCGGAGATTGCCTTGATGGGAGAATTCCATCCTTTTGAAATGTTTGGCAACTACGGTGAAGACCGTTATCCACCGGAAGTTTCTCCATACATCGTAGCAGGAGTAGGTTTCTTCAAATTCAATCCACAGGCTACTTTGAATGGAGGTTTGGTTGATTTACACCCGCTGCGTACTGAAGGGCAAGGCTTTGCAGAATATCCGAGGGCAAAAGAATACAGCTTGAGGCAAATGAGTTTTCCATTTGGAGCCGGCGCACGATATGATATCTCGGTTACAACCAATATTCGTGTTGAAATTATTTACCGCTTTACTACTACAGACTATTTGGATGATGTGAGTGGAAAATATATTGACCCTATATATTTTGCAAATTACCTCTCAGGATATCAACTGAACCAGGCCTTGTTACTGCACGACCGTCATATTCCCGGAGCAAAATACAGCACAGCACATCCTGATGGCGTAAGAGGAAACCCGAATAATAAAGATGGTTATGTGACCCTGAATCTGAAGCTTGGACTGACTATCGGAAGAGATCGGAGATAATCTTGTTATTGAATACCGATTTCCTGTTTTTCAAATTGCAGTTTGTGAAGTTTGTAGTAAAATCCTTTTTTACTGATAAGCTCGTCGTGCGTTCCTGATTCCACGATTCTACCCTGATCCAGGACAATGATCTTGTCGGCCTTTCTAATGGTGGAAAGTCTGTGTGCAATAACAATAGAGGTTCTGCCTTTAATCATGGTGTCAATAGCTTTTTGTATCAGCCTTTCACTCTCGCTGTCTATGGATGATGTGGCCTCATCGAGTATCAGGATCGAAGGGTTGTAAAGCAGTGCTCTGATAAAGGAAATTAACTGGCGCTGGCCGAGAGAAAGTGTGGCACCGCGCTCCATTACATTGTAATCATATCCTCCGGGTAATTGCATGATGAAATCGTGCACGCCGATAATCTTTGCAACCTTTTGAGCCTCCTCGATAGTAATGTCAGGGTTCCTGAGGGTGATGTTGTCAAATACCGGGCCGCTGAAGAGAAAAACATCCTGGAGCACTACAGCTATGCGGCTGCGCAGATAGTCGATGTCGTAGTCGTAGATGCTGACGCCATCCATTGTAATACTGCCCTTGTTGATAGTGTAAAACCTGTTGATGAGACTGATGATTGATGTCTTTCCGCTACCTGTGTGGCCTACAAGAGCGACGGTCTCACCTTCTTTAACTTCAAATGATATGTCTTTCAGAACGTACTTCTCGTCTTCATAAGCAAACCAGACATTTGAAAAAGAAATTGCTCCTTTTGTCTTTTCAGGGATATAAACAGAGCCTGGAGTATCTGTTACATCAGGATTGTCCAACACTTTAAATACACGTTCGCCGGCTACTATACCCATCTGCAGCGTGTTGAATTTATCCGCTATCATTCGCAATGGCCTGAAGAGTAGATTCAGATACATGATAAAAGAGATGATCACACCTGCATCGGCAGAATAATTGCCTCCCCACCAGACTAACAAGCCGATTGATACTGCCAGAACAATCTCTACTACCGGAAAAAATACTGAATAAGCAAAGATCGCGCGGATATTCGCCTTTCTGTGATTATTATTAATTTTTCTGAATTTCTCAAACTCTCTGTCTTCTGAAGTATAAGCCTGAACAACATGCATACCCGAAAGATGCTCCTGCACAAAAGCATTCAGAGCAGCTACTGCATTCCTGACTTTTATAAATGATTTATTGACACTCTCTTTAAACAGGTAAGTAGCTATAATCAGAACCGGAAAGGGTGCAAGGCTTATCAGCGATAACCGCCAGTCGACTCCAAACATGAACAACAGGATAGATACAATAGAGAGCAGATCTGCAATAATCGGTATCAGCCCGTCAGAGAAGACTTCATTGATTGCTTCAATATCATTAACCGTTCTTGTGGTGAGTGTGCCTATCGGTGTTTTGTCGTATTGGCGAAGATTTAGGCTGAGTACTTTATTAAACACTTTTAACCTGAGATCGTTTACCACATATTGCCCGAGCCATGAGGTAATGAAGCCAAAGTAAAATCGCAACACCGTTTCTACAAGCAGAATGCCCACCTGGATTACGGTAATCATAATCAACCAGAAGGTGTTCTTGTCTTGAATGAAGTGATTGACGGTGTATTGGATCAGATAGGGCCTGATGGGTGAGATCAGTGCCAGTGCGATGGAAAGAAAAACCGACAGGTAAAACTTCTTCTTATAAGGAGCTGCCAGACGGATGATCTTCATCAAAATCCCAAAGTCAAGTATTTTCTTATTCTCCATCATTGTCTGATTCCGGCAAATTTAGCTGAAAAGAACGGGCAAGCGTTTGAATCCATTTTGAGATAACGTCTTGAAAAAAATGGCGGAAAAGCAACAGCCGTCAGACATACTCCTCAACGAGTTCATTCCATTCGTCTTTGAGCGAATATTTCGGAGGCTTGCTGTCTATCCCTGCTTTCCAGTACCAGTAATCTGCATTGGCGAAATCGCCTTCCTTTCTGTGCAGGTAGGCATGAATGCGGGCAGCTTTTTTATCAGGAATCTCCTGAACGATTTCATGGGCCCGTTGCCAGTTGCCTTTTGCATCGTGCCATAGAGCCCGGGCGTAAAGAGAAACGTTCGTGGGTGGTTCGTCTTCTCTGAGTGAGTGTAGAAATGAATCTTTATCCATAGAGTTCAAAGATACTTTATAAGGCTAAGAGGAATTTTTTATCTTGCCTGCAATTTAAAAATTAACACGATTTGAAAATTTTAATCATAGGAGGCGGAGGCCGTGAGCATGCAATAGCCTGGAAACTGAAGCAGAGTGCCGAACAGGTACAATTATTCATTGCTCCGGGTAATGCAGGCACTTCGCAACTGGGTACTAACGTGGATTTGGATCTGAATGATTTTACTACGGTAAAAGCATTTTGTTTGCAGGAAAGTATCGATATGGTGGTGGTAGGACCGGAGGATGCTCTTGTCAGGGGGATTTATGATTACTTCAAGAAAGATAGTGAACTGCAGCATATCGTCATAACCGGACCATCGGCCGAAGGTGCTCAGCTCGAAGGCAGTAAATCGTTTGCCAAAGCTTTTATGCAACGGCATAATATTCCCACGGCGGCCTATCGCGAGTTTGATGCAACCAATTTTGACGAAGGGGTGGCTTACTTACAACAGCATTCGTTGCCGATTGTTTTGAAAGCAGACGGTCTTGCAGCCGGAAAAGGCGTACTGATTTGTGCTTCTCATGAAGAAGCAATCAGCGAATTCTCTCAGATGATCAGGGAAGCGAAATTTGGTGCATCGAGCAAGAAAGTTGTGGTAGAGCAATTTTTAGACGGGATAGAATTGAGTGTTTTTATCTGTACAGATGGTGAACATTATGTGCTGTTGCCCGAAGCGAAAGATTACAAGAAGATTGGTGTCGGTGATACCGGATTGAACACAGGAGGCATGGGAGCTGTGAGTCCTGTACCGTTTGCTACACCCCATTTCATGCAAAAAATAATTACCCGTATTGTTAATCCGACCGTAAAAGGTCTGAAAGAGGAGGGAATAGACTATAAAGGATTTATCTTCTTCGGATTGATTAAGGTAAATGATGAACCCTATGTAATTGAGTATAACTGCCGTTTGGGCGACCCGGAGACAGAAGTGATTCTGCTGCGTTTTAAAAACGACCTGGTTGAAGTGCTGAAAGCAATGCACGAAGGCACCCTTGATAAGATTGAATCTGAGATTAGCCCGAACGCTGCGGTGACGGTTATGGCTGTTAGCGGTGGCTACCCGGGATCTTACAAGAAAGGTTTTCCGATTGCCTTTAATTATCTGAATAACCCTATGGAAATCAAGCATATGGATCGCGATGGTGGCGTCGTTGTTTTCCATGCAGGAACAAAGCAGGCGGATGGTTCGGTGGTTACCAGTGGAGGGCGTGTACTCTCTGTTTCTTCGATGGCTCCGGGAATAGCTGAATCACTTGAATTGTCAATGGAAGTAATTGAGCAAATTCATTTTGAGGGAATGTATTACAGGGATGATATCGGCAATGAGTTTGTGGATTAAGCTTAAGAGATTTGACTTAGGTTTTCTTTCTTTCAGCCAGGGCATTTTTTGAATTTTTAGATACCGGTATTTATTGAGGGAAGAGCTTGTTCTGAAATTTCATTTTTATCTTCTGTTCATATAATTCTGCGGAAGAAAAAACGTTGACTATTTAGTAACACTGCATCCGTTGTAATTCCAATTTATTTCTACAACTTTGCAACCATTATTAATTTTATTATACCTGCCATAGAAAATGGGTCTTTTTAACTTTTTCACTCAGGAGATTGCGATAGATCTGGGTACTGCCAACATACTGATTATTCACAATGATACAGTGGTGGTGAATGAACCCTCGATTGTTGCACTCGATAGAAACAATCCTAAGAATATCCTTGCTGTCGGAAAGAAGGCTTTGATGATGCACGAGAAAACACACGAGAGTATCAGAACAGTCAGGCCGCTGAAGGACGGAGTAATTGCTGATTTTAATGCGGCAGAGTTGATGATTCGTGAGATGATTAAGAAGATTCATCAACGGAAACCATTGTTCCCCCCAAGCTGGAGGATGATGATTTGTATTCCGAGTAGTATTACTGAGGTAGAGAAGAGGGCAGTGCGCGACAGTGCAGAGCAGGCAGGAGCCAAAGAAGTTTATCTGATTCATGAACCCATGGCTGCGGCGCTGGGTATTGGAATCGATGTGGAAGAGCCGGTTGGTAACATGATTATCGATATAGGTGGCGGTACAACTGGAATCACGGTGATAGCGCTTGCGGGTATCGTTGGCGATCAGTCGATAAGAGTTGCAGGTGATGAATTCACTGCCGACATCATGGAAGCACTGCGCAGATATCACAGCTTACTGATTGGTGAGCGTACCGCAGAACAGATCAAAATTCAGATCGGTGCCGCGATGAAAGATATCGACGATCCACCGGAGGATATGCCCGTAAACGGAAGAGACCTTGTAACTGGAATCCCCAAGCAGATCATGGTCAGCTATAAAGAAATTGCAGAGGCATTGGATAAATCTATTTTTAAGATAGAAGAAGCCATCCTGAAAGCACTGGAAACAACGCCGCCTGAGTTGGCATCAGATATTTATCGCCGCGGCCTTTACCTGACAGGTGGAGGTGCCCTGCTGAGGGGGCTCGATAAGCGTCTTGCCAACAAAATCAAATTACCTGTGCACATTGCCGAAGACCCGCTGAAAAGTGTGGTGAGAGGAACAGGGCTGGCGCTGAAGCATTACGACCGGTATCCATTCATTATGAGATAAGCGGAGCTGTTCTGCAGCCATGGTCTAGACTGCCTAAAATATTTGCAGGTTCGGTTTCTTTTGCACACTTAAAGAAATACCTTTGTACGACATTTTATTTAAGAATGTGTATCAGATGATCAAGCCCATAATCCGGCTCTAAAAGAAAGTATCCTCAATGCGTAACATTATCGTCTTCATTCGTGTTTATTTTACTTTCTTCATTTTCGTATTCCTTCTGATACTTTCTCTCATGATGTTGTTTAAGTACAACAAGTATCACAATGCAGTTTATTCAGAAGCAGCCAGCGAGATTACGGGAGTTATCAGTAAGAAGTATAATGATGTGGCCTATTATTTTGATCTGAAGCGCGTTAATGATTCACTTGTAAGGGCCAATGAAGAACTCTACAATAAACTGAGGGCCGATTATGAATTGCCTGATACGGTAATCAATTCTTATATTGACGGTCTTGTTTTAGACTCTGTGCCAAACGCACGGAAATATCTTTACCGTAATGCTAAGGTTATACGTAATTCAGTATCACAGCCTAATAACTATATCATACTGCACCGGGGACGTAAGCAGGGGGTGAATAATGAAATGGGTGTTATCTCGCCAAATGGAGGGGTAGTCGGAACAGTAGTGGAAGTAAGTAATAATTATGCAATGGTAATGAGCTTGTTGCACAGCCAAAGTAATGTGAGTGCGCGATTAAAGAACGGTGGTGAAACAGGTACCATTAAATGGGACGGAAAGGAAAGAGACGTGTTGTTGTTAAAAGATATCAGTAAGGCTGCAAGAATCAGCCAGGGAGACACAGTGATTACGAGCGGATTTTCATACAAGTTTCCTGAAGGCTTGATTATCGGCCGTGTGATAAATATTATAAACGATAAGAGTAGCAGTACCTATACGGTGCGTGTCAGGCCTTCATTTGATTTTGAGAATCTGCAGTATGCTTATGTAATTGAAAATCTGCAGGCAGCAGAGCCAAATGAACTTCTGGAAAAAGCAAAGAATAAATGAGTACACTGGTCAGAAATATTATCCGGTTTATTCTGTTCATCCTGGTGCAGGTATTTGTTCTGTATCAGATCCCACCATTGCACCATCTGGTGGTGCCCTATCTTTATTTTCTGTTTATCCTTTGGCTGCCCTTTAAGACAGGCCGGAGGACACTGCTTGTATTAGGCTTCCTGTTAGGATTTTCGCTTGATGCGTTTACCGGAACATTTGGGTTGCACTCGGTTCCTTGTGTTGTAATTGCATATTTAAGACCATTCCTGATTACCCTCTTGCAACCTAAGGAAGATGTGGAATTGAACTACAGAGAACCTTCGGCCTGGAGCTTGGGATTGGTTCCTTATTTTACTTATGTAACGATCCTGACTTTTATTCATCACACAGTGCTTTTCTTCTTACAGGCGTTACAAACGGGAGGTATGGTTTACTTCATTATCAAGTCGCTGTTCTCAACCGCAATTAGTTTACTGCTGATTCTTTTAACAGAACTATTATTCAACCGAAAACAGGGACTGAAGGAAAGTTTAGGTTAAGTGGATAATTTTGGTATTTCGGTTCTTGTAGTTTTTGATTAATTTATGAACGCACTCTATGTTTAACCAATCGAGAAAAAATATCATTATAGGGATGATTCTTGCAATAGGAGTCATCATCATTGTAAGGTTATTCAGCCTGCAGGTTGCAGATAATAAATATTCGATTCTTGCTGAGGAACAGGGGAAGTTCAAGAAAGTGATTTATCCCGACAGGGGAATCCTGTTCGATCGCAATAGAAAAGCCATTCTCAGAAATACAGTTATATACGATTTGATGATTACGCCCGGAAAGGTCAGGGGGATGCAACTCGACACGATGGCATTGTGCAATATGTTAGCAATTGACACAGTTGAGTTCAACAAGCGCATGAAAACGGCTAAACAGACTTTTCGTGCTTCGGTATTCGAACCATCTCTCTCTGATGAAATGCTGGCAAGGGTGAATGAAAGTATGTACAAATGGGAGCCGGCCTTTTATTTGCAGGAGCGCCCTGTAAGAGATTACCCCTACAATGCGGGAGGAAATATTTTAGGATACCTGTCTGAAGTGAGTCCTGCTTTTCTCAAAGCACATGAAGGTGAAGGCTATCAGCCGGGAGATTACGCCGGCGCTGCAGGACTTGAACGCACATATGAAAAAGTATTAATGGGGCAGAGGGGTATTGAATATTGGAAGCGTGACAACAGGAACCGGTTGACGGAGCCGCTTGAAAACAAGCGGTTTGATACACCCGCTATTTCAGGTCAGAATCTTCATCTGTCATTAGACATAGAACTGCAGGAGTTTGGCGAATACCTTATGACCAACAAAGTAGGATCGATAGTAGCTATTGATCCCAAGACCGGTGGCGTGCTTGCGTTGGTTAGCAGTCCGACATATATGCCCGGACTTCTGACAGGCAGTGAACGCAGAAAGCATTTTGCGGATTTAGTGTTAGATCCCAGGGCGCCATTATTAAACAGGGCCATCAATGCCACCTACATGCCGGGAAGTACGTTCAAAACTATTCAGGGGCTTGTCGGCCTTCAGGAAGGAGTCATAACACCTGAAACGACTTTCTTGTGCACGGGTGCTTTTTATGGATGCGGACGGCCTATGAAGTGTCTTGATGCAGGAGTTTTTAATCTTTCCGGTGCCATCACACACTCGTGCAATACCTACTTCGCCTATGTGATGCAACGCACCATTAACAATCCGGCTGCAGGATCGCCGGTAGAGGGGCTAAGACGTTGGGCTCATTATATGAATGGCTTTGGATTGGGGCATAAATTGGGAATTGACTTGCCCTCTGAAAAAGGCGGATTGATTCCGTCCCCTGAACTCTACAACCGTATTTATGGAGAGGGGCATTGGAATTTCTGCACTTTCAGGTCGGTGAGCATTGGCCAGGGAGAAGTGAATGTTACTCCATTGCAAGCAGCAAACCTGATGGCCTATATTGCAAATAAAGGTTGGTATATCACCCCGCACATGGTAGATTCTATTGAGGGTGGAGATCAGTATGGATTGCTGGATTCTTTCAAAGTGCGTCATCAGCCACTCGATATCCCTGAATCTGTTTTTGAGGCTGTGCATGAGGGTATGCAGGGGGTGGTAGAACGCGGTACTGCTGCAGCAAACAAGGTTCCGGGGATAGTGATGTGTGGAAAAACAGGAACGGTAGAAAATTACTATAAAGGAGTCAAACAAAAAGACCATGCTTTTTTCGTTGCCTTTGCCCCAAGAGAAGATCCGAAGATTGCGATTGCCGTGGTGTGTGAAAACGCGGGGTTTGGTTCTACCTCATCGGCACCTATCGCAAGTCTGATGATAGAAAAATATTTGAAGGATAGTATTACCGACCCGCAGAGAAAAGCAAAGATCGAGACTATTGCAAAAATGAATCTCATGCCTGCACGTATTTTGGACGAGATAAGAAAAAAAGACTCTATAGAGGCCGCAAAAAAGATCGAGGCAGAGAGAAAATTGCAGGAAGAGTTCAAGAAAGCTAAAGAGGCAGAAAAAAGAAGTGACAGCCTTCGGAAGAATACTCTGAATCGCGATACGAAGGATTCAAAGAAGAAAGAAGTCTCAGGGACAATAGCTTACGGTGCTCTGATTTCTCCAAATGAAAAAGTGACCGGTAAACGCAGTGGCCTATAACTGCACCCCAATAAAGAAATGAAAGAACAAGTAGAACTTTCGAAAGGTATAGACTGGCTGATGGTATGGTTTTACCTCATACTGGTGTCTATTGGCATCCTAAGTATCTATTCAGTCGAATACCATCAGGGAGATTCTTTTTTCAGAGGTGCGATGGCGTTTCAGAAAAATTATTCAAAACAGATTTTATTTCTTGGAATCGGACTCATTCTTGCTGTCTTTATCTTATTGACCGACAGTAAATTTTTTACTGCTACTGCCAATCTCAGTTATTTGATCGGAGTGCTTTTGATTTTGTTGACGTTTGTGATTGGGAAGGATATCAAGGGCAGCCGGTCGTGGATACCGATGGGGTTCTTTAATCTGCAGCCCGCAGAGGCCTGCAAGATATTCGCTGCGCTCGCTCTTGCGAAGTATCTTTCGCGGCCTGAGACTGATTTCGAAAAACCGAAGTCGCAACTTTTGGCAGCGGGGATTGCATTGTTCCCTGCAGTGTTGAGCATATTGCAAAATGAAACGGGTTTGGCATTGGTGTATTTTTCCTTTATGATTCCGATGTATCGCGAAGGGCTGCCGGGTGTTTATTTGGTAGTAGGTTTTTCAATAGTTGTATTGGTAATAGCTACGCTGCTTGTCGAAAAAAATTTACTGGCCGTTATTCTGACAGCAATAGCAGCAATAGCAATTTATATTCTCAGAAGGCCGATTAAGAAAAAGAAGGGGATTCTCTTTCTGATCATTGCATTGTGGGCATTGAGTGTCGGCATACAACGGTTTGCCGTTCCGTATGTGTTTACCAATGTGTTTAAACCGTATCAGGTAGAGCGCATCATGAGCACTTTTGGGGTTGACCACGAACCTGCGGTGAATGTGAAAGATATGACCCCGGAAGAGAAAGCTGAATACGAAGCGCAGAAGAAAAAGAAAAAGCCGAAAGAGAATTATAATGTGAAGCAATCGAAGATTGCCATTGGTTCAGGGGGTGTTTGGGGAAAAGGGTTTTTGAAGGGTACACAGACGCAGGGTGACTTTGTGCCGGAGCAGCACACTGATTTTATTTTTACCAGCATTGGCGAAAACTTTGGGTTTGCCGGAAGTACAGCTGTTGTTATCCTCTATGTGTTGTTTATGTTGCGGATTGTGCAAGTGGCTGAGCGACAGCGAAGCAGGTTCAGCAGAGTATATGCTTACAGTGTAGCAGCAATTTTGTTCTTTCACGTAACGATCAATATTTGTATGACGGTGGGGCTGGCCCCTGTGATTGGTATTACGCTTCCGCTGCTGAGTTACGGAGGCTCGTCTCTGCTTACTTTTACGATAATGATTTTTATATTGATACGGCTAGATGCCGACAGGCAGATGATTTTAAGATAAGAACAGATAAACAGTAGCAATGAAGATTATTCCGTTAAGTGAGGGTGCATTTACAGTTGATCAGACCAAACGATTTGTTCCGTTTGATCTGGCGAAAGATAATTTGCTGGAACGGTCCAGGGGAAGTCTCTTGGTAGAGATACAGCCCTTTATTGTAATTACATCAGATGAAGTTTTGCTTCTGGATACCGGGTTGGGATTCACAACTCCCGACGGTAAAATGCAGATTCATAATATCCTTGCACAGCATGGAATCCTGCCCGAAGATGTCAATCGTGTACTGATGTCGCACTTGCACAAAGATCACAGTGGTGGAATCATGATGCCTGACAAAAAGACCAGTGCATTTAAAAATGCAACCTATTACATCAGCCGTCAAGAGTGGGAGCTTGCATTGACGCCCACTTCCTCATATCATCCTGAAGACTTTAAAGAACTGAGCGGAGAACAACTCCGGTTTGTCGAAGGCAGCGGATCGATTTCTAATTCGATAGAATATATTTTTACAGGGGCGCACTCGCCCTATCATCAGGCATTTAAGATTACAGAAGGAGATGAGGTGATCTTCTACGGTGGTGATGTAGCACCGAGGATGATGCAAATGAAAAACCGCTACAAAGCAAAATACGATTACAGGCCCGAGGAAGCAATGCTATTAAGGCAACAGTGGATGGAAGAAAGTAAAAAAGACAATCGCACTTTTTTATTTTATCATGATATAAAGTATCCGTATTATCAGTTTAAAAGGTGGACCTGATTCCTGGATAAAACAGCTGCATTTTCAAATAACACTTTTTATTCTTTTTTGAAACGAGCTATTGTACTTCCATTTTTAGTTACATGCCTGATAAAATAGATCCCGGAGACCAGGGTGGAGATGTCTATTTCCTGAATAGGGTTAGCAGAAATTCCTTTTTGAATTACTATTCTTCCACTCAGGTCAAATATTTGTAAATACGATGCAGAGCTGGTTGCTAAGCCCAAGTGGACGCGCAGTTTATCTTTTGCGGGATTGTTTATTATATAGAAGTTTTGTTGTGAGTTGTTTTCGATATTAACCACTATAGTAGGTGAGTATGAGAATTTGCTGTCAGTGTCTATTTGTTTAATACGGTAGAATACTTTTCCTGAGGCAGGATTCTTGTCGATAAAAGTGTAAAGGGACTTTCCTGTTGAATTATGATGCGTTTCCATACTGCCTACTTCCATGAAAGTACGCCCGTCGTTACTATGCTCTATTGCGAATAGTGCTACGTTTTTTTCCTCAGCAGTCTCCCACTTAAGTAGTACACTATTATCCTTTTGTAATCGACCTGAAAATGAAATCCAAGTTAAGGGCAGGGGCCCCCCTATCGCAAATGGCATTGCCAAACTGAGTGAGGTAGGGTTAACAGTTCTTATATAAAGAACATGGTTCTCCCCAGGATTGAACTGTGTTACATCTACAACCAAAGAGTATTCTTCAATATATCTTGTTCTTGGAACAAATTGCAGAGTACCGTTTCCGATTCCGGGGTCCACGTCGAAAAAATATTCAAGAATCTCAATTTCTGAGGATGGAGAAGTGGGGGGTATTTGAAAGGGCTGACTAACTTTATAAAAAGAAAGAATATTGGTTTGCCCCCAAATATTTTCTTTTGTTTTTGCTCTTAAAAATACGTTATGTAGTCCATTAGATAAAGTTGATACATCTATGCTGTGAGTATAATTATAGATAACAGTACATGGAGAAAAGTGAACTGTAATTGCATTGCCAAATCCTGGATCATTATCAAAGGAATACTCGAGTGCAGAAATTCCATATGGAATTGGATTTTGAGGAAGATTAAAATTGTCCAAAGGGGTTGTCTGAGCTACTATTGTATAGTTCATAACAATAATTAAAACTATTGTGGTCGCTAAACTAAATAGATATTTCATAGCCATTGGATTTTAATGGGAAGCAATACTCAATATTAGAGTTGCAGTAGGAGTGCTTATAAGATTTGGAAAGCTAATAAAAAATATACTAGGGATTGGTGGCATCCCTGAAGGAATATAGGGTGCATCTCCTCCGTAAGCTCCGCAATCAATATAAGTACTATTAATACTTCCAGATAAAGTAGCTGGAGAATTCGGCACAAGTTTAAAACGGTTGTCAGGAGAGAAGCCTTCTGGCGGGTTTGTTTTTCCTCCATTCCAGCCAACAAAAACGCTATTCATATCAACATTCTGCTTGTTGTTTCCGGTAGAGGAGAAAGCTGTATTTGAAATTATATTATTAAAATACTGATTGAAGGGCTGATTAGCCGAACCTATACTTGGGTTTTGCATAATGTTATTTTGAAAAAGGACATTTTTGCAAATGAATGGAACCGATCCATTTTCTGTGTCAGGGAAGAAATTGTTATTAATAGCATAAATACTGGTATTGTCAATGTTACTTGAAAAGTTAAAGCCCTTGCCGAAGAAAATGTTGTTATAGACTAGGATTCCATTAGCAGTTGAAGTAGCTTCTCTGGAGTTTAATCCATATATGAAGTTTTGCCTAAGAGTGTCGAAGTTTGCCGAAGTATTTGGTTTATCTGCCAGTCTAACCCAATTCTTTAAAAAACATCGTTCAATTGTAATATATGTATCATTAATTTCTGTTGAGCCTTCAATTTGTAATCCAGAAATCTTAGTACCTGAACTTCCCGGTGCGAATATTATAGATTGGATTTTTGAAACATTTTTAAACCACTGGGTCTTTTCATTAGTTATTTCTTCCAGAAAATATCCGGTTCCAAATATTACAACCTTTTTGTTAACTGTAACAGTTTCATATGGTGTTTCTGCCCCCTCGAGGTAAATACTATCACCTTCCTGGACTTGTGGTGAAGCGATCGCCTCTGATAGTTGTTTAAAATCTGACTGAATTGTCTCGCTGCTATTCACCCTCCATATTTGTGCTTTTCCTTGAATAATTAGAAGAGAGAATATAAGAGACGATAAAAAATGTTTATTCATTAGCTCCATATTTAATGTTTACAGATAAGTACCTAAGGCTACAGGAATAAACTTAGTATAATATTACGAGGTGCGAAATATTGAACAATACGCAAACGTTTGACTAAAATTTTGCTTATTGTTTCTCAATAAGTTGTGTTTCGATATAAACCTTATAAAAAGCTGATAGTTCACTTGTTTTTACACTTTTTTGTTGAAGCAGATCCATTAAAATTTCAGCAGACTTCTCTCCCTGGCGGTAAGGAAACTGCTCTACGGAGGCGCTGGGACCATATTCCATAAACTTCAGAATAGGCATATTTGCATAGCTAACAAATTCAAGTTCCTTCCTGTACTTATTTGTCTTCCGCAAATGGTTGATTACATAAATTGCTGTGAAATCATTAAACGTAATTATGGCAGTGGGTGGTTTCTTTTTTGCCAGGAGTGTTTCAATGGCATTTATCGATCCGGCTTCGGATAAGTCGCTCGAAACAATCAGTGATCTGTCAATCTTGAGTCTTTTCATCGTTAATGCCCTGAAGTAGCCGTCTTCTCTTTCCATACTAGCAAAAAGTGAAGGGGGGCCGTTAATGAGCCCAATGGTTCTGTGTCCCTTTCTGAGGAGATAGTTCATGGCTTCGATTGTTCCGTTTCTAAGATCACAGACTACATAGTGAATATTCTTCTGATGCGGGATACAGTCAAAATATACCACGGGAAGGTGGTTCTTCTTAAGTGCATCCAAATGAGAATAGTCCATCGTTTTTTTGCTTATTGAGATGAGTAATCCTTCTACGCGGTGGTGTAACATACTCTCGACAAGTTCTTTTTCCTTTTCTTCAGTATCAAGAGATTGCCCGAAGAGTATTTTGTAGTTTCTCTGGGTCGCGGTATTTTCTATGGCACTTAAAGCTGTAGCGAAGAATGGTTCTGAAAGTTTGGGCACTATGACCCCGATTGTTCCAGTTTTTCCGCGCTGGAATGAGATAGCCGGTGAACTGGGGATATACCCCAGTTGTTTTGCCATGCTACGTACTTTGTTTCTCGTTTTGGGTGAGATACTCGGATGGTTGTGCAAGGCCCTTGAAACACTCGATATGGAGATTCCCAGTTTTTGGGCGATATCCTTTATGGTTACAAATTTCTCAGTCATTTTTTCCTAAATTAAGCAAACGTTTGCGTTGAAAAATAAAATAAATTGTTGAATTCAAAAATTAAATTTGAGTAGATATAGCATCATTTATCAAAGAGTTAAGATATGCCTAATTCAATAACTAATAAAGTCAAAAAGTTCAAAAACTTCAAATTGCGGTTGGTGATTATTGGTACTTTCTTTCTGTTCCTGGGGTGTTTTTGGATAGGGCACACAGAGGCTCAGGTTGATGTACAACAGGCCGGTCAAAAGACAGTAACAGGTAAAGTAACTGACATTACAGGCGTGCCACTACCGGGCGTAAGTGTGAGAGTTAAGGGGGAATCTACCGGGAGTGTCACTAATGGTTCTGGTGTTTATTCTATCAAAGTGGGAGGCAGTGCTACCGTATTAGTTTACTCATTGGTAGGATATATTACTCAGGAAAAGAAAGTAGGCGATAAAACCACAATGGATATTTCGCTTGCAGAAGAGGTGAAAACACTTGATGATGTAGTGATAATCGGGTATGGAGAGGTGCAGAGAAAAGACCTTACAGGATCGGTGACAAGTATCCAGTCAGATGAATTAATGAAAGGTAAACCTCTATCGTTTCAGGAAGCCCTACAGGGGAAATTAGCCGGCGTTCAGGTTTCATCGTCTTCAGGAGAGCCGGGAGCTGCAGTGGCTATCTCGATAAGAGGAGCAAATACGATTTATGGCGGATCTTCGCCATTATTCGTCATCGATGGAATTCCTTATGATCTTAACTCTAAAGAAATAGCTACCTCACAAATAGATGATGAATCCTACGGCATGTCTAATCCACTTGCGACTCTGAATCCACAAGATATTGAGTCAATAGATATTCTAAAAGATGCCTCTGCAACTGCAATTTATGGTTCCAAAGGAGCAAATGGTGTAATCATTATTACAACCAAGGCAGGAAAAGCAGGGCAAATGAGAGTTGAGTATAATGGCTCTACCACTTTATCTGATGCCGTAAAAAAACTAAAGGTACTGGATGCGTCAGATTATATTGAGTTTAGAAGGTTGGTATCTCCGAATTCTTCTCTGTTTTATTATGATAGTAACAAAGATGGACTGTTCAATGAATTGGATGACCCCAAAGACCCTTATGCATTGCCCTTTCATAACTGGCAAAATGAAATTCTCCGTCAGGGTGTTTCTAATGACCAGAGTATTACCCTATCAGGAGGGAGAGACGGCACCAGATATAGTGGATCTGCCGGGTATGTAAATGAGAAAACAATTTTAATTGCGAATAATTTTGACAGATACAATTTCAGGCTCAGAGTAGATCACTCTAAAAATAAATTTGATATGGGGCTTGGAGCCGTAACAGGATATACGGAAACAAAGGGTCCCAGCAATCTGGGAGTAATCCAAAGTCTTTCATTCGCTCGACCAATAGAGTATTTCAACGAGGCAGTAGATCTTGTAGATAGGTATATTTCTCCTATTGCAATGATCACTAAGTCTTATAGAAACAGAATATTGCTGAGGACAAATATGACAGGATATATTGGTTACAAATTTAATAACAGCCTGTCATTTAGAAATACATTCGGAGCCGTTTTGACCTCTTCTAAAGGAAAGGAATTTTACAATAGTGAGACAGCTTGGGGAAGAGAGTATAAAGGGATTGGAATTCTTCAGGATATTAAATCTAACTCCATTCGCAACACCAGTCAGTTGAACTACACCAAACGCGTCAAGAGAAATCACTTATTCAGAGGAATGGTAGGGTTTGAAGTAAGCAGATATAATTATGAAAACTTCTCGTTGCAGAACTCTTACTTCTTAGACGAAAGTACCGGAGTGGACGATATAGGAAAAGGGTCTAAATTGAATAATCTGGGATCATCAAGGGATATTAGTACCCAGGTATCCTACTTTGGAAGGTTCAATTATAGTTTCAGGAATTTGCATCTTGTAACGGCGACTTTCAGAGCAGATGGGTCTGACAAGTTTGGACCTGATAATCGCTTCGCTTATTTCCCCTCATTTGCTTATGCCTGGAATATTTCAAATGAGAAATTCCTAAAGGATTCCCGCAAAATCAGTGATTTGAAACTAAGGCTCACTTATGGTAAAACAGGGAACGACCGGATACCCTCTTTCAGATATC
Organism: Chitinophagaceae bacterium; assembly: GCA_024103425.1. Taxonomy (GTDB): domain Bacteria; phylum Bacteroidota; class Bacteroidia; order Chitinophagales; family Chitinophagaceae; genus Ginsengibacter. The sequence continues at coordinate 164,358 of JAGFIS010000022.1, forward strand.
TGGCAGTTTTAGAAAATGCGTATTACAGTGGACAGTTGGGGCTGGCGCCTGCTTCTATGGCAAATCCTGATCTGAAGTGGGAGACAACCGACCAATTCAATATGGGGTTGGATATAGGGCTTATGGACAACAGGGTATTAATTAATCTCGATTTGTACAATAAGCGTACAAGAGATATGCTGCTTCCAGCCTATGTCCCGACACGGACGGGATATATTCAACAGTGGCAAAATCTTGGATTAATTACTAACAAGGGAATTGAACTAGCTATAAATACCATCAACATCAGAAATAAAGACTTCAGTTGGACGACAGGTTTTAATATAAGTTCTAACAGGAATATTGTAAACAATATTGGAAATGTAGGATTCATCAATGCAAGTATGCCCCACACTATTAAAGATCAGGGGCGTATAATGGTAGGTGGGTCAATCGGAGATTTCTATGGATACGTGTTTGACGGGATTTATCAAATTGATGATTTTACTTGGCAGAATAACAGTGATCCGAGTATCCCGCATCAGGATAGGGTATACGTACTTAAGGATGGTATTGTCAGCCAGACAGGGATTAGAGCTGCCCCCGGATTTTTTAAGTATAAGGATTTGAACGGAGATGGATTTATAGACCTTGATAATGACAGGAAGATTATCGGTAGAAGTTTCCCTAAACATTTTGGTGGAATAACCAATACGATTACCTACAAGAACTTCGATTTGAATATCTTTCTGGACTGGTCTTATGGCAATCAACTATTTAATCTCTATCGTTTCCAGTTTGAAGGGGGGCTTTACGGATCCTGGCAAAACCTGCTGCAGGACTTCTGGGATAACAGGTGGACACCCGAAAACCCTACCAATAAATATGGAGATATAGCAACCTATAACCTGGCATCTCAATATTCATCTACCTATTATATTGAAGATGCATCGTGGTTGCGTCTGAAGGATGTAACAATTGGCTATCAGTTTTCAGGAGAGAAGATTAAAAAATTAGGGTTGGGTATCAGTAATGTGAGGGTATTTGTTTCCGGTACTTACCTGGTTACCTGGACAAAGTACTCAGGCTTTTATCCTGAGGTGAGTAGTAATAATCCCCTGCTGCCCGGGGTTGACAGGATTTCCTTTCCTCGAAGCCGCAATTTTTCCTTCGGTCTAAATGTGAAATTTTAAAATCCAGAAATGATGAGAAAATTATTTGTTTTAAGTTTTGTATTTCTGTTAGCATCATGTACCAAGATGCTGGAGACCGCTCCCTATTCATTTGGAACCGTAGAGAATTTATATAAGAGTGCTCAGGATGCTGAACTGGGGTTGACGGGATGTTACAACATTCTCAATACTGAACAGGCACAGTCAGTATCTGGTCAGCAGGCTGGAGCTACATTTAATAAGTATATGCACGTAATGCTGGATATGGGGTTCGATGAGTTGATACCAAATCCGGCTAATGGTTTGAGGGCTGATTACGGGCCATTTGCCCTGCATACGGTTACCCAGCAACATGAAGTAATCAGAAACAACTTCTTCCTCTGGTTTGCAGGTGTAAACCGTACTAATTACTTGTTGGATGGGGTAGGTAACATCGATATGAACGAGGCTCGCAAAAAAGAAATTCTTGGAGAAGGGCATTTCCTTAGAGGGGTTTTCTACACCTATTTAGCAATGTTATACGGTGGTGTACCCTTGTATGATGTGCCTAACCATGACCCCAATGCACCGCGCCAGCCCTTGCAGGAAGTGTATAACCTGGTTATTAGTGATTTCAAATATGCGTACGACAATCTGCCCGACAGAGCCGGTATTTTAGGAAGGGCCAATAAGTGGTCTGCTGCATCTTACCTGGCGAAAGTTTATACCTATCTGGCAAGTTGTAAGCAGAATTCGGTAGGTGCAGGCCTGAACTTTCCTTTAAACTCTTTTGACTGGGTAAATGCCCAGGATATGTATGCTCAGGCTCTTCAGGTGACTCAGGATATAATCAGTCACAGTGGATACAAATTATTAGATAACTACAATTATCTTTTTTATGAATCAACTGACTCATACAGGGATATGGAATGCCCATTCGTGGTGATGTCAAGTAGTAGTCCCACAAATGGAAACCACACATATTGGGGAGAGTTTCTGGTGCCGGCAGGAAACAGGAATACTAATGGAGGGGGAAGAGCTATCTTCAGGCCTGTTGCAGAAATGCTTTCATTGTACAGTAATTCAGATTTCCGTAAAGGATGGAATCTGGTTTACCAGTTAAGAGATATTGATCCTACAGAAGTAATTGATGGAGTAACCTATAAGGTGCCTCGACTGGCGGTTACCCCCAATTCTGGATTAGTATGCGGTGGTAAGTTTAGATACATGATTCCAAGCGAGAAAATGATCGAGAACACCAGATCTATTGGGTCAACACCAATAATTCGTTTTGCGGATATATTGTTACTCAATGCTGAGGCTTTATATTATACCGGCAACGAACCTGAAGCGAGAAATGTACTTTATAAGATAAGAAAAAGGGCGGCCCAGAATGATGATGCAGTGGCTACTGCCTTGACCAATGAATACCATCGCGACGATTTTCTAACAGAACTTCTGGAAGAAAGAAGCCGTGAACTCTGTTTTGAGGCTTGGAGAAGGATTGACCTGATTAGATTCGCGAAAGTGGAAGAAGCACTTAATGCCATTAATCCTAATGTGGGAGCATATAATAAAATGATAACTGAGATCCGGGCTAACTGGAGTCAGCACAGGATTTGGTTTCCGATTCCACAGTCGGAAATCGATTTAAGTGTCATAGAACAAAACCCAGGATATTAATTATGTTAACTAGAAGATTATTTGCACTGGTTATTTTATCTGTAATTACAGCTTCTGGTCAAGCTCAAAAGAAGGATAACTCATTACCCAATGTCGTATTTATTTATGCAGACGATTTGGGGTATGCAGAGATTGGAAGTTATGGTCAACAAAAAATTCGTACACCAAATATTGATAAACTGGCTGAAGATGGCATTCGTTTTACACAACAGTATTCAAGCTCGCCAGTATGTGCACCAGCAAGATGCATGATGTTGACCGGAAAACATGGGGGTCATGCGTACATAAGGAGTAATCGCGAAATGAAAGGAGGAGGATTTGAAGACGATAATGAAAAAGGACAATTTCCTCTTCCTGAGAATACTTTTACAATAGGACGTTTATTTCAAAATGCAGGGTATGTAACTGGGGTGATTGGGAAATGGGGTCTGGGAATGGCAGATAATTCCGGAGATCCATTGAAGCAAGGCTTTGACTATTTCTACGGATACCTTGATCAGAAACAGGCTCACAATTACTATCCCACTCATCTATGGGAAGATGGTAAATGGGATACCCTAAATAATAAATATTTTAGTGTTCACGTGAAATTAGATCCGAAGAAAGCTACGGATGAAGATTTCCAACAATTCTTTGGGCAAGATTATTCTATCACTGAAATGAGTAAAAAGGCAAAAGAATTTATAAACAAAAATAAAAACAACAAATTCTTTCTTTATCTGCCATTTACTATTCCACATGTAGCATTACAAGCACCGCAGGAATATATAGACAAATATATTGGAGAATTTGAAGAGGAGCCTTATTATGGACAAAACAACTATGCTCCAAGCAAGTACCCATATTCTACTTATGCTGCCATGATAACATATTTGGACCATGAGATTGGTAGCTTGATGGAAGAGTTGCGAATTCTGGATCTCGAGGATAATACAATAGTAATATTTTCAAGTGATAATGGTACGACTTTTAATGGTGGAGTGAACGCAACTTTTTTCAACAGTACCGGTGGGTTGCGCGGTTTGAAGGGAGACGTTTTTGAAGGAGGCATCAGGGTTCCTTTTATTGCTAAATGGCCTGGAAAAATAAAAAGAGGGACAATATCCGATTTACCGATAGTTCAATATGATTTGATGGCAACTTTTGCAGAATTGACCAGGCAAAAAGTAAAAAATACAGATGGGGTGTCTTTCTTACCTGAATTATTGGGTAATCATGCTGCCCAGAAAGGACGCAAGTTTATCTACTTTGAATTTCCGGCAAAGGGTGGTCAGGTAGCCGTAAGAATGGGAGATTGGAAAGCTGTTAGGATAGGTGTGAAAAATACTTTTAAAACTCCGTGGATGCTTTTCAATCTTGCGGCAGATCAGGAAGAGAAAAAAGATGTATCTGCTTTACATCCTAAACTTGTTAAGAAAGCTGAAAAGATTTTTCGGTCGCAGCACAGCCGTCCACAATTAGAGGAATGGGAGCTAAATATGCCAAAAAGTAATTAATTAACAAAGTGCTTAAATGAAAGGGATTCTCTTTTTATTGTTCTTATTTACGACTGGTGCGTATGCTCAGCAACACGGCAGTAGCTTATCTCCTATTAATCCGGGTATTACTCCATATATTAATTCTATTTCAGCGTATAATAGAGATAAGAATACTGTATTGGGTTCTCCCTATGTGAAGAATTTGATGATAATGTTCAGATGGAGTGACCTGGAGCCTGCTCCGGGTGATTTTAAGTTTGATGAAACGATTGGCCGCATCCTAAGAGATGCAAAAGCGGCGGGGAAAGGATTTTCTTTTATGATTTGGGTAGGGCCTAATTCCCCCGAATGGATCTATGATAATGGGGTGCCTCTGGTGACGGTGACGGGAGGGAATGAAAGTTTGAAATATCCCTATTACTTTTCACCTAAATACAGAGAGTTCTTTTTCCGGTTAGTTACTGAACTGGGAAATTATATCAAAAGCCTCCCTCAGGATGAGGTAGATAACATACTGTATTTTCAGGTATCAGAGGGAACCACAGGAGATACCTCTCCCTACCAGGGAGCCAGCGTTCCGGTAGATCCTCAATATAATATATCACCTGACGACTGGATGGACTTTCGGATGGAGGTTTGGGAAAAGTATAAAGAAGCATTGTGGAGAGATGGCCAGACGGTAATTCCCTTTCTGTTTACTGATGATGCCAATACAGACAGGGAGCGCAATTGGCAATTACAGAACCTCAATAGGTTTGGAGCCAAGAAAGGCCAATTTGGCCACGGGTATAACAATAATAATATTTTTCGCCTGATTGCCCCATGGCTCAATCTGCAAAAAGATGCGAGAGACAATAACATCCTCATTTTTGCCAGAGGCGAGTGGGATAATATCTTATTGGCGCAGGGCTGGGTGCAGAAAAACCCTGCGTTGGCGTTTTATTGGTCTGCTATCTCCGCTTTGTTTTTTGATATCAATTACTGGAATCCGTTGGTAGAAATCATTGACAATGGTGAGTTATACGCTGATGGCCTTTCGTTTTATAACTCTCACGTGGGATCACTTGGCGACCCTTCTAAGGCTACCTATGCTTTTTGTGCAATGCACAGGATGTTGGAAGTGCTGGATGTAAATGAATTTCCCGAAGCTACTTATGGAAAGGCTGTGAGAACGAATATTCAGAGATATAGAAACATTATTGCAGATTTTGCAGCAAGAGGAGCAAAAATAGGTGATGAATCAACACTCCCTGCCAACACCATTGCCAGCAGAACACGTAAGGACTATAACGATATTGGATGGAGTATTTATGAAGGTAACTTCTATAAGTATTTGGAGCAGATAGATCCGGAAACTACCAGTGACGCATATTGGAATTTGGATCAGACCATATATGGAAGATTTGCGAGAGGGTTCAGACAGGGGGTAGATAATAAAATGTATTTCGCACTTGACCCTGGGTTCTTTAATAATGCTGACCCACAGAAGGTGAGCATCACTATTACGAGCAAGGATACCGGTACGGGAAGTTGGGAGTTGCTGTACTTCGATGGGGCAGAGATGGTGAGTGCGGGCACTGTTACTAATTCCGGAACTGGCAAATGGGTAAAGAATGTATTTGCGATTAGCTGTGCAGTATTCAACGGGAGTCTTGAGAGAGGAGCTGATCTGATTATCCGCCAGGTAGGATCAGAAAATACATTTTTCCATTTGGTTGACTTAAAGAGGGAGTAAGTGTGAGGATGTGAGATCGCAAATGTTTTTTGGTTGCTATGCTTATTGGACATCTGTTAGGGGTACACGGGACTTTAATGAATTTTTGAGTTATGGAAAGATTCTTGGATTTAAGAAAAGTATTGGTTGTGCTGGCTTTTGCCGGCTTCAATTCTAATGCCCAGGTTAGAAATGGAGAAAGCATTGAAGGTGCTGGAATTACACCGTATGTAGGTTATAAGGCATATAATGAGGAGGCGCCGGGCCTTTTGAAGTCACCCTACGTGAAAAATATTTTTGTGATTTTCCAATGGAGCGACTTGGAACCTGAAAATGGGTCATTTGTATTTGAACAAACTGTGGGCAGGGTTATTAGTGAGGTTGGTCAAAATGGCAAAGGTGTGGCATTGATGGTTTGGGCGGGGCCGAGTTCGCCAAACTGGATTTACTCGAGTGGTGTACCTCTTGTTCAAGTAAAAGATGCAAATAATGACTGGCATTATCCTTATTATTTTTCTGACGCTTATCAAAAATATTTTTTCAGACTACTTGAAAACCTCGGTTCTTATTTGAAATCAATACCTGAAGATGCTATAAAAAAAGTTCAATTTCTGGCAGTAACTGAAGGATCTACCGGTGACACAGGCCCGTTTCAGGGTAGGGCTGTTCCTGTAGATGAAAAGTATAGAATTGCACAAAAAGATTGGATGGATTTTAGGATGAAGGTTTGGGAAAGATACCGCAAGGCACTATGGAAAGATGGTAAGACCATAATACCCTTACTTTTTACAGATGATGCAAATACCGAGAGGGAAAGAGGCTGGCAGTTGGCTAATTTGTCAGAGTTTGGAGTGAAGAAAGGACAATTCGGTCATGGATATAACAACAATAATATTTTACGTCTTATTGATCCCTGGACATCCCTGAAAGAATCGGCAAAGCGAAAGAAGGTTTTAATTTTTGCCCGTGGTGAATGGGATAATATTTTGTTGAATCAGGGTTGGGTAAAGAGGAATCCGGGTTTGGCCTTTTACTGGTCAGCCCTTTCTGCCTTGTATTTTGATCTCGACTATTGGAATCCGGCACCATCAGTAATAAGAAAGCAGGAGTCATTTTCAGATGGACTCAAAGTGTACAATAAATATGCAAGTTCATTAGGTGACCCAGTAAAGGCGACCTATGCATTTTGCGCTATGCACCGGATGCTTGATATTATGGATGTGAAAACTTTTCCGGAACGCATTTATGGGAAGGCCCAACGCACTAATGTACAACGGTATCTTAATATCATAAAAGAATTCACTTCTCACGGGGCATCCATAGGGGATACTGCCAGATTATCGGCGTCTACAATGGATAGCAGGCGGCGGAATGCGGATAACGATATTGGCTGGAACGTTTATGGCGGAAACTTTTTTAAACATCTGGAGCAAGTTGCTCCTGAAGAAACAAGTGATGCCTATTGGAATTTAGATACTACAATTTATGGCCGATTTGCAAGAGCGTTTAAAATGAAACCAGGGAATGAACTTTTTTTCTCGTTAAATAAAAACTTCTTTAGGAGTAATGAGTCACAGAGGGTATTGGTATCGGTTATCAGTAAGGATAGCGGAACCGGAAGTTGGGAATTGCTGTATTTTAATGGGAAAGAAAAAGTTAGTGCCGGGAAAATTCGGAATGGCGGGAGTAATAAATGGGTTGAGCATTCCTTCACTATACCTGATGGGGTGTTTAATAATGGATTAAATAGGAAATCAGATTTGATTTTGAGATATAATGGAGGAGATAATACATTTTTTCATTTGATTGAATTGAAAAAAATATTATGAAAGGCAGATTTATAATTTTAGTTTCCGTTATAATTTGTAGTGGGCTTATCTTGAACAGCTGTAGGACAGGACATGCACAAATGCCTAATATTGTAGTCATTTGTGTGGATGATTTAGGTTATGGAGATTTGTCCTGTTATGGAGATGCGGATGTGCCCACACCCAATGTGGATAGATTAGCAAACGAAGGCCTTCTTTTTACTGATGCTTATGCCACTGCATCTATTTGCACCCCTTCAAGATATTCATTGTTGACAGGCAGATATCATTGGAGAAGTACTACCACATGGAGTGTGGGGAAAATTAAAGACGTGAGTATTGCTCCCGGGGATGCAGGCTTGATCATAGATACAAGTATGATTACTATTCCCAAGGTATTGAAAAGGAAAGGATATGTATCAGGGGTAGTGGGTAAGTGGCATTTGGGCCTGGGCCCTACAGGTGGACCTGACTGGAATGGAGAAGTGGACCTAAGCCCATTAGATATTGGTTTTGATTACTCATTTATCATGCCTGCCACCGCCGACAGAGTCCCTTGTGTCTTTGTAGAAAACAGGCATGTGGTAGGGCTAGACCCAACAGATCCGATTAGAGTTAGCTATGAAAAACCTATTGGCGACACTTCACAGATTTATAATCCGGATGTGACTCCTGATGTGATTGTTACCTATACACCACAGAATGAACGAAAAAAGGGAGAAGTTTTAATGCAGCCTAGTTTTGGCCATGATCAGACGATAATAAATGGAATCCCTAGAATTGGTTATATGACGGGTGGACATAGTGCGCTTTGGAAAGATGATGAGGTGGCCGGAACATTTGCCAAGAAAGCAATTGACTTTATAGATAAAAATAGTAAGAAGCCGTTTTTCTTATATTTTGCTACACACGATCTGCACGTGCCTCGTGTTCCGAACAAAGCATTTGCCGGGAAGAGTAAAATCGGGATTTATGGGGATGTCATAATGCAGATGGACTGGACTGTAGGACAAATCTTAAAAAGGTTAGATGAACTAAAACTTACAGAAAATACAATTGTAATTCTGACGAGTGACAATGGGCCGGTAATTGATGATGGGTATAATGATGGAGCCTATGAAGGAATTAGAGCACATAGGCCTTCGGGCAAATATAGAGAAGGGAAGTACAGTGCTTATGAAGGTGGTACCAGAATTCCGTTTATCATCAGATGGCCGAAGGAGATAAAGCATGGAAAGTCAGGATCGCTGTTCAGCCAGGTAGATTTATTAGCAACCCTGTCGGATATAGTAGGGAACAAAAATGTTGATAATTATGGAATTGACAGCAGGACTTTTAAGGAGGTGCTCACAGGGCAAAAAGATAAGGGTAGGGATTATGTCGTAGTGCAAAACATGAATAAAACCTTATCTGTTATTAGAGATGGTTGGAAATATATTGAACCATCTGATAAACCCAGGTTTAACCAATATACCAGGCCGGTTACAGATCTTGGGAATATGGAAACTCCACAGTTATTCAATCTGTCAAACGACCCGGACGAGGAGTACAATGTCGCAATGGAATATCCTGATAAATTGAAAGAGATGGAGCTGATTCTGGCAGATGAAAAAAAGTAATAAACATAGGAACTAAATCAAAAAACAAAAATTATGAAGAAACTATTATTAGTATTTGCAATGACCTTTATGACAGGCTTTGTATTCGCGCAGAAATCACCTGGCAAACTTACCCCAATGTCGGGTATTACACTTACAAAGGAGCAGCGGACAAAAATTAGTGAGGTTAATAAGAATGTGGTTAAACAGATCGAAGCAATCAAGGCAGATTCAAAGCTGAGCAAGAGAGAAAAGTTTGAAAAGACAAGGGAAGTAAGAGAAGGTCAGGAGGAGTCAATCAAGAAATTGCTTACACCTGAACAGTATGCAAAGAGGCAGGAAAACATTGAGAAAATCAAGGCACAGAAAAAAAATTAGTGCTTTGCTGATATCAGAACAGCAGGTATTAATCTGGCATTAATTTGAGATGTTCTATGGCTACTCTTTTTTGCCTGTTTAGTATTTGAAACCGGTATTATTATAATAATATTAAATTAAAACAAGATGAAGAATAAAAGAAGAGACTTTTTGCGACTGAGTGGATTAATCGGGCTCAGTACGCTGTTGAAGCCTATAGAAGGCCTGGCTAAAGACTCAGAAGTCAGAGAAATGAGCTTTATGAGCTCAGATCATGCCGGATTTAACATGTGTGGCTATAGTGCCCCTAAGATTGATAACGTGAGGGTAGGGGTTATAGGTGTAGGAAATAGAGGCCAGGCGGCGGTTTACAGGTTGAGTCAGATAGAGAATGTCACTATAAAGGTGTTGTGTGATGTACAGAGGGATAAGATAGACTTCGCATTGAATCGTATAAAGAATTCTGGGCAAAAGCCAAAGATCCTTACAGGAAGCGAAGACTGGAAGCGCGTTTGTGAAATGAATGACATTGACCTTATATATATAGTTACACATTGGGCGCTACACACACCTGTAGCAGAGTATGCGATGAAGAATGGTAAACATGTATGCGTGGAGGTTCCGGCCGCTACCACCGTAGATGAGGCATGGCGATTAGTGGAAGCCTCAGAAGCTAATAAACGCCATTGTATGATGCTTGAAAATTGTTGCTATGATTTTTTTGAGCTACTGACTTTAAACATGGCAAGACAGGGTTTCTTTGGTGAAATCTTCCATTGCGAAGGAGCATATATTCATGATTTGAAGGAAAATATTACCCGTAAGAATTTTAAGTGGCACATGTGGCGACTCAAGGAGAATTATGAGCGAAAAGGAAACCTATACCCCACGCACGGGCTTGGGCCTGTATGTCAGATAATGAACATTAACAGGGGAGATAAATTTGATTATCTGGTGTCCATGTCCTCCGCCGACTTTATGCTGGGCAAGTACGTGGAAGACCTTGCTAAAAAAGACGATTTTTATCAACCTTACGTAGGAAAAGACTATAGGGGTAACATGAATACCTCAATAATTAAGACACAAAAGAAAAAAACTATCATGTTGCAACATGATGTGACTTCTTCCAGACCCTATTCGCGCATTCATTTAATCAGTGGAACCAAGGGCACTGCGCAAAAGTATCCTTTGCCTGATGGAAAAGAATCGGGCCGTATTGCCATAGATCACACAGGATGGCTTCCAAAAGAGGAGGTTGAAAAGCTAAAAGAAAAATATAACCCGGCTATAATAAAGAGAATCGGAGAACTGGCTCGAAAAGTAGGAGGGCACGGAGGAATGGACTTTCTAATGGATTGGCGCACCATTGACTGTCTGAGGAATGGGCTGCCGCTGGATCAGGATGTGTATGATGCGGCGCTTTGGAGTTGTATCTTCCCTTTGAGTGAGGAATCAATTAAGAATCGTTCAAAGTCTATGGATATTCCGGACTTTACCAGAGGCAACTGGAAAACAAATACCCCTGTGGATGTGACACTCAGCAAAGGCGGAAATACGGGTGTAAAGGATATTTCGAAGCCTCAAAAGGAAGATTTTGTTTTATAGCTAACAGGGTGGGTATGACCAACTGAATTGAGAAGAGTCTCAAGGTCGGAAACCAGTTATGGTAAAGGTTTTGAAACTGCAAGCAGGTTCCCGGTTATAGGCGGATGTATAATTATGAAATCGCTTTTAGATATTTTAAATCGTTATCCGAAATCATATTTTTTAATCTTAAAATGGCGTATTATGAAAAAGAATTACCTATTTCGATTCTTGCTTCTGGTGATTGTTACAATCGTATTTGGTACTGCATCGCTGGTGGCACAAACTCCTTTCATCACTGTATGGAAGACGACTAATTCCGGAGTAACCGGAAATGACCAGATATCTATTCCGGCAACTGGTGATTACTCATACGCTTGGGAAGAGACTACTAACCCGGCAAATAATGGTAGTGGGACAGCCAGTGGCATTGTGACAATTACCTTCCCAAGTAGTGGTACCTACCGGGTTAGTATTACACCCACAGGAGCTACCCCGTTCAACAGAATAGAGTTTAATAATGGAGGAGATAAACTCAAGATACTCAGAGTGGAGCAATGGGGTAGTACTGCCTGGAGCTCGATGGGAAATGCGTTTTATGGTGCGGAGAACCTTACAGTAACCGCCTCAGATATACCCAACCTGAGTGGTGTTACAGACATGTCTCACATGTTTCATGGAGCTGTAAGTTTAAACAATGATAACTTATCATCATGGAATGTAAGCAATGTAACTAACATGTCCTACCTTTTTGCAGGAGCTTCCACTTTCGATAAAAATCTTGCCTCCTGGGATGTTAGTAGTGTTAATGATATGTCTCACATGTTCCACGGGGCTTCTACCTTTAATAAAAATCTTTCACTATGGGCGACTAGGCTTGGGAATGTAACGGACATGTCCTATATGTTTGCGGAAGCATCTGCTTTTAATTCTAATCTTACGAACTGGGACATACAAAGCGTAACGAACATGTCTCACATGTTTGAGAAGGCGACTTCATTTAACATCGCCTTGTCTAGTTGGCTGTTGCGGGATGTAACAAATATGTCTCATATGTTTGATGGAGCGACTTCTTTTAATACTGTATTAACAGCTTGGGCTGCCATGCTTGGCAACGTGACAGATATGTCCTATATGTTTGCCGGAGCAACTGCGTTTAATTCTAATCTTACGAACTGGGACATACAAAGTGTAAAGGATATTTCTCACATGTTTGAAAATGCAACTTCGTTTGACGTTGCCTTATCAACATGGAAGTTGCGGGATGTAACAGATATGTCATATATGTTCCATAATGCCACCTCCTTTAATAAGGCATTATCGGCGTGGGCAAGTATGGTAAGTAATGTTACTGATGCCTCCTATATGTTTGCGGGTGCTACGAGTTTTAATAGTGCATTAGGAAATTGGAATTTAGCCAGTGCAGTTAACTTGTCGCATATGTTTGAAAATACAACTAGTTTTAATTTGGCATTAGGTGGGTGGAAGGTCGGTTCGGTAAAGGATATGTCTTATATGTTTGCCGGTTCTGCTTATAATTTGATTTTGACAAACTGGGATGTGAGCAATGTTGAAGACATGTCTCATATGTTTGATGGTGCTACTGCATTCAACAAAGCCTTGTCAGCCTGGGCAACTAAGATGGGCAAAGTAAAGAATTTGTCCTACATGTTTGCTAATACAACTTCTTTTAATTCAATATTAACTGGTTGGGATCTAAGCAGTGCGACGAACCTTTCACACATGTTTGCCGGAGCTACCAGTTTTAATCAGACTCTTGCTTCATGGGATGTTAGTAATGTTAAGAACATGGCCTATATGTTTGCCGGAGCAACCAGCTTTGATGCCTCTTTCTTTAATGGTACCTCAGACTGGGATGTGAGTAATGTGGAAAACATGGAGGGGATATTTGCCGGTGCTACCGCTTTTAATAAAACTCTTGAACTATGGAATCTTAAGAGCCTTTCAGGATCTATCTCAATTGCAAATACCGGTATGAGTTGTGAAAACTATAGCCGTACACTTTATGCCTGGTCTAGTAACCCTGATATTCCGAGTGGAATCACTCTTAATGCGAATGGGCTTAATTATAGCAAAACTCAGGCTTTTATTGATCAAAGACAAAGTCTGATTACTGATCATGGCTGGGTTATTAATGGTGATGCATTAGGCGAATGTGAGTTGGCACCTTTACCTGTCAGGTTAATCAGTTTTGATGTTTATACTAATGATGGTGGTGTTAGAATAAAGTGGACGAGCGCTAACGAGGATAATTTTAAGGGATACACGATCGAAAGGAGTCGAGAGTTGGCAAATTGGAATAAGGTTGAGTTTGTATATGCGAAAGAAGGTGGCCAGGCAATAAACGAATACTCGGTATTGGATAATTCGCCTTATTCGGGAGTTAGCTATTATAGAATTAAATTAGAAGATGTAGATGGAGCTGTCACTTATTCAGAAGTTAAAAAGATTGTCTTTAACGGATATTCTTCTATTAATATCTACCCAAATCCAGTGCAGAATTATATATCCATCTCAGGACTAACGACCAGAACAATTGTAAAATTAATGGACGGAAACGGACGGGTTCTAAGGGTGGAAAATACTAATACGCCTACACTAAATATGAATTTGAGCCAGTTTCAGAAGGGTATTTATAATCTGATGTTGATCTCTGAAAATGGGCAAATAGTGGTAAGAAGGATAGTGAAAGAATAGAACCGTTTATTTGTTTTTGAAGTTCTTTTTTGTGGAAGATTGGCTATCCTTTGTAAAATTAAGAGGCTGTCTCAAAACAAAGTGTGAGACAGCCTCTTTTCCATAATGTGTTACTTTTTTAATTACACTTTCCATTCACATTGCACGATTCACTCTGCGATACTATCTGAAGTGTAGTTTTTCTAGTCTTATTCCAGTCGTCGTACGCTGTCTTAATGGTGTCTAAGAAAACCTGCGGAGGTTGTGCCCCCGATACTCCGTATTTCTCATTGAGAACAAAGAACGGAACTCCTGTTATACCCATGTTGGCAGCTTCCTGAATGTCTTGCGAAACTTTATAAGCATAATCATCATCAGAGAGCGCCTTATCGATATCTTCCTGAGTAAGCCCGGCTTTCAATGCCTCCTGCCTTAAGGTCTCATCATCTCCAAAGTCTTTCCCTTCGGTAAAGTACCCTGCAAAAAGCATCTCGGCAAATTTGTTTCCGATACCTTTTTCTTTTGCTATCTGGATCAGCCTGTGTGCTTTGAAAGTGTTGAAGGTGATTGCTTTTTCAAGGTGAAAATCGATCCCTGCATTCTTAGCTGTTTGAGTAATCTGGTTTTGCATTGCCTCGATCTCCTTAACCGGTCTTCTGTATTTTTCTGATAAGCTTTGAGTCAGGTCATGCCTTTTCCCCGGTTCCTGAACGAAGTAAGGATCGAGCTGAAAGCTTCTGAACTCAAGAACTACATCACCTTTATGCTCAAACTCAGCCAGCGCTTTTTCATAATTCTTCTTACCGATATAACAGAACGGGCAAACGACATCACTCCACACTTCTATATGTAATTTATCTGTAGCGTCCATTGAATTTTATTTTTTTTACAAAGTTAGGAATACACCGGCCGTAAATGGCATGCCGACGGTGATTTTAATGTTCCGCAGTGGTTCTCCGAGAAGGAAGTAGTGACCCTGTAGGGACTCGAACCCTAGACCCGCTGATTAAGAGTCAGCTGCTCTACCAACTGAGCTACAGAGTCAGTTTGGATATTTTTGCCTCGCCTGAAAGGGATTGTTACCGGGATAATCTGGATAGCATCTTTCGGCACTGTAAGCGTGCCATCAGGTGTTGCGACTGCAAAATTAATAGTTTTCTTTTCAAGTCCTCAAAAAGCAAATTATCAGTAAAAGGTAAAATACTGCAGTTCTGAAACGATATTCGCGGTTAAGAAAGCTCGCTGCAACATCTTTCTTTATTTGGCTTGTTATTTGTGAACCATATGTTTCTACGGAACAGATTATTAGAACAAAAGAGAATATAAACATTAGATTATGGCAACAATTAAATGGCAATTTGACCCGGCACACTCCGAGATTTTGTTTAAAGTAAAACACATGATGGTATCCAACGTGTCAGGCCAGTTCAAAAAATTTGATATTCAACTGGAAACAGAAGATCACGACTTCTCAACGGCAAAAGCATCTTTTAGTGCTGATATTGATTCTTTGACCACCAAAGTGGAGATGAGAGATAACCACTTAAAAAGCGATGATTTCTTTGACGCAGCCAATCACCCGACTTTGAACTTCAGCAGCACCAAGATTACCAAGAAGAGTGATTCAGAATATGATATGGAGGGGAATTTAACTATAAGAGGAATAAAAAAAACTGTAACTTTCCACGTAGAAAACTTTGGAATCATTACAGACCCTTCAGGAAGTCACAGAGCAGGTTTTGAGATTACAGGAAAGATCAACCGTTTTGATTACGGATTAAAATACAATGCATTGATTGAATCGGGAGTAGTAGTAGTGGGAGATGAAGTGAAGATCATTGCAAACGTGGAGGTATTCCACAGTTGAGTTTTTTATTACAGTTTTGAGTTGACTGTAAACAGGGGCGAGCAGCAATGTTCGCCTTCTTTTTTAGAAGATGAGTCCCCAGATAAATTTGATGAACAGGTAAGTCAGCATGATGGATGTCAGGTTTAGAATAAAGCCTGCACGGATCATGTCTCCAATCTTAAGCTTGCCCGATCCGAAGACGATTGCATTCGGTGGCGTAGCCACAGGCAGCATAAAGGCACACGAACAGGAAATGGCTGCACCTGCCATCAGCGGCAGGATTTCGAGATTGAGCGAAGCACCTAAGGTAATCAGCAATGGTAGCATTAGACTGGCAGTTGCAGTGTTAGAGGTTATTTCGGTCAGGAAATTAATTGCCGCAAGAATCAGGAGTAGAATAAGTGCCTTAGGCATGAAACCTAACAGGCTGAATTGATTTCCGAGCCAGACAGTCAGATCAGTATTTGAAAATCCTTTGGCGATGACGAGTCCGGCACCGAAGAGCACCAGGACATCCCATGGCAATTTCTTTGCAGCCTTCCAATCGATGAGCGTTTCTTTGCCTTCTCCGGACGGGATAATGAACATCAGTAATGCCCCACCGATGGCGATAATGGTATCATCCATTCCGGGTATTAATTTATTCCAGATAAATGATCGTGTAATCCAGAGGAAAGCTGTTAAAACAAAGATTAGCGCCACCCTCCCCTCTGCCACAGACATTTTACCGAGCGACTCTATTTTAAGTTCTTGTGTTTCGTTTCTTTCTTGTGCCTTGTACCTTGCCAGAGAGAACCAGGTAATTAACAAAAGAATCGTACTAAAAGGTAAACCAAATAGCAGCCAGTTGAGAAATGATATCTCATACCCTAAAGATTCTTTTACGATTCCCGCAAGGATGATGTTAGGTGGAGTGCCGATCAGCGTGGCAATACCACCGATGGAAGCAGCATATGCAATTCCCAGCATCAGATTTTTTGAGAACGGCTGGCTATTGCCGAAGTGGTTCATCACTGAGACTCCGATAGGGAGCATCATGATGGCAGTTGCAGTATTGGAAATCCACATTGAAAGAAAAGCTGTGGCGATCATAGTTCCGAGGAGTACCCTTTTTTCTCCGGTGCCGACCACACTGATGATTTTATATGCAATCCGTTTATGCAGGTTTCTGTTTTCAATGGCGAGGCCGATGACGAATCCTCCCAGAAAGAGATAGATAAAAGGATTTCCGTAAGAACTGGTGGTTTGTTCGATTGTCAGCGCTCCCGATAGCGGGAAAATTACAATAGGCAGGATGGAGGTAACCGGTAATTCGACGGCTTCGGTTGTCCACCAAAGCGCAACCCATACGGTACAGGCCAGAACGGCTTTTCCTTCGTCAGACAGTCCCTCGACAGGCAGCAGCCTGATAATAAGAAAGAGTAAAGGGCCCGCGACAAAAGCAATCCTCCGCGTTAGTTTTTTCGACATTCAGTTTCACTTGATGGAAAGTGCGTTGAAGTTAATTTTTTTGAGAGATTTCTCAGAAGATTTTATTCTGCCGGAAACATTACTGCGAGCTGCTGTTTAAAAAGGGTTATTTTTGTTTCAACTCAAATTTCTGATTATGGATTTATTGAAAGGCAAGGTAGCCATCATTACAGGCGGGAGCCGTGGTATCGGCGAAGCAATTGCAAAAAAGTTTGCTGCAAACGGAGCAGATATAGCATTTACTTATCTAAGCAGTGAAGAGAAAGCTAAAGCTGTTGAAGACGAGCTTAAAGCTTTGGGCGTAAGGGCTAAGGCCTACAAGAGCAACGCTGCGCTGATGGCAGATACTGAAGCTTTAGTAGCTGATGTAGTAAAAGAATTCGGTACGGTTGATATCTGTGTCAACAATGCCGGAATCAGCAAGGATAATCTTTTACTCCGGATGGGAGAAGATCAGTGGAGCCAGGTGATTGAGACAAACCTGAACAGTGTGTATAATATGACGAAACAGGTCATCAGGCCGATGATGAAGGCTCGTACGGGCTCTATCATTAATATGAGTTCTATTATCGGTATCAGGGGTAATGCCGGGCAGAGCAGTTATGCTGCGAGCAAAGCGGGTATCATCGGTTTTACAAAATCGATAGCTGCAGAAGTAGGCAGTCGTAATATCCGCTGCAATGCGATTGCACCGGGGTTTATCGAAACTGATATGACGCAATATCTTAAAGAAGGAGATGCTGCACAGTCTTATTTGTCGAGGATTCCTCTCGGCAGGTTTGGCAGTCCGGAAGAAGTATCAAACGTGGCAATGTTCCTCGCTTCTGATATGAGTAGTTACATTACCGGCCAGGTAATTTGCACCTGTGGCGGATTGAACATGTAAAACAAGTTCATTTGGACAGTTACTATAAACTATTAAAGAATAATGCAGAATGGGCCTCCGGTAAAGTAGCGCGTGACCCGGAGTATTTCAAGAGACTGTCATCTCATCAGCATCCTGAAATCATGTGGATTGGTTGCAGCGACAGTCGTGTTCCGGCTGATCGTATTACAGGTACGGAGCCCGGTGAGATTTTTGTACACCGGAATATCAGCAACATGGTGCTCTCTACCGATCTCAACCTTTTGAGTGTTTTGCAGTTTGCCGTGGAAATACTTAATGTAAAGCACATCATCGTTTGCGGCCATCATAACTGTGGAGGCATTAAAGCGGCAATGCAGGATGAGAGTTACGGGCTGATGGATCAGTGGATATGGAATATAAAGGATGTGTACAGAATTCACCGGGCTGAGATAGAAGCTCAGGAGACTGAAGATGGCAGGAGGCGCCTGCTTACTGAGCTGAACGTAAAAGAACAAGTGTTGAATCTTGCAAAAACTTCTATCATTCAGAATGCGTGGAGCTCAGGGAAATACCCCCACCTTCACGGTTGGGTGTATGATGTTGGAGATGGTGTCATCCACACTGTCTTTGAAATGCCGGCGGGTACGGAGATCGACAGTATTTATAAGTTGAACCGCAAGCATTAAGAAAAAACCCGTTCCTGCAGCGCAGGAAGCGGGTTGCAGTCTTGCTGTTTTTGAAATATAAAGCCTTTCGTATAATTTTGCACCCGAGGTGGATTTGTTTATTGTTCAACCTCAAACGGGCCTGATTAAATAACTGAACTAATAAACGACCCTATCTCTTTGAGCTTAGCATTGTTTATTTTTATTGTTAAACTAGAATGACCCGATGATGTTGATCTTCCGGGAATAGATGTTATATGAAAATTACCCAGACATTTAAAGATTTTTACGAGAGCGGAAAAGGAGGTATCCTTCTTGTAGTATGCACTATCATATCACTACTTTTAGCTAATTCGACCATAGGAGGTGGATATGTGAATTTCTGG